>NZ_JBEZBX010000002.1:0-670314 GCF_040647275.1 Lentzea sp. NPDC042327
CCGACCCCGCGTTCCCTTCCGGGGAACGCGGGGCCCCCGCGTGCCGTTTCGAGGGGCACGCGGGGACCTTTCGTGCTCCAGGAGAGTACGAAAGCTCCCCGCGTGCACTCGTTTCGAGGGGAGCGCGGGTGGGGCTTGAGGGGGGTCCGCTGTCGTGGGCGGATGGACAGTCGTGCGGCGATCCTGCTGAGAGCGGCGGAGATCGCGTCCGTCGACGGGCTCGAAGGAGTCACGATCGGGCGGCTCGCGGTCGAGCTCGGCATGAGCAAGAGCGGGGTGTTCTCGCACTTCGGCTCCAAGGAGGAGCTGCAGCTCGCGACCGTGCACACGGCGTCGGAGATCTTCGCGCACGAGGTCGTGGTCGCCGGCGGCTCGGTCCTCGACCTGTGCGGGCGCTGGCTCGACTACTCGAAGCGGCGCGTCTTCCCCGGCGGCTGCTTCTTCGTGGTCACGCGCTCGGAGTTCGCGGCCAGACCCGGCCGCGTGCGCGACGCGCTGATGCTGTTCCACCTGCGCTGGGTGTCACTGCTGGAACGGCTGTGCGGTGACGCGCAGCTGGCGTTCGAGGTCGACGCGCTGCTGACGGCCGCCGACCGGTTCGCGGTGCTCTACGACGACGCCTCGGCGTACGAGAGGGTGCGGTTGGCGTTGCGCGCACGCCACACCATGCCGATCGGCACGGAGATCAGCATCGCGACGCCCAGGGACAGCAGCATCGCGAGCCAGGCCTCATCGATGATCTGACCGCCGATGTAGCCCACGGTGGCGGGGTAGAGGCTCCACACCACGGACCCGACGGTCGCGACCGGCAGGAAGCGCCGCAGCGGCCACTTCAGGGCCCCGGCGAGCATCGCGCCGACGATGCCGCCCGCCGGCAGGAACCGCGCCACGACCAGGATCGTCTCGCCCCTGGTCGCCAGCTGGTCGGCGGTCCACACCACCATCGCCCGCGCCTTGGCGTTCTTGTTCACCTTGTCGAGGGCCCTCATGCCCATCCGGCGGCCTGCGGTAAAGTTGATCATGTCGCTGGCCAGGCAGCCCGCGGCGGCCACGGCGATCACCAGGTACAGCGGAACCTCACCGGACGCGGCCAGGACACCGGCGCCGATGAGCACGGCCTCCGTCGGTGCCAGCGGCACGACGGCGACCAGGAACAGCACGACGAGACTGGCGGCTGCGGTGCTCATGATCTGTGAACGTACGTGACGCGGCTGAACAATCCCGACCTGGGTGTTTCTTCAGCCCGCCCACAGGGTGGAAGTCGATCTACACTCTCGCGTGCCCTTCACCCTCGCCCATCCCGCCGCCGTCCTGCCGTTGCGCCGGTTCCTGTGGTTCCCGGGGCTGGTGGCGGGGGCGGTCGCGCCCGACCTGGGCTACTACCTGCCGGTGCTGCCGACGCACGACGTCCCGGGCGGCTCGCTGGCGGCGGTGGTGTTGCTGCTGGTCGGGCGGTTGCTGCTGCCGTCGGTGCTGGCGTTGTCGCCGGAGCCCGTGCGCACGAGGGTGCCGCACCCCGGCCCGTTGCGCCGGCCACTGCGGTGCGGGCTTTCCGTGGTGGCCGGTGTGCTGACGCACCTGGTGTGGGACGCGGTCACGCAGACCGACGGGTGGTTCGTGCAGCGGTGGGACTGGTTGACCACGTCGGTCGTCGGCCCCCATCGGCTCTACAACGTGATCGGCTACGTGTCCTCCGCAGGGGGCATGCTGCTGTTGGGCTGGATGGCCGCACGGTGTCCGAAGGGGCATGACTGGCGGGCATGGTCCGGGATTTCCCGGTCCATGTTCCGGGCGCTGATCGCCGTCGCAGTCGTGGTCGGCGCGGTCTGGTCGTTGTCCGATCCGGTCAGCCAGGTCAGCGCGTATGACTGGGTGCGCGCGCTGCTGGTGGGCGGTATGCAGGGGCTGGGCGCCGGTCTGCTGCTCAACGCCGTGGCGTGGCGGTTCGCCGAGTCATCGCATGACAGGCGATGACTGCTCGGTTCCGCCGGTGAAGCGCTGATCTGTCACGCGTTCATCCGGCACTTCTGCCGTTGACCTGTGTCTTCGAGCACGTCTAACCTCCGACCTTAATAGGAAAGCTTGTTTACCAATCCTTCGCCGCCACCCTTGCCCAGGAGGACGAAGTGATCAGAAAGCACACCAGAACAGGTGTCGCCGTCGCAGTGTTGGCGCTGGTGATTCCGCCTCTGGCGGCATCAGGACCGGCGCAGGCGGCCGACTCGCTGCTCTCGGCGAACAAACCCACCACCACCTCCTCCACCGAGGCCGAGACCTTCGGCGGAGCCAACGCCGTCGACGGAGATCCGACCACCCGGTGGGCGAGCCTCGAAGGCGTCGACCCGCAGTGGGTCGCCGTCGACCTGGGTGGCGCCGCCACCATCTCCAAGGTCAAGCTCACCTGGGAGGCCGCGTACGCCTCCGAGTACAAGATCCAGACGTCGAGCGACGGCTCGTCGTGGAGCACCAAGAAGACCCTGACCGGGCAGAACGGCGGCGTCGACGAGACGGCGCTGAGCGCGTCCGGCCGGTACGTGCGGATCTACGGCACGAAACGCGGCACGGCCTACGGCTACTCGCTGTTCGAGCTCGAGGTCTACGGCAGCTCGGCGAACGGCGACGTGACCGCGCCGACCGCGCCGTCCGGGCTGACCAGCACCGGCACCACGTCCAGCTCGGTCGGCCTGCAGTGGACCGCGGCGACCGACAACGTCGGTGTGACCGGCTACGAGGTGCTGCGCAACGGCAGCGTCGTCGGCACGCCCACCGGCACCACGTTCACCGACACCGGGCTGGCCTCCGGCACGGCGTTCACCTACACCGTCAAGGCGCGCGACGCCGCCGGCAACCTCAGTGCCGCGAGCAACGCGGTGCAGGCGACCACCCGGCCGCCGGCACCCGGCGACACCATCACGGTCGTCGCCGCCGGTGACATCGCGTCGCTGACGAACACCGAGCACTACGAGACCGCGAAGCTCATCGACCAGATCAAGCCGAACCACATCCTCACGGTCGGCGACAACCAGTACGACAGCGGCACGCTCACCGAGTTCCGCAACCACTACGACAAGTCGTGGGGCCGCTACAAGAGCATCACCCACCCGGCGACCGGCAACCACGAGTGGGAGGACAACCTCAACGGTTACAAGTCGTACTTCGGCGCTCAGGCCTACCCGGCCGGCAAGCCGTACTACAGCTGGGAGGCCGGCGACTTCCACTTCGTGTCGTTCGACTCCCAGAAGATGTACGACACCGGTGCCGACTCGACGCAGCTCGACTGGCTGAAGGCCGACCTCGCCGCGAACACCAAGGCGTGCGTCGTCGGGTACTGGCACCACCCGCGGTTCAACTCCGGCGAGTACGGCGACAAGTCCAAGATGTCGGCGCTGTGGAACGTCTTCGCCGACGCCAAGGCCGACCTGGTGCTCAGCGGGCACGACCACCACTACGAGCGGTTGAAGCCGCTCAACAAGAGCGGTGCGGTCGACGAGGCCAACGGCCTGCGCTCGGCGATCATCGGCATCGGCGGCGACTACCTGTACGACGCGGTCAAGCCGCGCACCGGGGTCGAGAAGTGGTTCGCCGACACCCACGGCGTCGTGAAGTTCACCCTGTCCGGTCGCTCCTACTCGTGGGAGGTCATCGACACGGCGGGCCGGGTGCGCGACAAGGCCGGTCCCTTCACCTGTCGCTAGTCGCACCTGGCTGTTGATCGGAGGCCGTCGTGTACATCGCAACCGCAAGACAAGCCCCGGCTTCGGGCGGCACCGGCAGGATCGCGGGGAACGTCCTCGCGCTGGGCGCGGTGTCCCTGCTCACGGACGTCTCGTCCGAGATGGTCACCGCGATCCTGCCGCTCTACCTCGTGCTGGGACTGGGGTTCTCCCCGCTGCAGTTCGGTGTGCTCGACGGCATCTACACCGGTGTGACCGCACTGGTGCGCGTCGTCGGCGGTCATGCGGCTGACCGCTGGCAACGCCGCAAGTTCGTCGCGGGCCTCGGCTACGGGATCTCGGCGCTGGGCAAGCTCGGCCTGCTCGCCGCCGGGACCTCGGCCACCGCGATGGGGCTCGTGCTCGCCGGTGACCGCACCGGCAAGGGCCTGCGCACCGCGCCGCGGGACGCGCTGATCACGTTGAGCAGCGAGCCCTCGGCGCTCGGCCGCGCCTTCGGCGTCCACCGCGCCATGGACACCGTCGGCGCGTTCCTCGGCCCGCTGGTCGCGTTCTGCCTGCTGTGGACGCTGCCCGCGCGCTACGACGTGGTGTTCGTCGTCAGCTTCTGCTTCGCCGCACTGGGTTTCCTGGTGCTCGTGCTCTTCGTCCGCGACCACCGCGACGTGCTGCCCCGCGTGGCGGTGTCGCTGCGGAACGCCTTCGGGCTGTTGCGGTCCAGGCCGTTCCGGCGGGTCTGCCTGGTCGCGTGCGGGCTCGGGTTCCTGACGCTCGGCGACGGTTTCGTCTACCTGTTGCTGCAGAAGAAGCTCGACGTCGAGCTCGCCTACATCGCGTTGCTGCCCCTCGGCACGGCCGGCGTGTACCTGCTCGCCGCCGTGCCACTGGGGTCGCTGGCCGACCGGGTCGGGCGGTGGCGGATCTTCCTCGCCGGCCACCTCGCCCTGCTCGGTGCGTACGCGCTGCTCGCGGGCGCGTCCGGGATCACCCTGCTGGTCGGCGTCCTGCTGCTGCACGGGGTGTTCTACGCGTGCACGGACGGGGTGCTGATGGCCGTCGCCGGGCCGATGGTCCCCGACGAGCTGCGCACCTCCGGTCTGGCCCTCCTGCAGACCGGCCAGGTCCTCGCCCGTGCCGCCTCCTCCGTCCTCTTCGGTGCACTGTGGACGTGGTTCGCGTGAGGAGGGTCCTGATCGTCATCGCCGCCGTGGTCGTGCTCGGCGCCGGTGCCACCGCCTACGCCCTGCGCACTCCCGGCGAGATCTCCGTTGCCGTGGAACGGGGTCCGGTCGAGCTCTCGTCCGGCCGGCTGCTGTTCGTGGACGAGGCGAGCGGCAAGGTGGCGTCCGTGCCGCTGACCGACCCGTCCGGTCCACGACGGGTCAGCTCGTTGTCCTGCAAGCGCTTCTACACCTCCGGCGGCCGGGGGCTGTGCCTCGCGGACGCCGCGGGCCCGTTGCCCGGTGCGACCGCGGTGTTCGTCGACCGCGGCCTGACCGAGCGCCGGCGCGTGGAGGTCGACGGCGTGCCCAACCGCGCCAAGCTGTCCGCGGACGGGCGGATGGCGTCGTGGACGACGTTCGTCACCGGCGACTCGTACGCGCAGGCCGGCACGTTCTCCACCCGCACCGCGATCTTCGACCAGGAGACCGAGGTGTACGCCAGCAACGTCGAGGGCACGAGCGTCGCCGGCATGAAGACGACCAACGACATGAACTGGTGGGGCGTCACGTTCGCCGCCGACGACCGCACCTACTTCGCCACGATGAGCACCGCCGGCAAGACCTACCTGGTGCGCGGCGACTCGACCGACGAGTCCGCGACAACGCTGCGGGAGAACGCGGAATGCCCGTCGCTGTCACCGGACGGCAAGAAGGTGGCGTTCAAGAAGCGCGTGCCCGGCGACGGCGCGCGACCGTGGCGCCAGCACGTGCTCGACCTGACCACGATGGTGGAGACACCGCTGGCCGAGACCCGCGGGATCGACGACCAGGTCGTGTGGCTCGACGACGACACCATCGCCTACGGCCTGCCCGGCGAGGGCATCTGGGCCGTGCCGGCGAACGGGGAGGGCGCGCCGCGGCAGCTGGTGCCGCACGCGTCCTCCCCGTCCGTCGCTACCGGTTAGCGCGGTTGACGGCGCTGACGATCGCGCGGAACGACGCCGCCACCGTCGACGAGTCGATGCCCACGCCCCACAGCACGCGGTCGCCCACGGCACACTCCACGTAGGCGGCCGCGCGGGCGTCGTCACCGGCGGACAGCGCGTGCTCGGCGTAGTCCATGACCCGCACGTCGTACCCGATGGACGCGAGCGCGTCGACGAACGCGGCGATCGGGCCGTTGCCGGCCCCGGTGATCTCGTGCTCCTCGCCGTCGATCAGCAGCACGGCGGTGATCTCCTCGCGCCCGCTGCCGTCCGACGACGCCCGGTGCCGCAGCAGGTGCAGCGGGACCTTGCCGTGCAGGTACTCCTCCGCGAAGGCGTCCCACATCTCCTTCGGGCCGATCTCGCCGCCCTGCGTGTCGGTGACCTCCTGGATCACCCGCGAGAACTCGATCTGCAGCCGGCGCGGCAGGTCCAGGTGGTGCTCCTGCTTCATCAGGTACGCCACACCGCCCTTGCCGGACTGCGAGTTGACCCGGATGACGGCCTCGTAGTTGCGGCCCACGTCCTTCGGGTCGATCGGCAGGTACGGGACCTCCCACGGGTACTCGTCGACGTGCTGGCCCGCGTCCTTCGCGTCGGCCTCCAGCGCCTCCAGGCCCTTCTTGATGGCGTCCTGGTGCGAGCCGGAGAACGCGGTGAACACCAGGTCACCGCCGTACGGGTGCCGCTCGGCCACCGGCAGCTGGTTGCAGTACTCGACGGTCCTGCGGACCTCGTCGATGTCGCTGAAGTCGAGCTGCGGGTCGATGCCCTGGCTGAACATGTTCATCGCCAGCGTCACCAGGCACACGTTGCCGGTCCGCTCGCCGTTGCCGAACAGGCAGCCCTCGATCCGGTCAGCACCGGCCAGGTATCCCAGCTCCGCAGCGGCGACGCCGGTGCCGCGGTCGTTGTGCGGGTGCAGGCTCAGGATGATCGAGTCGCGGCTGTCCAGGTTGCGCGACATCCACTCGATGCTGTCCGCGTAGACGTTCGGCGTGGCCATCTCGACGGTGGCGGGCAGGTTGATGATCAGCGGCCGCTCCGGCGTCGGCTGGATGACCGCGGTGACCGCGTTGCAGACCTCGAGCGCGTAGGACAGCTCGGTGCCGGTGTAGGACTCGGGCGAGTACTCGTAGCGGAAATCGGTCTCCGGGTAGCCCGCCTCCTGCGCCTTCGCGAACTTCGCGGCGTCCACGGCGATCTTCTTGATGCCCTCGCGGTCGCTGCGGAACACCACCCGCCGCTGCAGGATCGACGTCGAGTTGTAGAAGTGCACGATCGCCTTGCGAGCCCCGCGCAGCGACTCGAACGTCCGCGCGATCAGCTCCTCGCGGCACTGCGTCAGCACCTGGATCGTCACGTCGTCCGGCACCGCGCCGTCCTCGATGATCTCCCGGACGAAGTCGAAGTCGGTCTGGCTGGCCGCCGGGAACCCGACCTCGATCTCCTTGAAGCCCATCCGCACCAGCAGGTCGAACATCTTCCGCTTGCGCGCGGGCGACATGGGGTCGATCAGCGCCTGGTTGCCGTCGCGCAGGTCGACCGCGCACCACAGCGGCGCCTTCTCGACGCGCTTGGCCGGCCAGGTGCGGTCGGGTACGTCGACGACCTCCACCACCTCGTGGAACGGGCGGTAGCGGTGGAACGGCATGCTGCTGCCCAGCTGCGGGTTCCAGGGGGGCTGCGTCGACGGGGCCGGGCGCGCGGGCTGGCGGATGCGGCTCGAACCGGAGGTGTACGCGTCAGGTGAGGCAGACATTTCGGGGTAGCTCCTGCTGGTCGTGAATCAGACGACCGGCGGCAACGCTGAGTCCCGCGACGGGGGGCCGGTCTGGATCAGACCCCGTCACGGCAGCGAAGCAGGAGGGAACGCCACACGCCGAACAGAGTAGCCATAGGGGAGGGGGAGATGGAACTCGACGACCGGATCGTGGGACGTGGCTGTTCGGCGCGGCGTACTTCCAGCCTGGCGAGGCGGCTGTTCCCGGGGCTCCGGCTCGACCGAAGCCCGCGCCGGTCGGCCCGTGCGTCCGTCCAGCTCAGCGCAATGACCCTGTCGGTGCAAGCGAGTACGGTCGAACGCAGGGGCGCCGAAAACAAAGGGGACCCCTGCGCAAGCCTGCGGTTTGAAGCAACACAAACCCGGGAAGTTTTCAGGTATGTCCAGATTACGTACGACTAGTGGCCGCGGCACGGCTTCACGCGTGATCAGCGGCATCGGTGCGGTCTTCGCGATCATCGAGGTCCTGTACATCCTCATGATCGTGCTCGGCGCGAACCAGGCCAACGCGTTCTTCCGGTTTGTCGGCTCCCTCGCGGAACCGCTCGCCCTGTTCTTCCCCGGTCTGTTCGCCACGGGCAACTACAACGTCGATGTCCTGCTCAACTACGGACTCGCCGCCGTGTTCTGGCTGGTCGTCACCGGCCTGCTCGCCCGCGCGGTGTCACGCTACTGAAGAGTAGATTCCTGACCCATGCGTACGCGCGTGGTCGGAATCGTCGCAGGGATCTTGAGCTGGGTCGGCCTCGCGCTGGCGGTGGTGCTCGTCGTTCACGTCGTGCTCACCGTCGGCGGGGCCAACCCGGAAAATCCCATCACCAGCACCGTCAAGGCGATTGCCGAGCCGGTGTCCTTGGCGTTCAGGAACCTGTTCGAGCCGAGTGATGCGAAGCTGCGGACCATCGTCAACTTCGGGTTGGCGGCGATCTTCTGGCTGGCCGTTCGAGCGATCGTCCTCAAACTCGTGAGGCGTCTCGGCTAGCGTTTGGCCATGGCGCGCGACGACTTCTGCGACAACTGCGGCACCGCGTACGCGGACACGTCCGCATACCCCCGCAAGTGCCCCCGCTGTGCGCACATGGTGTGGGCGAACCCGTCGCCGGTCGTCGTGCTGCTCGTGCCGGTCAAGGACGGGCCCAGGACCGGGTTGCTCACGGTGCGGCGCGCCATCCCGCCGGTCGGGCAGCTGGCGTTCGTCAGCGGGTTCATGGAGCGCGGCGAGTCGTGGCAGTGCAGTGCGGCGCGCGAGCTCGAAGAGGAGGCCGGCGTCAGCGTCGACCCCGGTGAGCTGCGGCCGTTGCACTTCGTGTCCACGCCGGACGGCGGCACGGTGCTGTTGTTCGCCACCGCGCCCGCCATCAACGCCGAGGACATGCCGCCGTTCGTGCCGAACGAGGAGGCGTCCGAGCGGAAGGTCATCTTCGAGTGCGAGCCGTTGGCGTTCCCGCTGCACAACGAGGTCGCCACGAAGTACTTCTCAACCGAACAGTGACTCGCCCCAGGTGCCGGTGAACACCGTCTCGGACAACGGCAACCGCTGGCGTTCCCGCTGTTCGCGAGCCTGGAGGTCCTCCGGCAGGTCCGCGAGGTCCCCGATCCGGCCCACGGCCATCGCCACCAGCGGGCGCACGTCGGCGGGCATCGCGAACGCGGTGTGGGTGGCTTCCCTGTCGAAGCCGCCCATCATGTGCGTGACCAGGCCCAGGTCGACGGCCTGCAGGGCGATGTTCTCCATCGCGAGACCCAGGCCGAACTCGGCGTTCGGGATCGGTCCGCGGTCGTCGGTCGTGAGCACGCAGCCGACGAGCAGCACGGAGGCGCGCACCGCCCACGTCTGGTTGCCGGGGCGCAGGGTGTCGAAGACCTTGTCGAACGTCGGGGTGCCGCGGTGGCCCACGACGAACCGGGCGGGTTGGCTGTTGCCGTGCGACGGGGCCCAGCGGGCGGCCTCCAGCAGCACGCGCAGCTCGTCGTCGGACACGGTGGCGTCAGCGGAGAAGGCGCGAGGGCTCCAGCGCTGCGAGATCAGCTCGTTCATCAGATCGCATAGTCCCAAACGGCGAGCGCGTACGCACCGAACCAGGCGCTGAACAGGACGGTCACGCCGAGCACGGTCACGAGGGTGGACAGCCGGCGGCGCGCGAGGACCAGGGCCAGCGGCACCAGCAGCGTGAACGCCGGCAGCAGCAGGCGGGCCTTCGAGTTCATCAGGCCGTTCGAGCCGAGGTCCATGACCAGCACGCCGATGCCGTAGACGACCAGCGGCCACTCCAGGCGGCGCTGGAAGGCGTAGGCGACCAGGGCGATGGCCAGCACCAGCAGCCAGACCGTGCCGATCTCCAGGGCCGAGCGCGGTTCGCCGAGGTGTTGCAGGGCGAACGTCCAGGTCGCCTCGCCGCCGTCGAACTTCGAGCCCCAGCCGCGTTGCTGCACGCCGAACCAGCCGGCGAGGTCGCCGGTGCGGACGGCCACCCAGCCGAGGTAGCCCAGCAGGCCGACCGGGGCGACCAGGCCACCGGCCCACGCCCGCCAGTCGCGCCGGTCGCCGAGGACCGCGACCAGGGCGGCCAGGCAGACCGCCGCGATCAGCGCGCCCGCGGTCGGGCGGACCAGGCCCGCGGCCGCGCAGCAGACACCCGCCACGACCCACTGCCTGCGCACCACGCCGACCAGCGCCCACACGGCGAACGCGCAGAACGTGGCCTCGGAGTAGGTCATCGACAGCACGATGCCCATGGGGGAGGCGGCGAACAGCGTGACCAGCACCAGACCGGCACGCGAGGAGCCGGTGCGGACCGCGCGGCCGAGCACGAACAGGCCGTACGCGCAGAACAGGCCGCTGATCAGGCTCACCGCGAACGCCGCGCCCTGCACGCTCACGCCCGGCAGGCCGTCGACCCACCTGACCAGCGCCGGGTAGCCGGGGAAGAACGCGAGCGGGGTCTCCGCCGACCGCTTGCCCGCCGCGTCGACCAGGCGCATCGGCACGCCGTTGTAGCCGTGCTCGGCGATCGCCAGGAACCACTCGCCGTCCCACGAGCCCAGCTCGCCGGCCACGGTCATCCGCGTGCCGCCGCGGCTGTTCTGGTGGTCGACCATCCAGCCGAGCACGACCAGGCCGAGCTGGCGCACGAAGAGGTAGATGAGCGCCGGGGCGACCCACAGCGCGGCGGGGTGTCTCAGCAGTTCGCCGACGCGGGGTCGCGGAGCGCGTTCGGGCATCGAGGGAGAAGCCTCCACCACATCGACTGACGACACCCGGACAGAGTAGTCACGCGCATCACGGCTCCAGAGTCTCACCAGGTGGTCCGGGTAGGCTGCCTACGACGTGCGGTTTTAGTCGCGTGTGAGGGAGGTTGGGTCGGTGGCGCTCGTCGTCCAGAAGTACGGCGGTTCATCGGTGGGAAGTGCCGAGCGGATCAAACGCGTGGCCGAGCGCATCGTCGCGACCAAGAAGGCGGGCAACGACGTCGTTGTCGTCGTGTCGGCCATGGGCGACACGACCGACGAGCTGCTCGACCTCGCCCACCAGGTCGCCCCGGTGCCGCCGGTGCGCGAGCTCGACATGCTGCTCACCTCGGGTGAGCGGATCTCGATGTCGCTGCTCGCCATGGCGATCAACACGCTGGGTGCCGAGGCGCGGTCCTACACGGGCTCGCAGGCCGGCGTGATCACGACGTCCGTGCACGGCAAGGCCCGGATCATCGACGTGACGCCGAGCCGGATCCAGGACGCGCTCTCGGACGGGGCGATCGCGATCGTCGCCGGGTTCCAGGGCGTGAGCCAGGACTCCAAGGAGATCACCACGCTCGGTCGCGGCGGCAGCGACACCACGGCGGTGGCGCTCGCGGCGGCGACGAAGGCCGACGTGTGCGAGATCTACACCGACGTGGACGGCGTCTACACCGCCGACCCGCGCATCGTGCCGAACGCGAGGAAGCTCGACACGATCACCTACGAGGAAATGCTCGAGATGGCCGCCTGCGGCGCGAAGGTGCTGATGCTCCGCTGTGTGGAGTACGCCCGCCGCTACGGCGTCCCCGTGCACGTCCGTTCGTCGTTCAGCAACAAGACCGGAACCATCGTGTCCGGTTCAGTGGAGGACGCTTCCGTGGAACAGGCGATGATCACCGGCGTCGCGCACGACCGGTCCGAAGCCAAGATCACCGTTACCGCCGTCCCCGACCACCCCGGCATCGCGGCCAAGATCTTCCGGGTGGTGGCGCAGGCGGAGCTCGACATCGACATGGTCGTGCAGAACGTCTCGCAGGCCGCCTCCGGCCGCACCGACATCACGTTCACGCTGTCGAAGGACGACGGCCCGCGTGCGGTGGCCGCACTGGAGAAGGCCCGCGGCGAGATCGGGTTCGACCAGGTCCTCTACGACGAGCACGTCGGCAAGGTGTCGCTGATCGGCGCGGGCATGCGCTCGCACCCCGGTGTCACGGCCACGTTCTGCGAGGCGCTGGCCACGGCCGGCGTCAACATCGACATCATCTCCACCTCGGAGATCCGCATCTCGGTCATCTGCCGCGACACCCAGCTCGACGACGCCGTGCGCGCCCTGCACGACGCGTTCGACCTGGGCACCGACGAAGAGGCCGTCGTCTACGCAGGGACTGGCCGATGACCGCCCCCGTGCTCGCGCTGGTGGGCGCGACCGGTGCCGTGGGCACCGTGATGATCGACATCATGAACACCCGCTCCTCCGTGCCGTGGGGCGAGATCCGGCTGATCGCGTCCGCGCGCTCGGCGGGCAAGAAGATCAACGTGCGCGGCCAGGAGCTCACGGTCGTCGCGCTCTCGCCGGAGGCCTTCGACGGCGTCGACATCGCGATGTTCGACGTGCCGGACGAGGTCTCGGCCGAGTGGGCCCCGATCGCCGCCGAGCGCGGTGCCATCGCGATCGACAACTCCGGCGCGTTCCGCATGGACGCGGACGTGCCGCTGGTCGTGCCCGAGGTCAACGCGGACCAGATCGACAACCGCCCGCGCGGCATCATCGCGAACCCGAACTGCACGACGCTGTCGATGATGGCGGCGCTCGGTGCCCTGCACCGCGAGTTCGAGCTCAAGGAACTCGTCGTCGCCTCCTACCAGGCGGCGTCCGGTGCGGGCCAGTCCGGCATCGACCGCCTGTACGCCGAGATCAGCGCGCTGGCCGGCAAGGAGGCGGGGGTCGTCGCGGGTGACGTGGCGCAGGCGCTGTCCGCCGCCGGTCTGTCCGCCGAGGACTCGCCGTTCCCGGCCCCGCTGGTGCTGAACGTGGTGCCGTGGGCGGGTTCGGTGAAGGACGACGGCTGGTCGTCGGAGGAGCTGAAGGTCCGCAACGAGGCCCGCAAGATCCTCGGCATCCCCGACCTGAAGGTCTCCGCCACCTGCGTGCGCGTCCCCGTCGTGACCACGCACTCGCTGGCCGTCCACGCGACGTTCGCCCGTGAGGTCACCGTCGAGGCGGCGCACAAGATCTTCTCCGAGCAGCCGACCATCGTCCTCGTCGACGACCCGGCGGCGGGCAAGTTCCCGACGCCCGCCGAGGTCGTGGGCGGCGACCCCACGTACGTGGGCCGCGTGCGGCAAGCGCTGGACTTCCCGAACACGCTCGACTTCTTCGTGTGCGGCGACAACCTGCGCAAGGGCGCCGCGCTGAACACCTACGAGGTCGCGGAAGAGCTCGCGAAGCGCCTCTGAGCCGACGTGGAGGGCCCCTGTCACCCGAGCCGACTCCGGTGACAGGGGCCTTCTGCTGTCCGAACGGGACCTGAGCCGCTGCAACGACCCGGACCCACCGCGCAGGCGGCCGGGGAGTGGTTCCGCCGCCACCCGCCCACCTAGGGTGGTCGGCATGGCGGAGAGCGACGAGCAGTACGACGCGCTGGGGGCGGTCTACGAGCGCGCCAAGCACATCCCGACCGGACTGGCCGAACGCGCCACGCTGCTGTCGGCCGTCGGGGACGTGCGCGGCCGGAGCGTGCTGGACGTGGCCTGCGGCACCGGGTTCTACCCGCGGCTCTTCCACGACCTCGGTGCGACGCGGATCGTGGGCGTCGACTCGGCCGGTGAGATGGTCGGCTACGCCCGGTACGTCGAGGACCGCGAGCCGCGCGGCATCACCTACGCCCAGCACGACGCCACGAACCTGCCGGTGCTCGGCGAGTTCGACGTCGTCACGGCCGTGTGGCTGCTCGGGTACGCCGACGACGTGCGCGCGCTCGACGTCATGATCGACAACCTGACCGCGAACCTCGCGCCCGGCGGGCGGATCGTCGTCGTGGTGCCGAACCCGGACGGCGACTGGGACCTGTTCGCGCAGTACGGCCGCTACGGCTACGAGATCACCCGCACCGGGCCGATGGACGTCAAGCAGCCGGTCTGCGTGCACGTGCTGGGCGACCCGCCGTTCGACTTCGACTCCTTCTTCTGGGAGCGCGGCGTGTTCGACGAGGCGTTGCGGCGTGCTGGGCTCGCGGACGTGACGCGCCACCCCGTCGTGCTGCCGGACGACGACCGCGGCGCCGAGTTCTGGGAACCGCTGCGGACCTCGCCGAGCTTCGCGGTCTTCAGCGCGGCGAGGGGCGAGTCGTGATCGTCCTGGCGGTCGACCTGGGCACCACGGCCACGAAGGTGGTCGCGGTGGACGAGCAGGCGCGCGTGGTCGCCTCGACCGAGCGCAGATATCCCATGCGCACCAGCGGTCTTGAGGCGACGCACGACCCGCTGGTGGTGCTCGCGGCAGCGTTCGACGCGCTGCGCGAGCTGGCCTCCGACGACGTGCGCGCCATCGCGTTGACCGGCGCGATGCACACGATCATGGGGCTGGACGCGGACCTCAGGCCCGTCACCGAGTCGCTCAGCTGGGCCGACAACCGCGCGGTCGAGCAGACGGAACGGTTGCGCGGCACCGAGGAGGGGCGCGAGCTGCACCGGATGACCGGCGCGCCGATCCACTCGTTCACGCCGCTGATGAAGCTCGCCTGGTTCCACGAGAACGGCGTGCGGGCCGCGAAGTGGTGCGAGATCAAGGACTTCGTGCACCTGCACCTGACCGGCGTGCTGCTGAACGAGCACTCGTCCGGCTCCGGCACGGGCCTGATGGACATCCACTCGCTGCAGTGGCACGCGCCGTCGCTGGAGTTCGCCGGGGTCACCGCGGACCAGCTCCCGCCGCTCGTCGACCCCACGCACGCCACGCCGTTGACCGCGGAGATCCCGGGACTGCGCAAGGGGATTCCGGTCGTCGTCGGCGGTGGCGACGGGCCGTTGGGCAACCTCGGCGTCGGCGCGGCCACGCCCGGCGCGGGGGCGGTGTCGCTCGGCACCTCGGGTGCGCTGCGGGTGGCCCAGCTGGGACCGGGCATCGACGACCAGGGCCGCACGTTCAGCTACGCCATCGCCGAGGGGCTGTGGGTGCGGGGCGGGGCGATCAGCAACGGCGGCGTGGTCGCGCAGTGGGCGTCCGAGACGTTCGGCGTCCCGGTCGGCGACCTGCTCGACCAGGCGCTGCACGCCGACTCCGACGGGCTGGTGGCGCTGCCGTACCTGCTCGGCGAACGCGCGCCGTGGTGGGACCCGACCGCGCACGCCGCGTTGCTCGGCCTGCGCCGCGAACACACGCCGGCGCAGATCACCAAGGCCCTCGTCGAGGGCGCCTGCCAGCAGCTCGCGCTCGTGCTCGACGCCGTTCCGCTGGTCGAGTCGATCCGGATCACCGGCGGGGCGTTCCGCGCGCAGGTCTGGGCGCAGGTGCTGGCGAACGCGCTCGGGATGCCGTTGCACCTCACCGAGGACAGCGGCGGCTCGGCCGTGGGCGCCGCGCTGCTGGCGTGGCGGTCGCTGGACGTGATCGAGTCGCTGACCGTCGACCTCGTGCGGCCGATCAGGACGATCACGCCGGACCCGGACGCGATCACGCGGTACGCGATGGCCCGGCCGTTCGTGGCGAAGGCCTACCGGGCGCTGGAGGACCTCTACTCCGTGTGATCTTGAGTACATCAAGAAAACGCGCTGTTAAATCATTAGCCAGGCAAAGTAAGCATGGGGTGTGAACCTCGCCCCGTTCAAACACGTCCTCGCGCTGCCCAGGGTCCGCCCGCTGGTGCTGTTGATGTTGTTTGCGCGGATGCCGTCGGCGGCGACCGGCGTGATCCTCACGTTGCACGTCGCCGTCACGCTGGACAAGGGCTACGGCGCGGCCGGCCTGGTCGGCGCGGCCGGCACCGTCGGCATGGGGCTGGGCGCCCCGCTGATGGGCAAGCTGATCGACGAACGCGGCCTGCGCACGATGCTCGCGCTGAGCGTCACGGCGTCGGGCACGTTCTGGCTGGTCGCGCCGTTGATGTCGTACTGGGTGCTGCTGGCGGCGTCGTTCGCCGTGGGCCTGCTCAGCGTGCCGATGATGTCGGTCGGCCGGCAGATCGTCACCGCACTGGTGCCGGTGGCGCAGCGCCGGGTCGCGCTGTCGCTCGACTCGATCTCCGTCGAGCTGTCGTTCATGGCCGGTCCCGCGCTCGGGGTGTTCGTGGCGACCCGGTTCTCCACCAGCGCGGCGCTGGTCTCCATCGGCATCTCGATCCTGGTCGCGGGTGTCCTGCTGTACGCGGCGAACCCGCCGATGGTGCACCAGGACGAGGTCCTCGACGGCCCGAAGCCGCGGGTGCGGGAATGGCTGCGCGGTCCGGTCGTCGGGGTGTTCGTGGTGTGCGCGGGTGCGACGCTCTGCCTGGTGGGCATGGAGGTCTCGACGATCGCGAGCCTGGAGCACGCCGGCAAGCAGAGCTGGCTCGGGGTCGCGTTCTTCGCGATGTGCGCGTCGTCGATCACCGGCGGCCTGGTCTACGGCGGCGTGAAGCGGACGCCGAGCGTGCTCGTGCTGCTGGCGTTGATGGGGCTGTTCGAGATGCCGGTGGGACTGGGCGACGGCAGCGTGCTGTGGCTGTGCCTGCTGCTCATCCCGATGAACCTCATGTGCGCGCCGCTGATCGCGGCGTCCGGCGAGCACATCAGCCGGCTCGCCCCGGCCACGGCACGCGGGCTCGCCATGGGGTTGCAGGGCTCGGCGTTCACCATCGGCAGCGCGATCGGCTCACCGCTCGCCGGCGTGGCGATCGACCACGGCGGCGCACCGCTCGGGTACGTGGTGGTCGGCGCGGGCGGGCTGGCGGTGGCGGGGATCGGCTGGCTGCTCGCCCGGCGGCGCGACCGCGTGCCGGCCTGACGAAGGCCCCTCCGCGGAGGGGCCTTCGCGTTCTCAGGAGGTCAGCTTCGCCTTCACCGCGGCGGCCACCCGGCCACCCTCGGCGCGACCGGCCACCTCGGCGTTGACGGCCTTCATGACCTGACCCATCTGCTTCGGGCCGGGCGTCTCACCGGACTGCTCGGCCAGCGCGGCCACCGCCCTGTCCACAATGGACGCGATCTCGGCGTCGTCGAGCTGCTTCGGCAGGTACGCCTCCAGAACGGCGAGCTCGGCCCGCTCCAGCTCGGCCTTCTCCGCGCGCCCCGCACCCGCGAAGGCCTCCGCGGCCTCCTTGCGCTTCTTGGCCTCGCGCATCAGCACCTTCACGACCTCGTCGTCGCTGAGCACACGGGCCTGCTCGCCCGCGACCTCCTCGTTCGTCACCGCCGTGAGGGCCATGCGCAGAGCGCCGGCCGTGACCGTCTCCCTGGCCTTCATGGCCGCAGTCAGGTCGTTCTGCAGCCGCGTCTTCAACTCCGCCATGGCGCAGAACGGTACCGCCCGCCGGATGCGGCGCCGATCGAGTTATCCGTCTTCCGTACCCTTGACACGTGAACAAGCTCGGCCGCGCGCTCCTCGCCACGACCGCCCTCGGCACCGCGACCATCGCGTACGCGGCGGGAATCGAGAGAAGGCACTGGACCCTGCGCACCGCGACGGTCCCCGTTCTCGCCCCCGGCGCCAAGCCGATGAGGGTGTTGCACATCTCAGACCTGCACATGACCCCGAACCAGGTCTCCAAGCAGCGCTGGGTCGCCGCGCTGAACGACCTGGACCCGGACCTGGTCGTGAACACCGGCGACAACCTCGCCCACAAGGACGCCGTCCCCGCCGTCCTGCGCGCACTGGGCCCCCTGCTGGACCGCCCCGGCCTCTTCGTCTTCGGCAGCAACGACTACTACGCCCCGCGGATGAAGAACCCGGTCCGCTACCTGCTGCCCTCGGCCAAGACCAAGCGCATCCACGGCGTCACCCTCCCGTGGCGCGACCTGCGCGCCGGGATGATCGAACGCGGCTGGCACGACCTCACCCACGTCCGCCGCTCCATCGAGGTCGCAGGCCAGACCGTGTTCGCCGCGGGCCTCGACGACCCGCACCTCAAGCGCGACCGCTACGCCGACATCGCCGGCACCCCGGACCCCAGGGCCGCCCTGCGCCTCGGCGTCACGCACTCCCCGGAACCCCGCGTCCTCGACCCGTTCGCGGCCGACGGCTACGACTTCGTGATGGCGGGCCACACCCACGGCGGCCAGCTCCGCGTCCCGTTCTACGGCGCCCTGGTCACGAACTGCGAGCTCGACCGCGGCCGTGCCCGCGGCGTCTCCCGCTGGGGCTCCCACATGTGGATGAACGTGTCGGCCGGCATGGGCACCTCGCCCTACGCCCCGGTGCGTTTCTGCTGCCCTCCGGAGGCCTCGCTGCTGACCCTCGTTCCGAGGCCGGTCATGCCTGGTCAGGGCCGTAATGAGGGGGTCCGATTCGGAGCTGGGAAGAACATGATGTAGAGTTCTACTCGTTCCCACCGGGGTGTGGCGCAGCTTGGTAGCGCGCTTCGTTCGGGACGAAGAGGTCGCAGGTTCAAATCCTGTCACCCCGATGAAGATAGATACAGGTCAGCCCCTGTCCACAGCAGACGTGGACAGGGGCTGATTTGTGCTTCAGGGCCTCTCCTAAACGGTTTGGGAGAAATTTGGGAGAACAACTCTCCAAGAGGTCACTTCGGTGGGGCGCGGAAGCATCTTGAGAGGCGCTCAGTAAGCGTCGTGAACCGTAAGGCCCATCAGCCTGCTCATCGACGGGCCGTACGGCCGCACCTGGGCCCCACAGCGCGGGACCCAAGCTAGAAGATCGCTCCCTGACCGTGCGCTGGTGGCTGCTCGACCGAGAGCCCAGGAATCATGTCAGCGATCTTCAAAATCCCGCCGTCCCACGTGTAGAGCTTGGGACACTTCCACGCCAGAGCCACCGCAACAACGCAGGCGTCGGCGCCCTTCAGGTTGTGATCCGTCGCCAGACGTGCGGCCTGTCCTGCAACGCGTTCGGTGATGTCAGCGACGAGGTACTCGCTGTCTTTGATCCACTGCTGTGCGAGCGCGATCCTCCGCTTGCGCTCGGCCGCTCCGCCCTCATCACCTCGTATCTGGCCAGCGCCAGCGATCTCAGCGATCACCAGAGCTGGCAACAGAACGCGGTGCTGCTGGCCGTCGAGACGAAGGATCTGGACGGACCTGGCGTGCCGATCTGTGTCGGTGGGAGCAAGCACATCGACGATCACGCAGCTGTCGACCACCACGAGCGGTGGTGGTGGTTTAGCCACGCTGCCGCCCAACCCAATCCACGGCGTCCATTCCTTCTGTCCAGTCAGAACCGAACAAGCCGATCACGTCGTCCAGAGATACCCGCGACTCGGGAGTCTCTAGCGAGGTCAGACCTTCCAGGGCGATGGACTCGACCTGGTCGTGAATGTTTCGCGTGACTCGGCCCCAGGCTTCGACTTCCTGGTCCAACGCGCCCCGCACGTCGGCCGCTAGCGCACTCGGGAAGGTGACGGTCACGATCTTGCCGGTTCGGTAGTCGCGGAGCGCGGCTGTGTGCTGGTGGCCGTTGTACCGGTACAACTCGCCACGAACAGAGCCAAGCGAAGGCGCTGGAGGTTCGATGCTCTCTCGCGCGTGCAGCGCCAGCTGCTCATCGAGCGGCGCAAGCGCGTCATCGATCTGTAGCCAGATCCCTTCAACACCTGCACGTTTCCGTACCTGGTCGAGCTCCAAGAGGCCGGCCACAGTCTCGATCGACCAGCCTCGCGGAACCACGGCCTCATGGAACAGATCCCGAAGCCCATCGCGCATCACGCCAGCAACGCGCTCTGAAGCTCGGATTCCGATCTTGGCGCTACCTACGGAAAGGCTGCTGATAGCGAGCGGTGTCGGCTCATCCTGCGGAAGGCTCCGGAGGACCTTGTCCAACGCAACGATCGCTTCGGCGACTGCACGAGGGTCGATCTGTCCGTGCGGACCCTTCAATTCCAGATTGATCACAGCTCCGTCTTCTGCTGCCTCTGATCCCACGTTGACCTCCCCTCAGCTTCCGCATCCTCATGTCCAGGATGGCACCACTACAGGCCGGTGAACCTATCGATACGTGCACGCACGTTTGTTACTTCGGCCACCGGATCACTCAGACGGGCTATCTACTGCACGGTCCTGGCCACAGTGTCGTCCGCCCAGCCTGGTTGGACAACCTCCCTTTCATGATCGAAAAGCAAGCCCTACGGCAACAGCAGCGCGCCATAGGGAGCCAACGGCCCTGATCTTCAAAGTGAAGGTTCCAGCAGGTCAGGGTCGTCTTGTTGCGTCCGACGTCAGCACGCGCCCTACCGTCACAGAAATCCTGTCGATTCCCCCAAAGGCGTGAAGCGACGGCCTCAAGTGGTCCTGAGAAGCTTGCCAAGCGCCACAATCGGAGACCTAGGGTTCATCGCCCGTCGTAGCTCCAACGCCTCCTTCCAGACCTCTGTGAGGTCCGCCATGAGCCGATCCCGCATCGTCTGCGTCACGTGCGAGTGCGCCCCCGCACGGTGCTGTCCAGATGCCCCATGCGCTCGTCCTGGAGCGGCCTGGGCACTCCGAGCTCCACGAGCAGCGTCTTGTGCGTGTGGCAAAGACCGTGCGGCGTGAGGCTGGCCGCCACAGGCAGCCACCTTGCGTTCGCACGAGCTCTCGGCGCCGACCGCCGGCGGCTGCTGCGGGCCTCGCTGGGACACGGTCTGATGCGCAGAGTCGAAGGTCCCGCACTTCCCGGAAAAAAGTAGTGACTCCACGCTCAAACATCACACGATCGGGCGACACGTATCGACACGGACGGCCGCAGCAGTCACCGTGAGTTCACGGTCACAGCGCCATCGTTCCAGGTCAAACATGCGGAACGGCCACGTAGCGTTAGCCCCTACGAGTGAAGGTTGACGATTCAAGTCACGTTGCGTAACAGGCGCCAAGATCGACGCGACAAGCTGGACGACGTGTTCGGCACTTGTTGAACAAATCGGGAGACGCTCCATGAACTCCGCCACCGCTGCGAAACCCCTTCACAAGTCGTGGCTCGTCGTAGCCGCCAAGACCGTTGTCGTGCTGCAAGCGCTGGCGATCGTGTACCTGCTGACGTCGGTGTGGGTGACCGTCGCCGTCGTCGCCGCTGTCGTCGTCGTGTTCGCGGCGGTCAAGGCGCTCGGCCGGGCGTCGAAGCAGGTCGACCGGATCTTCGAGGAAGAGCTCGGCTGAGCCGTGGGACCGGCGCTAGCTGAGGAACCCCCGCGCGGGCAGTCCCTCGGGGAACCGCTCCAGCGCCACGCCCGCCGCGGCGGCCAGCGCCTCCAGTGTCGACGTCTCCGACTCGGACGCGGTGTGCGGCACCGCCCAGTAGCACCCGGTCGCCCCGATGGGCAGCGGCCGCAGGATCGGCGTCACGACCAGGCTCCGCACGAACGTCGGCCGGTACGCCTCCTGCGGGATGCGCGCGTCGAACCGGATGTCGGTGATCACGACGGTCTTGCGGTTCAGCATCGCCCAGCCGCTGATGCAGTTCGCGGCGGGGAAGCGCTGGCCCTTCCACAACGGGCTCATCGAGTCCTCGTCCGCGTAGTAGCAGAGGTCGCCGTCCAGCAGCACGAGGGTCGCGCCGTGGGAGCGCAGCAGCGAACGGGCCGTCGTGCGGACGATCCGCTGCACTTCCTCCAACGAGGTCGCCTGGTCGAGCAGCTCCGTCGTGTCGGGCATTCGTCAACGTTAACGCGCACGAAGCCGCGCAGCCAGGGATTCCGGTCCCGCCGGACCGCCCCTGACCTAGTGTTGGGTTGTGACGACGCACCCCGCTCCAGAGGTTCCGGACCAGCTCTTCGACGACCCCGCCGCGGAGACCACGTGGCGCGAACGGTTCACCGCACCCCGGATGAGCCTGCCCGGCTGGGCCGATGACGCACCCGACCGCGCGCTGTACCTGTCCAACGCGAGCGGGGTGTGGGAGATCTACTGCTGGGACCGCGCCACCGACGAGCACCGCAGGGTCACCGACCGCCCGAACGGCACGTCGCACGGCACGCTGAACCCGGACGGCACCGAGATCTGGTGGTTCGACGACCACGACGGCGACGAGTTCGGCGTCTGGGTGCGCGAGCCGTTCCACGCCGACGGCAGCAAGGCCGAGCCCGCCGTGGAGGGCGTGACCGCCGGCTACCCGGCGGGGCTGGAGATCGGCCGCGAGCTCACGGCCGTCGCCGCATCGACCGACGACGGCACCACCGTCTGGCTGGCCCGCGGCGACCGCACCGAGGTGGTCTACCGCAACGAGAACGACGCCGGTGTCACCGCGCTCGCCAAGGACGAGTCGCTGGTCGCCATCGCGCACTCCGAGCACGGCGACAACCGGCACATGGCGTTGCGCGTGCTCTCCACCGCGGACGGTTCCACCGCGGCCGAGAAGTGGGACGGCAAGGGCAAGGGCCTCGACGCCGTCTCGTTCAGCCCGGTCCGCGGCGACCAGCGCCTGCTCGTGCTGCACGAGCGCCGCGGTCGCGAGGAGCTGCTCGTGTGGGACGTCGCCGCCGACACCGAGCAGGAGATCGTCCTCGACCTGCCGGGCGAGGTCGCGGCCGACTGGTACCCGGACGCCTCGGCGTTGCTGATCGTCCACACGCACCACGCGCGCAACACCGTGCACCGCTACGACCTCACGACCGGTGAGCTGTCCACCCTGGACACCGCGCCCGGTGTGATCGGCTCGGCCGGCGTGCGCCCCGACGGCACCGTCGAGTACTCCTGGTCGTCCGCGTCGAACTCGACCGTGATCCGCGCGCTGTCGGCCGACGGCACCGAACGCGTCCTCGTCGAACCCGCCGGCTCCCGCCCGGCCACGTCGCAGCCGCTGGAGGACGTGTTCGTCGGCGACGTCCACGCGCTGGTCTCCCGCCCGGCGGGGGAGGGCCCGTTCCCGACCGTCTTCATGGTCCACGGCGGCCCGCACTCCTCCGACGAGGACCGCTTCTCCGCCTACCGGGCCGTGTGGCTCGACGCGGGCTTCGCGATCGTCCACGTGAACTACCGCGGCTCCACCGGGTACGGCTCGAAGTGGCGCGACGCCATCGAGGGCCGCCCCGGTCTCACCGAGCTGGAGGACATCGCCGCCGTCCACGACTGGGCCGTCGAGTCCGGTCTGGCCGACCCGGCGCGGGTCGTGCTGAACGGCGCCTCCTGGGGCGGCTACCTGACGCTGCTCGGCCTCGGCACCCAGCCGGAGCGCTGGGCCGTCGGCATCGCGGGCGTCCCGGTGGCCGACTACCTCGCCGCCTACGAGGACGAGATGGAACCGCTGCGCGCCTTCGACCGCGCGCTCTTCGGCGGCTCCCCGGAGGACCTGCCCGACCTGTACCGCGAGTGCTCGCCGCTCACCTACGTCGACCGGGTCACCGCACCGGTGCTGGTCCTCGCGGGCGAGAACGACCCCCGCTGTCCGATCAGGCAGATCGACAACTACCTCGACGCCCTCGCGGAGCGCGGCCACACCTACGAGATGTACCGCTACGACGCGGGCCACGGCTCGCTGGTGGTCGCCGAGACCATGCGCCAGACGGCCGCTGAGGTGGACTTCGCCCGCCGCCACCTGGCGGGGTAGCCGCGGAACGGGGCCCTCCCGCCACGGTGGGAGGGCCCCGCCCGGGCCGGGAAATCACCTTGCCCGCGGGGTGACGATGTGGGGGTGAACCTCGCCCCCTTCCGGACCGTCCTCGCGCTGCCCGGTGTGCGGTCGCTGATGCTGCTGGTGCTGCTCGCGCGGATCGCCCCGACGGCGGCGGGTGTCACGGTGACGCTGCACGTCGTGACCTCGCTCGACAAGGGGTACGCGGCGGCGGGTGCCGTCGGGTTCGCGACCATGGTCGGCATCGGGCTCGGGTCGCCGCTGATGGGGCGGTTGATCGACCTGAGGGGTCTGCGGACCACCCTGGCCGTCAGCGCGGTCGTCGAGGGCGCGTTCTGGCTGACCGCGCCGATGATGAGCTACTCCCTGCTGCTGCCGCTGGCGTTCGCCAACGGGTTGTTCTCGGTGCCGGTGATGTCGATCGGCCGGCAGGCCCTCACGGCACTGGTGCCGGAACCGCAGCGCAGGCCCGCGTTCTCCCTCGACTCGATCTCCGTCGAGCTGTCGTTCATGGTCGGGCCGGCGGCGGGCGTGCTGCTCGCGACGAAGTTCTCGACCGGCCTGGCGCTCGTCTCCGTCGGCGTGGCGATCGTGCTCGCCTGCGTGCTGCTGTACGTGGTGAACCCGCCGCTGGTGCACGAGG
Source organism: Lentzea sp. NPDC042327 (assembly GCF_040647275.1). NCBI lineage: Bacteria > Bacillati > Actinomycetota > Actinomycetes > Pseudonocardiales > Pseudonocardiaceae > Lentzea > Lentzea sp. NPDC042327. The sequence continues at coordinate 24,172 of NZ_JBEZBX010000002.1, forward strand.
ACGAGGTGAGCGCGGAGCCGGCGCCGCGCTGGCAGGAGTGGCTGCGCGGGCCGATGGTCGCGGCGCTGATCATCCCGTTCGGGGCGACGATGGTGCTGTCGGGCATGGAGCTCGCCGCCATCGCCAGCCTGGAGCACGCCGGCCGGCAGAGCTGGCTCGGCGTGCTCTTCGTGGTGATGTGCGCGGCGTCGGCGTTCGGCGGGCTCGTCTACGGCGGTCTGCGGCGCGTGCCGGGAGGCGTGGTCCTGCTCGCGGGCATGGCGGTGCTGGAGCTGCCGGTGGGTCTCGGCGACGGCAACGTGGCGCTGCTGGCCCTCGCGCTGGTCCCGATGAACCTGCTGTGCGCGCCCACGATCGCCGCGTCGAGCGAGCAGATCAGCAAGCTCGCGCCCCCGTCCGCGCGCGGCGTGGCACTCGGCCTGCAGGGCTCGGCGTTCACGTTCGGGGTCGCGGCGGGACAACCGCTCGCGGGCCTCGCCGTGGACCACAGCGGGCCCGCGCTCGGGTTCGTCGTCGCGGGGCTGGCCGGACTGGTGGTCGCCGGTGTCGGCTGGCTGCTGAGCAGGCAGCGGACCGGCGACCGCGGTCAGGCCGTCTCGGCCACGTCCTGAGCGGAGTTCGCGAGGGCCAGGCCGGTCCGCAGCGCTCCGACGGCCTCCGACACGGCCTCGCGGAAGATCCCGCCGACGCCGAGCACGTTCGCGAAGCCGTGGAACAACCCCTCGTGCCGGCGCAGGACCACCGGAACGCCCTCGGCGGCCAGTCGTTCGGCGAACGCCTCGCCCTCGTCGCGCAACGGGTCGTAGCCCGCGGTCGCGACGTAGGTCGGCGGCAGCCCGGACAGGTCGTCGGCCAGCATGATCGACAGGCGCGGGTCGTGCCGGTCGCGGCCGCCGGAGCTGTACTGGTCGAGGAACCAGTCCATCTTCTCGTCGGTCAGGAAGAACCCGTTGCCGAAGACCTCCCGCGACCGGCGCCGCACCGACGCGTCCACGCCGGGGTAGAAGAGCAGCAGGAACGCCACGTCGACCTCGGCGCCGTGCGCGGTCACCGCGGCCAGGTTGCCGCCCGCGCTGTCCCCGCCGAGCGCGATCCGGCGCGGGTCGACGCCCAGGTCCTCCGCCTTGGCCACGGCGTAGCGCAGCACCTCGGACGCGTCGTCGGCCGCCGCGGGGAACGGGTGCTCCGGCGCGAGCCGGTAGTCCGCGGCCAGCACCCGCACGCCCGCCTCCCGCGCGAGGAACCGGCACAGGTTGTCGTGGCTCTCCAGGCTGCCGGTCACCCAGCCGCCACCGTGGTAGAAGATCAACAACGCGGAGCCGGGAGCCAGCCCGGCTGGCGTGTAGAGCCGCCCGGCGAACTCCCCGATCGCGAGGTCGCGGGTATCCACACCGGTGATCTTCCGACCGGAGACGAGCTTCGAACTCAACTCCAGGTCTAGTCGGCTCTCCGATGCTGTCCTCGTGCGCCACCCGGTGCCGGACAGCTGCTGGAGGCGCAGCAGCAACTGGGCCTCGGGGTGCAGGTCCTGACCGTCCAGCCGGATCGGGCGGCCGGCGATCAGGCGGCGCACGGGAGCGGGCAGACCGAACGCGAAGCGCAGGGCGCCGGCCAGGACGCCGGCCCGGAAGTTCGACATGTGGTGCACGTTACTCGCGAGTAGTGCTGGATCTCCAGGTATCTGGAGGTGGAAGGATCGACGTCATGACGGTGACGGTGGTGGGCATCGGCGGCTCGATCAGGTCCGACTCGCAGTCCGAGCGGGCGCTGAGGGTCGCACTCGAGGGTGCCCGCGAGCTCGGCGCGCGGACCATCCAGTACAGCGGCCCCGAGCTGGTGCTGCCGTTCTACGACCCGTCCGTGCCGGAACGCACGGACATCGCGAGGAAGATGGTCGAGGACCTGCGCAGGGCCGACGGCGTGATCCTCGTGTCGCCCGGCTACCACGGCACGGTCTCCGGCCTGGTCAAGAACGCCCTCGACTACATCGAGGACCTGCGCGACGACGACCGCCCCTACCTCGACGGCCGCGCGGTCGGCACGATCACCGCCGCCTACGGCTGGCAGGCCGCGGTCAACACGCTCGCGGCGGTCCGCTCGATCGTGCATGCGCTGCGCGGGTGGCCCACGCCGCTGGGCGCCGCGATCAACTCCGCGCAGGTCAAGTTCGACGGCGACGGCTCCTGCTCGGACTCCGACGTCGACCGGAACCTGCGGGTCATCGGCCGCCAGGTCGTCGAGTTCGCGCTGCGCCACGCGTCACCCGTTGACGTGAACTGAGTCACCATCGGGCAGATAAGTCGTGCGCGATGCGTTCTCCCCGGTGGAAGCAACGTCCACTGACTCAAGGGAGAGCGGAATGGAAGCGCTGTACACGGCTGAGGCGACTGCTTACGGCGAAGGCCGCAACGGCGAGGTGCGCTCCTCCGACGGTGTGATCGACGAGGTCCTGTCGGTCCCGAAGGAGATGGGCGGCCCCGGCGGGGACGCGACCAACCCGGAGCAGCTCTTCGCGGCCGGGTACTCGGCGTGCTTCAACTCCGCCATCGCAGCCGTCGCGCGCGCCGGGAAGGTTCAAGTTGCGTCCTCCGAGGTAACCGCCAAGGTGGGTATCGGATCCAACGGGGCCGGCGGCTTCCAGCTCGCCGTCGAGCTCGCGGTGAAGATCCCCGGACTCGACCAGGCGGTCGCGGAGAAGCTCGTCGAGCAGGCCCACCAGGTCTGCCCGTACTCGAACGCGACGCGCGGCAACATCGAGGTGGCGCTCACCGTCACCGTCTGAGGAGGCGCGTTCAACAATGGCCAAGAACCCGATCACCAGCCCGCTCCCCGACGCCGACCGTGACGCCGTGGGGGCAGTGCTGCAGGCAACGCTCGTCGACCTCGTCGACCTGTCCCTGATCGGGAAGCAGGCGCACTGGAACGTGATCGGCAAGAACTTCCGCAGCGTCCACCTGCAGCTCGACGAGCTGGTCACCGCGGCGCGCACCGCCGCGGACCAGGTCGCCGAACGCGCGGCCGCTCTCGGCGTCACCCCGAACGGCACGGCGAGGACCATCGCCGAGTCGTCCGGCGTGCCCGAGATCGAGACCGGCTGGCTGAAGGAGGACCAGGTCGTCACGGCGATCACCAACTCCCTGGGCAAGCTCATCGCCCGCATGCGCTCCCGCATCGACGAGACCGACAAGCCGGACCTCGTCACCCAGGACCTGCTGATCGGCATCACGCAGGAGCTGGAGCAGGCGCACTGGATGTGGCAGGCCCAGTCCGCCTAGGACGCAGCCGGACGAAGACGACCAGGGCCCTCCCGCTCGAACGGCGGGAGGGCCCTGTCGGCTACCTGCGGGGTGGTCCACCCGGCTCGGTGGGCAGGGTGATCGGCGGCCCCGGGTTCGGGTCACCGGGACTCGGCGGCTGACCGCTCGTCGGTTCGGTCGGCACCGGCGGCGGCACGTAGCCGGACGAGACCGACAACGTGATCACCGTGCCGCGCAACGCGTTGCCGCGCGGCGACTGGCTGACGACGGTGCCCTTGGACTGCTCGGAGTTGACGGTCTGCTGGCTCGTCTTGTAGCCCGCCTGCTCCAGCACCCGCACCGCGTCGTTGACCTGGCGGCCGACGACGTCCGGGATCTGGATCTCGCGGCCGCCCTTGAGGTAGCGCTGCTCGACCGGCGCGAGCTGCGACACCGGCAGGTCGCCGTGGACCTTCGACATCGTGTCGAACCACGTGCGGGCCGGGACGGTGCCGCCGAAGATGTTGCCGTTGCCGCACAGGCGGGGTGCGCCGCCGACGCAGATCGGGCGCGGCGCGGTGCCGTCGTTGAACGTCTGCACCGCACCGGCGAAGTCCGGGGTCGCGCCGATGAACGCGGCCGACTTGTACTCCTCGGTGGTGCCGGTCTTGCCGATCATCGGGCGGGTCCACTTGAACGCGCGGGCGGCGGCCGCGGCCGTGCCGTTGCCCAGGTCGTCCTTGCTCATGCCCATCGCCAGGCCGTTGGCCAGGCCCTCGTTGACGACCTGCTCGCACGGCGCCTCGTTGACCGGCACGGGCTTGCCGTTGCGGTCGAGCACCTTCGCGAGCGGGGTCGGCGGGCACCACTTGCCGCCGGACACGATGGTCGCGGCGACGTTCGCGAGCTCCAGGGTGGACACCGGGGCGGGCGAGAGGGTGAACGAGGCGTTGCCGCCGTTCTGCTTGTAGAACTCGGTCTGCGAGATGCGGTTCTGCTTGTCCTTGGCCTTCGGGTCCGGCCGCATGCCCTGCAGGTTCGTCGCCATCGTGTCGCGCATGCCCAGCCGCGACGCCATGTCGACCACGGCGTCCATGCCGGTCTGCTCCTCGAGGATCACGAAGCCGGTGTTCGGCGAGGTCTGCAACGCCTGCTGCAACGACATCGACGACGGGTAGCTCGAGTCGAAGTTCGACAGGCAGTACCAGCGGGTGCTGGGCTCGCCGGTGCTCGGGCAGCGCTGGGCACCGCCCTTGAAGACCCGCGAGGTGTAGGACGTCGGCGTCGCGATGGTGTTCTCGATGCCCAGGCCCTTCTCCAGCGCCGCGGCGGCGGTGAAGACCTTGTAGACGGAGCCGGCGCCGAACTTGTTCTCCACGCCGCTGGGCAGGTCGAACGTCGTCTGGTTCAGGTCGGCCTTCAGGCCGTAGTCGCGGTTGGCCACCAGCGCGAGCACGTCGTGGCGCTCCTTGCCGGGCTTCACGACGGCCATGGTGTTCGCGATCCCGGGCGTGCCCTTGGCGACCCCCGCCTCCGCCGCCGCCTTGGCCTGCGCGGTGATCCCTCTGTCCAAAGTGGTCTGGACGGTGTAGCCGCCGGTGCGCAGCTGTTCTTCGCTGAAACCCGCGCGTTGCAGGTAGTTCACGACGTAGGAACAGAAGAAGCCGTTTTCCGGTCCGGCGCCCACACAACCGTTCGGCGGGGTGCGCACCGGGTTCGCCAGGCCGAGGCCTTCCTTCTTCGCCGCCTCACCCGCGTCGCGCGACAGCTTGTCGTTCTCGACCATCCTGTCGATCACTTTGTTGCGCCGCTCCAGCGCTTTGTCCGGATACGCTTCGGGGTCGAGCGCTGACGGGCTGTTGACCATTCCGGCGAGCATCGCGGCCTGGGGAACCGTCAACTTGTCGGGCGTGGTGTTGAAGTAGGCCTGGGCGGCCGCCGCGATCCCGTAAATGGTCGAACCAAATGGGACGACGTTGAGGTAGCGGGCGAGGATCTCCTCCTTGCCCAGCTTCCGCTCCAGCTGCAGGGAGATCCGGGCCTCGCGCATCTTGCGCGCGATGGTCTGCTCCTGCGCCTTGGCCTGCTCCAGCTTGTTGTTCCGCGCCACGACGTGGACCAGGTAGTTCTTGACGTACTGCTGGGTCAGCGTGGACGCGCCCTGCGTCACGGCGCCGCTGACCTGGTTCGTCAGACCGGCGCGGATGGTGCCCTTCCAGTCCACGCCCTGGTGCTCGTAGAACCGGCGGTCCTCGACCGAGATCAGCGCCGCCTTCATGGTCGGCGAGATCTTCTCGGGCGGTGTCAGGACTCTGTACTGGTCGTACAGGTAGGCGATCGGGGCGCCCTCCCTGTCGGTGACCGTCGTGATCAGCGGTGGGTCCGTGGTCACGAGGTCGGCGGAGATGCTGTCCACGGTGTCGCTGGCCCGGTTCGACACCAGACCGGTCGCGCCCACGACTGGGAACAGCATGCCGGCGAGGAGAACCCCAGCCAGCAGGCACAGGCCGAGCATCTTGAGCACGCCATTCCTGACTCGCACGCGCCTCAGCGTACGCCGTACACGAACGGGTGAAGGTGATCAGTAAGGGCCGTTACTCAGCATGAGTAGACATACGCAAGACAGGTAACAGTCGGGTGACCCAGGCTTGGAAGGGGAACCGAACGGCACTACAGTCCGTCAACGTCCAAGGAATGCAGTCGTAGCTCGAACGCTACGGCATCCGTGGCAGGGGTGTGGCGGATTTCCACATTTGGACAGCACTGAGGAGTGGGGGATATGAACCAGGGGGATTGGCGTATCAACGCTTCGTGTCGTGATGAGGAGCCGGATCAGCTCTTCGTGCGCGGTGCGGAGCAGCGCAAGGCGAAGCTCGTGTGCCTCGGTTGTCCGGTGCGCATGGAATGCCTGGCCGAAGCGCTCGACAACAGGATCGAGTTCGGTGTCTGGGGCGGCATGACGGAGCGTGAACGACGCGCTCTCCTGCGTCGCCGTCCCGACGTGACGTCCTGGTACGAATTGCTCGACAATGCGCGCCAGGAACACCACGAGGACACGCGGGTCGGCTAGTTCCGCGGCTCCGCACAAAAGATCAACGAGGCTCTACTCCCCGGCGAGCCGGCGGCCGATCTCGCGCAGGCCGTCGAGGTCGTGCACGTCCGCGGGCAACGCGGGCACGCCGACCAGGGCGACACCGGGGTGGGCACGCGTGAACCGGGCCAGCAGCCGCTTCTCCCGATCGGCGACCGCCACCCGGTCCGCGTGCAGCCGGAGCACCGCCGCCGCGAGCGGCGCCTCACCGGAACGGTCGAGGTCGTCCGCCGCGGCGTGGGCCTTCGCCGCGGGCAGGTCCGCCGCCAGCACGGGGTGGGTCCTGTTCGCGACGAGCCCGCACAACGGCATGTTCTCCGCGCTGAGCCGCTCCACGAAGTAGCTGGCCTCGCGCAGCGCGTCCGGCTCCGCCGCCGCCACCACCACGAAACCGGTGCCCGGCGAGCGGAGCAGCTCGTACGTGCGCTGGGCCCGTTCGCGGAACCCGCCGAACATGCTGTCGAAGGCCTGCACGAACGTCGACGCGTCCTGCAGCAGCTGGCCGCCGACGATCGTCGACACCGCGCGCGTGAACAGGCTGAAACCGGTGCCGACGATCTTCAACAGGCCCCGGCCGCTGGCGCGCGCCGGTGCCGAGAGCATGCGGATGAACCTGCCGTCGAGCACAGTGGACAGCCGCTGCGGCGCGTCCAGGAAGTCGAGCGCCGACCGGCTCGGCGGGGTGTCGACGACGATCAGGTCCCACTCGTCCGCGGCCACCAGCTGGCCCAGCTTCTCCATCGCCATGTACTCCTGCGTGCCGGAGAACGACGACGAGATGGTCTGGTAGAAGGGGTTCGACAGGATCTGGTCGGCCCGGTCGCGCCCGGCGTGGGTCAGCACCATGTCGTCGAACGTCCGGCGCATGTCCAGCATCATCGCGAACAGCTCGCCCTTGGGCTCGAAGCCGTCGACGACGACCTCGCGCGGGTGGTTGTCGAGCTCCCGCAGCCCGAGCGACTGGGCCAGCCGGCGTGCCGGGTCGATCGTCAGCACCACCACGCGCCGGCCCCGTTCGGCCGCCCGCAGCGCCAGCGCCGCCGCCGTCGTCGTCTTGCCGACACCACCCGACCCGCAGCACACGAGCACGCGCGTGGCCGGGTCGTCGAGCAGCGGGTCGAAGTCGAGCCTGTTCACCGCACACCCGCCGCGACCAGCACCTCGGCCAGCTCGTAGAGCGCGGCCACGTCCACCCCGTCGGTCAGCTCCGGCAGGTCGAGCGTCGGCAGGTCCGACTCGCGCAGCAGCTCCATCGCCTCCTGCTGCGAGCGCACCCGGATGGCGTGCTCGACGGTCTCGTCCACCAGGTCGTCCAGCGTCTCCTCCGCGAGGTCCAGCCCCGCCGCCACGAGCCCGGCGCGCACCCGTGCCGCGTCCACCCTGCCGTCCGCCGCCGCGGGCAGCGACCTGGCCGGCAGCCGCGTCGGCTGCACCCGGTTCACCAGCACCGCGCCGGGCCGCAGGTCCGCGGCGTCCAGCTCGGCGACCGCGTCGAGCGTCTCGCGCACCGGCATCTCCTCCAGCAGCGCGACCAGGTGCACCGCCGTGTCACCGGAGTGCAGCAGCCGCACCACGCCCTCGCTCTGCCCCTTGATCGGCCCGACCTTCGCGAGGTCGGCCATGGCCTTCGTGACGTCCAGGAACTTCACCACCCGGCCGGTCGGCGGCGCGTCCAGCACCACCGCGTCGTAGCAGTGCCTGCCGCCGTCGCCGGTGCGGTTGACCGTCTCCTTCACCTTGCCGGTGAGCAGCACGTCCCGCAGGCCGGGGGCGAGGGTGGTCGCGAACTCGATCGCGCCCATCTTGCGCAGCGTCCGGCCGGCGAAGCCGAGGTTGTAGAACATCGCCAGGTACTCCAGCAGCGCGGCCTCGGCGTCCACGGCGAGCGCGTGCACCTCACCGCCGCCCGGCGCGGACGCGATGCGCTCCTCGGAGTAGGGCAGCGGGGCCCGGTCGAAGAGCTGGGCGATGCCCTGCCTGCCCTCCACCTCCACCAGCAGCACCCGGCGGCCCCCGGTGGCGAGCGCGAGCGCCAGCGCGGCCGCGACCGTGGTCTTCCCGGTGCCGCCCTTGCCGGAGACCACGTGCAGACGGGCTCTGGTCAGCTCCTCGGTCCACGACGTCACCCGTCCAGACTATGTGTGAATCCGGCCGGACGTGGATCGGTCGGTCAATCGACCAGGGTGAGGAAGAGAACGGCCATGGCGGTCGCCGCGACCAACGCCCACGCCACGACCGACGGCAGGAAGAACGCGATGCCCAGCGTGACGAGGGCCACGACCACGAGCCCGATCAGCCCGGCCTGCCGGACCTGCACCCGCTGGCTGTGCTTGCGGTCCCGCACCTGGGCCATGGCGACGAGCACCAGCACCAGCCCGCCCACCGCGAACGCGCCGGTGGCGATGACGCGCCAGGTCTCCATGTGATCAAGGTAGCCCGATCGGCCGGAACCGCGCAGAGGTCGTTCGGGTGGCGGGTTAGGCTTCCGCGCATGACGAAGTGGGAGTACGCGACCGTTCCGCTGTTGATCCACGCCACCAAGCAGATCCTCGACCAGTGGGGCGAGGACGGCTGGGAGCTGGTCACCGTGCTGACCAACCCCACCGGTGAGCAGCACGTCGCGTACCTGAAGCGGGTGAAGGCATGACCTGGTCCGCTCGCCTCGACGAGCTCGGCATCGAGCTCCCCGGCGTCGCCGCCCCGCTCGCCGCCTACGTCCCGGCCGTGCAGAGCGGGTCCTGGGTGTTCACCTCCGGCCAGCTGCCGTTCGTCGACGGCCAGCTCCCGGCCACCGGCAAGGTCGGCGCCGACGTCTCCCCGGAGGAGGCCAAGGCCTACGCCCGGACGTGCGTCCTGAACGCGCTGGCGGCGGTCCACGACCTCGTGGGCGTTGACTCGATCAAGCGGATCGTGAAGGTTGTTGGCTTCGTCGCCTCCGCGGAGGGCTTCACCGGTCAGCCCGGTGTCGTGAACGGGGCGTCCGAGCTGCTGGGGGAGATCTTCGGTGACGCGGGCAAGCACGCCCGTTCCGCCGTGGGCGTCGCCGAGCTGCCGATCGGTGCGCCGGTCGAGGTCGAACTGGTCGTCGAGGTCTGAGTCTCCCGGTCCCCGTCCCGGGTTTCCGCTGAAGGGTGTGACATGTCGGACACGTGCCACGAACTGCTGCTGCGGCTCGCCGGACGCATTCCGGACGACCTGCTCTGGCGGTACCGGGACTGGGCGGCCTCGGACGCGTACGCGGTGCTCGCGCGGTCGTTGCCGCGCACGTTGCTGCACGGGCGCATCCCGCTGACCGACCACGAGATGCGCCTCCTTCAGGACGCGCTCGTGCCCTACGGGGCCGAGCCGGGAGCCGTCAGTTCGGTCAAAGGGCTGGACGAACTGCCCCCCACCGACTACACCTTCTCCCCGGAATCACCCGATCGGGTGCCGATGGGGGATTCCGCGACCGTCGTGCTCGGTGCCACGCTGCGAGGCCGCCACGGGGTCGGTGAGGTCCGTTCCTGCTGGCGCATCGGCCCCGAGGGGGTCAACCGCGTCCTGCTGGTGGCGGCCACCACCGGTCACGCGAGGCTGACCGGCGAGCTGCAGCGCGTGCTGCGGGCGCTGGGCGAGCCCGACCCGTGCGTCGAGGTCGTGCCGTCCGGTCTGGACCTGCCGCCCTACCACCGGGCGGCGCTGGCGGCATCGGAGCTGGTATGCGCCGGCGCCGAGTCCGAGGAGCACCTGGTGCTCAGCTAAGGAGAGTTGCCGTGACGAACGACGGTGTCGGCCTGCCGGTCCGTCTGCACGATCTCCTGCTGTCGATGGCCGGGCGCGTCGACGACGACGCCCTGTCGAAGGCGCGCGAGTTCCTCGCCGTCGGAGAGCTGGACCGCGCGGTCGAGCTCCTCGTCGGCACGCTCCTGGCAGGCGGCATCCCCGTGCTGCCCGACGAGCGGGCCGCCATCACGTGGGCGCTGCACGAGGTGCGTTCCGACGCGAGCCTGACCGACCGCATGCCGGTCGTCGAGGTGCTGCCGTTCATCCGGCACCGCTTCACCTCCGACTCCGACCCGGCGGCGGACCTCGGCCCGCTGCTGTCGCGCGCGGTGTCGGTGCTGCCGGACGTGCGCGCGGTGCGCTGCGTCTGGCGTTCCTCGCCGGCCGGGGCCACCCCCGGTCCGCTGCCGCAGCGGGTCGTGCTCGTGGACGTGGGTCCGCAGGGCTTCGCGCCCGCGACCGCGTACCGGGTCGACACGGTGCTGCGCAAGGCGGGCATCCGGGCCGCGGTCGAGGTGCTGGCCGTCGGCACGCAGCTGGGCGACTACCACGCCTCCGCCGTGACGTCCTCGCGTCCGGTGCCCATCTCCGGGGCGCAGGTGGCGTCGATGCCACCACCGGCACCCGCGGGCGTGGGGCACGAGCCCACCTGGTTCGACCAGTCGGAAGAACTTCCCGCTCCGGCGCCGGTGGCCGAGCCGACACCGGCGCCGGAGCCAGTGGTGGAGGAGTCCGGCTCACGTTTTGCCCGCACGCCGTCCCTGGAGGGGTCGCAGCCCTTCCCGCCCAAGCCCGTGAAGCGGATCTCCGTGGCCCCGGCCGAGCCGGAGCCCGAACCGGAGCCGGAACCGGTGGTGGAGCTGGAACCGGTGGTGGAGCTGGAGCCGGTGCCGGAGGCGTTGCCGGAGCCCACCCCGATCAACCGGGCCGAGGTCACCATGGAACTGCGCGGCGACGAGCTGGCGGCCCTGCAGGCCGCGCTGGCCGAACCGCCCGCGGAGTCGTCCGGTGTGGACGCGAACCTCAGCGAACGCGAACGCGCGTTGCTGCAGCAGCTGCACGAGGAGCTGGCGCAGCGCGAGCAGTCCGGCGCGAAGACGTCCGACGCCGGTCGCTGGCAGATCGACCGGTCATCGGCGCGTCAGTCGGCGTTCGGGGCCACGAACAACGGGCACCAGCAGCAGTGAGGGCGACTCGTGCTCCCGGGGCGGACGTCACGCCCCGGCCTTGCGCCGCGCCAGGTCGATGACCTTCTGCAGGTGCAGGCCGCGGCGCACGTCGCACTCGTGGGTGGTGGTGCCGCTGTGCACCATCGCCACGAAGTCGTCGAGCAGGTTCGTGTAGCAGTCGGAAGTGGACGTGTCGCGGCCGTTCAGCGTGCGGTGGCCGTTCGGCCCGAACACGGTGAAGTCCGTGAACGGCGGCTGCAACGGCAACGACAGGGTGAGCGTCAGCGTGCTCGTCGCACCGCCCGCGTGCTGCAGGATCAGCTGCCACAGCCCGGTCTCCGACACGTTCGCCGCGAGCACGTCGGTGATCTCGCCCAGTGCCGCGTCCAGCAGGTCGAACGCGTGCGGGCCGATGTCGTCGAGCGCGCCCCTCTCGTGCCGCCACGGCGAGTTCGAGAACGGCCCGTCGAGCAGCGCGCCGGTCAGCCAGCGGCCGTCCGCGCCGGTCCAGCCGCCGGTGCGGTGCAGCTGCCTGAGCAGCTCCTTGGTCTCCGGGGCGTAGCGGCGGGTCAGCACGACGAGCGACGCCACGTCCGCGTCGCTCACGGCCTGCGCGAGCCGCTCGGCCACGTCCGCGGACTCGGCGATCGGCTTCTCCAGGACGACGTGCTTGCCCGCGTTCGCCGCCGTGATCGCCATCGGCGCCTGCACGCCCGGCGGCACGCAGAACGCGACTGCGTCCACAGTGGACAACATGTCCTCGTAGGACTCGAACGCCTCGGTGCCGTGGGCGTTCGCGAGCCGGTGCGCCGCCTCGGGCCTGCGGGCCCAGACGCCGGCGAGCCGGGTGCCGGGGTGGTTGGCGAGACCGGGGGCGTGGACCATCTCCGCCCACGGTCCGGCACCGACGAGTCCTACGCGCAGCTGTTCGTCCACTTGCCCATCCTGCCTCAGAGGTAGCTGGCCCTGGGGACGAAGATCTCGCCCCCGTTGTCGAACTTGAGCCGCAGGCCGTCGGGCGTGCTCTCGCGGTCGGGGTCGTGTTCCCACCCGGCGGGAACGGTCACCACGTGACCGCGGTCGGGCGTGGGCCCGAGCCAGATCTCGTAGCCGGTGCCGCCGACCACGCGCTCGACCTTCTTCACGTACACGCCGGGGGACTCGGCGGTCGGGTCGACGCTGATCACGGTCGTGCGGTCGGGCAGGAACAGCAGGACGGCCGTCACCGCCGTCAACCCCGTTCCCACCACCACGCCGAACAGGACCAGCAGCATCTTCACCAGGCAGCCGGAGACCTTCGTCGCCATCACACCATCCTCACGTCAGCGCGGTCGTACGCTCGGAGGATGCCCGAGGACATGACCTTGCCGGGAAACCTGGTACCCGCGGCGCCGGTTGCCCAACCCGTCGAACCCCGTGACGCGGTCACCGTGGTGCTGCTGCGCGACGGTGCGGCCGGGGTGGAGGCGTTCCTGCTGCGGCGGGTGAAGGGGATGGCGTTCGCGGGCGGCATGACCGTGTTCCCCGGTGGTGGCGTGGACCCGCGCGACGCGGACACGTCGGTCGCGTGGGCCGGTCCGCCGCCGTCGTGGTGGGGGTCGGTGTTCGGGGTGGACGAGTCGCTCGCCCGCGCGTTCGTGTGCGCGGCGGTGCGGGAGACGTTCGAGGAGTCCGGTGTGCTGCTGGCGGGGCCGTCCCCGTCGACGGTCGTCGCGGACGCCTCGGTGTACGCGCAGGCCCGGCAGGACCTGGTCGACCGGAAGGTGTCGCTGGCGGAGTTCCTGGCGGCCGCCGGGCTGGTGCTGCGGGCGGACCTGCTGCGGCCGTGGGCCAACTGGGTGACTCCGCGCGAGGAGCCGCGCCGCTACGACACGCGGTTCTTCGTCGCGGCCCTGCCGACCGGTCAGCACGCCGACGGCGCCACGACCGAGGCGTCCGACGCGGCCTGGCAGACGCCCGCGGAGGCGGTCCAGGACGCCCAGGAGGGACGCCGCATGCTCATGCCGCCGACCTGGCGGACGCTGGACGAGGTCGGTGCGCTCGGCTCGGTCGCCGCGGTCATGGCCGAGGAGCGCAGCGTCGAGAAGATCATCCCCAAGCTGATCCGCGACGGTGACGTGGTCAGGGTGGTGCTCGGATGAGCGGGTCGCCGTTGATCGGGGCCCGTGCCGAGCACCCGCTGTACGGGCAGCTGCGCCAGGTCACCGCGCACGCGGCCGTGCTGCTGGCGGACAACCCGTCGCCGATGACGCTCGACGGCACCAACACGTGGCTGCTCAAGGCGCCGGACGCCGGGTCGTACGTCGTGGTCGACCCCGGTCCGCTCGACCCCGCGCACCTGGAGCGCATCGCGGCGGTCGGGCCGGTCTCCGAGGTCCTGCTGACCCACGGTCACCCCGACCACTCCGAGGGGGCGCGCTCGTTCGGAGAGCTCGTCGGGGCACCGGTGCGCGCGCTCGACCCGACGTTCGTCTTCGGGTCCGAGGGCCTGGTGGACGGTGACGTCGTCACCAGCTCCGGTCTGGAGCTGCGGGTGCTCGGCACACCGGGGCACACCAGCGACTCGCTGTGCTTCGTGCTCGACGGCGAGGCCGTGCTGACCGGGGACACGGTGCTGGGCCGCGGCACCACGATCGTCGCCCACCCCGACGGGAAGCTCGGCGACTACTTCGAGTCGCTGAAGGTGCTGGCGGACCTGCCGCCGGACACCGCGGTGCTGCCCGGCCACGGCCCCGAGCTCGCCGACGCCGGCGAGGCCGCGCGGGCCTACCTGGCGCACCGGACCCAGCGCCTGGAGCAGGTGCGCCGGGCCGTGGAGGCGCTGGGCGGCTCGCCCACGCCCCGGCAGGTCGTCGAGGTCGTCTACGCCGACGTCGACCGGGTGCTCTGGCCGGCCGCGGAGTGGTCGGTGCGGGCCCAGCTGGAGTACCTGCGCACCGGGTGAGACGCCGGTGCTCACGCGTCCTGGTCGCGCTCGTGCTCGCGAAAATTGTCAGGGGTGCTCGCTAACGTCCCTGCCATGGACCTCACCGCCACCACAGCCGAGCTCGCCGGCGCCGTCGCCGAGGTGGCGCGGCTGCTGCCCACCCGCGTGCTCGACCCCGTCCTCGCCGGCGTCCGGCTGCGGGCCTCCGCGACGGGGGTGGAGGTGGCGGGCAGCGACCACGAACACGCGGTGAGCCTGACGAAGCCCGCGTCCGCGCACACCGAGGGGGAGGTGCTGGTGCCCGCGAAGGCGCTCGCCGCCACCCTCCAGGCCCTCGACGAGCCGCAGGTCCGCCTGCGCGTCGAGGGTTCCCGGCTCGCGGTCCGCACCGGCCAGGCCCGCTTCGCCCTGCCGTTGCTCGACCTGCACGACCACCCCGGCATCCCGGCCCTGCCCCCGTTGCAGGGCACCGCGGCCGCCGAGCACCTGCGCGTCATCGCCGCCGTGGCCGGTGCCGCCTCGAAGGACGACGCACTGCCGATCTTCACCGGCATCCGCGTCCAGTCCGACGCCGAGCACCTGCACGTCATGGCCACCGACCGCTACCGCATGGCCTACGCCAAGCTCCCGTGGCAGTCCGCCGGCTCCGTCGACGTCCTGGTCCCCGCCAAGGCCCTCGCCGAAGCCACCCGCCAGGCGGAGGGCCCCGTCGCCCTGCACGCCGACGCGGACCGCATCGGCCTCGCCTGGCACCACAACTCCCTCTCCACCGCACTCCTGGCCGCCCCGTTCCCGGACGACCGAGCGCGCCGACTCCTGGAGACCACCATCGACAGCACCGTCCTGGTAGACGCCGACGCCCTGTCCCGCGCCGTGCGCCGCGCCACCCCCTACGGCGGCCCCCACCAGGCCGTCACCATCCAGGTCGAGGACAGCGAGCTGCGCGTCAAGAGCAGCGACCCGACCTCCGGCGAGGCCGAGGAGTTCGTCAAGGCCACCGTCGAGGGCGACCGCCTCACCAAGACCTTCCAGGCCCGCTACCTCGCCGACGCCCTGAAGGCCTTCGCGGGCCGCCGCATCGAACTCCGCATCCAGGACGGCCTCCGCTCCACCGTCCTGACCTCCCCGCCCGGCGAGGACGGCGTGGAGCTCACCTACCTGGTCGTGCCGATGCGCTCGGTGGCCTGACGGCGCCGTCAGGCCACCGAGCGCAGGGGCTTGAGCGCGGGCGCGGGGGCGCAGGCACGGGGACGCGAGCGCGGGGCGTGGAGGCGCGGGCGTAGGGGCAGGGCACGACGAGCCCGGTCCGTTGGCGGTCGTGCGACGCTGCGGGGCCGCGGTCCAGGGTCGGCGCCACTCAGCGCGTCCTGGGACGCGCTCTGCTCGTCCTGGGGGTGCGGCGCGCTCACCCTGGAGTGCGGCCTGCCCACCCTCGGTGGCGGCGGCCCGCCCGCCCTTCCCGCTCTGCCCCGCCCTGCCCCACCTCGCTCCGGCCTGCCTCGCTCCGGCCTGCCTCGCTCCGGCCTGCCTCGCTCCGGCCTGCCCGCCTGTTCCCGGCCTGCCCGTCCCCGTCCCCAGGCGTTCCCGGCCCGCCCGCCCCCGTCCCCAGGCGTTCCCGGCCTGCCCGTCCCCGGCCCGGGCGTCCCCGGCCTCGGCCTGCCCCGCCCCCGGCCCTGCCCGCCCCCGCGCAGCAGGCCCGCACCCTCACCCGGCCACCATCCGTCCCAACACCCCCCGAAATGCCGAAAGGCACGCCGTCCCCGGCGTGCCTCTCAACCACAACCTCCAGCCCCGCTCCGGGGACCCGTCCACCCCTCAGCGGGCCACGAGCTCCATTTCCGACCGCGCCGGCAGCGCATCCCCGGCCGGAACCCCGCGCCGCACGGTCTCGCGCAGCGCCCACACGGCCGCGGCGATCAGCAGACCGGCCACGCCGGAAGCGAGGAACGCGGGCCGCGTGCCGAAGTGCTCGATCAGCTGACCGGACAGGCCCTGTCCGATGGCGAGGCCGACGGTCACCGAGGTGATCACCCAGCCGAACGCCTCCGCAGCCATGCCGCTGGGCGTGACCTGCTCGATCGCGGCGGAGTGCGCGGTCGACTGGGGCGTGATCAGGGTGCCGACCACGAACAGCGCCAGGCCCAGCCCCACCAGCGACGCGGGGATCGCGAGCAGCAGCGACAGCAGGCCGAAGCCGCCGAGCAGCACCGGCAGGCGCAGGTGCATCGGGCGCGGCCACGGGCGCATGCCGTAGAGCACGCCGAAGATCACCGAGCTGATCGACCACAGCGACAGCATCAGGCCGCCCATCGCGGCGTGGCCCGTCGCCTTCGCGAAGGCCGGCACCGCCACCTCGACGAAACCGATGGTCACGCCGAAGCCGAGCGCGGCCAGCGCCACCGTGCGCATGCCGGGGTAGGCGAACGCACCGAGCAGCGGCCGCGGGGCCTGGACGACCGGGCCCCACTCGCGCACGACCGGGTTGGTCGCGAACCACAGCGCGCCGACGACCATCAGCACCGAGCCGACGACCACGCCGGTGCCCGCCCACGGCGCCGCCAGCAGCAGGCCCGCGAGACCCGGTCCGAGGATGAAGAAGACCTCCATCGAGATGGCCTCGTAGGCGTAGCCCGCCATCCGCGTCGGGCCGGCGGGGACCATCCGCTCCCACAGCGCCCGCGACGCCGAGCCCACCATCGGCTCGGTCGCGCCGACGCCGAGGGCCAGCGGGACCAGCAGGAGCACCGGCAGGCCGGCCTCGACAGCGATCACGGAGGCGGTCACGAAGAGGGTGAAGAGCGCGGTCACGGTCATCAGCGGGCGGGTGGGACCGAAGCGGTCCATCAACCGGCCCTGCACGACCGAGCCCATCGCCACGCCCACCAGCGCCGCCGCCGACACCAGACCGGCGACCGCGAACGAACCCGTGGCGCGCTCCACGTAGAGCAGCAGCGAGAGCCCGACCATCGCGATGGGGAGGCGGGCGAGCAGGGACGCGACCACGGGGCCGCGCATGCCGGGGGTCGTCAGGGCAGCACGGTAGTCGGACAGGCGGGCAGAGTGGGACATGTGTACCAGTATGACAAAGGTGGTACGGAAGTACCAGTTTGGGTGCGCGGTGTCACCACGGTTGCGGTTCGGTCACAGGAATGGGATGACCGGGTGAAAGATGCAGCCAAAACCACCCGGAAGAGGTCCCTGAGGGTGAAAAGGCTTGAGTCCCACGGTAGGGGCCGTGCGAAAGTTGACTCGTCGATCGAAAGACCAACCTCCGGCCAGAGGGTCGGGGCCTGCGCGCCGGAGGGTGGGAAGGCACGGTTCGTCGGGGGATGGGCCGTGCAGCACAAAGGACCGGTGCGCCACGTCGGGGGTGGCGCCCGGTCCTTTGTCCGTCGAACTGCTGAAGTCCTAGCGTGCGCGGCGCGCCAGGCGCTCCGGGTCCAGGATCAGCACGCTCTTGCCCTCCAGTCGCAGCCACCCGCGGTGCGCGAAGTCGGCCAGGGCCTTGTTCACGGTCTCGCGGGACGCGCCGACGAACTGGGCGATCTCCTCCTGCGTCAGGTCGTGCGTGACGCGGAGCAGACCGGCCTCCTGCGAGCCGAAGCGCTGCGCGAGCTGCAGCAACGCCTTGGCGACGCGGCCGGGCACGTCCGTGAAGATCAGGTCGGCCAGCATCGAGTTCGTCCTGCGCAGCCTGCGGGCCAGTGCCCTCAGCAGCTGCTCGGCGATCTCCGGCCGGTTGGTGATCCACTGACGGAGCGCGGGGCGGTCCATGGACACCGCGCGCACCTCGGTCACCGTCGTCGCGGTCGACGTGCGGGGGCCGGGGTCGAAAATGGACAGTTCACCGAACATGTCGGAGGGCCCGAAGATCCCCAACAGGTTCTCGCGGCCGTCCGGCGACTTGCGGCCGATCTTCACCTTGCCGGACTGGATGATGTACAGGCGGTCGCCCGGCTCACCCTCCGCGAAGATCACATGGCCACGCGGGAACTCCACCGTCTCCAGGGTCTGCGCCAGCGCCTCTGCGGCTGCCGGGTCAACTCCCTGGAAGATGCCCGCTCGCGCCAGGGTCTCGTCCACCTCGTCCCTCCTAATCGACGCGACGGCACGCCTACCACCATCTTTGGTGGAGTCAGCGCCGTGCCGCCGATCACTGCGTTGCAGTCTAAGGGCTGTGTAGTGGATCGCCGTTCGGCTCGCCGTCTCGCTGGGAACAACTCGACTGACTCGATCCAGAGCCCAACGAACCAGTCTACGCCATTCGGGTGCCTGGCCGGCACCCGCCCGCTAGCGGACGCGCTTGCGCACGCTGCCGCGACCGCGGCGGCGCAGGCGGAACAGCTCCAGCGCGCGACCGATGCCGTGTCCGTAGAGCGCCTTGACCTCGTCGGGCCGGGCGGACTCCAGGAACTCCTCGACCTCGTTCTCCTGCACGGCCACGTGCCGGAGCTTCGCTTCCACGCGCTCCATGAAGAGCGCGAAGAACATGATCACGATCGGGACGACGATCACAAACCAGGCAGTCATGATGCTCCGCAGTCTGGCGCATGGGGGATTCGAGCACGGATCTAGGGGGTGGTCGCGGCGTGTTGACTACTCTGGATCAGTGCCCGCAACCAAGAAACCGGAAACCAAACTCGGCCTGACCCGCAGGGCCCGCCGGATGGTGCGCACGCTTGCCGAGGGATATCCCGACGCCCACTGCGAGCTGGACTTCACCACGCCGCTCGAACTGGTCGTGGCAGTCGTGCTGTCCGCGCAGTGCACCGACAAGAAGGTCAACGAGGTCACTCCCGCGCTCTTCGCGAAGTACCCGACGGCCGCCGACTACGCCGGAGCCGACCGGGTGGAACTCGAGGAGATGATCCGCCCCACCGGCTTCTACCGGAACAAGGCGTCATCCCTCCTGGGTCTCGGTGCCGCTCTCGTGGAGCAGCACGACGGTGTGGTTCCCGGCAGCATGGAGGAGCTGGTCAAGCTCCCCGGTGTAGGACGCAAGACGGCCAACGTGGTTCTCGGCAACGCCTTCGATGTGCCGGGGCTCACAGTCGACACCCACTTCGGCCGGCTCGTGCGCCGCTGGGGGTGGACCGAGGAGGAGGACGCGGTCAAGGTCGAGTACGCGATCGGTGAGCTGATCGAGAAGCGCGACTGGACCATGGCCTCGCACTGGATCGTCTTCCACGGCCGCCGCGTGTGCCACGCCAAGACCCCCGCGTGCGGGGCCTGCCTGCTGATGAAGGACTGCCCGTCGTACGGCCTGGGTCCCGAGGACCCGGTGAAGGCCGCGAAGCTCGTGAAGGGCGACGAGAAGCCGCACCTGGTCGAGCTCGCCGAGCGGGTGCGGGCCGGTGAGAAGCTGGTGGGGTGAACAACCGCACCCGCTGGCTGGTCCTCGTGCTCGTCCTCGGCGTCGCCGGGGTCGTCGCGCTGTGGCCGCGCGATGACGCGCGGGAGCAGCCCGTCCGGTCGAACCGCCCGCCGCAGGACGTGGTGGCGTTGCGCGCGCAGGCCCAGCTGCGGCCGTGCGTGCCGGGCGGTGCGGGCGGCGTCGGCGTGACGTGCCTGCGCGACGGCACCCGGACGGACCTCGCGCTCAAGGGCCCGCTCCTGATCAACTTCTGGGCGACCTGGTGCCAGCCGTGCCAGAAGGAGCTTCCGGTGCTGGACGCCTACGCGGAGCAACCGAACGCCGTCCCGGTCGTCCCAGTTCTAGTGGAGAGCACCGAGGCCGACGGCCTGGAGCTGCTCGCCAAGCTGGGCGTGCGGCTGCCGTCGGTCCACGACGAGGCGGACGAGCTGCGCAAGCGGGTGAAGGCGCCGATCACGTTGCCGGCCACGTATTACATATCAGCGGACGGCGCGGTCCGGTTGATCACGGACCCGCCGGTGTTCACGGCGCCGGAACAGGTGGAGAAGGCGGTGCGATGAGCGAGGCGACCGAGCTGGGAGCAACCGGGCTGGGAGCGACCGAGCTGCCGGACTGGATGCAGCGGCTCGTCAAGGCGACCGAGGAGATCGACGCCACGGCGTTCACCCGGATCAAGCCCCCCGCGTCCGGCGGCAGGCCCGCGGCGGTGCTCATGCTCTTCGGCGACAACGCCGACCACGGCCCGGACGTCCTGCTGCTGCGCCGCTCGGACACGCTGGGCTCGCACCCCGGTCAGGTCGCGTTCCCCGGCGGGGCCGCCGACCCGACCGACGACGGACCCGTGGCCACCGCATTACGCGAGGCTTACGAGGAGACAGGTGTACTTGGGACAGGAGTGAGACCACTGGTCGTGATGCCGGAGCTGTACGTGCCGGTGTCCGGTTTCGTGGTCACCCCCGTGCTCGCCTACTGGGAACAGCCGAGCCCCGTCGCCCCCGTCGACCCGGCCGAGACCGCCGCCGTCGCACGGGTGCCGGTCGCACACCTCGCCGACCCTGCCAACAGGTTCCGGGTGCGCCACCCCGCGGGCTACGTCGGAGCGGCCTTCTCCGCGCCGGGCATGCTGGTGTGGGGCTTCACCGCGGGACTGCTGAACGGCCTGATCGCACTCGGTGGCTGGGAACAGCCGTGGGATGCGACCGATGTGCGCGACCTTGAACTAGCGTTGCGCGCTACACAGTGAGGCGGAGGTAGTCGGTTGAACTGGGTTGACCTGCTCGTGCTGGGCCTTGCCGCGATCGCCGCGGTGTCGGGGGCCAGGCAGGGCATGGTCGTCGCGCTGCCCGCGTTCGTCGGTGTGCTCGTCGGCCTGATCCTCGGCACCCAGATCGCACCGATGCTCGTGTCCCAGTTCGAGAACGTGGTGACCAAGGTCGTCTTCGCGGTGGGCATCGTCGTGCTGCTGGTGGCGCTCGGCGAGACGATCGGCGTCTACATCGGCCGGACGATCAAGGCGCGGGTCAACGCCTCCCCGTTGCGCGGCGCGGACAACGCGCTGGGCGCCATCGTGCAGGGCATCGTCGTCTTCGTCGTGGCCTGGATGATCGCCCTGCCGCTGACCTCGGTCGCGGGCCTGCCCGACCTGACCGCGTCGCTGCGCAACTCGGTGATCCTCGGCAAGGTCAACGAGACCATGCCGCAGGCCGCTCGCGTGCTGTCCGACGACCTGCAGAAGCTGTTCGACGTCTCCGGCTTCCCGCAGGCGATGGACCCGTTCAACCGCACCCCGCTGAAGGACGTCAGCCCACCCGACCAGGCGCTGGCGAGCTCCCCGGTGGTGAACCGGCTGAAGTCCTCGGTGCTGAAGGTCCGCGGCCGTGCCCCGTCCTGCTCCCGCGCGCTGGAGGGCACCGGTTTCGTGATCGCCCCCGAGCGCGTCATGACCAACGCCCACGTCGTCGCCGGCACCAACGAGGTGACGGTCGAGGTCGGCCGCGGCCAGTTCGACGCCACCGTCGTCCTCTACGACCCCAAGGTCGACGTCGCCATCCTCGCGGTCCCCGACCTGGAGGCCGCGCCGCTGCAGTTCCGCTCCGACGAAGTGCAGGCCGGTGAGGACGGCATCGTGCTGGGCTACCCCCTCGACGGCCCCTACCTCGCCAAGTCCGCCCGTGTCCGCGAACGCATCCCGCTGCTGCGCGGCCCGGACATCTACGACGCGCAGACCGTGACCCGCGACGTCTACACCGTCCGCGCCGAGGTCCGCTCCGGCAACTCCGGCGGCCCCCTGGTCGACCCGAACGGCCGGGTGATGGGCGTGGTGTTCGGCGCGGCGGTCGACGACCCGGAGACCGGGTTCGTGCTCACGGCGCAGCAGGTCAAGGAGATTGTGCAGAAGGCTCCGACGCTGACCCGGCGGGCCTCCACGCAAGGTTGTGCCTCGTAGCGATCCCGTCGAGCACGTAGCCGAGGCCGATCTCGAACCTGTGCGCGGGATCGGTGTCACTCGACTCGTGCATGACCCTGGCGAGCGTCGGGAACCGGCCGGTGGCGAGCATCCGCTGCATGTAGGGGCCGGACGCGCGCTGCCACTGCTCCTCGGTCATGCCGCTGGACCGTTCCGCGCGCAGTTCGGTGATCTCGCCGCGGACGGCCCCGAAGACGTACGCCATCACCGCGCCGACCGCGCCGAGCACCTGGTCGATGTCGTCGAACCGGACCGTGGCGAGCGTGGTCTCCAGGTGCGTGAGCGCGTTCGGGCCCTGGTGCGGGCGGTTGCTGAGCAGGTCGATGAACCACTCGTGCCGCTTCGTCGCGTCCCGGATGCCGTGCGCGACGTGCCGCAGACCCTCGCGCCAGCCGGCCGATGACGGCGGCGGCGTGATCTCGCCGTAGACCTCGTCGACCATGAGGTCGAGCAGCTCGTCCTTGGTCTCCACGTAGCCGTACAGCCGCATCGGGCCGGCGTTCAGGGCGGCGGCGACCTTGCGGAACGACACCTCGTCGAGCCCGCCCGCGTCGGCGAGCCTGATCGCGGCGCTCACGATCAGGTCCCTGCTCAACGGGGTCGGCGACGGCTTGCCGGACGGCTCCGGCCGCTCCCACACGGGTTCGTTCGACATCGGACTGGACAATACAGCGTCTCTTGCCGATACAGTGTATTGACAGATACGGCGTATCGGAGGGTGGGTGTGATGAGGACGCAGGTCGTGGTGGTCGGGGGCGGGCTGGCGGGTACCTCGGCCGCGTTGTTCCTGGCGTGGCGCGGGGTGGACGTGGTGCTCGTCGAGAAGCACCCCGGCAGCTCACCGCACCCGCGGGCGGTCGGTTTCAACGCGCGGGTCGGTGAGCTGCTGCGGGCGGTCGGCATGGGGGACGAGCTGCCGCGCAGCCGGATGACCAGGGGTTTCGGCGTGCGGCGGGTGCGGGCGGAGAGCCTGGTCGGGAAGAAGTACGACGAGACGTTCTGGACGCCACCGGCTCAGCTCACGGACGTCGAGCACTCGCCGGTCAGGGGCGTCGGCGCGGCGCAGGACGTGATGGAGCCGATCCTGCGCGACAAGGCGCGCGCGTTCGGCGCGGACATCCGGATGAGCACCCGGATGCTGGAGTTCTCCCAGGACGACGACGGCGTCACGGCGGTCGTGCAGGGTGACGGGGAGCCGTACGAGATCCGCGCCGACTACCTCGTCGCGGCCGACGGCCACCGCAGCCCGATCCGCGAACAGCTCGGCATCACCCGCACCGGTCGCGGATACATGCACACGTCGCGCAGCGTCTTGTTCCGCGCACCGCTGGACGAGTACCTGAAGGACGGCATCGGCCAGTTCGTGATTGACGACGTCGGCTTCCTCACGACCTACGGCGACGGCCGCTGGGTGCTGATGCTCGACGACCGCGAGTACACCGAGCCGGAGCTGCGGCAGAAGGTCTTCCAGGCCATCGGCCGCGACGACCTCGACGTCGAGGTCATCACCACCGGCCGGTGGACCATCAGCGCGAACGTCGCCGACCGGTTCAGCCGGGGCAGGGTCTTCCTCGCCGGCGACGCCGCGCACACGTTGCCGCCCAGCCGCGGCGGGTTCGGGGCGAACGTCGGCATCGAGGACGCGCACAACCTCGCCTGGAAGCTCGCCGCCGTGCTGGACGGCACGTCACGACCGTCCCTGCTGGACACCTACGACGCGGAACGGCGGCCCGTCGCGACCCTGTGCCACCAGCAGATCTTCGCGCGCAACGACGGCCACAACCGCGGCGGTGAGCCGGAGGACGCGCCGCTGTACGACAACGACGCCATGCACTTCGGCGTGCTCTACCGCTCGGCGGCGGTGCTCGGGGCGGGCGAGGAACTGCCGCCGGCCCGGCTCCCCGAGCAGTGGAACGGCCAGCCCGGCACGCGCGCCCCGCACCTGTGGATCGAGCCGGGGAAGTCCACGTTGGACCTGTTCCAACGCGGCTGGGTGCTGGTGGCGAACGACGCGCTGTGGGCGGACGCGGCCGAACCGCTGGGCGTGCGGTACGAACCCGTCGAGGCGCTCGACGCGTTCGGGCTGTCCGGCAAGGGTGCGTCGCTCGTCCGCCCGGACGGCTACATCGCCTGGCGCGCGACCGAGCTGCCGGACGACCCGGCGGCGGAGCTGGCGGCGGCGTTCAGGACGACCTCTGCAGGAACTCGGTGAGCAGGCGGCTCGTGGTGTGCGGCGCCTCCTGGTTCGGGAAGTGCCCCACCTCGGGCAGCGAGCGGAACTCCGAGCCGGGACCGAGCCACGGCAGGGACGCGCGGGCTGTGGACTCCAGCACCACCGCGTCCAGCTCGCCGTGGATCTGGAGCACCGGCACCGGCAACGGCTTGTCGACCGCCTCGGCGAAGCGGCGGCCGTCGCCGCGCAGCTGGGACCGCACGGCCCAGCGGTAGTACTCCATCGCGCTGTGCGCCACGCCCTGCACGAGCATCGCCTGCCGGCAGCGGCGGACGACCTCGTCGAACTCCGGTGCCGACCGGTACTTCGGGCCCGACCACGCCGACAGCAGCTTGGCCACCTGCAGGCCGTTCTCCCTGGTCAGCAGGCGTTCCGGGTAGAGCGGGAGCTGGAACTGCAGCACGTGCCGGTTCAGCCGGCCCGGTCGGCGGAACGTGCGGCGCAACGCCAGCGGGTGCGGGGCCGACAGCGCGGACACCGACGACACCAGCCGCGGGTGCATGGCGCCGGCCGTCCACGCCAGCAGGCCGCCCCACGCGTGGCCCACCAGGTGCGCGCGTGGGGCGCCGAGCGCCTTGACCAGACCCGCGATGTCACCCGCGAGGGTGAACCCGTCGTACCCGCGCGGGGGTTTGTCCGAGTCGCCGTAGCCGCGCAGGTCGACGGCCACGGCGCGGTAGCCGGCCTCGGCGAGCGCGGTCAGCTGGTGCCGCCACGACCACCAGAACTCGGGGAACCCGTGCAGCAGCAGCACGAGGGGTCCCTCGCCGAGCTCGGCGACGTGCAGGCGGATGCCGTTGGCCGAGACGTCGCGGTGCGTCCACGGCCCCGCGACCCGCACCACCGACGGGTCGGGTTTGCGGCTCAGTTGTCGTCGCCCCTGCCGTGAGAGTCACGGTTGCGCAGTGCGGCCACGGTGTCCTTGGCCGCCGCGATCGACCGCTCCGGCGCCCTGATCTTGCGGACCTTCCGGTAGCCGAGGAACGCGAACAGCCCCGCGGTGACGAGCATCAGCAGGAAGGTCAGCCCGAAGCCGGCCCAGGCGTACCAGCCGAACCACTCGGTGAACCCGAAGCCGAGCGCCATGAACAAGAAGAACAGGCTGAACAGCAGCACCGTCAGCGCGACGATGAAGAAAACACTGCCCCTGAGCGCCTTCTTGACCTCGGCGGCGAGCTCGCCCTTCGCGAGCTCGACCTCTGCTCTGACCAAAGTCGACACGTGCGCGGTCGCGTCGCGGACCAGGCCGCCGATCGAGGCCTCGGCCGCGGGGTCGTCAGCGGTCAGCGGAATCGACGCGATGTGCTCCCTGGTGGTCACCCGGACATGGTGCCATGCGCCCGGCTCCGGCGAATGAGCAACACCGCCGCGAGCAGCGACGCGATCATCGAGGCGAGCAGGACGGCGGCCTTCGCGGTCTCCGGTTCCGGCAGCGACAGCTCCGCGATCAGCAGGCTGACGGTGAACCCGACCCCGCCCAGCGTCGCCACCGCCACGATGTCGCGCGGCCCCGCCCCGGCCGGCCAGACCGCCGCCTTGAACCACACCGCGAGCGCCGACGCCCCCACGATCCCGATCACCTTGCCGACGACGAGCCCGACCACCACACCGATCGCGATCTTGTCCTCGAAGAGCTTGCCGAACGCCTCCGCGCCGACCGGCACACCCGCCGCGAACAGCGCGAACACCGGTACCGCCACGCCCGCCGACCACGGCTGCAACCGGTGTTCGAGGCGCACGGCCGGTGCGTGCTGCTCGTACGGGTCGCGCTTGACCCGCGTCAGCAGCGCGAGCGCGACACCGGCGATCGTGGCGTGGATGCCCGACTCGTGCATGAACCACCAGGTGGCCAGCGCGATCGGCACGTACAGCAACGGCGTGGTGATCCTCTTGTGCTGGAGGAACCAGTACAGCGCCAGCAGCGCCACCACGGCACCCGCCGCGAGCAGGTTGAACTGCGCCGTGAACAGGACAGCGATCACCACGATCGCGCCCAGGTCGTCGACCACCGCGAGCGAGAGCAGGAAGACCCGCAGGCTCGACGGCAGTCCCGACGCCGTCAGCGCGAGCACCCCGAGCGCGAACGCGATGTCCGTGGCCACCGGGATCGCCCAGGCCTTCTCGATCCCCGGCTGCCCCCACCCGATCGACAACGCGATCAGCGCCGGCACGACCATGCCGCCGACCGCCGCGATGATCGGCAGGGCCGCGGCCTTGATGTTCGAGAGCTCGCCGACGACGAGCTCGCGCTTGAGCTCAAGGCCGGCCACGAAGAAGAAGACGGCCAGCAGACCGTCCTTGGCCCAGTCGCCGACGGACAACGGCCCGAGGTGCAGGTCGCGCAGCCCGAAGTAGGCGGGTGCCCACGGCGAGTTGGCCCACAGCAGGGCGATCGCGGTGGCGCCGAGCAGAACGGTGCCACCGACGGTCTCGGTGCGGAGGTAACGGGCGAACTCGGCGACGACGGCCTTCTTGCGCGACACGGGGCTCCCAGGGCGGTCTGCGGGCACGACAAATCCTCGTGCCGACCAGACTTCCCGGCTCACCCTGCCGCAACCTTAACGCGAACGGGCGTCCCCCGAAGAGGACGCCCGTCACGTTTGCGCAGATCAGTATCAGTCCTCCGACTTGCCCGACTGCAGGCCCGCCGAGATCAGGTCCATCACCGACGAGTCCGCGAGCGTCGTCACGTCGCCGACCGCGCGGTTCTCCGCCACGTCGCGCAGCAGGCGGCGCATGATCTTGCCCGAGCGCGTCTTCGGCAGCTCCGGCACGACCATGATCTGCCGCGGCTTCGCGATCGGGCCGATCTCCTTGGCCACGTGGTCGCGCAGCGCCTTGATCGCCTCCGCGCCACCGGCGTCGGCACCCGCGCCACCGCGCAGGATCACGAACGCCACGATGCCCTGGCCGGTCGTGTCGTCGGACGCGCCGACGACCGCGGCCTCGGCCACGGTCGGGTGCGACACGAGCGCCGACTCGACCTCGGTGGTCGAGATGCGGTGGCCCGACACGTTCATCACGTCGTCGACGCGGCCGAGCAGCCACAGGTCGCCGTCGGCGTCGTACTTGGCACCGTCACCGGCGAAGTAGTAGCCCTGGTCCTTGAAGCGCGACCAGTACGTGTCGCGGTAGCGCTCGTCGTCGCCCCAGATGCCGCGCAGCATCGACGGCCACGGCTCGTCGAGCACCAGGTAGCCACCGCCGCCGTGCTCGACCTCGACACCCTCGTCGTTGACGACCTTCGCGCCGATGCCGGGCAGCGGGCGCTGCGCGGAACCGGGCTTGGTCGCGACGACACCGGGCAGCGGCGAGATCATGATCGCACCGGTCTCGGTCTGCCACCACGTGTCCACGATCGGCGCCTTGCCGCCACCGACGTTCTCGCGGTACCACATCCACGCCTCGGGGTTGATCGGCTCGCCGACCGAACCCAGCACCCGCAGCGACGACAGGTCGTACCTGGCCGGGATGTCCGCGCCCCACTTCATGAAGGTGCGGATCAGCGTCGGCGCCGTGTAGTAGATGGAGACGCCGTACTTCTGCACGATGTCCCAGTGCCGGCCCTCGTCCGGGGTGTTCGGCGTGCCCTCGTAGACGACCTGCGTCACGCGGTTCGACAGCGGTCCGTAGACGATGTAGCTGTGGCCGGTGACCCAGCCGATGTCCGCGGTGCACCAGTAGACGTCGGTGTCCGGCTTGAGGTCGAACACGTTGTGGTGCGTGTACGACGCCTGCGTGAGGTAGCCGCCGGACGTGTGCAGGATGCCCTTCGGCTTCCCCGTGGTGCCCGAGGTGTAGAGGATGAAGAGCGGGTGCTCGGAGTCGAACGCCTCCGGGGTGTGCTGGTCGGACTGCGCGTCCACCAGCTCGTGCCACCACACGTCCCTGTCGGTCCACGCGACCTCGGTGTCGGTGCGCTTGACGACGACGACCTTCTCCACCGACGGCGCGCCCGCGACGGCCTCGTCGACGGCCGGCTTGAGCGGGGCCGGGTTGCCGCGGCGGTACTGGCCGTCGGTCGTGATGACGAGCCGGGCCTCGGAGTCCTGGATGCGGGTGCG
Source organism: Lentzea sp. NPDC042327 (assembly GCF_040647275.1). Classification (NCBI taxonomy): domain Bacteria; kingdom Bacillati; phylum Actinomycetota; class Actinomycetes; order Pseudonocardiales; family Pseudonocardiaceae; genus Lentzea; species Lentzea sp. NPDC042327. The sequence continues at coordinate 52,494 of NZ_JBEZBX010000002.1, forward strand.
CAGCGCCTCGGCGGAGAAGCCGCCGAACACGACGTTGTGCAACGCGCCGACGCGGGCGCAGGCGAGCATCGCGAAGATCGCCTCGGGGATCATCGGCATGTAGATCGCGACGCGGTCCTGCGCGCCGATGCCCAGCGAGGTCAACGCGTTCGCGGCCTTGGAGACCTCGCGCTGCAGCTCGTCGTAGGTGATGGTGCGGGAGTCGCCGGGCTCGCCCTCCCAGTGGATCGCGACCTGCTCGCCGTGGCCGGACTCGACGTGGCGGTCGACGCAGTTGTAGGCGACGTTGAGCTTGCCGCCCACGAACCACTTCGCGAACGGCGCGTCCGACCAGTCGAGCACCTGGTCCCACTTCGTGTCCCAGTGCAGCCGTTCCGCCTGCTTCGCCCAGAACGCCTCGCGGTCGGCCTTCGCCTCCTCGTACAGCGCGGGCTGTGCGTTCGCCTGTGCCGCGAACTCGTCGGAAGGCGGGAACGTCCTGCTCTCCGTGAGCAGGTTGTCCAGGGCGTTGCCCTGGCCTGGCGACTGCGTCATGGTGCGAGACCTCCTGGAAAGTCCAGACCTGTTCGGGATGCGGGTACTGACCGTAGTGCGAGCCAGCTCACTCCAACAGGCTCCTCCCCTGAAAGGTTCAGACCAATCTTGGGAGGTTGGTTACACGGCTGTCACTGTGTAACCCGTTTTGTCTGGTCCAGGCACGTGTGGCGCGTTGAACGGGCGAAGTTGCGCGCTCAACGGTCGCCCAGTGAGCTGGGTCACGCGTTTCACCTGGTCAGGTACTCTGCGCGACCGTGACCGATCCCCTCGCCCCGCTGCTTTCCCTGCCCGGTGTCGCAGACGCCGCGAACGCGGCCAAGGACGCCGTTTTCCAGGTGCACCGCCATCGGGTGAACCTGCGCGGCTGGGCCACGACCGCGGCCGAGGCGTCCGTCCGCGCGGCACGGGCGTCGGCGGCGCTGGAGGGCGGCCCGACCGAGATCCCGGAGTCCGGCGAGGTCTCCGACCCGGTGCTCGCGGGCTCGCTGCGGATCGCGGAGGCGCTCGGCGGCCTGGTCGCCGTCTGGCAGCGCGCACCGCTGCAGGCGCTGGCGCGGCTGCACGTCCTCGCCGCGGCGGACCTGACCCCGGAGGTCGGCCGGCCGCGCGTCGCACAGGACGTGTCGCAGCGGCTCGACCTGCTCGGCTCGCTCGTCACCGGCGGCACCTCGGTGCCCGCGCCCGTGCTCGTCGCGGTCGTGCACGGCGAACTGCTCGGCCTGGCCCCGTTCGACGTCGCGAACGGCGTGGTGGCCCGCGCCGCCGCCCGGCTGACGTCGATCTCCACCGGCCTCGACCCCAAGGGCCTCGGCGTGCCGGAGGTGGCGTGCCTGCGCCGGTCGGCGGAGTACGAGGCGGCGTCCGTGGCGTTCGCGTCGGGCGAACTGGAGGGCCTGGCGCAGTGGATCCTGTTCGTGTGCTCGTCGCTGGAGGCGGGCGCCCGCGAGGCCAGGAGCATCGCGGACGCCGCGCTCACCGGATGACGTCGGCCAGGACCTCGGCGGCCCGCACCGCGTCCTCGTCGGTCACGTAGAGCGGCGCGAACCCGAACCGCAGGACGTCCGGCGGCCGGTGGTCGCCGATGACACCTCGCGCGATCAGCTCGTCCATCACGGCCTTGGCGTCCGGGCAGCGCACGGAGATCTGGTTGCCGCGCCGCTCCGGCGTGATCACCTCCAGGTCCGTGAGCTCCTCGACCCGCTCGCGGAACACCGCGGTGAGCCGGAGCCCGCGCTCGCGCAGCTCGGCGAGGTCCACGTCGTCCCACACGTCCAGTGCCGCGTCGAGCGCCAGCATCGACAGGATGTCCGGCGTGCCGACCCGTGCCCGCGCGATGCCCGGATCGGGCTCGTAGGACGACTTCATGCCGAACGGCTCGCGGTGCCCGTTCCACCCCGACAGCGGGTTCTCGAACGTGGCCTGCTTCGCGTGCGGCACGTAGATGAACGCCGGCGAGCCGGGCCCGCCGTTGAGGAACTTGTAGGTGCAGCCGACCGCGAAGTCGACTTGGAGCTCGTCCAAGGCGATCGGCAGCACGCCCGCGCTGTGGCAGAGGTCCCACACCACCTGCGCGCCGGCCGCGTGCACCTGCTCGGTGAGCGCCTTCATGTCGTGCAGCTCGCCGGTGCGGTAGTCGACCTGGTTGAGCAACACCACCGCGGTGTCCCCGGTGAGGTCCAAAGAGGACGGATGTGCGGCCCGGACCTTGAGGCCCGTCAACGAGGCCACGGACTCCGCGATGTAACCGTCGGTCGGGAACGTCGCCTCGTCGACCACGACCTCGCCGCGCTCGGTGCCCTTCACCGCACCCATCAACGCCTTGAACACGTTGACCGACGTGGAGTCGCCGACCACGACCTGCCCCGGTGCGGCCCCGACCAGCCGGCCGATCCGGTCACCGATCCGTTGCGGCGCCTCCCACCAGCCCTCGGACCACGACCGGATCAGCCGCGTTCCCCACTGGTGCGCAACGACCTCCTGCATCCGGGCGGCGACGTGCCTCGGCGGTGCGCCGAGGGAGTTGCCGTCGAGGTAGATGACGCCTTCGGGGAGGTCGAACAGCTCACGCTTCACTGAGGTCTCCAAAGCAGAAGCCCGATTGGTTCGGGAAAGTGGGGTCCGGGCAACCATCCGGATCGTCTCCCGCTGTGACGAATGCAGTACGCTGTGTTTCGTGCGAACGGCGTACAAGTGCCGGGCGTATCCGAGTGCAGAACAGATCACCGGGCTGGTCCGCACCTTCGGGTGTGTCCGCCTGGTGTGGAACAAGACTTTGAGCGAACGGCAGAGCCGTTACCGTCTGCATGGCGCTTCCACCTCGTATCGAGAAACCGATGCTGCTTTGACCCGGTGGAAACGCACTGAGGAGCTGGCCTTTCTGAGTGAGGTGTCCTCCGTTCCGTTGCAGCAAACCCTGCGTCACCAACATGCGGCATTCGCGAACTTCTTCGCGGGACGCGCCCGTCGTCCGAGGTTCAAGTCTCGAACCGGTCGTCAGAGTGCGCACTACACCCGGTCGGCGTTCCGCATGCGCGAAGGTGTCCTGACCCTGGCGAAGACCAACGCGTCCTTGGCATTCGTCTGGTCGTACGACGAGGTGGACTTGGCCACTCTCGATCCCACGACGGTGGTGGTCTCTCGAGATTCCGATGACCGCTGGTATGTGACATTCGCAGTCGAGGCGGATGTGCGCGCACCTGTCGCGTCGACGGTGTGCGAGGTCGGTGTTGATCTCGGCGTCACGAACTTCCTGGTGACCAGTGACGGCGAGCGGATCGCCAATCCGCGGCATTTCGCCCACAAGGCGCGGAACTTGGCCCGGTACCAACGCCGGATGGCTCGGTGTCGGCCCGGCAGCAACAACAGGCGCAAGGCGAAGGTCAAAGTCGCTCGTGCTCATGGCAAAGTCCGCGACAGTCGCAAAGATTTCCTGCACCGCACCACGACCGCACTTGTGCGCAAAGCCGCTCTGATCGCCATCGAGGACCTGTCGATCGGAAACCTGATGCGCAACCGCCGGCTTTCCCGCGCTATCGCCGACGCGGGCTGGGGCGAGTTTCGGAGACAGCTGGAGTACAAGTGCCAACGTGCCGGCCGCACGTTGGTGGTGATCAACCGTTGGTACCCGTCCAGCAAGACCTGTTCCACCTGTGGTCACCGGCTCGTCGAGCTGGAGCTTTCCACCCGGCACTGGACGTGCCCGACCTGTCGCACCCGGCACGACCGGGACCACAACGCGGCGAAGAACATCCTTGCGGCTGGTCGAGCCGTAGCCCGGGCAACGCCGGGCGATGCCTGCGGAGCTGATGTCAGACGGCAAGGGGTTTCCCCTCCGCGATCAGCGGTGAAACAGGAAGCCCGTGCCGCGAGGCACAGCGCTTGAGCGCTGTCCGCCTCACGGCGGGTGGGAGTCCGCGTCCCTGGGACGAGGGCGAAGTCAAACGTAGCTCCTCGCGGTCCACAGCTCCGGGAACACCGCTCGTTGGGTGCGCTTCTCCAGCCATGCAACACCGGCGGACCCACCCGTGCCCACCTTCGCGCCCATCGAACGGCGGGTCGCGAGCAGGTGGTCGTAGCGCCAGCGCGCGAACTCCTCCGCGATGTCGGTCAGCGCCTCGCCGAGCTCCAGCAGGTCGCGGTCGTCGCCGCGGTAGATCGCCGCCCACACCTGCTCCACCTCGGCGGACGGCTCGTAGGCCTTGGTGAGGTCGCGGTCGAGCACCTCGGCGGGGATGCCGAAACCACGGCGCTTCAAGGCCGCGAGCACGTCGTCGTAGAGCGACGGCTTCGACAGCGACTCCTCCAGCTGCGCGTGCATCGCGGGCACGGCGCGGTGCGGCACGAGCATCGACGCCGACTTCTCGCCGAGCAGGAACTCCACCTCGCGGTACATGCCGGACTGGAAGCCGGAGCCCTCGCCCAAGGCGTCGCGGAAGGAGTTGAACTCGGTCGGCGTCATCCGCGCGATCGGGCGCCACGCCGCGGACAGCGCCTGCAGGTGCAGGTCGGAGCGGCGCAGCGTGCGCACGGCAGCGCGCAGGTCGTCGGCGCGCAGCTCGGTCTGGGCCTGGCGCCACTCGAAGCAGAGCAGGCCGAAGTACAGCTCCATCACCTGCGTGATGACCAGGAACGACATCTCACGGGGATCTTTGGACCACTGCTGTTGAAGGGTGTGCAGCACCGACGCGTGCACGTAGTCCTCGTACGGCGTGGTGCCGCCGAAATCCAGCTTGGGGGACACGGGGCAGCTCATGCCCTCAATCCTGGCTCGAAGTGCGCGTCACCTGAATGGGCGTCGAAAGGCGTTCGACGCGAATCTCTGCCAATCGCAAAGCGGAGAGCCGAGTAGCTTTGCGTTCATGTTGGACGACGTGGACAAGGCCCTGTTGGAGGCGCTCCAAGAGGATGCGCGCCTGTCGTACAACGAGCTGGCGCGGCGGGTGCACGTGTCGCCGCCGACGGTCGCTCAGCGCGTGCGGCGGTTGGAGAACATGGGTGCGATCACCGGTTATCGCGCCGTGGTCGACCCGACTGTCGTGGGGCGTCCGGTCGTCGCGTTGGTGCGCATGAAGTGCTACGGGCCGCGGTGCATCACCGTGCACCCCGAGCTGCTGGACGACCTGCCGGAGGTCGTGGAGGTCGTGCGGCTCACCGGTGACATCTGCTCGGTGGTGAAGGTCGTCACCACGTCCATCCTTGAGCTGGAACGCCTGCTGGTCCGGTTGGCGTCGCACGGTGAGACGTCCAGCGCAATGGTGCTGTCCACGCCGATCCCGTGGCGTCCGGTGCTGCCGGGATAAGTGGAATCTCAGATTCAAATTAAGCTAGCCTCGGTCGGGTGAGGCTGACGAAGAGCACGGACATCGCGCTGCGGATCGTGATGAGGCTTGCCGTCGTGGACGGCTCGGAGCACCCGACCACACGGGACGTCGCCGCGGTCATGGGCGTGCAGTACACCCATGCGGCGAAGGTCGTGGCGCAGCTGCAGCACCTCGGTGTCGTGGAGGCGCGACGCGGCCGGGGCGGTGGCCTGACGCTCACCGCGCAGGGCCGGGCCGTGTCGATCGGCCGGCTGATGCGCGAGCTGGAAGGCGTCGGGGACGTCGTGGACTGCGAGGGCGAGCTGCGGTGCCCGCTCAGCTCGGCCTGCCGGTTGCGCCACGCCCTGCGCCAGGCGCAGGAGGCGTTCTACGCCTCGCTCGACCCGTTGTCCGTCGGAGACCTCGTCGCCCGGCCCACCGGTCCGGTTCTGCTCAGCCTGGGGCTGAAGTGAGGAGCACGTCGATGCTGTCGGAGAAGTCCGCCGAGCTGGTCGAGGCCACGTTGCCCGCGGTCGGCGCCGCCATCGGCGAGATCAGCACGCTCTTCTACCGGCGCATGTTCGCCGAGCACCCGATCCTGCTGCGGGACGTGTTCAACCGCGGCAACCAGGCCAACGGCACCCAGGCCCAGGCGCTCGCCGGGTCGGTCGCGGCCTTCGCGTCCGGCCTGCTCGCCGGGCAGCGGCCCGACGCGATGCTGCGCCGCATCGCCCACAAGCACGTCTCGGTCGGCGTCACGCCCGGTCAGTACGCGGTGGTGCACAAGCACCTCCTCGGTGCCGTCGCCGAGGTCCTGGCCGTGTCGGACGAGGTCGCCGCCGCCTGGAGCGAGGTCTACTGGCTGATGGCCGACACGCTGATCGGCCTGGAGCGGTTCCTGCCCACGGGCCAGCAGGACCACCGGGTGATCGCCCGCTTCCAGGAGACCGACGACGTGGTGACGTTCGTGGTCAGACCGGTCGACGGGCCGGTGCCGGCGAGCCAGCCCGGTCAGTACGTGTCGGTGCAGGTCCCGCTGCCCGACGGTGCCCGGCAGATCCGCCAGTACAGCCTTTCCGGGCGCACCGACGACGCGTTGCAGTTCTCCGTGAAGCGCGACGGCGAGGTGTCGAACCACCTGCACGACCACGCGCCGGTGGGCAGCACGCTGCGGCTGAGCCAGCCGGCCGGTGACGTGACGCTCCAGCCCGGCGACGGCCCGGTGCTGCTCGCCTCGGCCGGCATCGGCTGCACGCCCATGATCTCGATGCTCGCCGAGCTCGCGGCCACCGGCTCACCGCGGCGGGTCATCGCCGTGCACGGCGACCGCGACCAGCTCAGCCACCCGTTCCGCGCCGGTCTCGGCCAGCTCGTGGCGAAGCTCGCCGACGGGCAGGCGCACGTCTTCTACGAGCGGCCGATCGGGGAGTGGCCGGCCGAGCGGACCGGGTTCGTCGACCTGAGCGGCATCGAGGTCCCGCCGGACACGACCGCGTACCTGTGCGGGCCGGTGCCGTTCCTGCGCGCGGTGCGGGCCCAGCTCCTCGTCGCAGGTGTCACCGACGTCCACTACGAGGTGTTCGGGCCGGACCTCGTGTCAGCCGGCTAGCCGGTCCAGCGCGTCGCGGACGTGGCCCTTGCTGTCCTCCAGCGCGGCGGCCGCCCGTTCGGTCGGCACCCCGGACAGCAGGTGCACCAGCGCGACCTTGAGGTCACCGGACGAGTCCACGAGCGCCTTCTCGCAGGCGTTCTCGGGCAGTCCGGTGGCCTCGTGCAGAATCCGGATCGTCCGCCCGCGCAGCTTGGCGTTGGTGGCGCGCATGCTGACCATCAGGTTCGAGTAGGTGCGACCGAGCTTGACCATCACCGCCGTCGAGAACGAGGTCAGCACCAGCTTCTGCGCCGAACCCGCCTTCATCCGCGTCGACCCGGCGATCGCCTCCTGCCCGGTGTCGAGCGCGACCAGCACGTCCGGTGTGATCGGCACGGCGGCGTTGTTGGAGATCAGCACCGTGTGGGCGCCGAGCGCCTGCGCCTCCTGCAGCGCACCGATCACGAACGGCGTGCGCCCGGACGCCGTGATGCCCACGACCAGGTCCCCGGCGGTGGCGTGGCGGCGGATCTGGGCGGCGCCGGAGTGGTCCTCGACCTCCTCGACCGCGCGGACCAGCGCCTCCGATCCACCGGCGTGGTGGGCGACGAACCAGTCGGACGGCGCGTTGAACGTGGGCACCAGCTCGGCGGCGTCCAGCGTGGCCAGCCGCCCGGAGGTGCCGGCGCCGACGTAGTGCACCCGGCCGCCGGCCGAGATCGCGGCGACGCCGAGGTCGACCGCGCGCGCCAGCTCCGGCAGCACCGCGGCGACCGCGGCGGGGACCGTGCGGTCCTCGTCGTTGATCATCCGCAGCACGTCGATCGTGGGAACCCGGTCGATGTCGGCCGTGCGCGGGTTCCGCCCTTCGGTCGGAGACTCCACGTGCACCACCACACCGTTCCGGGGCGAGGTCATTTAGTCGTCTCCCGCGGCCGCCGGCGTCCGTCCGGTCTGGCTCCGAGCCGGTGGCCGGACACCGCCTCGTAGGTCGCCTCCAGCGCCGTCTTCGCCGTGTCCACGTGGTGCTGGGCGACGCCGATGAACAGGCAGTCGATCACGGTCAGCTGGGCGATGCGGCTCGCCATCGCACCCGAGCGGAACGTGGTCTCGCGCGCCGCCGTGGTCAGCACGTGGTCGGAGACCTCGGTGATCGGCGAGCGCGGGAAGTTCGTCAGCGCCACGGTGGTGGCCCCGGTCTCGCGGGCCACGCGCAGCGCCTCGACGGTCTCCGAGGTGGAGCCGGTGTGCGAGATGCCCACCGCCACGTCCGCCTCGGTCAGCACCGCGGCCGAGGTCAGCGCGATGTGCGTGTCGTTCCACGCGAAGCAGGTCAGCCCGATGCGGTGCAGCTTCTGCTGGAGGTCGAACGCCACGAACGCGCTGGCGCCGAAGCCGTAGACGTCCACGCGGCGTGCGCCCGCGACGGCCTCGACGACCTTCGCGAGCGACTCCACGTCCAGCTGTTCCGCCGTCTCCTCGACGGCGCGGGCATCGGCGAACGCGACCTTGCCGACGACCTGGCGGAGGTCGTCGCCGGGGCCGATGTCGCCGCCCATGTCGTGGTTGGCCCTGGCCTGGCTGCGGGCGGTGTCCGCGGCCAGCGCGATGCGCAGCTCCGGGTAGCCGCCGACGCCGATGGCCTTGCAGAACCGCGTCACCGTGGTCTCGCTGGTGCCCGCCTGCTCGGCGACCTCGGTGATGCTGCGGTGAGCGACCGTGGCCGGGTTCTCCAGCACCACCTTGGCGACGCGCTGCTCGGCGCGCGCGAGACCCGGCAGCAACGACCGGATCTTCACCAGCGGACTGGACTCGGCACTGCTCTCAGTGGACACGTGGGAAACTTACTAACCGCCACCCCCAGGGTCAACGGAGTGTGTCCGAAAGTCACCCTCTCGGCCAGCCGTTCAGCGGACGTCGGGCTTCTTCCTGGTCGACACCGCGATCCGGTTCCACGAGTTGATCGTGAAGATGAGGGCGATGAGCTGCGCCAGCTCCTCCTCGTCGAAGTGCTGCGCTGCCCGCTCGTAGACCTCGTCGCTGACGTACTCGTGGCTGCTCAGGACGGTGATGGCCTCGGTGAGCCTCAGCGCGGCCTGCTCTTTTTCGGTGTAGACGTCGCCCGCCTCCTCCCACGCGTTGAGCAGGTAGATGCGGGCCTCGGTCTCACCGCCCTTCCGTGCGTCGACGGTGTGCATGTTGAGGCAGTAGGCGCAGTGGTTGAGCTGCGAGGCGCGGATGCGGACCAGCTCGGCGAGCTGCTCGTCGAGGCCCTCGCGGGCAGCGGCGTCGAGGGCGATCATGGCGCGGTAGACCTTCGGCGCCTTCTTGGCGAGGTCGATTCGGTTCGTCATGTGGACAAAACTAGGGCGCTCATTGGCCCTCGACATGGTGCAATCTGGTCGTGGAATCGTGGGCCAATCTTGACTTCCACCTCGACCTGTCCGGTCCGGGTGGGGTGCGGCAGCGGTTGACGGCGTCGCTGCGGGACGCGGTCCGGTCCGCGCGCCTGCCACCGGGAACGCGGCTGCCGGCCTCCCGCTCGCTCGCCGCCGACCTGGGGATCGCGCGCAACACCGTGGCCGAGGCGTACGCCGAGCTGGTGGCCGAAGGCTGGCTGACCGCTCGGCAGGGCTCGGGAACCGTTGTCGCGCAACGGGTCGCGCCGCCGCCGCAGGTGGTGCGCCGGGTCGTCGCCGACGACGTGCGGTACGACCTGACCGTCAGCACGCCCGACATCACCGAGTTCCCGCGGGCGGAGTGGGTCCGCTCGACGCGGCGGGCGCTGATGGCGGCACCGGCGGAGGCGTTCGGGCCCGGCGACCCGCAGGGGCGGATCGAGCTGCGGACGGCGCTCGCGGAGTACCTGGCGCGGGCGCGGGGCGTGCGGGCCGACCCGGAGCGGATCGTGGTGTGCTCAGGCTTCGGCGGCGCCGTGCAGATCTTCGACCGGCTGCTGGCGCCGCCGGTGGTCGTGGAGGAGTACGGGCTGGGGTTCCACCGGTCGCTGTGGACGTCGACCGTGCCGTTGGCGGTGGATGACCACGGCGCGAACACCGAACAACTGCCCGACGAGCTGCGCACCTGCGTTCTGACGCCCGCGCACCAGTTCCCGTTGGGCGGCCCTTTGCACCCACGGCGGCGCGCGTCGGCGGTGGAGTGGGCACGGCGCGTGAACGGGCTTGTGCTGGAAGACGACTACGACGGCGAGTTCCGCTACGACCGGCAGCCCGTCGGGGCGGTGCAGGGCCTCGACCCCGAGCACGTGGTCTACCTGGGGACGTCCAGCAAGGCGCTCACGCCCGCGTTGCGGATCGCGTGGATGGTGCTGCCGGACCGGTTCGTCGACCCGGTGCTCGCGCTGAAGACCAGCCGCGAGCAGCACATCAGCATGCTGGACCAGCTGACGCTGGCCGACTTCCTGGCGTCCGGGTCGTACGACGGCCACGTGCGCCGGATGCGGTTGAAGTACCAGCGGCGGCGCGCCCGGCTCGTGGAGGCCGTCTCGCCGTACGTGGAGATCTCCGGCATCGCGGCCGGGATGCACGCCGTGCTGGACACCCCGCACGAGACGGCCATCGTGCAGAAGGCGCGCGACCTGGGCGTGAAGGTCAGTCCGCTGTCGTGGTTCCGGCATCCGTCGAGCACCGACGACCGGACCGGGGTGGTCATGAGCTTCGGAGCGCCCGCGTTCCCACGGGCGCTCGACACGTTCGCCTCGGCGCTAGCGGCGTGCTGCTGACCAGCCCTCGGCGGTGACGTTGCCGCGTGCGTGGACGTAGACGCCACGGCCGTTGTACTGACCGGCCTTGGTGTAGACGAACCTCGTCTTCTTCTGTTCTGTGGCAATCCATCGGCGCTCAGTGGTGGTGATCGTGCGGACGTCCTGCCACGCCGTGCCGTCCCAGTGCTGGACGGTCAGGCTGTCGCCCTCGTCGACGTCCACGAACACCTCGACCGGGCGGTCCGCGGTGAGCGTGCCGCCGGAAGTCGTTGCCCGCCACTGCTTCCCACCCGACTGCACGGCGAGCGCACCGGCCAGCCCGTCGGCGACGGCGCGGCGAGCGGGGTTGACGCTGCCCCAGTCGCGGGACGGGTGCACGCGGTTCGTCAGCAGGATCGCGATGCTGCGCGAGGCCTTGTCGATCACGAACGACGTGCCCGTGTACCCGGTGTGCCCCGCGGTGCCGGGACCGCTCAACGCGCCCATGTACCAGCGCTGGTCGAGCTCGAAGCCGAGGCCGTGGGCGTTGCCGGGGAACTGCGGGGTGAAGTTCGTGAGCATCAGCTCGACGGAGTGCTCGCTGAGGATGCGCCGGCCGTCGTACGTGCCGCCGTTGAGAACGGTCTGACCGAGGACGGCGAGGTCCCGGGCCGTGCTGAACACGCCGGCGTGACCGGCCACTCCGCCGAGGGACCACGCGTTCTCGTCGTGCACCTCACCGCGGACGATGCCGCGCGGCGGGGAGACCTGGAACTCCGTGGCGGCCGTGCGGTCCTTGTCCCGCGGGTTGTAGCCGGTGTCCGCCATGCCGAGCGGCCGGGTGATGCCGTCGCGCACGGCCTCGTCGAGCCTCTTGCCGCTGACCCGGTGGACCAGCTCGCCGAGCGTGATCAGGTTCAGGTCGGAGTACACGTACGTGCTGCCGGGCGTGGACTTCGGCTGCACGTCCATGACGCCCTTGATGCGGCTCGGGACGTCCGGGAACCGCGACCACAGCGGGATGAACGGCTCCAGGCCGCTCGTGTGGGTGAGCAGCTGCTTGACGGTGATGTCCTGCTTGCCGTTCACGCCGAACTCGGGCAGGTAGTGCGCCACCCGCTGGTCGATGTCGACCCGGCCCCGCTCGACCTGCTGGATCACCGCGATCGACGTGAAGAGCTTCGAGATCGAGGCCAGGTCGAAGATCGTGTCCTTGCGCATCGCGACCCGGTCGGCCTCCGGCAGCTCGGTCTGCTGGTCCCGGTACAGGACGGCGTACCCGGTGCGGTCGTGCGTGACGACCTTGCCGTCGTGCACGTACAGCGTGACGGCGCCGGGGAACAGCGGCTTGCCGTTCGCCTGCGGCCGGGTGAAGTCGCGGACCTGGCGCAGGGCGGTGTTGATCGGCTCCGGGTCGAGGTGCGCCCAGTACGGGTTGGACGGGCGCAGCGTCGTCCGCTCGTGCGCGAAACCGTCCTGCGGCTGGTCGAAGTGGCCGGGGATGGCGACCGTCACGAGTGCGACGGCCAGTGCGGGGATGAGCATGGCGTCCTCACCGGTAGCGCAGGTAGGGCAGGCGGGTGCGGCGGAACTGCTGGAGTTCCGGCTGCCAGGCGCCCACCACGTCGTCCGCGGTCGCCCCGGCGTCGATCATCGTGCGCAGCCGGTCGGAACCGCTGAGCTTGTCGATCCAGTTGTCCGGCCGCCACGCGAACACGCCCGGGTACAGCGACTTCGCGGTGACGAGCATGGCGACGGCCGCCCTGATGGCGTCGAACTCGCGCGGGTCGGTCACGGACACGGTGACGCCGCCGCAGGTCTGGCCCTGGAACTTCTGGAACGTGGGGGAGAAGTGGGTCTCGCGGAACCGGACACCCCTGAGGTCCATCGCGTTCAACGCCTCGGCCCAGCGCCAGTCGACGCCGGGAGCGCCGACCGTCTCGAACGGGCGGGTGGTGCCGCGACCCTCGGACAGCACGGTGCCCTCGAACAGGCAGGTACCGGGGTAGACCAGGGCGGTGTCCCGCGTGGGCATGTTCGGGCTGGGCGGCACCCACGGCAGGCCGGTGTCGAGCTGGTCGCGCCGCCAGTCGCGGACGTCGACCACCTCCAGGCGGGTCTTGACGCCGAACTCGCCCACGTAGAAGCGGCCCAGCTCGCCGACGGTCATGCCGTGCTGCTGCACGATCGGCTTCAGGCCGACACCGGTGGCGTACGCGGGGTCGAGCTGCGGGCCGTTCGCCCTGCCGCCGATCGGGTTCGGGCGGTCGAGGACGACGAAGTCCAGGCCCGACGCGGCCTGCATCGCCGTGTAGAGCGACCAGATGTAGGTGTAGAAGCGCGCGCCGACGTCCGCGATGTCGAAGACGACCGTGTCGATGCCGGCCTTGGCGAACATCGCCGCGAGCTTGGTGGCGTTCGCGCCGTACGCGTCGTAGACCGGGATGCCGGTGCGCGGGTCCTGGTAGTCGCCCTCGGAACCACCGGCCTGCGCGGTGCCGCGGAACCCGTGCTCCGGACCGAACACCGCCGTCGGCTTTGCGTCGTGCGCGACCATCGAGTCGACGATGTGCGTCTGGTCCGTGAGCACGCCCGTCGGGTTCGTCAGCACGCCGACCTTGCGGCCCTTGAGCTTGCGCCAGCCGTCCTGCGCCAGCCGCTGCGCGCCGGTCGTGAGCCTGCGGTCGGCGGCCGCGGACCCGGTGGTGGCGAGGGGGACGGACAGGGCCGCGCCGGCTGCGAGGAAGTGCCGTCGCCTCACCAGGGCACCCCGTGCCCGAACGGGTAGGGGGTCGGGCCGGGCACCGCGACGGGCAGCTTGCCCTGCGGCTTGGCCTCGCCGAGCAGGACCTTCGCGAGCGACTCCATCGACACCGCCGTGGTCGAGTAGGTGGCGAGCCACGTCTTCGCGTCGGTGTGCGCGACGTCGTACGGGTTGCCGGTGGCCACCGCGACGACCGGCTTGCCCGTGGCGACGAGCTTGGCCAGCAGGTCGAGCTGGGCAGGGCGGGTGCTCAGGTTGTTGGTCAGCACGACGATCTTGTCGGCGCTCGCGGCCGCCGTCAGCGCCTGCTGGGTCTGCGCCGGTGTCGGGCTCGTGGCGGTGACGACCTTGGCGGCTTTGAGCCTGGTCGCGAGGGCCGCGACCGGTGCGTCGCCGGTGCCGACGACCAGGGGAGCGGTGGCCTGCAGCGGGAGCGCCTGGCCGTCGTTGCGGACCGCGGTGATGGTGCGGTCGGTGATGAGCTGGGCCCTGGCGGCGTTGGAGCCGACGACCCGGTCGGCCGCGTCCGCGTCGACCTGGGCGTTGAGCATGACACCGCGCAGGAGCTTCATCTTCAGGATGCGCAGCACGCTCTGGTCGATGCGCCGCTCGGAGAGCTCACCGCTGCGCACGGCGGCGATGACGCTGTTGATCGCGAGACCGAGGTTCGGCGGCATCAGCAGCTGGTCGACGCCCGCCTTCAGCGCGAGCACCGGGATCTCGGCGTCGGAGTGCAGCTTGCGGACACCGGCCATCTCCAGCGAGTCGGTCACGACCACTCCGTCGTAACCGAGCTCCTCGCGCAGCAGACCGGTGATGACCCGCGGCGAGAGCGTGGCCGGGTTGCCGGACGGGTCGATCTGCGGCACCTGGATGTGCGCGGTCATGATCGAGTCGACCTTCGCGGCGATGGCGGCCTTGAACGGCGGCGCGTCGATCTCCCGCCACTGCTCCAGCGTGCGGTTCGAGACCGGCAGGCTGGTGTGGCTGTCCTCGGACGTGTCGCCGTGACCGGGGAAGTGCTTGGCCGTCGCGGTGACCGAGGTGGGGCTGAACCAGCGCTGCTCGTAGCCCTCGACCTGGGCCCTCGTCATCTCGGCCGCGAGCTTCGGGTCGCTGGAGAAGCTGCGCACGCCGATGATCGGGTTCGCCGGGTTGGAGTTGACGTCGGCGTCCGGCGCGAAGTTCTGGTTGATGCCCATCGAACGCAGCTCGGCCGCGGTGATCCGCGCGGCTTCCTCGGCGTCCTCCGCCGACCGGCCCGCGCCCAGGGCCATGTTGCCCGGCAGCTGGCTGAACGGCGGGCCGATGCGCGTGACGAGACCCATCTCCTGGTCCGTCGAGATGAGCAACGGGACGCTGCTCGCCTTCTGCAGGCCGTTGGAGAGCTGCGCGATCTGCCTGGGGGTGTCGATGTTGTCGCGCGAGGAGTTGTTGAAGTAGATGACGCCACCGGGGTGGTACTTGCGCACCACCTCCGCGGGCGTGTCGACGCCGAAGTCGGTCCGGTTCTTCGGGTGAGCGACGTCGGCTGCCTGGCCGTTCACGAACGTGACGAACAGCTGGCCGACCTTCTCCTCCAGCGACATGCCGCCCAGCGTGATCACCGAAGCGTCCGCTCGCGGTACCGGCACGAGCGTGAGCATCGCGGTGGCCAGGGTGAGCGCGGCGATTTTCCGCACGGTGTCGTGCCTCCCGGTGATCTTCCCACGAGATAACAGGCCTGTTATGCAAGTTAGTGACGCCAAGCCTATGGGTCAACGGGAGCGCATTCCGGCGACGCGCCGAGTTCTTCACAGGGTCCGCGCGGAGCTTTCACACAAAAGCAGACGGGGCACCCCACGAATGGGGCGCCCCGTCTTCAGCGCGGGCTTGCGAGTTACCAAGCGTGCAACTCGTGTCGTACAACCCTGGCCTCGGCGTCCGGCGTCCCGGTACGCAGGCCCTAGACGACAAGCCTCCCGCGGCGTGCTGCGCGTGGGTACTCGAAGTCCGCGCACGGAGCTCCGCCGGGGTGGAGTCTGGCTCCTCTTCGCCAGGTCCCTGGCCGACCCGAGGTCCGCACCACCTATTTAAGTGCGTGGGCCCGGTCACAGCAAGGGCTCGGAAGGGTGCACCGGTCAAGCCACGTTCAGTAGTGAAAGCACTGGCGTTCCAGCGTTTCCGCGGTCGTGCCGACGTCCGGGTACCGCTGTCGGGGCAGACGTGTGCACCCACGCGGGCACCACGTGTGCGCGCCGTTGCCGCTACTGCTCGGTACGCGTCCCGATGGCTGTTCTTCGGGTCGCGAGCCTTGACTAGTCGCCCTTGCGCTTGCGCCGGAGGCCGTACCAGGCGGCTCCCGCGGCGGCGACGGCACCGAGGCTGATGGCCGTGACCGCGACCGTCCTGCCCGACGGGGTGGGGATGCGCGAGCGCAGGCTCACCGGGTCCGAGAACACCTGCACCGGCCAGTCCTTCTGGACGGCGATCCGGCGCAGGCCGCGGTCCGGGTTCACCGCGTTCGGGTGACCGACGACCTCGAGCATCGGGATGTCGCTCACCGAGTCGGAGTAGGCGTAGCAGGTGGCGAGGTCGTACCCGCGTTCTGCGGCGAGCTGCTTGATGGCCACCGCCTTGTTCTCGCCGGCGCAGTAGAAGTCGACGTCACCGGTGTAGCGGCCCCCGTTCACGACCATCCGGGTGCCGACGGAGTGGTCCGCGCCGATCAGCTGTGCGATCGGGGCGACCAGTTCCTCGCCCGATGCGCTGACGATGACGACGTCGTGGCCCTCCGCCTTGTGGTCGGCGATGAGCTGCGTCGCCTCCTTGTAGACCAGCGGGTCGACGATGTCGTGCAGGGTCTCGCTCACGATGCTGCGGATCTGCTCGACGTCCCAGCCCGCCGCCAGCGCCGTGATGTGCGCGCGCATCCGGTCCATCTGGTCCGCGTCCGCACCGGCCAGCATGAACACGAACTGGGCGTACGCGCTCTTCAGCACCGCTCGGCGGTTGATCAGCCCCTCCTGGAAGAAGGGACGGCTGAACGCCAGCGTGCTCGACTTCGCGATCACGGTCTTGTCGAGGTCGAAGAAGGCGGCGGTCCGGCTCATGGGACTCAGCTTAGGTGTACTGGTCAGTAGGCCGTTCGGGCGGCATTTCGCCGGTGGACAAAACGGTGTTGCCGCACGGTTACCGAAACTTGCCCCACGGCTGTAGCGGAAGTTGCGCGCGGCACTGGCGCATGGGGATACAGTAGGAGAGTCCGGTTCGACGGACGGGTTCAGTCCGACCCCCCGGGACTGAACCATTGACGACCCCCGTCCCTCCCCCCTGGCGGGGGTCGTCCCATATCCCGGGCACGTTTCCCGGTGACCTCGACTGGACCTCTGCGGCCACCGCGGCCCGACCTCCCAGCGTCGCACACACCCCCGACAGTTCCGGGCCCGCCGACGCCTGAAGATCGCGACTTGTCCACATCCCGCGATTCGTCCACATCTCGATCTTCACCCCGTTGTGTCGTTCATCACGACCGACGACCGTTCATCCCATGACCCACCCCCTCGCCCTGCTCACCGACCCGCACCTGCTCGACGAGGTGCTCCGCCTCGCGGCAGCCGCCGACTGCCCGCTGTCCTGCGCGCCGGACGTCCCCGCGCTGCGCCTGTCCTGGCACTTCGCACCGCTGGTGGTCCTCGACGCCGCAGCACTGCCCGCCTGCGTGGCCGCCGACCTCCCGCGCCGCCCCGGCGTCGTGGTCGTGCACGGCGGCGACCCGCCATGGCCCCTGGTCGTGGCGGTCGGCGCCGCCGCGCTGCTGGAGCTCCCCACCGAGGCCGAGGCCCTCGTCACCCTGCTCACGGACGTCCGCGACGGCCCGCCCTCGGACGCCGGCCGCGTCCTGTCCGTCATCGGCGGCCGCGGCGGCGCCGGCGCCTCCGTCCTCGCCACCGCCTGCGCCCGCGAGTCCGCCACCACCGGCACCGAGACCCTGCTCGTCGACTGCGACCCGCTCGGCGGCGGCCTGGACCTGACCCTCGGCGCCGAGTCGGCCACCGGCGCCCGCTGGCCCTCCGTCCACTGCTCCGGCGGCCGCGTCCCCATGTCCTCCCTGCGCGCCGCCCTGCCCACCACCGGCGCACTGAGCGTCCTGTCCTGCGACCGCACCGCCGAACCCCCGGAACCACAGGCCGTGTCCGCGGTCCTCGACGCGGCCCGCCGCTCCGGCTGCACCACCGTCTGCGACCTCCCCCGCCACCCCACCCCGGCCGCGACAGCCGCCCTCTCCCGCACCGACCTCGCGGTCCTGGTCGTCCCCGCAGAGCTCCGCGCCACCGCCGCCGCCACCCGCGTCGCCACCCTGCTCCGCACCCACGGCACCCCCACCCGCCTGGTGGTCCGCGGCCCGTCCCCCTCGGGCCTGTCCGCCCCCGACATCGCCGCCGCCGTCGGCCTCCCCCTGCTCACCCAGATGCGCCCCGAACCAGGCCTCCCCGCCGCCCTGGACCGCGGCCACCTCCCCCGCAACCCCAAGGGCCCCCTCGCCACCACGGCCCGCCTGATCCTGCAGTCCCTCCACCCCTGAAAGGCCGTCCCCGATGCCCCGCCTCCACCTCTCCCTCCGCATCCGCACCTACGCCCGCATGCTGCTGAACCTCGCCCTGTACGGCCGCACCACCAAACCCCCGTACAAATTCGTGAAGCCCCCACCCTGACCCGCCCCCGCCGCGCCTTCGCGAACCGCCGCACACCAACGCTTCCGCGCCGCAGAGCGCCGCCCTGCCCGCGGCCGCCTCCCCGCGCGTGGGCGGCGCGCGACCAAGGCCGTTCTCGCACGCCACCAACCGCCTTTCCCGCGTTGGCAACGCATCCAGCCGCCAACCGCACCGGCCTACGCCACACCCACCGTCCCGGCACCGCACACCGCGCGCCAAACCCTCGCCCTGCACCGGCTCTCGCCCGCTGCCCGCCACCCGTCCTCGCGCCTCACCCCGCCCTCGTCTCACCCTGCGCCGCCGTCGACCTCCGCATCGCCCGCTCCCCGCCAGTCCGCTCCCCGCCACTCCGCCACTCCGCTTCCGCCACCCGACCTCCGCCCTCGCTCCGGCCCTCGCAACCCCGCCCCGCGCCCCTGCCCTCGTCTCACCCCGCGCTCCGCCGACCTCCGCGTCGCCCGCTCCGCGCCACCCACCCCGCCCTCTGCCACTCCGGCCCCCGTCACCCAGCCCGCCCCTGCCATCCGCCCCGGCTCCTGCCACCCAGCCCAGCCCTCGCCATCCCCGCCCACTCCCGCCGTCCCGCACCACCCACCCAGAAGGAGCTCCCCATGACCCGCTTCCTCGCCTGGTGCTCCGAAACCTGGCTCCGCCTCACCCACCGCGCGAACGAGATCCCGTACGGCCGCCACGCCCACCGCCCCGGACCGGCGACCCCGGCATGACCACCCTCATCGACCGCGTCCGCCACCGCCTCGCGGGCACCGACGCCGAGATGACCGCCGCGGTCGTCGCCCAGGCGGTCCGCTCGGAGGCGGGCGGCGTCCTCGCCGACGCGGATGTCCTGCAAGCGCTGCAGGTCCTGCGCCAGGAGTTCAGCGGCACCGGCCCCCTCGACCCGCTGCTGGCCGACCCCGGCACCACCGACGTCCTGGTCACCGCACCCGACCAGGTCTGGGTCGACGGCCCGGACGGCCTGCGCCGCACGGCCGTCGTCTTCCCCGACGAGGACGCCGTCCGCCGGCTCGCCCAGCGCCTCGCGGTTGCCGCAGGTCGGCGGCTGGACGACGCCTCGCCGTGCGTCGACGGCTGGTTGCCGGGCAGCGGGGTGCGCATGCACGCGGTGCTCCCGCCGATCGCCGACCACACCTGCCTGTCCCTGCGCGTCCTCCGCCCCGCGACCCACGACCTCCAAGCGCTGCAAGACCTCGGCACGTTCGACGCGGAGATCGCCGGGACGCTGAAGGCCGTCGTGCGCAGGCGGATGGCGTTCCTCGTGGTGGGCGGCACCGGCTCGGGCAAGACGTCGTTGCTGTCCGCGCTGCTCGGGTGCGTGCCGCCGAACGAACGGATCGTGTGCGTGGAAGACGCCGGCGAGCTGCGCCCGGATCACGAGCAGTTCGTGCGGCTCGTCGCACGCCCGCCGAACGTCGAGGGCGCGGGGGAGGTGACCGTTCGCGAGCTGGTGCGCGAGGCGTTGCGGATGCGGCCGGACCGGATCGTCGTCGGCGAGGTCAGGGGCGCGGAGGTGCGTGAGCTGCTCACCTCGCTCAACACCGGCCACGAGGGTGGCGCGGGGACCCTGCACGCCAACTCACCGGCCGAGGTGCCCGCCCGGCTCGAAGCGCTGGGAGCGCTGGCGGGGCTTGACCGCCAAGCGCTGCACAGCCAGGTCACCGCGGCGGTCCGGCTCGTGTTGCACATGCGCCGCTGCGACACCGGCGAACGACAACTGGCCGAGATCGGCGCCTTCAGCCGTACGGAGAACGGACTCGTCGTCCATCCACTGTGGACGAAGGAGCACGGGTGGAAGGAGAAGCCGTGGTAGGCCTGCTCCTGCTCGCGACGGCACTGCTGGTGTGGCCGCACGTCAAGCCCATCAGACGGCTGAGACCCGCTGCCGCCCGCGGAGTCCCGGTGCCGAAGTGGTTCTGGGTGCTCGCCGCAGCCGTGGCGGTCTACCTGACCACCGGCCTCGGTGGCCTGCTCGCCGCGGCGGTCGTCGCCGTCACCGTCGGGCGGATCGTCAGGCGCATCAGACGAGAGCGCTCCCAGAACGCCGCGACCGAGGCGTTGAGCAACGGACTCGGCGGCGTGGTCGACGAGCTCAGGGCCGGGGCCCACGCGGCAGCGGCAGCGGAGGGCGCCGCCCAGGACACGCCCGCGCCGGCGAACGAGGTGCTGCGGACCGCGGCTGCCGCGTCCAGGCGGGGCGGTGACGTCGAGAGGGCGTTGCGGGAGCTGGACCAGCCGCTGCTCAGAACCGCGGTGGACCAGCTCGCCAGGGCCTGGCGCGTCTCCGCCCGGCACGGGGTGGCGCTGGCCGACGTGCTGGACGCGACCAAGGCGGACCTGGACCGGCGCCTGGCCTTCGCACGGCAGGTGCGGGCCCGCATGGCAGGCCCGCGGGCGAGCGCGCTGGTCCTGGCCGGGCTCCCGGTGTTCGGAGTGCTGCTGGGCGAGCTCAGCGGAGCACGACCGCTCGGCGTCCTCACCGGCACCCCGGCCGGTCAGGTGCTGCTCGTCGCCGGCGCGGTGCTCCTGGCGACCGGCCTGTGGTGGACGAAACGGATCACCGAGCCATGACCTACCTGCTCCTGGCCCTCGCGGTGCTCGTCGCACCTCCGCCACGACGTCCCCTCGACCGCCTCCGGCCACGGGCCAACGACCCGCCACCCGCACCGCGCAAGGCCGACGGGCCGTTCGAACGGGCCGCCGCCTGGGACCTGCTGGCCGCGTGCCTCAAAGCCGGGTTGCCGGTACCGACGGCCATCGCGGCGGTCCGCGTCGACGGGCTCGGCCGGGTCGCGGAGCTGCTGCGGCTCGGTGCGGACCCGGTCACGGCGTGGGCGACGGCGCTCGACGACCCCGCGACCGCGGCGTTGGCCAGGGCCGCGCGCAGGACCGCGCGGTCAGGGGCGGCACTCGCGCAGCAGGCCGCCGAGCTGGCCGAACGGACGCGCGCCGATGCCGTCGACCAGGCCGAGGCGAAGGCGCAGCGGGCCGCGGTGGCCGTGGCCGCGCCGCTCGCACTGTGTTTCCTGCCGGCCTTCCTGTGCCTCGGCGTGCTGCCGGTGGTGCTGGGGCTGGCCGGCCAGATCCTCCACTAGAAGGGCGAACGAGATGGAACTGCTCAAGGACGACAGCGGCATGAGCACGGTCGAGTACGCGATCGGCACGCTCGCCGCGGCGGCGCTCGCGGGTGTGATCTACGCGGTCGTGACGAGCGACTTCGTGCAGGACCTGTTGCAAGGGCTGATACAGCGTGCGCTGTCGGCGGTCTGACGACCGGGGCATGGTCACGGTGGAAGCCGCGGTCGCGGTGTGCGCACTGCTCATCGCCATGGGACTCGCGGCCGCGAGCCTCACGGCGGTGATCGAGCAGATCCGGTGCACGGACGCGGCGCGCGAGGCGGCGCGGTTGTCGGCGCGCGGCGAACGGCAGCGCGGGGTCCAAGCCGTTGCGCAGATCGCACCCGGTGCCACGGCGGAGTTCCAGGACGAGGGCGATGCCGTGCGCGTCTTCGTGCGGCAGCGGGGACCGTTGGGCGTGCTGCTCACCGCGACCGCGTTCGCCGTCGTGGAGCCGCGGTGAACGGCGGGACGAGCGGCGAACCGCTTGGCGGTGAGCGCGGATCGGCTGCGGTGAGCGGTGTCATGGCGATGTTGCTGCTGGTCGTCGTCACAGCGGCGGGTGCGCAGTTCGGCGCGGCGGTCATCGCACGGCACCGGGTGACCGGCGCCGCCGATCTGGCCGCCCTCGCGGCTGCCGCTCGTCTTGCCGAAGGTGATCAGCACGCGTGTGAGCAGGCGGAACGCGTTGCGCGGCAGAACGGTGGCGAGCTCGGCTCGTGTGCGGTGAACGGGTGGGAGGTGGTCGTCGAGGTGTCGGCGGCTACGCCGTTCGGCCCGGTCAGTGCTCGGTCGAGAGCAGGTCCGGCTGAAGATCAGAGCGTTTGGAGCACGACGAGCGGTCGTTCATCGGCGGTGAGCGGACTCACACCCGTGCCTGGACATGCTGAACGGTGATCGAACCAATTGTTGACAGTTCGGTTCCCCGTTCAGCCGAAGCACGCTCGCCGTGCCGTACCGACCAGTTGTCGAGGCGGGGGTTACCAAGCCCGGCCCCGGTGTCGTTAGTTGTAGTGGCGGCACCGACGCGGTGTCCTACGAACACCGGCACCACGTCGATGTCGAGCCAAGAGCCTTGGAGGCGAAGGAAGATGGACTGGTCGGACAGCTGGCGCGGGGCCTTCCGCATCGAACTGCGTGCGGAGGCCGTGAGCCTGGCGTACCGCGGCTGGCCCGTCCTGCCCGGCACGTACCCGGCCGGTTCCGAGCAGGGTGTGACGCAGTGGGCGGGCCGCAGCGGGCTCGAGCTCCACGGACCCATCCCGGTCCACCGCGACTGGGTCGACCGCGTCGGCACCCGGTCCGACCAGGTCGCCACCTGGTGGGCGGGCCGTTCCTACAGCCTCCTCCTCGCCACCGGCCACGCGGTGGACGCGATCGAGGTCGGCACCGACCTCGGCCGCCGCGCGGCCGTCGCACTGCGGTCGATCAGCGTTCCCGTGCCGATCGCCGCGACCCCGTCCGGCCGGTGGATGTTCATGGTGAAGTCCGGCTCGAAGCTGAACGCCGAGCTGGCCAACAACTCGGACGTCCACCTGTACGGCCAGGGCGAGTACATCCCGCTGCCGCCCACCCCGATGGCGCACGGCGTCGTGCACTGGCGGGTCAAGCCGTCGATCTGCGGCTGGAACCTGCCGGACGCGCACGTCGTGCAGGACGCGCTCGCCGAGGCGCTGCACGCCCCGGCCCGCTTCCAGCTCGAAACCGTCTGACACACAACTACATGTAGAGCCCGGCCGTGCTGGGTGTCGTCGTGGACTCTCCCCGACAACCCCGAAGGCGATGCCCTGCACGGCCGTTCCACCAAGCCCGATCCGACGACCTGCCTCCGCACCCGCACTTCGGGGGAGGTCGCAGGAGAGGGCAGAAAAGCCGAACACGCACCCCGAAGGACAGCCTCCCGCAGCACGACCGGACCGAGGAACGTTAGTGGCAGAGCACCTGCACTGCCGCGATCGGCGAAGCCGGCTCCTCCCCGGAGTTCGTCCCACAGCAGTCGACACCGTCGCCTCCCGCGTGTCCTGCTCGGACGGACAACCAGATTCCGCCGATGTTCCACGGAATCCGGTCGAGATGCGGTAGCAGGCGGGAACACAGTGTTCGGCACGTGGAGAGCGCGCGCCGCGGGTACCCGTGAGCCCGCGGCGCGCGCCCACGAAGCAGGCAATGCTGCTCACCGCTGACGCGGTTTCGCCGCAGCTCGCAGTGCCTGTTGCGGGGGCGACCCCGCAGACCCCGCGGGAAGCACTACAACAGGAGCTCGCAGCAGGCCGCGAAGGCGAAGGTCTGCTCCAGGCTCCCCGGACGAGGAACCGCGTCGGCGTCCCAGCCGAGGTCCCGGTCCGCCAAGACCTGCTCGATCAGCGGGTGCCACCGCTGATCGAGCATTTTCAACCCCCACAGCAGCGCGCCGCGCTTCGACTCCACCTCCCCGGTGTGGATGGTGTAGAGCGTCCGGCAGTACGCGGCGACGATGTAGCGCTGTGTCCAGGCGTTGCCCATCGGGGCCCAGCCGCGGATCCCCTCCAGCACGTGCGGCAGCGCGGCGCGCATCGACGACCGCAGCGCCTCGGGCGGGACCTCGTCGACCAGCGACTCGATCGGCGGGCCGTCCAGCACGATGCCGTGGTTGCGCAGGATCCACCGCGCGTGCGGCGAGTTGCAGTGCAGGTCCCACTCCAGTGTGCGGCTGCCGTGGTCGTTGAACAGCCACGGAACGCCAAGACCGGCGACCGACCGCAGCGAGTCGACGTCGGCGTACGAGCCCTCGATCTCCGTCGACCAGCGGCCCGGCCGGGTGGGGATCTCGTCGTGGAGGACCCGCAGACCCTCCAGCGCGGCACCGGACGGCAGCTCGGTGCAGGCGATGATGAAGTCGCAGTCGGAGTGGACGTCCCCGGCGCCGAGGGCGAACGAGCCCTGGACGTAGGCGCCCACGTAGGTGGGGCCGAGGATGGTGCGCACCGACGCGACGAAGTCGTCGAGCAGTGCGTCGAGGTCGGCAAACGGCGTGAACAAGGCAGACTCCAAGGAACCCGTGGCGAGAAGGGGGACGGGCGCGGCAGAGCGTCGCGTCGGCCGCGCGGGAGGGCACGGCGGAGCGGCTCACCAGCCGCGCACGTGGAACGGTGGAGGTCCGGGTCGTCCGCGCCGGTGGGCACGGCAGCGGTCCACCCGCACGCGTGGCACGCAGAGCGTCGAGCTGTCCGCGCCGGAGAGCACGGTCAAATGGTCCGCCAGCCGCGAGTAGGACGGCGAAGCGTCGAGTCGGCCGCGCCAGAGGGCACGCCGGAGCGGTCCACCAGCCGCGAGTGGCACGGCGAAGCATCAAGTCGGCCGCGCCGGAAGGCACAGCGGAGCGTCGAACCGGCCGCGCCGGAAGGCACGGCGCAGCGATCCACCCGCGCATGGCACGGCGGAGGTCCGGACTCGGCCGCACCTAGAAGCGGCGGGTCCGATCAGTCGCGTTGCAGCTACCTGCGTTCACACCAACACCGTAGCCACGAGCGACGGCACCGGTCAGGTGATTTTCCCGAGCACCACGTCCAGCACCAGCACCGCTCCGGCCTTGTCCAGCGGGTCGTTGCCGTTGCCGCACTTGGGGGACTGGACGCACGACGGGCAGCCCATCGGGCACGTGCAGGCCTTGATCGCCGCGCGGGTCGCCGACAGCCAGGCCCGCAGCGCCGAGTGGCCGCGGTCGGCGAAGCCCGCGCCGCCGGGGTGGCCGTCGTGGACGAACACCGTCGGCATGCCGGTGTCCGGGTGCGCGGCCGTCGACACGCCGCCGATGTCCCACCGGTCGCAGGTCGCGAACAGCGGCAGCAGGCCGATCGCCGCGTGTTCGGCGGCGTGCAGTGCGCCGGGGGTCCGCTTCGCTTCCACGCCCGCGGCGAGCAGCAGCGACTCGTCGACGGTGTACCAGACCGCACGGGTTCGCAGGGTTTGCTCGGGCAGGTCGAGCGGGATCTGGTCGAGCACCACGCCCGAGGGCAGCCGGCGCAGGTAGCCGACGACCTGCGTGGTCACCTCCACCTCGCCCAGCGACACCGTCACACCGCCGAACTCCTGCCGCTCCACCTCCCGCACGACGGTGATGTCCACGCAGTCGCGCGGCTGGGTCGTCCACTCCGGGTCCTCGCGGTGCACCAGCGCGAGACCGCTGTCGAGGTCGAGCTCGTCGACCACGTACGAGCGGCCCTGGTGCAGGTAGACGGCGCCGGGGTGCACCTGCCAGCTGGCCGATCCCGGGTCGACGGTGCCGAGCATCCGGCCGGAGTCGGCCTCCACCACCGCCACCTGCTCGCCGCCGGAACCGCGGATGTCCACCCCGGCGTGCGGCCGGTCGTGCGAGGCCCAGTACCAGCCGGCGGGCCGTTTGCGCAGCAGCTTCTCCGCCACCAGCTCGGCCAGCACGGACTCCGCCAGCTCGCCGCCGAAGTCCGGCAGGCAGTCCCGCGTCAGCGGCATCTCGGAGGCCGCGCAGGCCAGCTGCGGCCCGAGCACGTACGGGTTCATCGGGTCCAGCACGGTCGCCTCGACCGGCCGGTCCAGCACCGCCGCCGGGTTGTGCACCAGGTACGTGTCCAGCGGGTCGTCCCGCGCCACGAACACGACCAGCGCGCTGTCACCGGACCGCCCGGCGCGACCGGCCTGCTGCCAGAACGACGCCAGGGTGCCCGGGAAACCCGCCACCACCACGGCGTCCAGCCCCGCGATGTCGACGCCCAGCTCCAGCGCGTTCGTCGTCGCCACGCCGAGCAGGTCGCCCGTGGACAGCGCCTTCTCCAGCGCCCGCCGCTCCTCCGGCAGGAACCCGCCCCGGTAGGCGGCCACCCGCGCGGGCAGCTCACCATCCACTTCGGACAGAATCCGCTGGGTGCCCAGCGCCGTCAGCTCGGCACCGCGCCGCGAGCGCACGAACGCGAGCGACCGCGCACCCTCCACCACCAGGTCCGCGAGGATCCGCGACGTCTCCGCGCCCGCCGACCGCCGCACCGGCGCGCCGTTCTCGCCCTCCAAAGAGGTCAGCGGCGGCTCCCACAACGCCACCGTGCGCGAGGCACGCGGTGAGAAGTCGTCCACGACAGCGGACACCGGCACGCCCAGCAGCCTTTCCGCCGAAGCGGAAGGATCAGCCACAGTGGCCGATGCCAAAACGAAGATCGGGTCCGCACCGTATTTGCGGGCCACCCGCCGCAGCCGCCGCATCAACAACGCCACGTGCGAACCGAAAACACCTCGGTAGGAATGGCACTCGTCGATCACCACGTACTTCAGCCTGCGGAAGAACCGCAACCATTTCGGGTGCTGCGGCAGGATTGAGCGGTGCAGCATGTCCGGGTTGGTGAAGACCCAGTTCGCGTGCGCCTTCACCCAGTCCCGTTCGGCCATCGGGGTGTCACCGTCGTAGGCCGACGCGCGCACCCCCTTGATCCCCAGCTCGTCGAGCGAGCGGAGCTGGTCCGCGCCAAGGGCTTTGGTGGGGGACAGGTACAGCGCGGTGGCCCTCGTGTCCGCCAAAAGAGTGGAAAGCACCGGCAGTTGGTAGGCGAGCGACTTGCCCGACGCGGTGCCCGTGGCGAGCACCACGTGCCGCCCGGACCACGCCAGCTCGGCCGCCTCGACCTGGTGCCGCCACGGCTCGCGCACCCCCGTCTCCGCGAACGCCTCGACCACCGCCGAGGCCGCCCACGACGGCCATTGCACGTGATCAGCCCGCCGCAACGGGAGATCGCGCGCGTGCGTGAGGGGCGACTCCCCGGCGGGCGTGCCCGCCAGCACCCGGTCCAGCAACCGGCGTCCCTGATCCACCACGACCCGAGCTTCGCATACACCACCGACAGTCCGGACCGGGTCGCGGTCGACTTCCAGCGCGGATAACGGTGTGTGCACGCTTCGGGACGGTTCGTTGCCTTGTTGCAACCAGCCCCTAGACTCCCCGCTCATCGCATCCAATGAGGGATGCGTCACGTCGCGCTGGGCGGCTGGTCTGCCTTGGCGCTGCACATGGCAACTCACCAGGAGGACGGATGTCCCGGCAATTCCTCGCGGAGGGCCTTGAGCTCTCCGGAGGTGATCGCGGCGTCGTAGCCGTGGTCGCCGTGGTCGCCCTGGCTGCTCTCGCCGTCGGGTACGTGCTGCTCAAGGAGGTGCTGGCCGCCGGCCAGGGCACCGACAAGATGCAGGACATCGCCAGGGCGGTTCAGGAGGGCGCAGCGGCCTACCTCAACCGGCAGTTCCGCACGCTCGGCATCTTTGTCGTGATCGTGTTCGTGCTGCTGTTCGCGCTACCGGCAGATGATTTGGCCGAACGAATCGGCCGATCTTTGTTCTTCATCGTCGGTGCCGCGTTCTCGGCGATCATCGGCTACCTGGGCATGTGGTTGTCCACGCGCGCCAACGTGCGTGTCGCCGCCGCCGCGAACGAAGAAGGCGGTCGTGAAAAGGCGACGCGCATCGCGTTCCGCACCGGCGGCGTGGTCGGCATGACCACGGTCGGCCTCGGCCTCTTCGGCGCGGCGCTCGTCGTGCTCGTGTACGCCGGTCAGGCCCCGAAGGTCCTGGAGGGCTTCGGTTTCGGTGCCGCGCTGCTCGCGATGTTCATGCGCGTCGGTGGCGGCATCTTCACCAAGGCCGCCGACGTCGGCGCCGACCTGGTCGGCAAGGTCGAGCAGGGCATCCCCGAGGACGACCCCCGCAACGCCGCGACCATCGCGGACAACGTGGGCGACAACGTCGGTGACTGCGCCGGCATGGCCGCGGACCTCTTCGAGTCCTACGCCGTCACCCTGGTCGCGTCGCTGATCCTCGGCACCGCCGCGTTCGGTGTGCAGGGCCTGCTGTTCCCGCTGATCGTCCCGGCGATCGGCGTGCTGACCGCGGTCATCGGCGTCTACACGACCAAGGCGAAGGTGGGCGAGAACGGCCTCTCGGCCATCAACCGCTCCTTCTACATCTCCGCGGTCATCTCCGCGGTGCTGTGCACGATCGCGGCCTTCACGTACCTGCCGAGCTCCTTCGCCGACCTCAACGGCATCTCCGACGCGATCAAGGGCACCAGCGGGAACCCGGCGCTGATCGCGTCCGTCGCGGTGATCATCGGCATCGTGCTGGCCGGCGTCATCCTCTGGCTGACCGGCTACTACACCGGCACCGAGCACAAGCCGGTGCAGGAGGTCGGCAAGACCTCGCTGACCGGTGCGGCCACCGTCATCCTGTCCGGCATCTCGGTCGGTTTCGAGTCGGCCGTCTACACCGCGCTGGTCATCGGTGCCGCCGTCTACGGCGCGTTCCTGCTGTCCGGTTCGGTCGTCGTCGCGCTGTTCGCGATCGCGCTGGCCGGTTGTGGTCTGCTGACCACCGTCGGCGTCATCGTCGCGATGGACACCTTCGGCCCGGTCTCGGACAACGCGCAGGGCATCGCCGAGATGTCCGGTGACGTGCACGGCGAGGGCGCGCAGATCCTCACCGAGCTCGACGCCGTCGGCAACACGACCAAGGCCATCACCAAGGGCATCGCGATCGCGACCGCCGTGCTCGCCGCGACGGCGCTGTTCGGCTCCTACAAGGACGCGATCGACCAGGCCGTGCTGAAGATCGGCAACGAGATCGGCTCGCTGCCCATCTCGTTCACCAACGTGGTGTTCAGCCCGAACGTCCTCGTCGGCGTCGCCATCGGCGCGGCCGTCGTGTTCATGTTCTCGGGCCTCGCGGTCAACGCCGTGACGCGCGCCGCCGGTGCCATCGTGTTCGAGGTGCGCCGCCAGTTCCGCGAGAACCCGGGCATCATG
The DNA here is from genome assembly GCF_040647275.1 of Lentzea sp. NPDC042327. Lineage (NCBI taxonomy): Bacteria > Bacillati > Actinomycetota > Actinomycetes > Pseudonocardiales > Pseudonocardiaceae > Lentzea > Lentzea sp. NPDC042327. The sequence goes on from NZ_JBEZBX010000002.1 coordinate 81,507, forward strand.
GACTACTCGGTCAAGCCGGAGTACGGCCGCGTCGTCGACATCTGCACCAGGGACTCGCTGCGCGAGCTCGCGACCCCCGGTCTGATGGCCGTGCTCGCCCCGATCGCCGTCGGCTTCGGCCTCGGCGTCGGCCCGCTGGCCGGCTACCTCGCCGGCGCCATCGCCACCGGCACGCTGATGGCGGTGTTCCTGGCCAACTCCGGTGGGGCGTGGGACAACGCGAAGAAGCTGGTCGAGGACGGCAACCACGGCGGCAAGGGCTCCGAGGCCCACGCCGCGACCGTCATCGGCGACACCGTCGGTGACCCGTTCAAGGACACCGCCGGCCCGGCCATCAACCCGCTGATCAAGGTCATGAACCTGGTCTCGGTGCTGATCGCCCCCGCCGTCGTGACGTTCTCCATCGGCCCGGACGCGTCCGCGCCGCTGCGCATCGCGATCGCGGTGGTCGCCACCGTCATCATCATCGGCGCGATCATCGTGTCGAAGCGCCGCGGAACGGCGATCGCCGACTCGCCCGCGGAGGCCGTCAGCAACGGCGCCGCGTAGTTCCACCGCCGGTCGGGGTACGTTCGGGTGTCCACCGACGTACCCCGACCGAGGAGTTACGACATGAGGCGCAGCCTCGTCGCCACTACCGCAGTTGCCGCCATCGCGCTGGCCGGGTGCACCAACGGCGGCAACTCCGGCACGTCCACGCCGACCAGCGGCCAGCCCGACGCCGCCGCCGTCACCTACATGGACAAGGTCTGCGGCGCGGCGTCCGCGTTCGCCAAGGTCGACAAGACGGCGCCGAAGCTCGACGCGGGCGACCCCGCCAAGCTCAAGGCCGAGATGGCCGCCTACATGGGCCAGCACGCCGACGCGTTCACCAAGTCCGCCGCCGACCTCAAGCAGGTCGGGCCGTCGCCCGTCGCGGGCGGTGACGAGGCCGTGACGAAGATGTCGGAGACCTTCACCGCGCTCGGCACGCTGTTCGCCGACGCCAAGGTGAAGATCGAGCAGGCGGACGCCAACGACGCCACCGGCGGCCTGCAGGCGGCGGGAGAGGCGATCTCCAAGCTCTCCGAGCTCGCCGACCCGCTGAGGGACCTCAAGGCCGTTCCCGAGCTGCAGAAGGCCGCCCAGAGCGCGCAGAAGTGCCAGGAGATGCAGCGGCTCGGCGCCGCCCCCACGGGCTGAGCCCGACCTGTGCGGCACCACCGCCCGGAGTAGCTTGCGGCCCATGACCCGCTCCACCGCACGCGCAGTCCTCGCCGTCGTCACGAGCCTGGCCCTGGCCTCCTGCACCGGCGGCACCCCCACGTCCACGCCCGCGGCGCCCACCGAGGCCGACGTCGTGGCGTGGCTGGACCAGGTCTGCGGCGCCGTCGGCGGCACGACGAAGGCCATGGCGGGGGAGCCGTCCATCGACCTGAGCGACCCCGCGAAGCTCAAGGCCGGGCTCTCGGGCTGGCTGACCACCCAGATCACCGCCGCCGACCGGTCGGTGAACGACCTGAAGGCGCTGGAGGACGGACCGCACCCGAAGGCGAAGGAGCTGGTCGGGGCGGTGGAGAACAGCACGGGGGAGTTCAAGGCGGTGCTCTCCGACACCAGGTCGAAGATCGACTCCTCGTCCGACGCGACCGCGGTGGTCACCGCGTTCACCGAACTGATGACCAAGGCCGCCGCGTTCGAGAACACCGGCGCCGACGTGCGCAAGCGCTTCGAGGACAGCGGGCTGGCCGAGCCGATGAAGAAGGCGGGCAAGTGCGAGGAGCTACCCCGGTGACCCGGACCAGGCTGGTCACGGCGGTGCTGGCCGCCGCGGCGCTGCTGACGGCGTGCGGTTCGGACGAGGACAAGCCCCTCACCGACGCCCAGGGCCGGTGGGTCGACGCGTTCTGCGGCGGTGTCCTGCCCGGTCTGAGGGCAGGGCAGGAGCTGCAGGCCCAGGACCCCGCCGACCCGGCCGCGGTCAAGGCCGCCTACCTCAAGCTCGTCACCGCGAACGCCGCCGCCCTCACCGACGCGGTGCGGGAGCTGACCGAGCTCGGCTCACCGTCGGATGAACTGCGGGACGTCCACGACGGCACGCTCAGGTACTTCACCGAGTCCGCGAAGTCCTACGAGGCGGCGAAGGACCCGATCACCGTGCTCGCCGCGGACGCCGGGTTCTGGGACGACGCCGAGCAGGTGCTGGCGAGGACGTCGCAGGTCAGCACGCCCGAACAGCTGCGGGCCACGTTCGACGCGCTGGAGCGGTCGCCCAAGTACGCGGCCGCCGTCGGCCGGTCGCGACCGTGCTCCGAGCTGAAGGCGAAGCAGTAGTCCAACCGGTGTGGCCACGCGTGCGCCACTGGTCACAGTCGAACGCCTGTTCTACTCTGTGGGCCGTGGTGGGGCAGCTGTCCTTCTTCTCGGCCGAGGCGCGCACGCCGGCCAAGGCGGACCTCGCCGGCTTCCTCTGCGGGCCGGGGCAGGCCGTCAGCTTCGCACGCGGCACAGCGGCCCGCGTGTACGTCGAACTGCGCGACGAGTGGCGCTACCGGCCCCTCAAGCAGGCCTGCGACGAGCGCGGCGTCACCTCCGAGCTGTGCGTCGACGACGAAGGCACGCGCTTCGTCCGCACGCCGTTCCGCACCGACCTCACCCCGCTGGCCGCCCACTGGCTGAACGGGACCGCGAAGACGGTGCCCGCCGGCTTCGAGCTGAACGGGGCGGTGCTCCGGGTCTGGGCACTGGCCGCCGGCAGCTGGTCGGAGTCGGCCTACCTGCTCGGTTTGGACCCCAACGCACCCCAGACACACGCACCGTTGCAAAATGCCCTGCTCCAGTCCGGACTTCCGTGCACCCTGGTAGGGGCACCGGCGCTGCGGGTAACCGGCCGCCGACGGCTCGCAAGGCTCGCTGAGCTGGTCGGAAGCCCTCCCCACGGGGTGGCGATGAGCACTTGGCCGGCGGCCTGAGCGGGGCAGTCCGGCGGGGTTGTGTCACTCTGTCTCGTCGAACAGGCGTCGCAGAAGACATGACGGATGGTGTGCTTTTCGGCCGGCGCTGGGCAACACTGGCGGGCCTGGGAACGGGTTTGGAAGAGAGCGGGACGGCGTGGCTGGATCGACACGGACGAGAAAGAGCAGCGGAGGAGCGGGTGGCACCCGACGACTTGTGATCGTCGAGTCGCCCACGAAGGCGCGCAAGATCGCGTCCTACCTCGGCGCCAACTTCGTCGTGGAGTCCTCCAGGGGACACATCCGGGACTTGCCGCGCGGTGCCGCCGACGTGCCCGCCAAGTTCAAGGGCCAGGCCTGGGCCCGGCTCGGCGTGGACGTCGACCACGACTTCGAGCCGCTCTACGTGGTGTCCGCCGACAAGAAGTCGCTGGTCACCGAGCTCAGGGAAGCCCTGAAGGAAGTCGACGAGCTCTACCTCGCGACAGACGGTGACCGCGAGGGCGAGGCCATCGCGTGGCACCTGCTGGAGACCCTGAAGCCCAAGGTCCCGGTGCGCAGGATGGTGTTCCACGAGATCACCGAGTCCGCGATCCAGGCCGCCGCCGCGAACCCCCGCGACCTGGACCAGGACCTGGTCGACGCGCAGGAGACCCGCCGCATCCTCGACCGCCTCTACGGCTACGAGGTCAGCCCCGTGCTGTGGAAGAAGGTCATGCCGAAGCTCTCGGCTGGCCGCGTGCAGTCGGTGGCGACGCGCCTGGTCGTGGAGCGCGAACGCGAACGGATGAAGTTCGTCTCCGCCGGCTACTGGGACATCTCGGCGGTCATGGACGCCGGTGCCGACGCCACGCCGCGTCAGTTCGGCGCCCGCATGGTGGCGCTCGACGGCACCCGCCTCGCGACCGGCCGCGACTTCGGCTCCGACGGCAAGCTCACCGGCAAGGCCGACGTGGTCGTGCTGGACGAGGCGCAGGCCCGTGCCATCGCCGCCGGCCTGGAGCAGGCCCCCGTCCGGGTCGCCTCGGTCGAGGAGAAGCCGTACACGCGCAAGCCGTACGCGCCGTTCATGACCTCGACGCTGCAGCAGGAGGCGGGCCGCAAGCTGCGGTTCTCCGCCGACCGCACGATGCGCACCGCGCAGAAGCTGTACGAGAACGGCTACATCACCTACATGCGCACCGACAGCACGACGCTGTCGGAGACCGCGATCAACGCGGCCCGCACGCAGGCCACGGACCTGTACGGCGCGCAGTACGTCGCCGACAAGCCGCGCCAGTACACCCGCAAGGTCAAGAACGCGCAGGAGGCCCACGAGGCGATCCGGCCCGCCGGTGAGGTGTTCCGCACGCCCGGCCAGGTGGCCTCCGAGCTGGACTCCGACGAGTTCAAGCTCTACGAGATGATCTGGCAGCGCACGATCGCCTCCCAGATGGCCGACGCGCGCGGCAACACGACCAGCGTGCGGATCGTCGGCAAGGCGGCGACCGGCCAGGAGGTCACCTTCGCCGCCTCCGGTCGCACGATCACGTTCGCCGGCTTCCTCAAGGCCTACGTCGAGACCGTCGACGCCGAGGCCGGTGGCGAGTCCGACGACGCCGAGTCGCGGCTGCCGCTGCTCGCCAAGGACCAGGCGCTGACGATCGCCGAGCTGTCCCCGGACGGCCACACGACCTCACCGCCGTCGCGCTACACCGAACCGTCGCTGATCAAGACGATGGAGGAGCTCGGCATCGGCCGCCCCTCCACCTACTCGTCGATCATCAGCACGGTCCAGGACCGCGGCTACGTGTGGAAGAAGGGCGCGGCGCTGGTCCCGTCCTGGGTGGCGTTCGCCGTGGTCGGGCTGCTGGAGGTGCACTTCGGCCGCCTGGTCGACTACGACTTCACCGCCGCGCTGGAGGACGAGCTCGACGGCATCGCCGCCGGTCGCCAGCAGCGCACGACGTGGCTGTCCGGGTTCTACTTCGGCGGCAGCGTCGGCCCCGACGGCTCGATCGGCCGCTCCGGTGGCCTGAAGAAGCTGGTCGGCACGGGCGTCGAGGACATCGACCCGCGCGAGGTCAACTCGATCCCGCTGTTCAGCGACTCCGAGGGCCGCACGGTCGTGGTCCGCGTCGGCCGGTTCGGGCCGTACCTGGAGCGCGAGGTCGACGGTGCCGCGCAGCGCGCGAACCTGCCAGACGACCTGCCGCCGGACGAGCTCACCGCGGAGATCGCCGAGAAGCTGTTCTCGACGCCGCAGGAGGGCCGCTCGCTGGGCACCGACCCGGTCTCGGGCAACGAGATCGTGGCCAAGGAGGGCCGCTTCGGCCCGTACGTGACCGAGGTGCTGCCCGAGCCGGAGGAGAGCACGCCGAAGTCGAAGCTGCCGAAGCCGCGCACCGGCTCGTTGTTCAAGTCGATGTCGCTGGACACGATCACGATCGACGACGCGCTGAAGCTGCTGTCGCTGCCGCGGGTGGTCGGCAAGGACCCGGAGACGGGCGCCGAGATCACCGCGCAGAACGGCCGCTACGGCCCGTACCTCAAGAAGGGCACCGACTCGCGGTCGCTGGCCGACGAGTCGCAGATCTTCACGGTCACGCTCGACGAGGCCCTGAAGATCTACGCCGAGCCGAAGAAGCGCGGCCGGGCCGCCGCCGCGCCGCCGTTGCGGGAGCTGGGCAACGACCCGGTGTCCGGCAAGCCGATGGTGATCAAGGAGGGCCGCTTCGGCCCGTACGTCACCGACGGCGAGGCGAACGCGTCGCTGCGCAAGACCGACAGCGTCGAGTCGATCACCGACGAGCGCGCGGCCGAGCTGCTGGCCGAGAAGCGCGCCAAGGGCCCGGTGAAGAAGAAGGCACCGGCCAAGAAGGCGACGACGGCGGCGAAGAAGCCGGCGGCCAAGAAGGCCCCGGCGAAGACGAAGAGCTGACGTGACGGGGGTGGCGGGTGCCGAGCTCTGACTTCGGTCCGGACGGGACGCAGGCCCCGCCGCCACCCCCGCTGTTCCCCGACCCGCTCGCCGGGCTGGTGACGGCCGACACGTGGGTGGCACCCCAGTGGTCCTCGCTGCGGACCGCGTCGTTCTCGTCACGTGTGGCGGTGCCGACACCTCCCGATCCCACCGAGCAGGTGCGGCAGGCCGTCCAGGCCCAGCTGGAACAGGAGCGGCGGCGCCCGCAGAGCCGCCGGCCACGACCGGGGCAGCAGGCCGCGCAGTGGCCGCAAGTGCCTGCCGCACAGGCGCAGCAGCCCGTGCAGAAGCCCAACACCGCCGCTACCGTGGTCGGCTGCATCGTCGTCCTCGGCTTCTTCGTGCTGGTGCTCGTGAGCGTCCTCGGCGCGATCTTCAGCGGATAGTGACCTTTCGACGCCGAGAGTCCGGCGTCGTCACCCACTACATCCGGTTACCCTGATCGCACCCGCACGGGCGAGCAGAGGTGACTGAGATTCAGGACGCGGACACACCAGCGACGCAGGCAGACCCGGCCGGGTCCGCCCAGTCCAGCGTGTCCACGGTCCACCGGCTGCGGTCGGTGCTCGCGATCCGGCCGTTCCGCCGGCTCTGGCTCGTCACCTACCTGTGCAGCGTCGGTGACTGGCTGTCACTGCTCGCGTTGACCGGTCTGGTCTCCGAGATGCTGAACAGCTACCAGTGGCAGTCGTTCGCGCTGTCGCTGGTCGTGCTGACCCAGCTGCTGCCCGGCATCCTGTTCGCCCCCGTCGGCGGGGTGCTCGCCGACCGCTTCGACCGCCGCAAGGTCATGGTCGTCTGCGACGTCCTGCGCGGGTCGCTGTTCATCTCGATCGCGCTGATCGGGTCGCCGATCTGGCTGTTCGTGGCGAACTTCCTGGTCGGCTGCTGCGCGATGCTGTGGATTCCGGCCAAGGAGTCGGCAGTGCCGAACCTGCTGCGCCGGCCCGACCAGGTCGAGTCGGCCAACCAGCTCGGCCTCGTGATGACCTACGGCATCTCGACCATCAGCGGGTTCGGCCTGTACTCGCTGATCGCGGGCGTGCCGGCGTACCTGAACCTGCAGGGCGGCGACCTCGAGTTCCGCATCGCGACCATCGCCGTGATCATCAACGGCCTGCTGTACTTCACCTCCGCCGTCCTGATCGCCACCCGGCTGCCGGAGCTGTCCGGCCGGGCCGCGCGGCAGAAGAAGGAGGTCGACGCCGACAAGCCGGGCTTCGTCGCGATGTTCCGCGAGGGGGTCAGGTTCGCCGCCGCGACGCCGCTGGTCCGCGGCCTGGTGATCGGCATGATCGGCGCGTTCGCCGCGGCCGGTGTCGTGATCGCGACGGCGAAGCTCTACGCGACCTCGCTCCTCGGTGGCGCGTCGACGTTCGGCCTGCTGTTCATGGCCGTGTTCCTCGGGCTCGCGGTCGGCATGGCGACGGCACCCCGGTTCGCGCGCAGGCTCGCCTACAACCGGCTGTTCGGCGTGACGATCGTCGGCGCGGGCGTCACGTTGACGCTGGTCGCGCTGGCCCCGAGCCTGTGGCTGGCGCTGCTGATGGTGTCGCTGGTCGGCCTGTGCGCCGGCGTGGCGTTCCTGACCGGTCTCACGATCGTGGGCTCGCAGGTCGAGGACGAGATGCGCGGCCGCACGGTGGCGTTGATCCAGTCGTTGCTCAAGGTCGTGCTGTTCGGTGCGTCGGCCGGTGCTCCGCTGCTGGTCGCGGTGCTGCAGAAGCGCACGGTCAGCATCTTCGGCCACCCGATGGAGGTCGACGCGACCCGTCCGGTGATGCTCGGTGGCGCGGTCATCGCGATCGTGCTCGGTCTCGTCGCCTACCGGCAGATGGACGACCGTCGCGAAGAGCGCGTGCTGTCGTCGTTGTTCGCCGCCATCCGCGGACGCTCGCGCACCAAGGGCCTGCTGATCGCCGTCGAGGGCGACACGCGTCAAGACACATCCGTGCAGGCCCGTCGGCTCGCGGCCGCTCTTCGCGTCGAGGGGTTCGAGGTACTGCTTGCCGCCGACCCCGAACACGACGAACGCCGTCTGCGCACGATGCTGTCGTCCGCCGAGCTGGCCGGCGTGCGCGCGCAAGCCCTCGTCGCCGCCGCCGTGCGCGCCGACGTCGTCGAACGGCAGGTGCGTCCCGCGCTGGACGAGGGGTCCATCGTCGTGATGGAGCGCTACGTCGACTCGCCCCTGGCGCACTTCAGCGCGACCGGCACCCTGGAGCACCAGGAGCTCGAAGGCCTGGTCGAGTGGGCCACCGGCCGCCTGCGCCCGGACCTGACGATCCTGCTCGACCGCCCGGTGTCCGACGGCAAGGCGATCGGCCTGGAACAGCACTGGCGGGTCCAGCGCCTGCTCAGCGAGATGGCCGCCGCGAACCCCGACCGCTACCTGGTGGTCGAGACCGACGGTGACGCCGACACGACCGCGCACCGCGTCCACACCGCCGTGCTCCCGCTGCTCGCGTCCCGCAAGAAGGTGCCCGCGGAAGCCCCCGCCCCGACGTCGTGACCGGCCCGGCCGCTGGGAGACTGCACCCATGAGCGTGTGGGACGAGGTGGTCGGCCAACCCGACGCGGTGGCAAGCCTGTCCGCGGCGGCCGAGGCAGCCGCCACGATCGTCGCCGGCGGCACCCCGGCACCCGGCGTGATGACCCACGCCTGGCTCTTCACCGGCCCACCCGGCTCCGGCCGTTCGTCCACGGCCCGTGCGTTCGCTGGCGCGTTGCAGTGCGTTGTCACCGATGACCGTCCAGGCTGCGGTGAGTGCACCGGCTGCCGCACGACCCTGCACGGCACCCATGCCGACGTGCGCGTCGTCATCACCGAAGGCCTCTCGATCTCCGTGGCCGAGATGCGTTCCCTCGTGCAGATCTCCGCCCGTCGCCCCACGTCCGGCCGTTGGCAGGTCGTCATCATCGAGGACGCCGACCGCCTCACCGAGGGCGCGGCGAACGCGCTGCTGAAGGCCGTCGAGGAACCCCCGGAGCGCACCGTCTTCCTGCTCTGCGCCCCCTCCGACCACCCGGAGGACGTCTCGATCACCATCCGCTCGCGCTGCCGCCTCGTCCCCCTCGGCTCCCCCCGCCCCCCGGCCATCGCCTCAGCACTGGAAGTCATCGACGGCGTGTCCCCTGAGATGGCCTCCTGGGCCGCCTCCGTGTGCGGCGGCCACGTGGGCCGCGCCCGCCGCCTGGCCGTCGACCCCGAAGCCCGCGAACGCCGCGAGGCCGTCCTGCGCATCCCCTTGGCCCTGCGCAAACCCGCCGACGTCTTCACCTGCGCCGACGAGCTCATCAAGGCGGCCGAGGAAGACGCCACCACCGCCAACGAGGCCCGCAACGAGGCCGAACGCACCGCCCTGGAAACCGCCATGGGCGCCGGCGGCACCGGCAAGGGCACCGCAGCCGCCACCCGCGGCGCGAAGGGCGCGTTGAAGGACCTCGAAAAGCGCCAGAAGTCCCGCGCCACCCGCACCCAGCGCGACTCCCTCGACCTCGCCCTGGTCGACCTCGCCGGCTTCTACCGCGACGCCCTGGTCACCAAAACCGGCTCCGAGGCGTCCCTGATGCATCCCGACCGCGCCACCGACTCGCGCACCGCCGCCGCCCAGTGGTCGCAGGAGTCGATCCTGCGCCGCCTGGAGGCCGTGCTGTCCTGCCGGGAGGCGATCGAGGTGAACGTGAAGCCGCGCATCGCGATCGAGGCGATGGTCACCACGCTGCACCGCGGCTGACGCGCGGTTCTGGGGTGCCGCTGGCCCGCCCCAGCAGGTGCACCCGACTCCGCCACGCCAGCGTCAGTTCGGAACACGACGCGGCCGGCGTCGGACCGGGAGCGCCGCCACCACCACGACCCCGACGAGCAACAACCCGGCCCCGGTCCAGAACAGCGGAACCGACTGGTACGCGGCGTTGGTGTAGGCGAGCGGCGGTGCCTTCTTGGGCGGCGCCGCCGCACCACCCGGCTCCTGCGGAGCGTTCGTCTGCGGCGGCTGTGACGTTCCGCACACCACGCCGCCCTGCGGTGCCGCGGCGCGGACGATCTGCTCGCCGAGCGAGATCTGCGCGAGCGCGGTGGGCAGGTTCGGGAGCTTCAGCTTGTCCGTCGGCAGGAGCTGCACGTCGAGCATCCGCGCGGTCGCGCCGAGCTGGTAGCCGGTGAAGCCGTTGCCGGAGAAGGCGGCCTTCTTCTCGGTCAGGCCCGCGATCTGCAGCTTCACCACGACCAGGTCGAGCAGCAGCGGCACGTCCAGCACCGGGTGGGCGGCGTCGAGGGTGCCGAGGTCCTTGCCGTTCTGGCTGACCTTGAGCACCGGCGCGGTGTAGCTGATCGTCGAGGTCTTCTCGTCGCCGGTCGCGGTGGCGGTGAGCGTCGGCGGGGTGACCACGTCGATCTTCAGACCGCCGGCGAGCTCGATGCTGACCGCCCGCATCGTCGACGTGGACGCGACGGCCTTGTTCTTGCTGCCCGGCAGGTCGACGAGCCGGACGGCGGAGCTCGCCTCGAACGTGTCCGGGATGCTCACCAGCCCGGTCTTGGGCGCCAGCGGCACCTCGGCGGGCAGCGCGCTCAGCACCTGCAACCCGGCCAGCGACGTCGTGGCCGTGGCGAGCGGGCTGATGCACGGCCCGACCTCCTCGTCCCACCGCGCCTGCACGCTGCCGTTGAGCACGCTCAGCTTCGCGAGCGGCGTCTCCGGGATCGGCAGGCCGCCCTTCGTGGGCTGCGGGTTGTCCGGAATCGCCGTCTGCACCAGCGTTCCCGGCGTCTGCGGCGCCCGACCGGCCACCGCGAACCCGAACGGGTTGGCCTGCGTGACCACGCGTTCCGTCGCCAGGAACGCCTCGGTGTTGACCTGCGCGCTCGACAGCCCCAGCCCGAGCTCGGTCACCGACTGCTTCGGCAGCTGCTCACCGAACCCCGGCAGGATCGTGCTCGTCGGAACGCCCTGCGGCCCGAGCCGCACCACCGCGAGCCCCGTGCCCGCGTCACCGACCGCGTGCGCCAACGGCTGCGGCCCGTTCGGCGACGACGCCGGCGGCTGGTTCGGGTCCCTCGGCCCCGGCACCGGTGTGGTCGGCGGCTGGGCGAGTGCCGGCCCTGCGGCGAGTGCCAGCAGCAGACCGGCCAGCGGCACGGAGAACGAGCGACGCATGAACCACTCCTCGACGCGGACTAGGAGACGGTGACCTCGGTCACGGTCAGTTCAACGATGCCGACCCCCGTGAGTGACGGGTCCACGGGTCAGCTATAGTTATCGCGTCTCGCCGCCTTAGCTCAGTCGGCCAGAGCGGCTCACTCGTAATGAGCAGGTCATCGGTTCGATTCCGATAGGCGGCTCGGTGAGACGGAAGGGCCAGGTCAGTTCGCTGACCTGGCCCTTCTGCTGTTCCAGTGCCTATCCCAGCACGTCCAGCACCCGGCACATGTCGTGAAACCCCTCCACGCACGCCTCCGCCACGGCCCGGTGCCGGTGTTCCGTCCGGGCGAACTCCAGCAGGAAGTACGGGTCGAGGTCGTCCGGACGGTCCACAAAGGCCTCCACGACCACCCCGGTCACCAGGTTCTCGAACCGGCAGTGCTCGCCGTGCTCGTGCACCGACCACGCCTCGTCCACGGCGTCGGAGGCCAGCGCCACGACCAAAGCCCGTGTGGTGGCGCGGAAGTCGGCGATCAACGCCTCCACGGCCGGCCGCAGCAGGGTGAGCTCGTCGTCGGAGATGAGCCGCAGCACCAGGAGTTGGCGTTGCCCGCCGATCACCGCGACGTCCGGTGGCAGCACGGCGCGCAACGCGGACGCCGCCTCGGTCGCCGCCTGCAGGCCCGCGGTGAGCGGGATGCGGAACGGGTGCCCGCGGGTCAGGTCCACGGGCGGCACCTTAACCGCAGGTCGCCAGCGCCTTCTCCAACGCCGATCGCTCCGCCGGTGCCACCGTCAGGGCGTAGGCGGTCTTCACCGTCACGTAGATCCGCCCGTACGAGCACGCGTAGGCCGCGTTGGGCGGCATCCACTCGTCGGGCGTCTTGTCGCTCTTCGACTGGTTGACCTTGCCCGAGGTCGCCACGAGGTTGCGCAGGTCGTTCGCCGCCGCCACGCGCTTCTCCGCGGGCCAGGCCGCTGCTCCGCTGCGCCACATCTCGGCGAGCGGCACCACGTGGTCGATCTGGATCGAGGACACCTTGGTCACCTGCGAGCCGGTGTAGGGGTCGTCCAGAGTGCCGGACTGCACGCCGCAGCGGCCCGGTTTGCGTTCCACGGCGGTCAGGTCGCGGGCGAGGACCTGGCTGCGCTGGTCGCAGCCGTCGCCGTCCACGTCGGACCAGGGCCGGCCGAACACGCAGGCGCCGGGGCAGTCGCGGTCGTAGCCGCGCAGCGTTCCCGGTGCGCCCGCCGGCAGCGAGGCGAGCGAGGTGCGGGCCGTGGCGGCGTCGAGCGTGCCCTCGGGCACTCGGTCGACCTGAGCCGAGGTGGGGAGCGCTGCACACCCGGTGAGCAGGAAGATGAGCAAGATCCACCGCATGGGGTGGGCATACCCGCCGCGCGTGGCGGTCATGGCGGCCCATCGGCCTAAATCCCGGGGACGAATGGGTCGCGACGACGCCCGGGCTGCTCGACGAAGTTGTGCGGAAGTGGGTAGAACGGCAGGCATGAGAACCGCCGTGGCGGCCGCCGCCCTGCTCCTGCTCGTCACCTCGTGCTCGAGCGAGCCGGAGCTGCCGCCGCGCGAGCTGCCCCCGGTGGGTGCCGTGTTCGACTACCAGATCGGCGGCGCCTACCAGCCGGACGTGCCGGTGAAGATCGTCGTGCGGGACCGCAGCAAGACGCCGGACGGGCGGCGCTACAACATCTGCTACCTCAACGCCTTGCAGACGCAGCCAGAGGGCATGGAGGGCGGGCTGGGGTGGTGGCGGCAGCACCACGCCGACCTGCTCGTCAAGAAGCAGGACGGTCAGCCCGCCATCGACGCGGAGTGGTCCGAGGGCATCCTCGACATCTCCACCGAGGACAAGCGCGCCCGCATCCTGGAGATCCAGAAGAAGTGGATCAAGGGCTGCAAGCAGTCGCTGTTCAAGGGGATCGAGCCGGACAACCTCGACTCGTACACGCGCTCGGACGGGGCGTTCGACCTCGGCGCCACCAAGGAGTTCATGAAGGGCTTCGTGCGGTACGCGCACGAGCAGGGGCTCGCGGTGGCGCAGAAGAACACCGCCGAGCTGGGGACCGCGGGCAGGCAGGAGATCGGCTTCGACTTCGCGATCACCGAGGAGTGCCAGGTCAACGACGAGTGCGGGCGCTACGCCGAGGCGTTCGGCGACAACTTCATCCAGATCGAGTACACCGACGACGGGTTCCGGAAGGCCTGCGCCGATCGCGGCGGACGGGTCTCCGTCATCCGCCGCGACCGGAACGTCGTGCCGTACGGGCACGGCGACTACGTCTACGAGCTCTGCCCGCCCGGGGTCTGAGCCAGGAACGCCTGCCACTTCTCCGCCTGGCCGGTCGCATCGCCGAACAGGTGGTGGCCGACCGCGTTGGTGCCGTGGAAGCGGTAGAGGCCGTCCTGCCCGCGCACGCCGAGGAACCTGTGCGCGTCGTGGCGCACCACGTAGTCCACGACGCCGTGCACGCCGAACGGTTCGAGGGAAACCTCGTCGCCGACCTCCGCGTTCTCCGGGATGCCGAGCGCGCGCATCAGCACCGGCCAGTTGTCGGCGCCCTCCGGCTGCGGCGGCCACTGCGCGAACACGTACGTGCCGGGCCGGCCCGCGAAGTGCCGCACGTACTGGGCCAGCGTGAACAGGTACATGTCCCAGCCCTTCGACTGCTGGTCCACGAACTCGTCGCCCCAGCCGTCGCCGAGGATGCCGCTGTGCACGAACCGCAGCACGGTCGAGCCCTGCTCACGGCCCTCGACCAGGAACTCCATCGCGTGGAACGTGCCGTCCTCGCCCTTGTCGCTGGAGTAGGCGAGGTGCTTGCCCGGCTCCCAGGCCGTGATCGTCGAGCTCTCCTGGAAGAAGCCCAGGTCGAGCGACATGCGGCCGCCGAGGCGCCCGTCGACGGTGTGCGGGCCCATGAACCACGAGTCGATGCCGGGTCCGGTCGCGATGGCGTCCCAGACCTGCTCGGGGGTTCCCCCGACCTCGACTTCCTTGCTGATCTCGAACTCGCGGGTCACGACTCCTCCTCCTTGGCGCTGACGCTCGGGTGCAGGGCGACCACGATCCGGTGTGGACGGCCCTCTTCTGCCTGCTCGTCGTGGTACTTGGCGACCAGGTGCGCCACGCAGCCCGCGAGCTCCTCCGCGAACGCCGCCCGGTCGGCCGCCGTGGCGAACCGGACCTCGCCGTCGAGCGCGAACGTGGCGAGCCGCTTCTTCGCCTTCGTCGCCCCGGTGAGCAGGGTTCCGACGTCGCGCACCAGCCTGGCCGCGACGGCGAGCAGCCACCGCGCGGACAACCGGTCGGGTGAGCGAGCTGGGTCGGGCTGCACGGCCGCGAGCGCGGTCGGGGAGATGACGTAGGACGCCGCGGTCGCCTGCAGCAGGCGTTCGTTGACGTTGCCCTTGCGCCGTTCCTCGACCAGCTCCACCAGGCCGTGCTGCTCCAGCGTGCGCAGGTGGTAGTTCACCTTCTGCCTGGGCAGACCCACCTTCGCGGCGAGCATGGTCGCCGATCCGGGTTCTGCCAGCTCCGCGAGCAGCCGCGCCCGCACGGGGTCCAGCGACACCTCGGCCGCGGACGGGTCCTCGATCACCGCCACATCGAACATGCACCCACGGTCGCACCGAAAACAAAATTAGTCAAGAACGGTCGTGCTGTCGGTGACTTTGCTCCAGCCGGGTGGCTTTGGGACCGGTGCCGTAAGCGATGTCTCGATTGGTCGTTGCTCGTTCACAACCTCCAGGGAGACAAGATGACCATGATGCTCGTCCTGACCGTGCTCGCCTTGCCGTTCGCCCTGAACGCCGCGAACGTGGGCAGGCGCAGGTGGATCCGCAAGCAGGGCGTGGCCAGGGTGCGCGCCGGGCTCACCGCGTTCCACGCCGAGCTGGCGCGCCAGGGCCTCAGCCACTCCTCAGGGCGCTGAGCACGTCCCCCGACGGGGACAGCCGGGTGACGACGTCGCCGTAGCGGTCCAGCAGCGCGGCCGCGACGCCCTCCGCGGACGACCCCACGACGGCGAACTCCGCCAGCACGTCGTCCGTGACCAACGCGCTCATCTCCGCCCACTGCTGCCGCCGCGACATCCGGTGCAGCTCCTCGTGCAGCTCGCCCCAGCCGTGCAGGTCCAGCACCGCCCTATACGCGGGCGTCGACCCGTAGAACGCGATCTGCCGCTTGACGTCGGCGATCTCCTCGTCGGTGGTCGCGGCGAACACCGGGCCGCTGATCTCGAAGCCCTCCAACGACTTCCCGGCCTTGGCGCGGCCGCGTTCGAGAGCGGGCAGCGTCACCTCGCGCAGGTAGCGCGGCGTCGTGAAGTTGTGGCACAGGAAGCCGTCGGCGACCTCGCCGGCCACCTCCGTCATCCGCTCGCCCACGCCCGCCAGGTAGATCGGCGCGGTGCCGTGCGGGTTCGGACCGGGGTTGAAGAACGGCGTCATCAGCGCGTGCGTGTAGAACTCGCCGCGGAACGCCAGCCGCTCGCCGGTCTCCCACGCGTGCCAGATCGCCCGCAGCGCCAGCACGAACTCCCGCATGCGCGCGGCGGGCCTGCTCCACGGCATGGAGAAGCGCTTCGTGATGTGCGCCTCGACCTGCGAGCCCAGACCGAGGTTGAACCGGCCGCCCGACAGCAGCCGCAGGTCGTTCGCCGTGGTCGCGACGGTCATCGGGTTGCGCGCGAACGCCACCGCGATGGCCGTGCCCAGCTCGACCCGCTCGGTGGCCGCGGCCGCGCCGGCGAGCGCGAGGAACGGGTCGTGCTTGGTCTCGGCGAGCCAGAACCCGTCGTAACCGCGGTCCTCCGCCCGCTTCGCGATCGTCCCCGCGTCGCCGGGGGTGTAGTCGACAGCGCTCCAGTCCAGCTTCATACCGGCGAGGTTATTGGCCGTGGGCCGCGGTGCGCGTTATCGGCGCGGTGCTTCGCAGGCGATGCCGTTGCGGTTGCCGTCGAGCTCGACCCGGTAGCCGGGCTGACCCCAGGGGATCGGCGCGGCACCGGCCCGCCAGGCGTCCTCGCAGGAGGCGAAGAACACCGGCTTCGGCTTGGGCGTTGTCGTCGTCGGCCCGGGAGCCGGCGCGGGCGGTGGCGGCGGTGGGGGAGGAGGCGGTGGCGCGGGCGTCTCGGTGACGTCCCTGCCGTTGCACGGCGGGCCCCAGAACCCGAGCGTGCCCTTCACGGCCGCCGCCTCGGCCTCCTTCATCGCCGCCGTCGCGGACGCCGTCGCGCGGCCGGCGCCGTTGCCCAGCGCGAGCAGGGCGTAGTCGGTGCCGTCGGAGAGGGTCAGCGCACGCGACTCGGGGTCGAAGCGCACCTGCTGATCCAGCAGCATGCGCGCGGCGAAGTCGCTCGCCGCCCTCGCCCAGCACGCGCCGGGCGAGGCGAGACCGCCGACCTCGACGGTCCTGCCGTCGGACAACGTCACCGCGTGCCCGTTGACCACGGTCTGGACCGTGAGCTCCAGCTTGGCCGGCGGGACCGACGCCGTGGTGGTGACCGGCACGTCGACCGGCACCGCCACCGGAACCGGACGCGCGTGCTGCGCGTTGCCCGTGCACCCCGCGCACAGGGCGGCAAGCAGCACTCCGCCCGCAGTTCTCCACCCCGACATGGGGGCGAATATGCACCCGGCCCGGAGTGTGGCCAAGGTTACGTATTCCGCCGCGATCGGTTCACGCGGAGACCGTTTCGAGACCTGGAACCGCGCAGGTCAGCTTGTGCGGACCGGCTTGAGCGTCCAGACGACGACCATCTCGCCGGTCGTGACGCCCTCGGCGTTGGTGATCGTGACGGTCACCGGGAACTCCGGGCGGGTGCCGCCGTCGAGCTCCGCGAGCACCTCGTCGGCGGAGCGGCCGAGCACCGCCTCGGCCTTGAGCGGGCCCATCGCGAGCTTCCTGTACGCGATGTCCGCGCGGGCGACCAGCGGCGTCGCCTTGGCCATGTGCTGGGCGAACGCGGCCATGACGACGGCACCGGAGGCCGTCTCACCGAGGCCGAACATCATCGCGGCGTGCGGGCCGCCGACGTGGTTGCGCAGCGTCTCGTCGTCGGGCAGCGACGCGACGACGCGCGTGGCGGAGACCTCGTCGAAGTCGATGCCGGTGGTCTTCACGTACGGCACGGCCTGCTTCATGGCGTCGGCGATGAACGAGACGTCTTGGCTCATGAGCACGGATGCTACTCGCGAGTAACCCACTCGGCTACCCGCCAGTAACCGGACATACCACACTTTCCTGGGGTGTGACTCGAAACTCGCTTGCACATCGGCGTACCGAGATGGATGCTTGTAGCGAGCAACTAGTTGGGTGATACAAGCAACGAGGTGGGCGATGTCAGATCCGGGCGGGTGCGTCAACGGCGTCACCGGTGTCGGCGTCGATCCCGAGCACGAGCTCGCGGACCGCGTCGGCATGGCGATGGTGCGGCTGAACAAGATGCACGCCCAGGTCTCCCACCAGATGGCGAAGCAGGGGATGGACAAGTCCGCCTTCGTGCTCCTCGCGACGCTCTCCGGTCTCGGTGAGTGCCGTTCGAGCGCGCTCGCGGAGGCGGTGCTCTCCGACCCGTCCACGGTCAGCAGGCAGGTCGCCGGGCTGGTCAAGGACGGGCTCGTCGAGAGGCGTGCTGACCCGGCTGACGGCCGGGCCAGTGTTCTCGCGGTCACCGGAGCGGGCCGCGAGCTGATCTTGAAGCGACGCCGGATGCGCAACGAGGCGCTCGAGCAGGTGTTCGCGGACTGGGCCGACGAGGACTTCAAGGGCTTCGCGGACCTGTTCGAACGCTTCGTCCACGACTACGAGCGCACGATTCCGGCGCTTATGACCGAACGCGGGACGGGGACCCGCGCAGGAGGGGAAGACCAGTAATGTCAACGACAACCGATGCGACACCCACGCCAGGGGTTTCCCTGACGCATCGCCAGATCATGACGATCCTGTCCGGTCTGCTGCTGGGCATGTTCCTCGCGGCGCTGGACCAGATGATCGTCTCCAGCGCCATGAAGACCATCGCGGACCAGCTGCACGGGCAGACGCTGCAGGCGTGGGCGACCACCGCCTACCTGATCACCGCGACCATCACGACCCCGTTGTACGGCAAGCTGTCCGACATCTACGGGCGCAAGCCGATGTACCTCGCGGCGATCTCGCTGTTCCTCGTCGGCTCGCTGCTGTCGGGCATCGCGACTTCGATGTACGAGCTGGCCGCGTTCCGCGCCGTGCAGGGCCTCGGCGCCGGCGGTCTGATGTCGCTCGCGTTCGCGATCATGGCGGACATCATCTCGCCGCGGGAGCGCAACAGGTACTCGGCGTACTTCATGGCCGTGTTCGGGTCGGCCAGCGTGCTCGGCCCGGTCATCGGCGGCGTGTTCGCCGGTCTCGACACCTTCATCGGCGTCACCGGGTGGCGCTGGGTGTTCCTCGTGAACGTGCCGATCGCGCTGCTCGCGCTGTTCGTCGTCGGCCGCGTGCTGAACATCCCGCACAAGCGCGTCGACCACCGCATCGACTTCGGTGGCGCGGCCGCGCTGACCGTCGGCCTGGTGCCGCTGCTGATCGTGGCCGAACAGGGCCGCGAGTGGGGCTGGGCGTCCGCCACGGCGATCACCATGTACGTGGTCGGCGTCCTGGGCCTGCTGGCGTTCGTGTGGGTCGAGAACCGCATGGGCGACGAGGCGCTGCTGCCGATCCGGATGTTCCGCAACCACACGTTCGCGCTGGGCAACACGATCAACTTCGTGCTCGGCGTCGGCATGTTCGGCGGCATGGTCTCCATCCCGCTGTACCTGCAGATCGTGAAGGGCGTCTCGCCGACCATGTCCGGTCTGATGCTGCTGCCGATGACGTTCGGCATCATGTCGGCCACCGCGACGGCCGGCCGGATCACCTCGAAGACCGGGCGCTACAAGATCTTCCCGATCATCGGTGCCGGCCTGATGTCGATCGCGCTGTTCCTGTTCAGCACCATCGGCACCGACACGCCGAACTGGCTCGTGATGGTCTACATGTTCATCATGGGCGCGGGCCTGGGCCAGTGCATGCAGACGCTGCTGCTGGCGATCCAGAACGACGCCGAGCCGCGTGACATGGGCGTGGCGACGGCCTCCGCGACGTTCTTCCGCCAGATCGGCGGCACCGTCGGCACCGCGGTGTTCCTGTCGATCCTGTTCAGCACGGTCGGCGACAAGATCGCGTCCGGACTGCGGTCGGCGATGCAGACCGAGGCGTTCAAGTCGGCGCTGGCGCACAACCCGGAGTTCGCGAAGTCGCTGCAGAACGCAGGCGGGTCCGGTGTGGACATCAACAACACCGAGTTCCTGAACAACCTCGACCCGGTGCTGGCGCGGCCGTTCCTCGACGGCTTCTCCGGTGCGATCGACACGGTCTTCATGACCGGCGGGATCGTGATGGTGGCGGCGTTCGTGCTCGTGTGGTTCCTGCGCGAGAAGCCGCTGTCGAACAGGTCGGGCCTGGAGCGCGTCGCCGACGCGGAGTCCGTGGCCGTCTAGGGACGCGAGAACGAGAAGAGGGGCCGCGCTGATCCAGCGCGGCCCCTCTCCCGTGCGTGCCTCAGTGGCCCTCGCCGTGCGCCTCGGCGTCCTTCAGACGCTGGTAGGAGCGCTTGATCTCGGCCTCGGCCTCGGTGCGGCCGACCCAGGTCGCGCCCTCGACGCTCTTGCCGGGCTCCAGGTCCTTGTAGACCTCGAAGAAGTGCTGGATCTCCAGGCGGTCGAACTCCGCCATGTGGTGGATGTCGCGCAGGTGCTCGTGCCGCGGGTCGTCGGCCGGCACGCACAGGACCTTGTCGTCGCCGCCCTTCTCGTCGGTCATGCGGAACATGCCGATGGCGCGGGCCTTGATCAGGCAGCCGGGGAACGTCGGCTCCTGGACGAGAACGAGGGCGTCCAGCGGGTCGCCGTCCTCACCCAGGGTGTCCTCGATGAACCCGTAGTCGGCCGGGTACTGCGTAGACGTGAACAACGTGCGGTCGAGGCGGATGCGACCAGTCTTGTGGTCCACCTCGTACTTGTTGCGCACGCCCTTGGGGATCTCGATCAGGACGTCGAACTCCACTGGTCCTCGCTCATGTAGCCCATTCGTGACGCCACTAGTGTGGACCACGACGCCCTGTCAACCCTCATCGGAGCCGCGGCTGGCGGGTGTGAGATTGCCCGTACCGAGCTGACGGAGGCCCTTGTGCCGGACGACCCCCAGTGGCCGACCGACGACGACGACACCATCCCGGAGTCGCCGGCCACCACCGTTCCGTCGCAGGTCACCACACCTTCACCCGAGCGCCCGACGCTCGCGCTCCCGGTGGCCCCGGTGCTCACGGCACCGTCCACTCCGGAGCCTCCGTCGTCCTCCCCGCTGCCCTCCGCGGACTCTGCCCCTGTCGAGGCGTCTTCTGCTGGTTCCGACCCGGCTGACGGGCCTGCGACCTCAGCGAACGGCGGTTCAGCGGAACCATCGGGTGAAAATCCGAGTGGTGATGCTCACGACGGGATTGGTCTGAACGGTCGCGAACCGGCTTCGACCTCGTCTTCCACGCCTGCCGACGCTGCTGCGGACGCCGTTCCCGAGCAGAGCACCACCGCGCTCCCGGTCCCCGTCGCGGAGGAGCCCTCCCCTCCGGAGCCGGACTCCCCGGAACCCCCGGAAGCCTCGGAACCCGAACCGCCCGCCGAGGCCGAGCCCGACACCGCCGCCGACCCGGACGCCGAGCCCGATCCCGCCTCGCAGGCCCCCACGACCCCGGAGCCGGAACCCGCTGCGCAGCCGGCCGCACCTGAGTCCGCCGAGCCAGAGCCCGCTCCCGCCGTTGACGCCGAGCCCCCGGCACTGCCCGACGGCGCGACGATCCAGGTCCCGCTCCCCACCCCGGACGGCGCGACGGTCCAGGTCCCCCTCTCCGTCATCCCGCCCGCACCTGCCGACCCACCGCGCGCAACCCCGGTGCGCGTCACCCCGTCCAAGGACGGCGACGGCGCACCCCGCGTCGAACCCGCGCCCACGGTCGAACCGCCCAGCGACCAGACCCGCGTGGTCCCCAAGCCGACCACCGCGGAACCGGAGCAGGACGAGCAGCTGTCCCGCTCCGGCCAGTTGGAGCTCGGCCCCCCGCCCCCGGCTGAGCCCTCGCCCGCCGAGTCCCCGCGCACCGAGCAGACCCGTCCGGAACAGCCCCGCACCGAGCAGCTGCGGTCGGAACCGGCGCGTCCGGAGCAGTCGCGTCAGGACCAGAACCAGCCGGATCAGCGCCGCCAAGACCAGCAACAGGGACAGGCACGGCCGGGCCAGGCCCGTCCTCAAGGCCGTCCGGACCAGGGCCGACCCGGTCAAGCCCGCCCAGGCCAGCCCCACGTCGGCAACCCCGCACCCGGCAACCCCGCACCTGGCCAATCCGCGCCCGGCCAGCCGCGCGGAGGCCAGTTCGGCCAGGGCCAGGGACGCCCTGACCAGCACCGGCCGGGTCAGCAGCCCCGCCCCGGCCAGTACCGCCCTGACCAGCGACCGGGCCAGCGCACCCCCGACCAGCCGTGGCCCTCCGCTCTGCGCCAGGAGCCTCAGCGTCAGGAGCCGCAGCACCAGGACCCGCCCACCCGGCAGAACCTGCGTCCGGTCAACCAGCGCCAACACCCGACGCCACCCCAGCAGCGCCACGACGCCGCCCACCCGGCGACCGTCCGCCTGGCCCCGGTGAAGCCGGCCGAACCGCGAGAAGAAGAGCCAGAAGCCCTCCCCGGCTACGACGAGGAACCCGAAGACCGCCTCAACGACACCAAGAACACCAAGAACACCCAGGACGACCAGCCGAAGAAGAGCCGCAAGCCCCTGGCCGTCGTCCTGGCCCTGGTGGTCGTGGCGGCCCTGGCCGGCGCCACCGTCTACGCGGTCAACGAGCTCGGCGGCACCGAGGCGGTCGAGACGAAGCCGCCGGCCGCGCCGGTCAACGTCCAGCCGCTGGTCAAGCCCATCAGCGCGCAGGGACCGGCACCGACTCCGCAGGGGATCAGGCAGGCACTGGCCGGTCCGGCGGCCAGTGGTGCGCTCAGCCCGCTGACGGGCAGCGTCGTCGACCCCTCCGCGGGCACCGTCCTGTGGCAGCAGGGGGACACGACCCCGGCGACGCCCGCGTCGAGCCTCAAGGTGCTGACCGCGGCGGCCGCGTTGCTGGAGCTGGACCGGACCGCCCAGCTCAGCACCAAGGTGGTGCAAGGGTCGGAGCCGGGCACGGTGGTCGTGGTCGGCGGGGGTGACCCGACGATCTCGGCGACGCCGGGCAGCAGCGTCTACCCCGGCGCGGCGTCGTTGGACGACCTGGTCAACCAGGTCAAGGCCAAGGGGCCGGTCACCAAGGTCCTCTACGACCTCGGGCGGTACGCGGGCGAGCCGATGGGGCCGCAGTGGGAGACCGCCGACATCGCGGGCGGGTCGGTCACGCCGATCGTGCCGTTCATGGTCGACGGTGGGCGGCTGGACCCGAAGAAGGTCGACGGGGCCCGCACGCCGACGCCCGCTCAGCAGGCGGCGGACGCGTTCGCGGCCAGGCTCGGGGTCACGGCGGCGGCGGGTGCGGCACCTCCGGGGGCGCAGACCGTCGCCGAGGTGAAGTCGGCGCCGGTGGAGCAGCTCGTCGACAACATGATGCAGATCTCCGACAACGTGCTCACCGAGGCCATCGCCAGGGAGCTCGCGATCAGGACGGGCAACGAGCCGTCGTTCGCGGGTGGGGTGAAGGCGGTCAGGGACGTGCTCACCAAGCACGGGT
This sequence comes from Lentzea sp. NPDC042327, assembly GCF_040647275.1. Classification (NCBI taxonomy): domain Bacteria; kingdom Bacillati; phylum Actinomycetota; class Actinomycetes; order Pseudonocardiales; family Pseudonocardiaceae; genus Lentzea; species Lentzea sp. NPDC042327. The sequence continues at coordinate 104,345 of NZ_JBEZBX010000002.1, forward strand.
TCGACCTCACCGGGGCGAACTTCGTGGACGGCAGCGGGTTGTCGGCGACGAACAAGATCCCGGCGAAGCTGCTGACCGACGTCCTCACGGCGGCCGCGAAGCCCTCCATGGACGACAAGACCGCGAAGCTGCGGCCGTTGCTCACGGCGTTGCCGGTGGCCGGTGGCAGCGGCACGCTGGCCGGGCGGTACGACGGGGCCGCCGCGCGCGGCAAGGGCTGGGTGCGGGCCAAGACGGGCACGTTGACGGCCGTCAACGCGCTCGCCGGTGTCGTGGTCGACGTGGACGGGCGGGTGCTGGTGTTCGCGTTCATGTCCGGCAACCCGGGCAATCCGGACACCGAGGTGCGGCCGGCGCTGGACGTGCTGGCGGCGGCGTTGCGAGGCTGTGGCTGTTCGTAGCGGGGCGTGCGCAGGTAGCGTCGGCGGGGTGAACGGCGCGACGGAGGCAGAGCTCGGCCCGGTGGACTGGGAGCTGGCGGTGGCGACCGCGACCCGGCTGGTGCGGCCCGGTCCGGTGGTCGGCAGAGACGAGGCCGGGCACGTCGTCGGCCGGTTGCGCGAGCTCGCACCGCAGGCCGAGGTGCACGTCCGGGAGCTGACCGGGCTCGGTCAGGGGCTGCCGTTGCTGCCGGGTGAGGTCGTGGACCGGCCCGCCTGGGTCAAGGCGGCCGCGCAGGGCCTGGAGGCGCTCACGGCTCCGGCGATGCCGCGGCAGACGGGTGCGATGGCGGCGGTCCTCGCGGGCACCGCGGGCGTGCAGGCCGGTGTGGTGCTGTCGTTCCTCAGTTCGCGGGTGCTGGGCCAGTACGACCCGTTCAGCCCGAGCGACCAGCTGGCCGGGCGGCTGCTGCTGGTGGCGCCGAACATCGTGGGCGCGCAACAGGCGCTGGACGTCCCGGCGGACGACTTCCGGATGTGGGTCTGCCTGCACGAGTGCACGCACCGGCTGCAGTTCACCGGGGTGCCGTGGCTGCGCAGGTACTTCGCGGAGCAGGTCACGACGCTGCTGTCCACAATGGACGAGGACAGGGCGCCGCTGCCGGAGGTCATCCGCGACTTCCGCACGAAGCTGCGCGCGGGCGACGGTCCGATCGGGCTGATCGAGCTCGTCCAGTCACCGCAGCAGAAAGCGGTGCTGGACCGGCTGATCGCACTGTCCACTTTGCTCGAAGGCCACGCCGACCACGTGATGGACGCCGTGGGCGAGGCGGTCGTGCCGTCGGTGTCGACGATCCGCAGCCGCTTCACCGTGCGGCGCAAGGGCGGCGGCCTGCTCGACCGGGTCCTGCGCACGCTGCTCGGCGTCGAGGCGAAGGTGCGGCAGTACGCGGAGGGCGCGGCGTTCACCGAGTACGTCGTCGAACGCGTCGGCATGGACGGCTTCAACGCCGTCTGGACCAGCGCCGACACCCTCCCGACCCGCGCGGAGATCGCCGAGCCGATGACCTGGCTGCGCCGCGTCTCCCCGTGAGCGCGGCCTCGTGAACGGCCCGGTCTCCGAGGTCAGGGCCGCTGTCCGGCGGTTCCTCGACGAGGTGCGCCCGGACGGCGTGACCGTCGCCGTCTCCGGCGGCGCCGACTCGCTCGCACTGGCCGCCGCGACCGCGCGGCTGGTCCCCGGTGCGCGGGCCGTGGTCGTCGACCACCGGCTCCAGCCCGGCTCGGACGAGGTCGCGGCACGTGCGGCGGGCATCTGCGCCGACCTGGGGTTGACGGCACGCGTGGCGCCCGTCGACGTCACGGGTCCCGGCGGTCCCGAGGCGGCCGCGCGCAGGGCCCGGTACGCCGCCCTCAAGCCGGAGAACGGCGTCGTGCTGCTCGGCCACACGCTGGACGACCAGGCGGAGACGGTCCTGCTGGGCCTCGGCCGCGGCTCCGGTCCACGCTCGATCGCCGGCATGCGCGCCTATGACCCGCCATGGGGCCGACCGCTGCTGAACGTCTCCCGCGCGACGACGCGTGCCGCGTGTGTGGAGCAGGGCATCGAAGTGTGGGACGACCCACACAACAACGATCCGTCGTTCACCCGTGTGCGCCTGCGGGCGGAAGTGCTGCCACTGCTCGAAGACGTGCTGCAAGGCGGTGTCGCGGGGTCGTTGGCGCGCACTGCGGCGCAGCTCAGGGAGGACTGCGACGCCCTCGACGAGCTGGCGGAGGCCTTTGCGGGCGACTGCTGCGCCGTGGCCGACGTCGCGGAGCTGCCGGCGGCACTGCGACGCAGAGTGCTCAGGTCGTGGCTCCTCGACGAAGGCGTGCCGGAACTGTCCGATTCGCACCTGCGCCGGGTGGACGCACTGGTGAGTGAATGGCGTGGTCAGGGCGGTGTCTGGCTACCCGGCGGCTTTGTCGCGCGCCGTGCGCATGGCAGGCTCCAGGTGGAACCGGAGTCTTAACCAGAGGAGACCTCTCCGTGTACGACGGCGACATCGCATCCGTGCTCATCACCGAGCAGGAGATCAGCGACAAGGTCACCGAACTCGCCAAGCAGGTCGCTGACGATCACCCAGAAGGTGACTCCGACCTCGTGCTGATCACCGTTCTCAAGGGAGCGGTGATGTTCATGGCGGACCTTGCCCGCGCGCTGCCCGTCCCGGTGCAGCTGGAGTTCATGGCCGTGAGCTCCTACGGCTCGTCCACCTCGTCGTCCGGCGTGGTGCGCATCCTCAAGGACCTCGACCGCGACATCGCCGACCGCAACGTCGTGATCGTCGAGGACATCATCGACTCCGGTCTCACGCTGTCGTGGCTGCTCAAGAACCTCCAGTCGCGCCGCCCGCGCTCGCTCGAGGTGTGCACGCTGCTGCGCAAGCCCGACGCGGTCAAGGTCGAGGTGCCGGTGAAGTACGTCGGTTTCGACATCCCCAACGAGTTCGTCGTCGGCTACGGCCTCGACTACGCGGAGCGCTACCGCGACCTGCCCTACATCGGCACGCTGGACCCGAAGGTCTACTCCAGCTGAGCCGCAACGCACGCGGGGAGCCTTCGTACTCGTCTGGAGTACGAAAGCTCCCCGCGTGCGTTCAGCGGCTCAGCAGTTCGGGCGGCAGCGGCGCTGGGAGACGGCGTCCAGCAGCACGCCGCGGATGTCCTCGGGGTTGGGTGCCTGGTACGCCTTGCCGCCGGTCGCGGCCGCGATGGCCCGCAGCGCGTCCATGTCGGCCTCCTGGCCGAGCCCGACCATGATGATCGGCACCGGGCGCGCGGGGTCCGACTCGCGCTTCAGGGTCTCGATGAGCGAGGCCGTGCTGATGGACGAGATGTCGTCGTTGCGGCCGTCGGTCATCAGGACCACGGAGTTGACCTTCGACGGGTCGTAGCCCGCCAGCACGTGGCGGAACGCGGCGAGGGTGGTGTCGTTCAACGCCGTGCCGCCGCCGACCAGGCCGTTCAGCTGCGAGGCCCCGGCCTCCAGGCGTTTGCGGCGGGCGACGCCCTGCAGCGGTTCGCCGAGCGGGCCGACGGGGACCAGCTCGATCCAGTCCTGCGGCGGCTTCTTGTCCGTCGAGAACGCCCACAGGCCGATCTGCGTGGTGTCGGGCAGCATCGACAGCGCCGTCATCGACGCCTCGGTCGCCGCCTCCACGCGGGTCTTGCCGTTGGGACCTTTCTCGATCATCGAGCCGGACACGTCGACCACGGTCAGCATGCGCATGTCGAGGCTGATGGCGCCCCACGTGCGCAGCAGCTCGGAGACCTGGTCGGCGCCCGGCGTCTCGATCAGCTTCACGTCACCGGCCTGCACGCCCTCGACCTGCGTCGACCACTTCGCCGGCGCGGCACCGGAGGTGGTGCGGAAGCCGGCCTCGCCGAAGCGCTTGACCGTCTCCGCGGAGCGCAGCACCCGCTCGAACTCGGCGGCGGCCTCGCCGGTGCCGTCCTGCTCGTTCTGCCGCGACACGCGCACCAGCGGGTAGTCGAACGACAGCGTGCCCTCCCGGGGCGGTGCGCCCAGGACGGCGTTCTTCTTCACGGTGCGGTTGTTCGCGACGACCGACTGCTCGGTCGCGGCGAACAGCGGTGCCTTCTCGGCGTCGGTGGTGACCTTGCCGAACGCGTCGCGCACCGACGGGATGGCGGTGCGGCCCACCCTCAGCAGGGTGCTGACCAGCTCCGGCTTCGGCGTGCCGTCGGCGTTGCCGAGCAGGGTGCGGATGACGAAGAGGGTCGCGAGGCCCTCCGACGTCATCGTGGGGTCGCTCATCGAGACGGTGACCTTCGGGTCGATCACCTTGGTCCAGGAGACCGGGGAGATCGGGTAGCCGATCTTGCCCATCGTCGTCTCCGAACCGGCCACCACCAGCGGAGAGGACGCCAGCGAGGGCTTGATGTCCAGCTTCGGGGCCTCGGGACCGGTCTCGGCCGACTGGCGCTGGGCCTCGGCCGCCCACATCGAGGAGTCGGGAATCCACAGGGAGTGCGGGTTGATCTGCGCGGTCGGCAGCTCGTGCGCCACGTCGGCCGCGTTGCGCGACTCGACCTGGACCTGCACGCACCGGCCGTTCACGACCGGCTGGGACCGCTGGTAGTCCTGTGCGGCCGCGTTCACCACGTCGAGGGCCGCGGGCGTGACGGCGATCTTGAGCGGCAGGGCGCCCGCGCAGTCGGGGCCGCTGGTCACGCGCAGTGCCACGACCGTGACGCCGGCCGCCGCGATCACACCGAGCAGGGCGCCCACGGGGAGGGCGACCCTCCGGAACAACCCGGGGGACGTATGGCGAGCTGACATACGGTTACTTACCTTCGGTCACGTGTTCACTCTTTCGAGTGGCGGGGGAACACTCGGGGGATGCATGAGGATGACATGTGACCCCTAAACGTAATGAGATGGCGTGACCTGCGTCACTCGTCTGGTCGGCCGCACTTGTTCCGGGTGAACCAAACAGCGTGAACATGCGTGGCAGCGGTCACGCGCGGGAACCCAGCGGCGGGCAAGACCGTTGGTTGTCCAGTACCCGACCAGCGGGCGGTAGGCTGGTCGGACGCGGTATGTGGGTCTTCCACTGCCCGACGCGCAAGTCAGGGAGGGTCGAGGCCGCCCGCCGGCCGTAAGTGCATGGACCGCAAGCGCCTGCTTCGCAACCCGCTGCTGTGGATCGCTGCGGTGTTGCTGCTCTACTTCGTCTTCACCGTGCTCTTCGACGACTCACGGGGCTACCACCAGGTCAAGACGTCTCAGGCACTGCAACAGGTGCGTGAGGGCAACGTCAAGGAAGCCACGATCGAGGACAAGGAGCAGCGTCTCCGGCTGACCCTCAAGGACGGCTCGACGTTCGAGAACAGCAACCGCCTGATCACGCAGTTCCCGGCGAGCTCGACGGACGAGATCTTCACCATCCTCGACCAGGCCGGCAACAAGCCCGTGGTGGAGACCAAGGTCAGCCAGGAGTCCATCCTGATGCAGATCTTGATCTACCTGGTGCCACTGGGTCTGCTGCTGCTCCTCCTGATGTGGATGATGAACAACGCCCAGGGCGGCGGGAACCGCGTCCTGAACTTCGGCAAGTCCAAGGCCAAGCAGCTCTCCAAGGACATGCCGAAGACGACGTTCGCGGACGTCGCCGGCGCCCAGGAGGCCGTCGAGGAGCTCGAGGAGATCAAGGACTTCCTCCAGAACCCCGGCCGCTACCAGGCGCTGGGCGCCAAGATCCCCAAGGGCGTGCTGCTCTACGGCCCGCCGGGAACCGGCAAGACGCTGCTCGCACGGGCCGTCGCCGGTGAGGCGGGCGTCCCGTTCTACTCGATCTCCGGTTCGGACTTCGTCGAGATGTTCGTCGGTGTCGGTGCCTCGCGTGTGCGCGACCTGTTCGAGCAGGCCAAGCAGAACGCGCCGTGCATCATCTTCGTCGACGAGATCGACGCGGTGGGCCGCCACCGCGGTGCCGGTCTCGGCGGCGGGCACGACGAGCGCGAGCAGACCCTGAACCAGCTGCTCGTCGAGATGGACGGCTTCGACTCGCGCGGCGGGATCATCCTGATCGCGGCGACGAACCGCCCCGACATCCTCGACCCCGCCCTGCTGCGCCCCGGTCGCTTCGACCGCCAGATCCCGGTCTCCGCGCCGGACCTGAAGGGCCGCAAGCAGATCCTGCGGGTCCACTCCAAGGGCAAGCCGCTCGCCGACGACGCCGACCTCGACGGGCTCGCGAAGCGCACCGTCGGGTTCTCCGGCGCCGACCTGGCGAACGTGATCAACGAGGCGGCACTGCTCACCGCGCGCCAGAACGGCACCACCATCACCGGTGCCGCGCTGGAGGAGTCCGTCGACCGCGTGATCGGCGGTCCGGCCCGCAAGAGCCGGATCATCTCCGAGAAGGAGAAGAAGATCACCGCGTACCACGAGGCCGGGCACGCCCTGGCCGCGTGGGCCATGCCGGACATCGACCCGGTCTACAAGGTCACGATCCTCGCCCGCGGCCGCACGGGTGGCCACACCCTCTCGGTGCCGGAAGAGGACAAGGACCTGATGACCAGGTCCGAGATGATCGCGCGGCTGGTGTTCGCACTGGGTGGCCGCTCCGCGGAGGAGCTCGTCTTCCACGAGCCCACGACGGGTGCGTCCAACGACATCGAGCAGGCGACGAAGATCGCCCGCGCGATGGTCACCGAGTACGGCATGAGCGCGAAGCTCGGCGCCGTGAAGTACGGGCAGGAGCAGGGCGAGCCGTTCCTCGGGCGCTCGGCCGGCCGCCAGGCGGACTACTCGCTGGAGGTCGCGCACGAGATCGACGAGGAGGTGCGCAAGCTCATCGAGGCCGCGCACACCGAGGCGTACGAGGTGCTCAACACCTACCGCGACGTCCTCGACGACCTCACGCTCGAACTGATCGACAAGGAGACCCTGCACCAGAAGGACCTGGAGCGGATCTTCGCCCGCGTCGAGAAGCGGCCGCGCATCACCCAGTTCAACGACTTCGGTGACCGCACGCCGTCCGACATCCCGCCGGTCAAGACCCCCGGCGAGCTCGCCAAGGAACGCGGCGAGCCGTGGCCGCCGGTCGTCGAGGACGTCATCGAGGAGGAGCTGCAGCAGGAGGAGCCCGCCGCTGCGGCGCCGACCGAGGAACTGCCCTCGCCGAACGGTGCCAACGGTGCGAACGGCGTGCACCAGCCGGGTCAGCCGGCCGGGTCGGGCCCGCCGCACTACGGCGCCCCGCCCGGGTGGACACCGGCGACCGTCCCCGGCCAGCCGCACAACGTCTGGGAGCCGCGCAAGCCGCAGCCAGACCAGGACGAGCGGCAGTGACCGAGCACCACCGGCTCGACGCAGACGCCGGCCTCACCCACGACGGGGAGGCCGGCGTCTCCGCGCGGCGGGCCTTCGACCAGGCCCGTGCCGAGGCCGCGGTGCGTGAGCTGCTGATCGCGTGCGGTGAGGACCCGGAGCGCGAAGGCCTCCGCGAGACCCCCGCTCGGGTGGCGCGTGCCTACCGGGAGTTGTTCGCCGGGCTCTACACCGACGCGGACAGCGTGCTCGCGAAGACGTTCGACGAGAGCCACGAGGAGCTCGTCCTCGTCACGGACATCCCGATGTTCAGCTTCTGCGAGCACCACCTGCTGCCGTTCCACGGCGTCGCGCACGTCGGGTACATCCCGAACGAGCACGGCCGCGTGACCGGGCTGTCGAAGCTCGCCCGGCTCGTCGACCTCTACTCGAAGCGCCCGCAGGTGCAGGAGCGGCTGACCTCGCAGGTCGCGGACGCGTTGGTGCGCAAGCTCGAACCGCGCGGCGTGATCGTGGTCGTCGAGGCCGAGCACCTGTGCATGGGCATGCGCGGTGTGCGCAAGCCCGGCTCGCGCACGACGACGTCGGCGGTGCGCGGGCTGCTGCGCACGTCGGCCTCGACCCGCGCGGAGGCGATCGAGCTGATCAGGGGCCGGTTGCGGTGAGCGGTCTGCCCCGCCCGGACCGATGTGTCGTGATGGGCGTCCTCAACGTCACGCCCGACTCGTTCTCCGACGGCGGCCGCTACCTCGACCGCTCGGACGCGGTGAAGCACGGGGTCGCGCTGCACCAGCGCGGCGCCGACCTCGTCGACGTCGGCGGCGAGTCGACCCGGCCGGGCGCCGCGCGCGTCGAGCCGGCCGAGGAGATCGCCCGCGTGGTGCCGGTGATCCGGTCGCTCGTCGCGGAGGGCGTGCCGGTCAGCGTGGACACGATGTGGGCCTCCGTCGCCTCGGCGGCGCTGGAGGCGGGCGCCTCGATCGTCAACGACGTCTCCGGCGGCCTGGCCGACCCGGAGATGGTCGAGGTCGTCGCCGACGCTGGAGTGCCGTACGTGCTGATGCACTGGCGTGGGCACAGCACGGAGATGGACTCGTTGGCGCGCTACGACGACGTGGTCACCGACGTGCGCTCGGAACTGCTTGAGCGCGTGGAGGCGGCGTTGGCGGCGGGTGTCGCCGAGTCGTCGATCGTGCTCGACCCCGGTCTCGGGTTCGCGAAGCTCGGCGACCACAACTGGGAGCTGCTGCACCGCCTCGACGAGCTGGTGGACCTGGGGTTCCCGGTGCTGGTGGGCGCGTCGCGCAAGCGGTTCCTCGGCACGTTGCTGGACAACCGCCCGCCGGACGGCAGGGAGGACGCGACCGCGGCGGTGTCCGCGCTGGCCGCGTTCAACGGGGCGTGGGGAGTGCGGGTGCACGACGTCGACCGGACGCTGGACGCGGTCGCCGTCGCCGGAGCGTGGAGGCGGGGACATGGCTGACCGGATCGCGTTGACGGGCCTGCGGGTCCGCGGCAACCACGGCGTCTTCGAGCACGAGAAGCGCGAGGGCCAGGAGTTCGTCGTCGACATCACGCTGTGGCTCGACCTCAGCACGGCGTCGAGGACCGACGACCTCAAGGAGACCTACCACTACGGCGAGCTCGCCGAGATGGCCGCGGCGATCGTCGGCGGCGAGCCGCACGACCTCATCGAGACGGTCGCCGGCAAGATCGCCGACGCCGCGATGACCGACACCCGGCTGCACGCGGTCGAGGTGACGGTGCACAAGCCGTCCGCGCCGATCCCGCTGACCTTCGACGACGTGTCGGTGACGATCCGCAGGTCACGCCGGCTCGCCGCGCCGCTCAAGAAAGACGCGCAATGACCCGCGCGGTCCTGTCGATCGGCTCGAACCTGGGCGACCGGTTCGCGTTCCTCAGGTCGGTGGTGGACGGCCTGCGCGAGCACGTCGTCGCGGTGTCGCCGGTGTACGAGACGGCCGCGTGGGGCGTGGAGGACCAGCCGGACTTCCTCAACGCCGTCGTGGTCGTCGAGGCGGACGACGTCGACGAGTGGGGCTGGCTGCGCCGCGGCCAGGCGCTGGAGAACGCCGCGGGGCGCGTGCGGGAGCAGCGCTGGGGACCGCGCACGCTCGACGTGGACGTGGTCACGGTGGACGGCGTGACCTCCGGCCACCCGGACCTCCTCCTGCCGCACCCCGGCGCGTTCGAACGCGCCACGGTCCTCGTGCCGTGGCTCGACGTCGAACCCGGCGCGGTGCTGCCGGGGCACGGACCCGTTGCGGCGCTGGAGTTCTCGACCGAGGGCGTGCGCCGCCGCGACGACCTGGTGCTGACTTCCGGTTGGATGGACGCGTGAGGTTCACCCGTCCCCGCGACCTGGCGACCGTCGTGGTCATCGCCGGTCTGCTGGCGCACCTGTTCCTGCGACTCGCCTACGACACCCTGCCGCCGCTGCCGCGCGCGGCCGGGTCGACGTTGCTCGCGCTCGCCGCCGTCGAGGTGTGGTTCGCGTTCTCGCTGCGGGCCCGGATCGAACGCCGCCAGGGCGCGCGCCCGGTCCAGCCGCTCACCGCCGCCCGCGCGGTCGCGCTGGCGAAGGCGTCCTCGGTCCTCGGCGCGTTGATGTTCGGCGTCTGGACCGCCTTGCTGATCTACGTGATCCCCGTCCAGGACTCGTTCGCCGCTGCCGGGAATGACCTGTTCGCGGCGGTTGTCGGGATGGTCAGCGCGGCCGCTCTGACCGCTGCGGCGCTGTGGCTGGAGCACTGCTGCAAGACGCCGACGGAGGGTTCCGGGAACGATTAGACACCGGTGCGCAGGTCTCAGTCGGATAACTAGGCGGTACCGTAGTGCGCATGACCGGACGCGGCGCGTCGATCGACGACGAGCAAGAAGATCACGGTCGTGGCTCCGGGCGGTTGCTGTTGGTCGCAGCGCTGGCGCTCGCCCTCGTGGCCGCGGCGGTGCTCGTCCTGAGCGACAGCGCCCGGATGCTGCGCCTCGCCGTGGTGGCCGCGCTGTGGGCCGCACTGGTCGGTGCGTTCCTCGCGGCCAAGTACCGCAAGCAGGTCAGCGAGCGCGACGACGAGGTGGCCGACCTCCAGAGCGTGTACGAGCTGGAGCTCGAACGCGAGGTGGCCGCCCGCCGCGAGTACGAGCTGGAGATCGAGGCCGAGACCCGCAAGCGGATCGAGGAGGAGTCGCGCGCCGACATCGAGGCGCTGCGCGCGGACCTCAGGGCGTTGCGGGAGAACCTCGAAGGCCTGCTGGGCGGTGGTGACGTCCTGGTCGAGCGCGTGGCGTTGCGCGCGGAGTCGACCCGCCTGCGCGCGCTGGCCGGTGACGGTTCCCGGCTGAGCTCCGGTTCGGAGAAGCGGATCATCAACGCGATCAACGCCGCCAAGCCCGCGGTGACCGCGTCGGCGGAGAAGCCGTCGGAGCGCACCGAGCTGATCGAACGCGTGGCGCACGACGCCAAGGTCCAGCCGCCGCGCCGCGAACCCGCCCGCCCGGAACCGGCCAGGCCGGAGCCCACCCGCACCTCGCCGCGCCCGCAGCCGGCCGCCGCCCGCCGTGAGCCGGCCAAGGCCGTGAAGCAGGAAGCCGGCCGCTCGGCCCCGCAACGCGCCGGCAGCGCCGCCGCCGCGGTGTCGGCCCGGCTCGGCGCCCAGCAGCAGCCCCCCAAGCCGACCGCGCAGCCGGTCCAGCGCACCGAACGGGTGCCGCGCCCCCAGCCGCAGCCGGCCCAGGCGCAGGCGCAGCGCACGGAAGCGTTGCAGCGCCCGGAGAAGCCGCCGGTGAAGAAGACCCCCGCCGCGGAGCCGCGCACCCCGGAGGCACCGCGGTCGCGGGTCGCCGAGCGCACCGAGATCGTCGACCCGAAGTCGCTGACCGGCCGCCGCCGCGCCGACGAACGCGCACCCGAGCAGGACAGCGGCTCGTGGGAGACGCTGCAGCCGGACGAGCCGCCGAGCGGCAAGCGCCGCGCGGCGTCCGCGTCCGCCTCCGCGTCCGCCTCCGCCTCCGAGGAGTCCTCCGCGTCGCTCCCGCCGGCACGTGGTCAGTCCAGCCGTCGCACGGCCTCCGAGGACTCGTTCGTGTCGCTGCCGCCGGTGACCCGGCGCGGACCGGAGGAGCCGGCCACCCGCACGCCGGCGCCGACGGGTCGTCGTGCCGCCGAGGAGTCGTCCGCGCGGCTGCCCGCGGTGGCCACGGGCCGTCGTGCCGCGTCCGAGGAGTCGTCGGCCAGCCTGCCCGCGGTCTCCGGTGGCCGCAGGGCCGCGCCGGAGGACCCGTCGGGAGCGCACGCCGACGGCAAGTCGGTCAGCGAGCTGCTGGCGTCACTCGGCGGCGGGGACGCCCCGCGCCGCCGCCGTCGCCGCGACGACTAGGCAGGTCGCCGGAACCGCCGTGCCAGGGCCGTCTACTTGTCGATGTCCCCGACGATCACGGCGAACGAGCTCAGCACGGCCGGCAGGTCGTCGACCGACGTGCCCGGCAGCAGCGCGGACAGCGCCTGGACGTTGTTGAACGACGGCGTGCGCAGCTTGAGCCGCCACGGTGTCTTCTCGCCGCGGGACGACAGGTGCACGCCGGACGTGCCCAGCGGCGCCTCGACGCGGGTGTAGACCGAACCCTCCGGTGCCTTGATCGCCTTGGGCAGCCGCAGGTTCACCGGTCCGGCCGGCAGTGCGTCCAGGCAGGACCGCGCCAGCCGCAGGGAGAGCCGCACCTCGTCGAGCAGGCACCGCACGCGCGCCGCGGCGTCGCCCTCGGTGCGCACCACCGGCGTGACCGCCAGCGAGCGGTACGCGGGCAGCGGGTCGTCGCGGCGCAGGTCGAGGTCGACCCCGCTGGCCCGGCCGATCGGCCCGGTCACGCCGTACTGCAGCGCGTCGGCGAGCGGCAGGACGCCGAGTCCCTCCAGCGCGGAGAGGTCGACCTCCAGGTCCTCCACTGTGGACAGGAAGTCGGCCACCCTGCCGGTCCAGCCGGCCGGCACGTCCTCGCGCAGGCCGCCGATCCGGTTGAACATGAAGTGGATGCGCCCGCCCGACGCCTCCTCCATCAACGCCTGCACGCCCTCGCGGTACGCGGCAGCAGCCGGGCACAACGGCGTCAGGAACACCATGTGCGCCATCAGCCTGTTGAGCTCGCACAACAACACGCGCAGCCATTGGGCTCGTGCGGGGACGTCCATTCCGGTCATCCGCTCCACGGCCAGCGCGACCGCGAGCTCGTTGCAGAACGCCGACAGCCAGTCGTGCCGGTTCGCGAGCGTGAGGACCTGGCGGTAGTCGCGGACCTCGAACAGCTTCTCGGCGCCGCGGTGCAGGTGGCCGACGAGCGGGGTCGCGGCGGTGATCACCAGGTCCGGCGTGACCGTGAGCCGCAACCGGTAGGCGCCGTGGGCGGACGGGTGCAGTGGGCCCAGGTCGACCACGCGGTCCACGCCCAGGTACTGCGCGCCCGCGCCGACGCCGACGGTGATCTGCTCGCTCACACCGGCAATGGTTTCACGACCGCGTGACCGCGAAGAGGAAGCACCCGTGCGACAGGCTGCGCACCTGCACCGCCTCGACCGAGGGAGTGTTCAGCAGCCCCTCCACCGCGCTGTCGAACCCGCCCGGCTCGACCAGGACACCGTCCTCGATCTGCCCGGCCGCGTTGTACGCCCGCAGCACCCGGGAGTTGTTCAGCAACCCGGCGGGCAGCCGGTCCGGCGCAGCGCCGCCGGGGCAGTCGACGTGCGTGAAGACCGGCCCGACCTCCTCGTACGGGCCCTTGCCCGCGGCGGGGGAGTAGCGGAACAGCCAGACCGGCTCGTCCGGCGCCGACTTGCGCAGGCAGCACCGCAGCGGAACGCCGGGTTCGGAGGCGCGGTACTCGCGGCCGGGATCGGACAGGGCAGCTGCTGGGGCGACGGTGTGGATTCGCATTCCCGCAACGATCGTCGTCAGACGTCGGCGGTGCTGGCGGGTATCGGACGCCAGGGCGGCAGTTCCGGCAGCAGGTCCGCCACCGCGACACCGCGGCCGTGCAGCAGCCACCCGAACGCGCCCAGCCCCGCCGGGTCGCGCAGCTCCGCGATCCGGCCCGCCCGCGCCACCGACTCCAGCCACTCCCAGCCCGACCCGGTGACCTCACCGGTCAGCCCCAGTGCGGCAAGCGCGTCCCGTTGCGACACCAGCACCCGGTCACCGCCGGCCGCCTCCGCGCACGCGTCGAGCGCCACGTGCGCGGTGATGTCGCAGGAGCCGTCGAACACCGGTGGCACCTGCCGGCCGGCGCGGTAACCCGTCAGCGTGAACCGGCGGGACGACACCAGGTGCCCGTAGTCGACCGCCAGCGCCGCACCGCGCACCCGCGAGACCGCCGCGGCCCAGGCGGCGTCGCGGGGCGCCCCGACCTCCGCCTGCTCACCGTCGGCCAACGGCCACCACCGCGCGATCCACGGGTCGTCGCTCGGCCCGGTCACCACGGGGCACGGGATCGCGTCCAGCCACTCGTGCCCGACCAGCAACCCGGTGCACGACGGCACCTCCGCCGTCCACCGCACCCCCGGCAGCTCCACCGGCGGACCGAGCTCGACCGCCGTCACCCGCAGCCGCGCGGCCAGCGACCCGGCCGCCAGCCGCCGGACGGCGAACGCGAGCTCGCCGCCGCCCGCACCGACGTCCACGAAGTCCACGACCGGGGGAAATCCGAGCGCCGCGTCCACGCGTGCGAGCAGCACCAGCAGCGCCTCCGCCAGCTCCGGCCCGACCAGCACAGACGTGCGGAAGTGCGCGGACGGCTTCTCACCGCGGGTGAAGAAGCCATCGGGGCCGTACAGCGCGGCGTGCCAAGCGGCTTCCGGATCGAACACCGGACAAGTGTGCATCTAAGGTCATTTCTCGTGAACGACGCCGACCTCTCGCCGACGCCGGGCCGCAAGCGCATCGAACAGCGCCGCTGGACCGTCCTGTTCCCCGTCGTCGGGCTGATCGCCCTGGCCGCGGCGGGTCTCGTGCTGTTCGCGCTCGGGTCGACGAGCATCGGGCTGGAGCCGATCCTCGTCGGTGCCGCCGCCGCGCTGATCCCGGTCGCGTTCGTGGTCAGCGCGTTCCTGTGGATCGACCGGTGGGAGCCGGAACCGGCGAAGATGCTGCTCTTCGCGTTCTTCTGGGGCGCGTGCGGCGCGACGATCAGCTCGCTGGTGTTCAACCAGACCTCGCGCGTGGTCGGCGACATCCTCACCCACGGCGGTGGCGGCGACTTCACGCTGCTCATCGGCGCGCCGGTGGTGGAGGAGGCGACCAAGGCGGCCTTCCTGATCGCCGTCTACCTGCGGCGCAGGCACGAGTTCGACGGCGTCGTCGACGGCATGGTCTACGCGGGCATCACCGCGGCGGGCTTCGCGTTCACCGAGAACATCTGGTACTTCGGCCGGATCTTCGCCCAGCAGGGCTTCGGCGACCTGGAGGGCGGTGTGGTCGCGCTGTTCCTGCTGCGCGGCGTGCTCTCGCCGTTCGCGCACCCGCTGTTCACGTCGATGACCGGCATCGGCGTCGGCATCGCGGCGAGCTCCAGCAGGGCCGCGACCCGCGTCGTCGCGCCGATCGCCGGGTACCTGGCCGCGGTCGGCCTGCACGCGGGCTGGAACGCGATGACCAAGGTCGAGACCGGGTCGGCGTTCATCAACCTGTACTTCCTGGTCATGGTGCCGCTGTTCGCGGGCGCGGTCGCGATCGTCGTGTGGCAGCGCCGCCGGGAGCAGCGGATCGTGGCGGGCCAGCTCGCGGCGATGGCGCAGAACCGGTGGATCGCGAACAGCGAGGTCGCGTTGCTGGCGAGTCTCAACGGCCGCAGGAACTGGCTGCGGGCGGTCAAGCGCAAGTCCGGTGACGCCGCGGCCAGGTCCGTGCGGAACTACCAGGTGGCCGTCACGGAGCTGGCGTTCCTGCGGCACCGCATCGAGCAGGGCACCGCCGGACAGAGCGCCGAGAGCCGGCACGGCGTGCTGCTCGACACGCTGCACGCGGCCAGGTCCGCCGCCCGCGGGTGAGTCCGGTCACCGCCCGGCCACGCGCCGGGACGTGCGGGATTACCCTCGGCGGCGTCGTCTGGTACCCGAACCGGGACTGGAACGTCAGAAGGAGTTAGTCGCATGGACGCGACCCCTCGTCCGGCCAGGCTCGCCGTCGGCGTCATCTCGGCCGGCCGGGTCGGCTCGGTGCTGGGCGCCGCGCTGGCCAGGACCGGTCACGTGGTCGTCGGCGCCGCCGCCGTCTCCCGGGCCTCCCTCGCCCGCGCGGAGGAGCTGCTGCCCGGCGTCGCCATCGCCGACCCCACCGAGGTCGCTCAGCGCGCCGACCTGGTGCTGCTGGCCGTCCCGGACGACGAGCTGGCGGGCTTGGTGCGCGGACTGGTCGCCACCGGCTCGTTGCGCGCGGGGCAGATCGTCGTGCACACCAGCGGCGCCCAGGGCGTGGCCGTGCTCGAACCCGCCGCCGAGCTGGGCGCGCTGACGCTCGCGCTGCACCCCGTCATGACCTTCACCGGCCGGTCGGAGGACCTCCAGCGGATGAGCTCGGCGTGCGTCGGCGTGACCGCTGCGGACGGCGACGAGGTGGCGTGGAGCGTCGGCGAGGCGCTGGTCGTGGAGATGGACGCCGAACCGGTGCGCGTGCCGGAGGCCGTCCGCCCGCTCTACCACGCCGCGCTGGCCCACGGCGCGAACCACCTGATCACGCTGGTCCGCGACGCCGCGGACCTGCTCACCAACGCGGGCGTCGCCAACGCCGAGCGCCTGCTCGGGCCGTTGCTGTCGGCCGCGCTCGACAACTCGCTGCGCCACGGCGACCGGGCCCTCACCGGTCCGGTCGCCCGCGGCGACACAGGTACCTTGCGCAAGCACCTCACCGTGCTGGCCGAGCAGGCACCCGACACCCTGCCCAGCTACCGCGTGCTCGCCCGGCGCACCGCCGAGCGGGCCGAACGCTCCGGGCTGCTCAAGCCCGACGCGGCCGACGACGTTCGCACCACTCTCGAGGACTGACGTGACCAAGCCCCTGACCAAGGACGACTTCCGCCCCGACGACGTCACGGTGCACCGCGACCCCGCGCGGCTGAACCGGGTCGTGCGCGCGCTGCGCAACGCCGGACGCAACGTGGCACTGGTGCCCACCATGGGCGCCTTGCACGCCGGGCACCGGCAGCTGATCCGCGAGGCCCAGGTCATGCAGAACACGGTGGTCGTGGTGTCGATCTTCGTGAACCCGCTGCAGTTCGGCGCGAACGAGGACCTCGACAAGTACCCGCGGCAGTTCGAGTCCGACGTGGACATCTGCCGCGCGGAGCGGGTCGGGCTGGTCTTCGCGCCGTCCGTCGAGGACATGTACCCAGAAGGTGCCCAGGTCACCGTGCACCCCGGTCCGCTCGGCGACGAGCTGGAGGGCGCGGTCCGCCCCGGTCACTTCGCGGGCGTGCTCACGGTCGTCGGGAAGCTGTTCAACATCGTGCAGCCCACGTACGCGGTGTTCGGGCAGAAGGACTACCAGCAGCTCCAGCTGATCCACAAGATGGCGCGCGACCTGAACTTCCCGCTCGACGTCGTCGGCGTGCCGACGGTGCGCGAGCACGACGGTCTCGCCCTGTCGTCGCGCAACGCCTACCTGAGCCCCGAGCAGCGCCAGCACGCCGTGACGCTGTCGGCCGCCCTGACCGCGGGCGCGCACGTGTCGGCGCAGGGCGCGGACGCCGTGCTCAAGGCCGCGCACGACGTGCTGGCGCAGGTGCCGGAGGTCGAGCTCGACTACCTGGAGCTGCGCGGGGTCGACCTCGGTCCCGCGCCGGAGAACGGCGACGCGCGGCTGCTCGTGGCGGCCCGCGTCGGCACCACCCGCCTGATCGACAACATCGCGGTGTTGCTCGGCGAAGGCGACGAGTAGGGGGATGGCCATGTTCCGCACGATGCTGAAGTCCAAGATCCACCGCGCCACGGTGACGCAGGCCGACCTGCACTACGTGGGTTCGGTGACGGTCGACGAGGACCTGATGGAGGCCGCCGACCTGCTCGCCGGCGAACAGGTTGCGATCGTCGACGTCACCAATGGCGCGCGCCTGGAGACCTACGTCATCCCCGGTGAGCGCGGCACGGGCGTGCTGGGCATCAACGGTGCCGCCGCGCACCTGGTGCACCCCGGTGACATCGTCATCCTCATCGCCTACGGGCAGATGGACGACGCCGAGTCCCGCACCTACAAGCCGCGCGTCGTGTTCGTGGACGCGGACAACAAGGTCGTGGACCTCGGCACCGACCCGGCGCACGCCCCCGAGGGCTCCGGACTGGTGAACGGCTCCACGAGCGCCCCGTCATCTGAGACCGTTGAGGCGACCGCGCTGGACGCGTTGATCCAGGCCGAGAACCTGAAGCAGGAGATCTCCTAGTGCTGCTCGCCATCGACGTCGGCAACACCAACATCGTGCTCGGTCTCTACGACGGCGTGGGCGACTCCGCGCCGCTCGTGCGCGACTGGCGGATGCGCACCGACGCCCGCATGACCGCCGACGAGCTCGCGCTGACCATGCGCGGCCTGCTCGGCGAGTACGCCGACAAGATCACCGGCATCTCCGCGCTGTCCACCGTGCCCGCGGTGCTGCGCGAGCTGCGGGTGATGCTCGGCCGCTACTACGACACCGTGCCGAAGGTGCTGGTGGAGCCGGGCGTGAAGACCGGCGTGCCGCTGCTCGTGGACAACCCGAAGGAGGTGGGCTCCGACCGCGTGATCAACACGCTGGCCGCGCACCACCTCTACGCGACCTCGTGCGTCGTGGTCGACTTCGGCACGTCCACGAACCTCGACGTGATCTCCTCGCGCGGCGAGTTCCTGGGCGGCGCGCTGGCGCCCGGCATCGAGATCTCCGTCGACGCCCTCGCCGCGCGCGCGGCCCAGCTCCGCAAGGTGGAGCTGGTCCGCCCGCGCAACGTCATCGGCAAGAACACCGTGGAGTGCCTGCAGTCCGGCATCGTCTACGGGTTCGTCGGCCAGGTCGACGGCCTGGTGCGGCTGATCACCCAGGAGCTCCAGCAGACCGACCCCGGACCGGTCACGGTGATCGCGACCGGTGGCCTGGCCCCGCTGGTCGTGGCGGAGTCCTCGACGATCGCGCACCACGTGCCCGACCTGACCCTGCTGGGGCTGCGCCTGGTGTTCGAGCGCAACCTCGTCAGCCGCTGACGACCATCCGTGTCACGTCCGTGAGCATGGGGACGTCGAACGGCCCATTCGACGTCTCCGGCCGCGAACGCAGGAACGCGAGCATCTTCTCGTTGACCGCTTCGCGTTCCTCGGCGCTGACGACCAGCATCCGCGAATGGGTGTTCATGGTGGCGATGAGCGCCTCCGGTGAGTCGCGGTGCTGTGCGTGCTGGAACACCTGCCGCTCGGGCGTGCCGAACAACGGGTGCGCCAGGAGGCCCGTGGGCTCCTGGCGGTTCATCTCGATGCTGTTCGCCGACACCTGCTCGAACTCCGCCACCCATTCGACCGACGTGTCCGGCTCGTTCCACATCGCCGCCACCACACCGCCGGGCCGCAGCACGCGGGCGATCTCCGGCATCGCCTTCGCGTGGTCGAACCAGTGGAACGCGGTCCCGACCAGCACCGCGTCGACCGTCTGGTCCGGCACCGGGATGTGCTCGGCATGGCCGGGCAACGCGCGCACGTCGTGCACCCGGCGCACGAGCTCCGACAGCATCTGCTCGTTGGGCTCGACCGCGGTGACGCAGTGGCCCTCCGCGACCAGTCCCGCGGTGAGCTTGCCGGTGCCGGCGGCCAGGTCCAGGACGTCCAGGCGCCTGTCCTGTGCCAGCGGCTCCAAAGCCCACCGGATCGCCGCCAAGGGGTAGTCCGGCCGGTGTTCGGCGTAGGCCTCCGCCTGCGCGCCGAACGAGTCAGCTCGCCTCGCGTGTAGATCCATCCGTCCAACTTAGTGACCGGCCCGGTGCCCGAAATGGTCCGGTCGGGTTCCCCGCGTCACGCCATCCCGCCGCACGCCCGCCCTCTCGCGCTCCACGCTGGTCACGCGGGAGTCCTGCGTTCCCCTCACAGGCACGCGGGAGTCCTGCGTTCCCCTCTCCGGTCACGCGGGGGCCCTACGTACCCCTTTCCGGTCACGCGGGGGCCCTGCGTACCCTCAGAGCGCACGAAAGCTCCCCGCGTGCACTTCGCAGGTTCCGGGATGCGGAAAGCGCGGCTCAGCGAGCAGAGACGTGGGGGTGAGGCCTCTGCGGTTGCATTCCCCGTGGGGGCAGAGCTCGCGCGTCGGTTCCTCGTCGATCTCGGGATCGGTGGCGAGCTGGTGCAACGGGTATCCGGTTCGCCCTGACCTCCCGCCCTTCCGTACCCTTCTCGGCGTGAGTGAGCAGCCGAAGCAAAACCCCGTGACCAGCGAAGAAGACCTGCCCGAGCAGATGCGCGTGCGCCGGGAGAAGCGTGCGCGGCTGCTCGCTTCCGGCAAGGAGCCGTATCCGGTCGAAGTCGGGCGCACGCACACGTTGCGCGAGATTCGCGAGACGCACCCGGAACTGGAGCCCGACACGCAGACCGGTCAGGTCGTCGGTGTGACCGGCCGGGTGATGTTCCTGCGCAACACCGGAAAGCTGTGCTTCGCCACCCTGAGGGAAGGTGACGGCACCGAACTGCAGGCGATGCTGAGCCTCGCCGGTGTGGGTGAAGAAGCGCTTTCCGAGTGGAAGAGCGACGTGGACCTCGGCGACCACGTTTTCGTGCACGGCGAGGTCATCAGCTCGCGCCGCGGTGAGCTTTCCGTGATGGCCGACGCGTGGCAGCTGACGTCGAAGTCGTTGCGCCCGCTCCCGGTCGCGCACAAGGAACTCGGCGAGGAAACCCGCATTCGCCAGCGTTACGTCGACCTGATCCTGCGGCCCCTCGCGCGTGACACCGTTCGGACCCGCGCGAACGTCGTCCGTTCCTTGCGGGAGTCGTTCCACCGGCGTGGTTTCCTCGAAGTCGAGACGCCGATGTTGCAGACGCTGCAGGGCGGTGCGTCGGCGCGTCCGTTCATCACGCACTCGAACGCGCTCGACATCGACCTGTTCCTGCGCATCGCGCCGGAGCTGTACTTGAAGCGCTGCGTGGTGGGCGGGATCGAGAAGGTCTTCGAGATCAACCGCAACTTCCGCAACGAGGGTGTCGACTCGTCTCATTCGCCCGAGTTCTCGATGCTGGAGTACTACGAGGCGTACGCGACCTACGACACGAACGCCGTGCTGACCCGCGAGCTGATCCAGGAAGCCGCGGAAGCGGTGACGGGCTCGCAGATTGTCACCCTCGCCGACGGCACGGAGTACGACCTGTCAGGCGAATGGCGGACGATCAGCATCTACGAGTCGTTGTCCGAAGCCGTCGGTGAGGAAATCACCCCCGAGACGCCGGCCGAGGTGCTCCGCAAGCTTTGTGACC
The DNA here is from genome assembly GCF_040647275.1 of Lentzea sp. NPDC042327. Classification (NCBI taxonomy): domain Bacteria; kingdom Bacillati; phylum Actinomycetota; class Actinomycetes; order Pseudonocardiales; family Pseudonocardiaceae; genus Lentzea; species Lentzea sp. NPDC042327. The sequence goes on from NZ_JBEZBX010000002.1 coordinate 125,044, forward strand.
GCCACGAACTGGAGGTCAACCCGAAGTTCGGGCACGGCAAGCTGGTCGAGGAGCTGTGGGAGCACCTGGTGTGCGACTCGCTCTACCTGCCCACGTTCGTGCGCGACTACCCGGTGGAGACGTCGCCGCTGACCAGGCAGCACCGCACCAAGCCGGGTGTCGCCGAAAAGTGGGACCTCTACGTCCGCGGATTCGAACTCGGCACCGGTTACTCCGAACTGGTGGACCCGGTGATCGAGCGGGAACGCCTCGAAGCGCAGGCCCGCCTTGCCGCGGCCGGCGACAACGAGGCCATGCCGGTCGACGAAGACTTTCTGCGATCACTGGAGTACGGAATGCCACCGAGTGGTGGTGTCGGAATGGGGATCGATCGGCTGCTGATGGCACTGACCGGGCTGGGTATCCGAGAGACCATCTTGTTCCCGCTCGTTCGCCCTGAATGAGTAACTTTTCGCGAGTCGATAGGTGCAATGCGGCACCTGTGCGCTAACCTGCGTCCGCAGGGCATTAGTTGGCGTGCGGGTGACCGCGCATTCGGGGTCCAGGAGGATACGCATGGCGCAGAAGGTCACGGTGACCCTCGTCGACGACCTGGACGGCTCCACTGCGGAGGAGACCGTCGAGTTCGGGCTGGACGGTGTCAGCTACACGATCGACCTTTCCTCGGGCAATGCGGGCAAACTGCGGGACGCCTTGTCCGACTACGTGGCGGGTGCCCGCCGCGCGGGTGGTCGCAAGCGCACCGGCACTGGACCCGGCCGTCCGGCGAGCGTGAAGGCGCGTCCGGCATCGGCTGACCGCGAGCAGAACCAGGCCATTCGCGAGTGGGCCCGCAAGCAGGGCATGAAGGTGTCGGACCGGGGTCGCATCCCGGCCGAGGTGCTCGACGCCTACCACCAGCAGGGCTGAAATTCGGTAAAGCACGAAGGGGTTCCGGGGCGCATTCCCGGAACCCCTTCGTGCTATTTGAGTGACCACTCAACTACTTCCGGGGGACGCTGGTGTGACCCGTCCGGGAACCGGTGCTGTCCAAACGACTTTCTCGGTTCACGTTCGGATGAGCCGAGAACGTTTCCGTGGAATATTCTTCCTCGATCGTCCGACGGCCGTTGTTCCGCTGTTCTCGCCTGGGCGTTCTGCGGGGCGTGCGTCCGCGTGACGAGGGCAACGGGACTGCGCGGCCGACCGCCCGGTCGGTTCGGTTAGGCTTACCTCTCCTTGAGGAGTACAGGAGGGTGGGCCTTGGGTCGTAGGTCGTCGGGCCTGCTCTTCCTGCTGGTCGTGCTGGTCGCCGTGGCGCTGGTGAGCATCGCGGTCGGCTCGAAGGACATCCCGCTCTCCGCCGTGTGGCACGGGCTGTTCACACCGACCGGCGTCGAGGACGACGTGATCGTCCGCGAGCTCCGCGTCCCGCGCACCCTGATCGGCATCGCCGTCGGGATCGCGCTGGGCGTCGGCGGCGCGTTGATGCAGGGCCACACGCGCAACCCGCTGGCGGACCCCGGCATCCTCGGCGTCACGCACGGCGCCGCGCTGGCCGTGGTGCTGTCGATCTTCCTGTTCGGCGTCTCGTCGCTGTACGGCTACATCTGGTTCGCCTTCGCCGGTGCCATGGTCGCGAGCGTGCTGGTCTTCGTGCTCGGTTCGGCCGGGCGTGCGGGTCCATCGCCCGTGACGCTGGCGTTGGCCGGTGCCGCCGTATCGGCGCTGATGAACGGTCTGGTGTCGGCGATCGTGCTGCTCGACCAGCAGTCGCTCGACGCGTTCCGGTTCTGGCAGCTCGGCGGGATCGCCGGCCGCGACCTGTCGGTGCTGACGCAGGTGCTGCCGTTCCTGCTGGCCGGTCTGGTCGTGGCGGCGTTCAACGCGCCGGGGCTCAACGCGCTCTCGCTCGGTGAGGACGTGGCGCGGTCGCTCGGCGTGAACGTCAGCCGCACCCGGTCGCTGGGCATCCTCGCGATCACGCTGCTGGTGGGCGCCGCCGTCGCCGCGTGCGGGCCCATCGGGTTCGTGGGACTCGTCGTGCCGCACATCGCGCGTGCGTTCACCGGGCCGGACTACCGCTGGATCCTGCCGTTCTCGGCGGTGCTCGGCGCGGTCCTGGTCTTAGTGGCCGACGTCGTCGGCCGCGTCGTCGCCCGTCCGTCCGAGGTGGAGGTCGGTGTGGTGCTGGCGCTGCTCGGCGCCCCGTTCTTCATCTTCCTGGTGCGCCGCAAGAGGCTGGTGAAGATTTGACCGCCACCGCGCTGAGGGTCGGGGCCACCTCGTTCAAGCTCCGCCGCCGCCCGCTGCTGGTGGTGGCGTGCGCCCTGGTCGTGCTCGCGGCCCTGTTCGTCGCCGACATCATGATCGGCGACTTCCCGCTGACCGCCGCGCAGGTCGTGGACACCCTGCTGGGCGGTGGCTCGCGCCGCGACCAGTTCGTGGTCTTCGAGCTGCGCATGCCCCGCGCGCTGACCGGCCTGCTCGTCGGCGCCGCGCTCGGCCTGTCCGGCGCGATCTTCCAGGCGATCGTGCGCAACCCGCTGGCCTCACCCGACATCCTCGGCGTCACCTGGGGTGCGGGTGCCGGCGCGGTCTCGGTGATCACGTTCGCTGGCTCGCTCGGCGTGGTGACCGGCAGCGCCGCGTCGATCGGCGTGCCGCTGGCGGGTCTGCTCGGCGGCCTGACCGCGGGCCTGCTCGTCTACGCGCTGGCGTGGCGCAAGGGCATCGAGGGCTTCCGGATGGTGCTCGTCGGCATCGGCGTCACCGCCGTGGCCGGCAACTTCACCCACTACCTGCTGACCGTCGGCGACGTCCAGGACGCCGGCCGCGCGATGGTGTGGATCACCGGCTCGCTGAACGGCCGCGGCTGGGAGCACGTCGTCCCGGTGGCGCTGGCGCTGGCCGTGCTGGTCCCCGTCGCCCTGGTCGGCGGCCACGTCCTCGGCGCGCTGCAGTTCGGCGACGAGACCACCCGCGGCCTGGGCATCCGCGTGAACCCGGCCCGCTCGTTCCTGATCGTCGTCGCGATCGTCCTGGCCTCCGTCGCCACCGCCGCCGCGGGCCCGATCACGTTCGTCGCGCTGGCCACGCCCCAGATCGCCCTGCGCCTGGCCGGCACCGCCCAGCCCCCGTTGTTCGGCTCGGTCGTCATCGGCGGCGCCCTGGTCATGCTCTCCGACCTGGTCGCACGCACGATCTACCGCACCGAGCTGCCCGTCGGCGTCGTGACGGCGGTGCTCGGCGCCCCCTATCTGATGTACCTGCTGGTTCGGAGCCGCCGGGAGGCGCGGGTATGAGTGTGCGTCTTGAGGCCACGTCGCTGTCGGTCGGTTACGGCGAACGGCTGGTCGTCGACTCGTTGGACCTGGCGGTGCTCGGCGGCACCGTGACGGCCGTGATCGGCCCGAACGGCTGCGGCAAGTCCACGCTGCTGCGCGCACTCGGCCGGTTGCTGCCCGCCCGGTCCGGCGCGGTGCTGCTGGACGGCAAGGCGATCGACTCGATGCCCACGCGCGAGGTGGCGCGGGTGCTCGGCATGCTGCCCCAGGCGCCGTCCGCCCCCGAGGGCCTGACCGTCGCGGACCTGGTCGCCCGCGGCCGGCACCCGCACCAGTCCTGGTACCGGCAGTGGTCCTCGGACGACGCGGCCGCCGTCGACGCGGCCCTGGAGATGACCGGCATCTCCGACCTGGCCGACCGCACCGTGGACGAGCTGTCCGGCGGCCAGCGGCAGCGGGCGTGGATCTCGATGGCGCTCGCCCAGGGCACGGACCTGCTGCTGCTCGACGAACCCACCACGTACCTGGACCTGGCGCACCAGATCGACGTGCTCGACCTCGTGCAGGAGCTGCACGCGTCGATGGGGCGGACCATCGTGATGGTGCTGCACGACCTCAACCTGGCGGCGCGGTACGCGGACCACGTCGTCGCCATGCGCGGTGGGCGGATCGTGGCGCAGGGAACGCCCGCGGAGGTGCTGACCGAGGAGATGCTGCTGGAGGTGTTCGGGCTGGACGCGCGGGTCGTCGAGGACCCGGTGGCCGGAACGCCGCTGGTGGTGCCGGTCGGGTCACGTCACCGCCTGCCGTAGCGCCTGCGGCGGTGCCTCAGGCCGTAGCGCCGCCCATCGGGTGGGGGCGGCGCTCAGCTCAGCTCGTGCGCGGGCAGGCCGTGCACGGCTCGGCGTCCGGCAGCACGTAGTGGAAGCAGCAGGAACGGCGGCGGCGCTTCCAGCCCTCGTCCGTCAGGTGCAGCGTCGACGCGGAGATGAACGGGTCGAGCTTCTCCGGCAGGAGCAGGGCCGCGTCGGTGACGCCCGCGGTCTCGTCGCCGCACACCCGGCCCGCGGCCCAGGGGCCGTACTCCAGCATGTCCGTCGCCGCCGCCCACAGGGTGCGGCGGCCGAAGCGGACCACCTGGCCGAACGACGTCACGAACTGCGCGGCGTGCGCGGCGTAGCGGGCGCGGAACAGGGCGGCGAGCGCCGCCTCGTTCGCCACGACGGTCGCGGCCGGGTGGTTCGAGGCCGGGTCGTCGGGCAGGCAGGCGAACTCGTCGGAGAGCAGCGCGATGCCGTCGGGGTGCGGGCGGCCTTCCTGGGCGATCCGGAACGCGACGTCCGCGGGCTTGAGGGACGGGATGCGGCGGACGGTGTGGAAGAGCAGGCTCGCGAGGTAGGCGGGGACGTGCAGGTACCAGCCCATCACGTAGCCGGCGGTCGCGCGGTCGTCCGACTCGCCGTGCTGCTCGACCATCCACTCGGCGAGGTCCTTGCGCCAGAGGTCGAAGCGCGACGGCTCGGCCACCAGCTCCGAGCAGATCGTCCAGTCCGACGGGGGGACTCCGAAGCGGATCTCGGTTCCCACGTCCAGGCGGGCGACGGATTCGGCCAGTGGCGTGAACGCACGCGGGTTCTGCTGTGAGACCCTCGCAGGTACGGTCAACGCGCAAGTCCAATCTCAGCGAATGAGGCTTGCCTAACCTTACCTAAAAGGTACCCGATCGCGCCCCCTGAGGTGGGCCCGGTCACAGCAGCGTCGCTCAACGGGGGGTTGTTCGCGCTCAGCGGACATCGCCCGATCTGTGGAATCCGCTGGGCCCGACCTGCGTTGATGCTGATGTCAGAGTTCCACGGACGCGACTGTCCGCTGACGGGAACCACAGGCCTCGGTACCGCCCACTACAGTGGAGCCACGGTGCCGCGCTCACCAGGGTAGATCGGTGGAGCCGAGGACCGCCGACGCAGCAGTCAGGGAGTGCGAATGTTCGAAAGGTTCACCGACCGCGCGAGGCGGGTGGTTGTCCTTGCCCAAGAAGAGGCACGGATGCTCAACCACAACTACATCGGCACCGAGCACATCCTCCTGGGTCTGATCCACGAGGGTGAAGGTGTCGCCGCCAAGGCGCTCGAGTCGTTGGGGATCGCGCTGGAGGGCGTCCGCCAGCAGGTCGAGGAGATCATCGGCCAGGGCCAGCAGGCCCCGAGTGGACACATCCCCTTCACCCCACGCGCGAAGAAGGTCCTGGAGCTGTCGCTGCGCGAGGCGCTGCAGCTCGGACACAACTACATCGGCACCGAGCACATCCTGCTCGGCCTGATCCGCGAGGGCGAGGGCGTTGCTGCGCAGGTCCTCGTGAAGCTGGGCGCCGACCTCAACAGGGTGCGGCAGCAGGTGCTGCAGCTGCTGTCCGGCTACTCGACGGAGAAGGGCTCGTCGGAGGCCCCTGGCCGCGGCGAGGGCACCCCGTCGTCGTCCCTGGTCCTCGACCAGTTCGGGCGCAACCTCACGGCTTCGGCCCGTGAGGGCAAGCTCGACCCGGTGATCGGGCGCACCAAGGAGATCGAGCGGGTCATGCAGGTGCTGTCCCGCCGCACCAAGAACAACCCGGTCCTCATCGGCGAGCCCGGCGTCGGCAAGACGGCCGTCGTCGAGGGCCTGGCGCAGATGGTCGTCAAGGGCGAGGTGCCCGAGACGCTCAAGGACAAGCAGCTCTACACGCTCGACCTCGGCTCGCTGGTCGCGGGCTCGCGCTACCGCGGTGACTTCGAAGAGCGCCTGAAGAAGGTCCTCAAGGAGATCCGCACGCGCGGCGACATCATCCTGTTCATCGACGAGATCCACACGCTCGTCGGCGCGGGTGCCGCCGAGGGCGCGATCGACGCGGCGAGCATCCTCAAGCCGATGCTGGCCCGCGGTGAGCTGCAGACGATCGGTGCCACCACGCTCGACGAGTACCGCAAGCACGTCGAGAAGGACCCCGCGCTGGAGCGCCGCTTCCAGCCGATCCAGGTGGGCGAGCCGTCGCTCGAGCACACCATCGAGATCCTCAAGGGCCTGCGCGACCGGTACGAGGCGCACCACCGCGTCTCCATCACCGACTCCGCGCTCGTCGCCGCCGCCACGCTGGCCGACCGGTACATCAACGACCGGTTCCTGCCGGACAAGGCGATCGACCTCATCGACGAGGCGGGCGCCCGCATGCGCATCCGCCGGATGACCGCGCCGCCGGACCTGCGCGAGTTCGACGAGAAGATCGCGGACGTGCGTCGCGACAAGGAGTCCGCGATCGACGCGCAGGACTTCGAGCGCGCCGCCAAGCTGCGGGACGCGGAGAAGCAGCTCCTGGGCCAGAAGGCCGAGCGGGAGAAGCAGTGGAAGGACGGTGACCTGGACGTCGTCGCGGAGGTCGACGACGAGCAGATCGCCGAGGTCCTCGCCAACTGGACCGGCATCCCGGTGTTCAAGCTCACCGAGGAGGAGACCACGCGTCTGCTCCGCATGGAGGACGAGCTGCACAAGCGGATCATCGGCCAGGTCGACGCGGTCAAGGCCGTGTCGCAGGCGATCCGCCGCACCCGCGCCGGCCTGAAGGACCCGAAGCGCCCCTCCGGCTCGTTCATCTTCGCCGGCCCGTCCGGTGTCGGTAAGACCGAGCTCTCGAAGGCGCTCGCGAACTTCCTGTTCGGCGAGGACGACGCGCTCATCCAGATCGACATGGGCGAGTTCCACGACCGGTACACCGCGTCGCGGCTCTTCGGTGCCCCTCCCGGTTACGTCGGCTACGAAGAGGGCGGCCAGCTCACCGAGAAGGTGCGCCGCAAGCCGTTCTCCGTCGTGCTCTTCGACGAGATCGAGAAGGCCCACCAGGAGGTCTACAACACGCTGCTCCAGGTGCTGGAGGACGGCCGCCTGACCGACGGTCAGGGCCGGACGGTGGACTTCAAGAACACCGTCATCATCTTCACGTCGAACCTGGGCACGTCGGACATCAGCAAGGCCGTCGGCCTCGGCTTCACCTCGGGTCAGGACACCGCGTCCAACTACGAGCGCATGAAGAACAAGGTCAACGACGAGCTGAAGAAGCACTTCCGGCCCGAGTTCCTCAACCGCATCGACGACATCATCGTCTTCCACCAGCTGACTCAGGACGAGATCATCAAGATGGTGGACCTGATGATCGCCCGCGTCGAGACGCAGCTGAAGAACAAGGACATGGCGATCGAGCTGACCGACAGGGCCAAGTCCCTGCTGGCCAAGCGCGGCTTCGACCCGGTGCTGGGCGCCCGCCCGCTGCGCAGGACGATCCAGCGCGAGATCGAGGACACCCTGTCGGAGAAGATCCTGTTCGGCGAGATCCAGCCGGGCCAGATCATCATCACCGACGTCGAGGGCTGGGACGGCGAGTCGGACCAGCACGACAAGGCGAAGTTCGTGTTCCGCGGCGAGGCCAAGCCCACCCGCGTGCCGGACTCGCCCCCGGTCGACCTGACCGCCTCCGCCGCTGCCACCGAGCAGCAGGACGCGCCGGCCGCCGAGAACGAGTGACCTAGCACCACTAGCACCACCGGCACGACCCGAACCGGCCCCCAGGCACACCGCCTGGGGGCCGGTTCGCGTTCGGAGCCGGTGGCCGCGGTCACTCGACCGCGTGGATTTGCCCGTTTCGCCGCCTCGGTGTGCGGCCGCTGCCAGACTGCTGAGCACCGCTGACCCGAGAGTGTTGAGGAGCGTCACGGCAGTGTCGGCCGAGTTTGATCAGCTTGTCGCTCAGTTCGAGCGGTTCCAGGCCCAGATGCACCGCGTGGACCAGCAGTTCGCCGGCATCGGCGAGATGCAGCAGCAGCTCACCGAGCTGGAAGCCGTCGCCACCTCGGCGGACAGGGCGGTCACCGTCGTGGCCGGCCCGTCGGGGTCCATCAGGGACATCCGCCTCACCGACCTGGCCATGCGCCGCCCACCGCACGCACTGGCCGCCGAACTGATGTCCACGCTGCAGAAGGCCGTCGCCGAGGCAGCCCGTCGGCAGGCGGGCATCGTCGAAGGCGCGCTGGGCGATGACATGCACCTCAAGGACCAGGTGCTGGAAACCCAGGCGCAGCTCTTCGGCATGTTCAAGGAGGACCTCGTCCGCGCCACCGCCGAGCAGGACGCGGCTGCGGCCCAGCAGCCGCCCCAGCCGACTCCTCCCGCACCGCCCGTGCCGCCGCGCGCGCCGGTTCCGCCGCCCGTGCCGCAGGCGGGACAGGTCCGGCAGCCGCCACCACCGCCACAACGCCGGCCTGCGCAGGAGTCCCCGGAGGACTTCTCCGACCAGAACGTGCTGCGCGAGGACTCGTGGCAGTCCCGCTCGCAGCAACCACCTTCGCCGGCGCCACCGAAGCAGGGCGGCGGCTACCTCAACCTGTACGACGATGAGGACGGACGATGAGCGGCTTCGACGTCAACCCGGCCGAGCTGACCGCGTTCGCCGGGAAGCTCGACGGTTACCGCAGCGCCGCGAGCGAGCTCGCCGGTCTGGTCGGCCAGTCGGACGTGGGCGGCAAGTCGTGGGGCGTGATCGGCCTGTTCGTCAAGGACGAGTACACGCAGATGCTGAACGACCTGAACGAGCTGTTCAAGGACATGCAGAACGGTTTGCAGTCGGGCGCCGACAAGTTCCGCGGCACCGCGCAGGGCTACCAGGACCAGGAGGACGCGTTGATGCAGATCTTCGACGGGCTCCAGGTCGAGATCGACAGGGGGTAGGCGCGGCATGGCGGAAGAAACCTCGAACGTCAGCGAGGGCGCGCAGAACCTGACCGGCAGCGTCGAGATCACCGTCGGCGAGAAGACCACGGGTGAGAAAGCACTCGAGGCGACGCCGTTCGTCGGCAGCTACCTCAAGACGTCCGAGGCGTTCGAGAAGCGTGGCGAGGCCGGTGGCGCGAGCACGCTGGCGTCCGAGGGCAGCGCGCTGCTCAGCTCGGTCGGCTCGGCGGCGCAGGGCATTGCGATGGACCCGATCGGCTGGCTGGTCGGTCAGGGGTTGAACTTCCTCATCAGCGTGGTCCAGCCGCTGGAGGATGCGATCCACTTCGTCAGCGGCGACGGCCCGGCGCTGTCGCAGGCCGCCGACAACTTCGGTGCCATCGCCCAGGGTGTCGCCACCCTGCGGGAGAACTTCGACGAGGACCTGTCCAGCTCCGTGCAGACCTGGGGCGGGGAAACGGCCGACATGGCCGCGACCAGGCTGGGTGAGTTCGCGAGTGGCATCAGCGGTGTCGCGGGCCAAGCCGGCGAGCTCGCCCAGATGCTGACGATTTCCAGCATGATCATGCAGATCATCGAGGACATCATCAAGGCGATCCTCACCGAGCTGATCACCTGGTTGATCCTCATCTGGGTCCCGGCGCTCGCCGCCGCCGCACCCAGCTTCGGTGCCTCCACCGCGGCGGCAGGTGCGGCCACCGGTGTGCGTGTCGCGTCCACCGCCGGGCGGGTGTCGCGCATCGTGGCCAAGCTGCGCCAGTTCCTGCAGAAGATCATGGAGTTCCTGCGCAACGTGGGCAGCCGCCTCAAGAACGTGCGGACCGCGTTCCAGAAGTCCATGGCGGACAAGAAGGCCGGTGTCGCGACCGCCGACAAGAACCTGGAGCGCCTCAGCCCGTTCGCGGTGCACCGGCAGTGGGGCGACAAGCTCAACAGCTCCAAGGGCGACGTGGGGGAGCGGATGAAGCACGGTTTCGGCAAGTCGATGGTGGAGGCCGTGGGTGGTGAGGCGCTGGCCCAGGTCAACCCGTCGCACGAGAAGGGCCTGCGCAACATCGCCGCGGTGGAGAAGGCAGCCGAGAACGACCAGATCGGCACAGACGAACCGAAGCACCGGATCCAGGGTTACCTGGACCTCTGACCACGCTGGGGGAGCTGGACGCATGAAACCGTGGGAGCTCAAGCTCGGGCTGTTCGTCCTGATCTTGGTGGTGCTGCTGGCGCTGATGTTCTGGTGGAGGTGGCGGGTCGCCAGGAGGGAAGCCGCCGACCACGCCGCCGACCTGGCCAGGTTCGCGGCGATGATGGGCGGGACCGCGTCGGGTCCTGGCGAGGACGTGAGCGCCTGGTCCGCCGGGCTCCTCCGCCCGTTCGCCCACGAGTACGGCAGCGTGATCGCCTGGCTGGGACGCGTTTCCGACTCGCGGTTCGAGCACGCGTTGGACTTCGAACGACACGGGTGGCGCATCCGGGTGACCGAGGCGTCGATCGAGCTGCAGGACCCGACCAACGCCGACGTCGCGAACACCCATCACGAACGCCGTGTCGAGGTGGCCACGTCCGAGCTCCCGCCGCTGAAGCTGGTGGTCCGCTCCCCGGGTGGGGGCGGAGGGGCGCGGAACTGGGCTGGTGAGGCGCCTCGACCGGTCGCGGACGGTGGGTCTCGGGAATGGCGTGAACTGACGCTTCCCGCGGGCCTGGACCGGGCTTTCGCAGCCCTCACCGGTGACCCGCACCGAGCGGCCGCGATGTTCGTCCCGGAGGTGGTGCAGCGGTTGCTCGCCGAGGCCGGTGCGGACGACTTCCACAACCTGACGCTGGAGGGCGGCATCGCCTACTCGGTGCTGCCCGGCCAGATCGACCCCGAGCGCCTGCTGCAGGAGGTCGACGCGATAACCGGTCTGCTGCAGCGTTTTCCGGGTGTGAGACCGAGGAACCCCGCTTCTGCCGCATGAGCACACCGACGTCGTCGGATGCGCAGAAGAGCATCCAGTCCTCGGCTCCCGTTCGTCCCCCTGAGAGTTGGTGTTGAGATCAGGATGCACGAGGGGCCTGACAGTTCCGCGAGGCAACGCAACCGTGCCACCGGCCGTCCCCCGAACGTGGACACCCGGATCGAGCTCAGGCAGCCCAGGAACGGCTTCACCACGTTCGTGCTGGTCATCTGCGCCGTCGCGTTCGTGGCGGCGGCGTTGGTGCGGCTGCTGGGCATCGACGGCACCCGGTACATGATCGCCACGACGGCGCTGACGCCGTACATCACGGTGGCGGGGTTGGTCATCGGGTTGTTCGCGTTGTTCCGCAAGCGGTGGGTCGTGGGGCTGACGATGACGTTGGTGGCCGTCGTGCTGGTCGCGAACGTGGTGCCGCGGGCGTTCTCGGACCCGCGGCCGAACGTGGTCGGGCAGGAGGTCCGGCTGATGACGTCGAACCTCCTGGTGGGCCAGGCGGACGCCGAGTTCGTGGTCGCGCAGGTCAAGGCCCGCCGGATCGACGTGCTCGCGATGCAGGAGCTGTCGCCCGCGATGGTGCGGGACCTCCAACGCGCCGGGCTCGACCAGGTGCTGCCGAACCAGATCCTCATCCCGGAACCGGGCGGGTCGGGCTCCGGCATCGCGTCCCGGTTCCCGCTCACCCGGCGCGACCTCACGCCGCCGGGCACGTTGCGGCAGGCAGGGGCACTGGTCGACCTGCCGGGTGCGCAGGACATCGAGGTGGTGTCGGTGCACCCGCTGCCACCGGTGGTCGACGAGGGGCCGGAGCCGTGGCAGCGCGAGCTGGCCGGGCTGCCGAGCCCCGACTCCACCGGCTCGATGCGGGTGCTCGCGGGCGACTTCAACGCCACGCTGGACCACGTCGGCATGACGCGGTTGCTCAACAAGGGCTACGTCGACGCCGCCGACCAGGTCGGCAAGGGGCTGGTGCACACGTGGCCCAGCCAGAGCGGCATCTGGCCACCGCCGGTCACGATCGACCACGTCCTGGTGGACCCGCGGTGTCCCGTCGACACCGTGGACGTGTTCGACGTCCCGGGCAGCGACCACCGCGCCCTGGTTGCACAGTTCGTTGTACCGCGCTAGCGGGTTGTCGGTACAACGACGGCATGAAGATCCTCGCCACCGCGGCTCTGCTGGGGGGCTTGCTCGCGCCCGCTCAGGCCGAGGAGACCGTCAGCTGCCAGGCTCCCGACCCGTTCGACATGCGCGTCCAGGAGCACTACGACTTCGCGTTGCTCTACAAGACGCAGTGCGCGTCCAAGCAGAACTGGGACCGCACCTTCGCCGACGTCACCATCGCGACGGACCGGGTGTCCGTCACGGCCTCGACGGCGCTGGCCGGTGCCATCGCCTCGGTGCGCCACGGCGGCCGGGAGTACATCGGCAGCGGCGGCCACGGGTCGGCGTTGCAGTGGGCCGTTCGCCCGTCGGTCGCGAAGCTCGGCCAGAACGACGGCCGGCCGCACACCACCGAGTGCTACAACCCGACCCAGGCCGGCAGCCAGAAGGACGACCACGACGAGCCGCCGCCGTTCCACGGCCCCTCCACCAGCGCGCTCACCCGGTTCGAGAAGACCGGACCCACCAGCTACGCCGCCGCGAGCCGGCTGGCGATGTACGTGCCGCTGGGGGAGCGCAGCAAGTTCGACTCGTGCGACCCGGCGCACTACCAGGACCCCGCTCCCGTCGCCGGTGAGGCGGTCAACCCGATGCCGCTCGGGCTGTCGCGGTACTGGCTCAACCCGGACGTGGACGTGCGGGACAACGTCATCCGGCTCGGCGCCGGCCTGCACGTCGAGGACGCGGAACCGGCGGCGCACCTCGGCGAGGTCTACACGACGGTCGTCGCGTACACGCTGAAGGACTTCACCCGCCAGTACACCTACGTCGACGGCGGGGCGGTGCCGTTCGTGGACGACTGGGACCACAAGAACCGCCCGCTGCTGCGCTGCACCGAGGGCGGTGAGCACTGCCTGGGCCTGTACTGGCAGCGCAGCCGGTTCCCGCAGGGCACGGCCTACGCCTACCAGGCGAGCGTCGAGCCGAACGAGTACACCGCGTGGGGCGGCTCGTACACGGTCGAGGTGACGTTCAAGACCACCGGGCAGCGGCACGCCGCACTGGAGGCCTACGCGGCCGTGGGCACCCAGCAGGAGGTCATCGCGACCCTCGACCGATTGAGTCGCGAACTGCCGTGAGGGCTTCGAGGGCGTTCATCGGCAACGAGACGCCCCGGCCGTGCCTGACCTCCGGCTCGCGCGGGTTGATCCTGACCAGCGCACCGGAGGCGGCACTGGCCAGCTCGGCCTGCCGCCGCACGGTCGGCACCGCGGTGCCCGCACCGATCTCGACCACCACCAGCCGCCGCTGCTCCCGCCGCCACCGCGCGAGCGCGTCGAGCTGCGCCTGGCTGCGGTGCGGCACCCAGCCCCAGTCGCCGAACATCAGGATGTTCGGCCTGGCCAGCCCGCCGCAGTTCGGGCACGTCGGCAACGGGTCGAGCGCGCGCATCGACTCCGGGTCGACCTCGACGTCGAACGAGCACTCCCAGACGTCGTCGCAGCACGGTTCCACGCACTGCGCGTGGTGGATCGACCCGTGCACCTCGGCGACGTCGGTGAACCCGGCCCGCTGGAACTGGCCGTCCACATTGGACGTGAAGACGCGCGCACCCCACGACCGCAGGATCGCGAAACCCTCGTGCGGCACGGTGTCGCGGTACAGCGCGAGCCGGTGGCCGTAGAACCCCCACGCGAGCGCGGGGTCGTCGGCGAAGTGCGCCGGGTCGGCGAGCTCCTCGAACCGCAGCCCGAGCCGCTCGTACGGCGGGTAGGCCCGCCAGAACCCCTCGGTGCCGCGGAAGTCGGGCAGCCCGGAGTCCACGCCGATGCCGGCACCGGCGCAGACGAGCACCGCGTCCGCGCCGGCGACCAGCTCAGCGGCTCTCTCGACGGAGGCGCTGTCCACCGCGGTCACTGCTTGGGCTTGCTCCCGAGCACGACCTCGAACTCCAGCAGGTCGGCACCGGACGACACGGGACGCGCGCGCTCACCGGAGTGCGCGGCGGCACCGGCCTGCCCGTCGCGCCACGCGACGAAGTCCTCGTGCGTCTCCCAGTGCGTGACGACGAAGTAGCGGTCCTCGCCCGCGACCGGCCGCAGCAGCTCGAAGCCGAGGAACCCCGGCTGCTCGTCGACCGCGCCGAGACGGGCGGCGAAGCGCTTCTCGAGCTCGGGGCCGTTGCCCTCGGGAACCTTGATCGCGTTGATCTTCACGACTGCCATGCCACCCACACTAGCGGCGGAGTACGCCGGGCAGCAGGTACTGATCACCCGGAATGCCCGAGTCGTGGAACCACGCCTGGAAGAACCCGTCGAGCTGCTGCCCGGACGCCTTCGCGACGTGGTCCTCGAACTGCGGCCAGGACGCGTTGCCGTCGCGGTGCTGCGCGGTCCACGAGCGCAGCGCCGGGAAGAACACGTCGTCACCGACCTGCCTGCGCAGTGCGTGCAGCGCGAAGATGCCCTTGTCGTAGACGCCGCGGAACTCGTTGCCCTGGCCCATGTCGTAGAGCTTCGGCGACCAGAACCGGGTGCTGCCGCGCTTCTGCTCCAGCTCGCGGCGGTAGCGGTCGTCGAGGTCCTCGCCCTCGTGCTCGGCCCACAGCCACTGCGAGTACGACGCCAGGCACTCGTTCAGGCAGATGTCCGCCCAGCTCCGCAACGTCACCGAGTCGCCGAACCACTGGTGGGCGTTCTCGTGCACGACGGTCTCCAGGTCCGCCCAGGCCGCGTAGATCGGCCGGGTCTGGGTCTCCAGCGAGAACCCGATCTGGTCGGCGACCCAGATGCTGCCGGCCGCGCGCTGCGGGTACGGGCCGAACTTCGACTCCAGCAGCGCGAGGACCTCCGGCAGCCGCGCCTGGACCGGCTTCTTCTGCGCGGACGTGCCGGGTGCGTAGGCGTCGACCACCGGCGTGCCGCCGGGCAGCTGCGAGCGGACGATCTCCCACCTGTCGATGGCCACCGTGACCAGGTACGTCGCCAGCGGCGTGTCCTCCTGCCAGCGGAACGTGGACCAGCCGCCGTCCTTCGTCACCTCGCCCTCCAGGCCGTTCGACACGACCGACCAGCCGTCCGGCACGCGGGCGGCGACCTTCAGCGCGGCCTTGTCGCGCGGGGTGTCGTTGGCGGGGAACCACGTCGTCGCCGAGTGCGGCTGGCCCGCGGCGAACGCGCCACCGGTGGACGAGACCTGCCAGCCGCTGCGGCCCAGGGAAGCGTCGTTGATCGTGGTCGGCTTGCCGCCGTAGGTGACGGCGGTGACGAACTGCCCGCCCTTCGCGACCGGGGCGGACGGCGTGATCACGAGCTCGTGGTCGCCCTCCCGCGCGAACTTCGCGGGCCGACCGCCGACCTCGACCCCGCTGACGTCGAGGCCCTCCAGGTCGAGGTTGAACCTGGCCAGGTCGTCCGTCGCGGTCGCGGTGATCGTCGCGACGCCGTCGAGCCGCTGCGAGCCGGGGTCGTAGGTGATCGCGAGGTTGTAGAGCCGCACGTCGTAGCCGCTGTTGCCGTCCGCCGGGTAGTAGGGGTCGCCCGCACCGGCGCCCGCCTCCACCGCGGCCTGCGGTGACGTGTCCTGGCGCTGCTGCTGCTGCGCGGGGTCACCGCCGGGTGTGCGGAACACGACCAGCAGACCGGCGACGAGCACGACCAGCACGAGGGCGACGAGGTACGGACGGGCCTTCATGCGTTAATCATCCCTGTGTCGGTGGTGGAGTTCGGCGGAACGGGGCGGGGCGTCCTGCTGTTGCACGGCCTGATGAGCAGGGCCACGGCCTGGTGGCCGGTCGCGCAGTGGCTCACACCGCACGGCCGCGTGGTCGGGATCGACGCGCGGGGGCACGGCCGAAACCCGCAGCGGGGCCCCTACCGCACCGAGGACTTCGTCGCCGACGCCGCGGCGGCGATCGAGCGGCTCGATCTCGCACCCGCCGTCGTGATCGGGCACTCCATGGGCGGGCTGCACGCGTGGTGTCTCGCGGCGGCCCGTCCTGACCTGGTCAGCGCGATTGTGGTCGAGGACTTCGCCCCGGACAACAGGGGCCGCACGACCGACGAGTGGAAGTGGTTCTTCGACGCCTGGCCGGTGCCGTTCCAGTCGCTCGCGCACGTGACGTCGTTCTTCGGCGCGCCGGTGTTCGCCGAGTACTTCGAGGAACGCGAGGACGGCTGGCACCTGATCGCGGCGATGGACGACCTCTACGAGATCGCCGCCGAGTGGGGCACGCGGGCGTACTGGGACCAGATCGCGGCCGTCCGCTGCCCGTCGCTCGTCATCGAGGCGGGCCAGGGCGGGCAGCTGCCAGGGCAGATGGCGGCGGCGGCGCGGTCGTGCGGCGGGCAGTACCTCCACGTCCCCGAAGCGGGGCACCTGGTGCACGCCACCGCTCCGTGGGTCTACCGCGGTGCCGTGGAAGCCTTCTTGAGCACGTCGACCTCACCGGTCTGAGTGTCCACGACCGACACCTCGCGGACCTTCGCGCGGATCGGCTCGACCGGGAACACCTCGGCGAACGCCGACCGGATCGCCGCCTCGCCGACACCGTGCACGAGCGTGCAGTGGGGGACCCAGTTGCCCGGCAGGTAGTAGGCGCTGGGGTTCTTCACGTTGCCGGCCAGCACGTCGTGGATCGCCGAGTGGACGGCCAGCAGCTCGGCGTCGACGACGGCGGCGAGCATCAGCACGTTGTCGACCGCGGCGAACGTGCCCAGGTGGTGCAGCCACAGGTCCGGCAGCCAGAGCCGTTCGAGGTCCTCGCGCAGCTCCTTGCGCACCTTCTGGCCGATGGTCGTCGCCGCCGCGTAAGTGAGGTGCGGTGGGAAGCCGGGTGTTACGCCGATGCGTCGTTGCAGGTCGCGAACCTTCTTGTCCGCGTCGTCGTCGAAGAACGCCACCAGCGCGTGCATCAGTGCTCTCCCGGCAGCGCGAACAGGCCGTCGCGGGTCTGCTCGACCAGGCCGTCGTCCAGCAGCGAGACCAGGCACTTCTCCCGCTGCGTGACGTCGTTCCAGACGAGGTCGAGCTGGATCTTGGGCACCGGGCCGGGTGCGCCGCGCAGCACGTCGAGCAGCTTGCCCCGCACCTGCCGGTCGGTGCCGGCGAACTTCTGCACCTTCTTCTCCGGCCCGGCGTAGGCGGGCCGCCCGGCCAGCTGCCACGCGCACTCCGCGTACAGCGGGCAGTCGGCGCACTTCTGGTTCTTCGCCGTGCAGATCAACGCGCCGAGCTCCATCAGGGCGGCGCTGAACACGGCGGCGTCGTCCCGGTCCTCGGGCAGGATCGCCTCGACGTCCCGCAGGTCTCGCTTGGTCGACGGCGGCCCCGCGTCACCGGCACCGTGCACAGCGCGCGCGACGACCCGGCGGACGTTCGTGTCCACGACGGCGCACTTCTGCCCGTACGCGAACGTCGCCACCGCACGGGCCGTGTAGCTGCCGATGCCCGGCAACGACTCCAGCGTCTCGATGTCCGACGGCACCACGTCGCCGTGGTCGCGCGCGATGGCCGTGGCCGCCTCGTGCAACCGCAGCGCGCGCCTCGGGTAGCCGAGCTTGCCCCACATCCGCAGCACCTCGCCCTGCGACGACGCGGCCATCGCACTCGGGACCGGCCACTTCGCCAGCCACTCGTGCCAGATCGGTTCCACGCGGCTCACCGGCGTCTGCTGCAGCATGATCTCGCTGATCAGCACACCCCAGGCGGTGCAGTCGGGTCGGCGCCACGGCAGGTCGCGGGCGGCGGTGTCCCACCAGCCCAGCAGCAACTCGTGATTCATCGCCCGCCATTGTCGCAAACGCACGCGGGGAGCTTTCGTACTCTCGTGGTGCACGAAGGCTCCCCGCGTGCCCCTGGATGTCACGCGGGGGCCCCGCGTTCCCCTGGATGTCACGCGGGAGTCCCGCGTTCCCCTCAGGGAAACGCGGGGGCCCCGCGTGGCACGGGGTCAGGCGGCGGCGGTCTCCGTGGCGTCGACCTCGCGCAGCTCACCGGTGTGCACGTCGTAGACGAACCCGCGGACCTTGTCGGTGTGCGGGATGAACGGGCTGCGCCGCAGGCGGGCCATCGACCCGCGCACGCTCTGCTCGACGACCTTGAACGCCTCCACGGCCCAGGTCGGCCGCAGGCCGGTGTCGGACTCCAGCTCGTCCTTGAAGTCGTCCTCGGTGACCATTTCGAGGCCGCAGTTCGTGTGGTGCACCAGCAGCACCTCACGCGTGCCGAGTTTGCGCTGGCTCAGCGCCAGCGAGCGGATCATGTCGTCGGTGACGACGCCGCCCGCGTTGCGCAGCACGTGCGCCTCGCCCTGCTTCAACCCGAAGATCTCGAACACCCGGATGCGCGAGTCCATGCAGGTCAGGATCGCCACCTGCAGGGACGGCCGCGCGGAGGAACGGTCTCCGGGAACCACGTTCCCGAGCTCGTAGTTCCGCTTGAGCAGTTCGTCGATCGCGGTCATGACTACCCTCCATGGCCTACCGGCGGACCCCCGCTCGATGGAACTTCAGCGAGCGCGCGTTCACAAGGGCTTTCCGGCAATATCACGTTCACCGGATCGAGCGACGCTCGCCTACGCCTGGATTCCACGTCACCCCGCTACGTTCGGGCCGTGATCGAGCCCACAGCACCACTCTCGTCCTCGGTGTACTGGCGCCGCCGCATCGCCGCGATCGGCGCGGCGCTGGTCACGCTGCTGCTCGTGATCTGGATCGTCGGCCTCTTCGGCTCCGGCCCCGACCAGCCGGCTCAGCCCACCAACGCCGCGGCCGCCTCGGCCTCCACGCCACCGCCGACGATGTCGGAGGCCGGTGCGGCGTCCTCCTCGACGACCCCGCCGCCCGCGGTGAGCACCCCAACAGCCGCGCCGCCTCCGCCGCCCGGCCCGCCGCAGCCGTGTCCCGACGACGCGGTCGTGGTGGTCGCGAAGGTCGACAAGCCGGTCTACAGCGGCGGTGACCAGCCGGAACTGTCGATGGACGTGGTCAACAACGGTCCGGCGCCGTGCATCAAGGACATCGGCCGCGAGCACCGCGAGCTGACCGTGCTGACCGCCGACGGGCACACGGTGCTGTGGTCGAGCAACCACTGCCTCGCCGCGACGGGCAGGGAGGTGCGGGTGCTGGCACCGAAGGAGGTCTTCAACTTCGGCACGAAGTGGGCCGCCTCGACCTCGCAGCCGGGGTGCGGACCGCACACCCGGCTGGGCGCCGGCGACTACCTGCTGGTGGCGAAGCTGGCCGGGAAGGCCAGCCAGCCCACCGTGTTCCGGCTGGGGAACTAGGCCCGGCTCACGGGCCGAACCAGCGCTCCTCCGCCCCGCCCCGCGGCGGGCCCGACGTGTTGCCGATCATCAGCTCGGTCGCGAGGTTCACCGACCGCGGCCGGGACCGCTCGTTGGCGTCGAGCAGCAGCTTGCCCGCCGCCCGCCCCTTCTCCAGCACCGGCTGGCGCACGGTCGTCAGCCCGGCCTCCTCGGCCCCGCGAATCCCGTCGAACCCGGTGACCGTGAGGTCGTGCGGCACCCGCAGCCCGCGCCGGGCCGCCTCGGTCATGGCACCCAGCGCCAGCACGTCCGAGGTGCAGATCAACGCCGTGACCTGCGGGTCCCGGTCGAGCACCTGGGCGGCACCGGAGGCACCGGACGAGGGGTTGTGGTCGAACCGCTCGACCACCGGCACCTGCGACCAGTCGACACCGGCCTCGCTGAACGCCTCGGCGAGACCGGAGAGGCGGTTGCGCTGCACGTGGAAGTGCGCGGCGTGCTGGCGGTCCGGCGTCACGAACCCGTCGTTGCGGTCGCGGGCCAGGCGCATGCACACGACGCCGATCCTGCGGTGCCCCAACGAGATCAGGTGCTGCGCGAGCTCGTACATCGCCCCGCGGTCGTCGATGCCGACGCGGTCGACGGTGCCGAGGTCGGGCTGGTCGCAGACCACCGTGGGCACCGGCCGCTCCAGCACGGCCGCGAGGTGCGGGTCGTCGTCGGGCACCGAGTAGACGACGAAGCCGTCGACGCCGGCGCGGTGGACGGACGCGACGTCCTCGCGTTCGGGGTTGGCGGGCACCAGCAGAAGGCCCGTGCCCGCGTCCTCGCACGCCAGCGCGAGGCCTTCGAGGAAGCCGATCGCCGCGGGGTCGCGGAAGGCGTAGGAGAGGTTCTCGGTGAGCAGCAGGCCCACCGCCCCCGCCTTGCGGGTGCGCAACGAGCGCGCCACAGGATCCGGGCCGGGGTAACCCAGCCTTCGGGCCGTGTCCAACACCCGGCGACGCAGCTCGGGGGAGAGCTGGTCGGGACGGTTGTACGCGTTGGACACCGTTGTCCGGGAAACGCCCAGCTCAGCGGCCAGGGAGGCCAGCGTCGCAGGACGTCGCACATGCATAGACCGCGCCATGAAAGGACCGTAACGGTTCAGAACCAATTCGTGAAGTCAGGGTGACCGGCGTCCCTCAAATGACGCATCCGCGCTGGTCGTCCCATCTGGCTTGTTCAGAATTTGGTCCAGACCAATATCCCCCGCCGGGTGTCTCACCTCGGGGCCGCTGACGACTCCCGCACGACCAGCCGCGGCCGGAACACGCGCGTGTAGTTGTCGTTGCCCTGCCTGCGCCGATCCGGGTCCAGGCGCTGCACGAGCTCGTCGATCGCGGCCGCCGCCATCTCCTCGATCGGCTGCGCCAGCGTCGTCAAAGCGGGCGAGGAGTAGGCAGCCAGCGGGATGTCGTCGAACCCGACGACGGACAGCCGATCGGGTACCGCGATCCCCCGCTGGTGTGCCTCGCGCATGACGCCCAGCGCCATGTGGTCCGACGAGCAGATCACCGCGGTCGGCGCCACCGTGTCGAGCAGCTGCGCCACCGCCTCGCCACCGCCCTCGGCGCTGAACGGCCCGTGCGCCACGTACTCCGAGCCCGCCGGCAGGTGGTTCTCCTCCAGGGCGGCGGCCCACCCGGCGCGCTTGAGCCGTGACGGCAGCGACCGCGCCGGCCCCGACACGAACCCGATCCGCTCGTGCCCGAGGTCGATCAGGTGCTTGGTGGCCAGGTAACCGGCCATCTGCTCGTCCACCGTCACGTCGGGCACGTCCAGCGCGGGCGTGGCGCCGTTCAGGAACACCATGTGCACGCCGTCGGCCAGCAGCTTCGCGTAGTAGCTCGGCCGCGGGGCCTGCCCGAGCGGGACCTCGACGTTGGTGATCTCCGGTGACACGAACACCATGCCCTCGACCCCGCGGGCGAGCAGCATCCGGACGTACTCCTCCTCGCCCATCGGCGCGCCGCTGCGGGTGTTGCACAGCAGCGAGGAGTAGCCCAGCCGCGCGGCGCGGGTCTCCAGCGCCTCCGCGAACGCCGGGAACACCGGGTTCGACAGCTCCGGCACCAGCAGGCCGATCACGCCCGTGCGCTGCAACGCGCCGAGTCCGCGCGGGGTGTACGGCATCTCCGCGAGCACCGACAGCACCCGCTGGCGGGTCTCGTCGTTGACGCCCGCCCGCCGGTTCAGCACTCGGCTGACGGTCGAGATGGACACCCCGGCTGCCCTGGCGATCTCGGACAGTCCGGACACGTTGCCTCCCTGCTCAGCTTGGGTCGGCGCAAGCCTGCCGTGTCCAGAAAAATTTTGCAATGACGGTTCACGGGACGGGGCCGTTACGGCTTGGTTACGGTCGACGTCTTGACCTGACCATGGTTCGGGTAGTGAAATCGCCCGCAACATTCTCGCAAAACCTTGCAACACCTCGTCTCGCTCGGAGTCGAGGCCCCAGCTGGAGGGAACGGCAGCAACGATGCGACGGACAACCCTCGTGACCGCCATGGCGACGGGTGTCGCCCTCGTGCTCACCGCCTGCGGAAGCGGCGGATCGAGCAGCAACAGCGGATCCGACTCGGGCGAAGTGACGTTCTGGGACACCAGTGGCCCCAACGAGAGCCCCGCGTTCGCCAAGATCGCGAACGACTGCGCCTCGAAGGGCGGCTACAAGGTCAAGGTCGAGACGCAGGCGTTCGACACGGCGCTCGCGAACTACAAGACCGCAGCCCAGGGCGGCCAGGGCCCCGACGTCTTCCGCGCCGAGGTCGCCTGGGTGCCGCAGCTCGCCAAGCTGGGCTACGTCGCCGACCTCTCCGACACCGACCTCGCGAAGGACACCGGCGACTTCCTGGAGGCCCCGCTGGGCTCCACGAAGTTCGAGGGCAAGACCTACGCGGTGCCGCAGGTGACCGACTCCCTCGCGCTGCTCTACAACAAGAAGAAGCTCGCCGACGCGGGCGTCGAACCGCCGAAGACGTGGGACGAGCTCAAGGCAGCGGCCGCCAAGCTGGGCGGCGAGAAGGCGTTCTTCCTCAACAACGACGCGTACTACGCGCTGCCGTTCATCTACGGCGAGGGCGGTGACCTGGTCGACGCCTCCGCGAAGAAGATCGTGGTCAACTCCGAGAAGAACGTGAAGGCGCTGCAGACCGCGAAGGGCCTGCTCGACTCGAAGGCCGCGTTCACCTCGCTCGACGCCGGCAACTCCTACACCACGATGCAGGCCGCGTTCTCCAGCGGCGACGCCGCCATGGTGATCAACGGCCCGTGGGCGGTGGCCGACTACCTCAAGGGCACCGCGTTCACCGACCCGGCCAACCTCGGCATCGCGCCGGTCCCCGGCCCGACCGCGGGCAAGGGCAGCGCCCCGGTCGGCGGCCACGACTACACGATCCGCCAGGGCACCAAGGCGAAGCAGTCGTCGATCAAGTTCGTCCAGTGCATGGCGTCGGCCGAGTCGCAGGCCGCCATCGCCAAGGAGCTGGGCCTGCTGCCGACCCGCAAGTCGGCCTACCAGAACGCCGACGTCAAGGCCAACGCCGTCGTCTCCGCGTTCGAGCCGGTCACCAAGGTCGCGCACGAGCGCGCCTGGATCCCCGAGGGCGGCCAGCTGTTCGACCCGCTGAAGATCGCCTACGCCGACGTCCTCGCCGGCAAGAAGGAGCCGAAGGCCGCTCTCGACGACGTCGCCAAGGCGTACAAGGAGCAGGTCGTCACCGAGTACTCGATCGGCTGATTGGTGTTGGACGGCCGGGGCCTGCCGCCCCGGCCGTCCGCCTGGGGTTCGGAGGAGATCGGTGCGTCGGTTCCTGGACCGGTACTGGTACGCGTATGCGATGGTGCTGCCGGTCGTGGTGGTCATCGCGGTGTTGGTGCTCTACCCGCTCGCGCAGGGCGTGTTCTTCACCTTCACGAACATCAACGAGGGCAACATCGCCAACCCGGTCCTGGACCGGCCCGCGTCCTACGACGTGGTGGGCTTCAAGAACTACCTCAACGTCCTGTCCGGCGGCGACTCCTACGGCGCCTTCTGGGGCACGCTGGTCCGCACGCTGATCTGGACGTTCGCCTGCGTGTTCTTCCACTACACCATCGGCCTGGGCCTGGCGATGCTGCTCAACCGCCAGGTGAAGGGCCGCTCGCTCTACCGCGTGCTGCTGATCCTGCCGTGGGCCGTGCCCGCGTTCATCAGCGCGTTCGCCTGGAAGTACATGTTCAACGCGCAGTACGGGATCATCAACCAGGTCCTGCGCGCCGTCGGCCTGCCCGACCCGGTCTGGCTCGGCCAGTCCGACTGGGCCCTCGTGTCCGTGATCATGGTCAACGTCTGGCTGGGCACGCCGTTCATGATGGTGGCGCTCCTGGGCGGCCTGCAGTCGATCCCCGGCGACCTCTACGAGGCGGCGGAGATGGACGGCGCGACGCCGTGGCAGCGCTTCCGCCACGTGACCCTGCCCGGCCTGCGCTCGGTGTCGTCCACGGTGATCCTGCTCGGCATCATCTGGACGTTCAACATGTTCCCGGTGATCTACCTGGTGGCGGGCCCCAACCCGAACACCCGCATCCTGGTGACCTACGCGTTCGAGCGCTTCTTCTCCGGCGCGTCCCGCGACTACGCCATCGCGTCGACCTACGGCGTGCTGATCCTTTCGGTGTTGTTGGTGTTCGCCGCCGTCTACCGGCGGGCACTGCGCAAGCAGGGCGAGGTGTGGTGACGTGACGCTCGATGCTTCGTCCCTCCAGGTGGTCAAGGCCCCCGAACGCCGCCTGAGCCGGTCGGACCGCTCCGCCGGGTCCTCGATCCTGTTGCACGCCACGCTGATCACCGCGTCGGTCATCTCGGTGTTCCCGATCTTCTGGGTGTTCGTCACCTCGTTGAAGCCCGACGCCCGCGCCGTCGAACCGACGCCGAAGCTGTGGAACGAGTCCTCGTTCGACAACTACAGCCGCGTGCTGGCCGGCGAGAAGGGCGACTTCCTCGCCTGGTTCGGCAACTCCGTGGTGATCGCACTGCTGACCACCGTGCTCGGCGTGTTCATCTCGGCCACCGCCGGCTACGCGGCCTCGCGCTTCCGGTTCCCCGGCAAGCGCGGCCTGATGATGTCGTTCCTGCTGGTGCAGATGTTCCCGTTCGCGGTCCTGATCGTGCCGCTCTACAACATCCTGATCGCGTTGGGGCTCAACGGTTCCACCATCGGCCTGGTGCTCGTTTACTGCACCACCGCGGTGCCGTTCTGCACGTACATGCTCAAGGGCTACTTCGACACGGTCCCCGCCGACATCGACGAGGCCGGCCGCGTGGACGGCTTGTCGCCGTTCGGCGTGTTCTGGCGGCTGATCATGCCGCTGGCCAAGCCGGGCCTCGCGGTGACGTCGTTCTACGCGTTCCTCACGGCGTGGGGCGAGGTGGCGTTCGCGTCGGCGTTCCTGTCGGCGGCGGACGAGTCGAAGACCCTGGCCGTCGGGTTGCAGGTGTTCGTGCAGCAGAACCGCACCGAGTGGGGCCACCTCGCGGCCGCGTCCATCCTGGTCGCCATCCCGGCGATCGTCGTGTTCTACCTGGTGCAGCGGTTCCTGGTGACCGGGCTCGCGTCCGGTGCCGTGAAGGGCTGACCGCGGGCGGCGCGTGAGAGCGCGCTCATCCATGCTGTCGGACGTAAGCGCTTGCGTTGCGAACTCGCGCAACGCAAGCGCTTACGGCCATTCCCGTAAGCGCTTGCAATGCATAACGTCGCGCCCAGACAAGCGGTGAAAGGTGCGTCACATGGCAGAGGTGTCCTACGTCAAGGCGTCGAGGGTGTTCTCCGGCAACCCGCCGGTGCGCGCGGTCGACGAGCTGTCGCTCGAGGTCGCTGACGGCGAGTTCCTGGTGCTCGTCGGCCCGTCCGGTTCCGGCAAGTCGACGGCGCTGCGCATGCTCGCCGGCCTCGAGGACATCGACGAGGGCGCCATCCACATCGGCGGCAAGGACGTCACGAACGTCCCGCCGAAGGGCCGCGACATCGCCATGGTGTTCCAGTCCTACGCGCTCTACCCGCACATGACCGTCGCCGAGAACATGGGCTTCGCGCTCAAGCTCCGCGGCGTCAACAAGACCGAGATCAAGGCGAAGGTCGAAGAGGCCGCCAAGATGCTCGACCTCACCAAGTACCTGGAGCGCAAGCCGAAGGCGCTCTCCGGTGGTCAGCGCCAGCGCGTCGCCATGGGCCGCGCCATCGTCCGCGAGCCCTCCGTGTTCCTCATGGACGAGCCGCTGTCCAACCTGGACGCCAAGCTCCGCGTCGAGACCCGCGCCAACATCGCCGCCCTCCAGCAGCGCCTCGGCACCACCACGATCTACGTCACGCACGACCAGGTCGAGGCCATGACGATGGGTCACCGCGTCGCCGTGCTCAAGGACGGCCTGCTGCAGCAGTGCGACACCCCGCGCGCGCTGTACGACCGCCCGGCCAACGCGTTCGTCGCGGGCTTCATCGGCTCGCCGGCCATGAACCTCAAGACCGTGCCGATCACGTCCGAGGGCGCGAAGCTCGACGGCGTCATCGTGCCGCTCTCGCGTGACGCGATCGCCGCCGCCGGTGGCCTGGACGAGGTCACCTTCGGCATCCGCCCCGAGGCCCTCGGCATCGTGCCGTCGGGCGAGGAGGGCATGGAGATGACCGTCGAGCTGGTCGAGGAGCTCGGCGCCGACGCGCTCGTGCACGGCGCCGTGAAGATCGGCGACTCGTCGCAGCGCTTCGTCGTCCGCGTCGACGGCCGCACGCCGCCCACCCTGGGCCAGCACGTCAAGGTCGCCGTGCGCGACCACAGCGAGATCCACCTGTTCCACCCCGAGACGGGCGACCGTCTGGAGGCGTGAGTCACACGCGAAGGCCCCCGGCGTGACCGCCGGGGGCTTTTTCATGTCGTAAGCTGAACTCGACAACGGTTTCCATTACCTGATCGAGGGACGGCGTGATGACTCTCCGCAACGCTCTGGTCGGCACTCTCGCCGTCGTGAGCCTGGCAGCCTGCGGCACGACCACGCCGGCCGCGGACAACGGCAAGATCAAGGTGGTCACCTCCACCAACGTCTGGGGCAGCGTCGTCGCCGCCGTCGGTGGTGACGCGGTCGAGGTCAAGGCGCTGCTGGAGGACCCCGGCGCCGACCCGCACTCCTACGAGAGCAAGCCCGCCGACGCCGCACTGGTCAAGGACGCCAAGCTCGTCGTGTTCAACGGCGGCGGCTACGACGACTTCTTCGCGAAGCTGATCACCAGCGACGCCACCAAGAAGGTCGAGGCGTTCCCGCTGCGCGAGCACAGCCACGCCGAGGAGCCGGCCACCTCCACCGCCACCACGACCTCCGAGGCGCCCGCCGCGGACGACCACGGCCACGAGCACGGCGAGAACGAGCACGTCTGGTACGACCTGCACACCGTCCAGGCCGTGGCCGAGGCCGCGGCGAACGAGCTGAGCGCGCTCGCACCGGACAAGAAGGCGACGTTCGAGAGCAACACCCAGAAGTTCACCGCCGCGCTGGAGGACCTGGAGAAGAAGGTCACGGGCGTCGGCGCCGGCAAGAAGGTCGCCGCCACCGAACCGATCGCCCACTACCTGCTCGACGAGGCCGGCGCCGAGGACGCGACCCCCGAGGCGTTCAGCAAGGCCGTCGAGGAGGAGTCCGACGTCCCCGCAGCCGCGCTGGCCGAGATGAACCAGCTGGTCGAGGGCAAGAAGGTCAACGTGCTGGTCAACAACACCCAGACCGAGAACAACGTCACCAAGCAGCTCGTCGAGAAGGCCAAGGCGGCCGGTGTGCCCGTCGTCGAGGTCACCGAGACGTTGCCCGCGGGAACGACCGGCTACCTTGACTGGATGAGCAAGCAGGTGGACGCCCTTTCGCAGGCGCTCAAGGCATGACCGCGATCTCGCTGCGCGGCGCCCGGCTGTCCTACGGGGACAGAGTGCTGTGGGACTCCCTCGACCTCGACGTCGAACCCGGTGAGTTCCTCGCGGTGCTCGGCCCGAACGGCTCCGGCAAGACGAGCCTGATGCGCGTGCTGCTGGGCCTGCAACCGCTGTCCTCGGGCACGGTCGAGGTCAACGGCGGCAACCGCGCCATCGGCTACATCCCGCAGCAGCGAGCGCTCGACCAATCCATGACGCTGCGCGGCCGCGACCTCGTCGGCCTGGGTCTCGACGGCTACCGCTGGGGCCTGGGCGTACGAGGTCGCGCCGCCCGCCGCATCCGCGTCGACGCGGCCATCGAGTCCGTGGGCGCCACCCGCTACGCCGACTCCCCGATCGGCCTGCTGTCCGGCGGCGAACAACAACGCCTGCGCGTCGCCCAAGCCCTCGTCGGCGACCCCACCGTGATGCTCTGCGACGAGCCACTCCTCTCACTCGACCTCGCCAACCAGCGCGTGGTGAGCGAGCTGATCGACAAACGCCGCCGCGAAGCCGCCACCGCCGTCCTCTTCGTGACGCACGAGCTGAACCCGGTCCTGCCACTCGTGGACCGGGTCCTGTACCTGGTCGGCGGCCGCTTCCGCATCGGCACCCCGGAAGAGGTCATGACCTCCGCGACCCTGTCCGAGCTGTACCGCACACCGGTCGAGGTCGTGCGCGTGCGCGACCAGATCCTGGTCGTCGGCGCCGGCGCCTGCGAGGAACAGACCCACCACCTGTCGGCGGGGGCCGCGTCGTGACCGCCTCCTCGTCCTCCACCCGTTCGTCGGCGGGAGCCGCGTCGTGACCTTCTTCGACCTCCTCGCCCTGGACTTCGTGCAGACCGCCCTGATCGCCGCCGCGGTCCTCGGCCTGGTCGCGGGCGCACTGGGCCCGTTCATCGTGACCCGCAAGATGGCCTTCGCCGTCCACGGCACCTCCGAACTCGCCTTCACCGGCGGCGCAGCGGCCCTGCTGCTCGGCGTCGGCGTCGGCTACGGCGCACTGGCCGGCTCGATCATCGCCGCGGTGCTCCTCGGTGTGCTGTCCCGCCGCGAGAGCGACCGCGACTCGGTGATCGGCGCGATCCTCGCCTTCGGCCTCGGCATGGGCATCCTCATGCTGGCCCTCTACAAAGGACGTTCGTCGAACAAGTTCGGCCTGCTGGTGGGCCAGATCGTCGGCGTCGACTCGACCGACCTGCAACTGCTGGTGATCTCCTCCGCAGCCGTCCTCGCCGTGCTGGCGGTGATCTACCGCCCCCTGTTCTTCGCTTCGGTCGACCCCGACGTGGCCGTCGCACGCGGCGTGCCGGTCCGCGGCCTGTCGATCGTGTTCGCGGTGCTCATAGGCGTCGCGACGGCGCTGTCGGTGCAGGTCGTGGGCGCTCTGCTGGTGCTGGCCCTCATGATCACCCCCGCCGCGGCGGCCATGCGGCTGACCGCGTCACCGGTGCGGGCGATCGTGCTGTCCGTCGTGTTCGCCGAGGTCGCCGCGGTGGGCGGAATCCTGCTGTCGCTGCAGCCCGGGCTGCCGGTGTCGGCGCTCGTCACGGCGGTGAGCTTCGTGATCTACCTGGTCTGTCGTGGGATCGGGGCTGTGCGGACCGGGGCTTCGCGGGCTGCGTGACAGGCCGCGGGCTGTCGCTCGGACGGGTGAATCCTGTCCGGATTTGCCTCGATCGTCGTCTGGTAGATGTCCGGAAAGCATGGTCGTCTTCGCCCCGTGAGGAAGGAAGCGCGGGGGAGGCGGCAGGGGAACGTGGGGTTCTCATGGGAACGAGAATCAGCGAGTGCTGAGGGTTCGGCGGGCAGGGCAAGGGTGATCGGGTCGCGCGGTCCGGGGCCGTGGGCATGAGGTCGCGGGCATGGGGTCGCGGGCGTGAGGGCGTGCCACTGGGCACGAGGCGCCATGGGTGTGAGACGCCACGGGCATGACGGCTGCCCCGAGCTCAGGCGGTCTCGGCCCAGACCGTGGTTGCTCGGACCGTGGTGTGCTCGGACCGTGCCTCGCCCGGAGCGCGCAGGCACCCGGCGAAGCGGCGACCCAGCCCGAACGCGGCTCAGGCCGAACGTGACGTGATGGGCTTCGTGACGTCGTCCGCCCGAGGAGCCGGCATCAACCGCGGCGGAATGTCCAGCCCGGCCACCCGGACCTGGTTGCGCCCGTTCTCCTTGGCCTTGTACAGGGCGGCGTCCGCGGAGTGCTGCGCGGTCGCCATGTCCGGGCCGTTGTCCGGGATGACGGCCACGCCGATGGACGCGGAGATGGCGCGCAGCGAGTCGCCGTCGGGTTCCGAGGGCTGGATCTCGCGGCCGTAGAGGGTCACCACGTTGCGGTGCTTGTCGGTGGTCGGGACGGCGAGACGGCCGATGGCCTCGCGGATGCGTTCGGCGATCGTCACGCCCTGGGCGACCGGGGTGTCCTTCAGGGCCACGACGAACTCCTCGCCGCCGTCGCGGCCGGCCACGTCGCCGGGGCGGAGCTTTTCGCGCAGGATGCGGCCGACCTCGGCCAGGACCGCGTTGCCCGCGGGGTGGCCCCAGGTGTCGTTGATGCGCTTGAAGTGGTCGAGGTCGATGACGAGGACGGTCATCGGGACGCCGTCGAGGCGGCAGCGTTCGGCGAGGCGGCCGGCGTACTCGGCGAGGCCGTTCGTGTTCAGCAGGCCCGTGCGGTAGTCGGTGTGCGCGTCGGCGGCGAGGCGTTGGTGGAGCTGTTCCTGTTCGCGCAGGAGTCGTTCGAGATGCGTGCGGCGCTCAGCCGCCCGGGACAACAGTGCGTTCACCAAGATCACGGGGACCACCAGCAGCAGGGGGCCGACCCAGTGGGAGGTCATGAGCATGCCGAGCATCGCGCCCGCGCCGAGCGTGCTCATCTCCAGCATGTTGTCGACGCGGGAGCCGAGGAACTCGAAGACCTTCGAGTTCGGGGTCACGATCTTGAACGCGACCGCCACGGTCATCACCTGGACGAACCAGTACACGAGGGCGGCTATCGCGAGGACCAGGACCAGGCCGAGGTCGGTGGGCACGTTTCCGGTCGCGGCCAGCGAGACACCCGAGAGGTGCACGAGCGCCCACGACAGCAGGGTGGAGGCCAGCATGGAGGCGGTGCCGAAGACGAAGCGGTACGGCTGGCGGCGGGCGATCGGCTGGATCAGGATGCGCATCCAGATCGTGGCGACCACCGCGAGGCCACCGGGCAGGGCGACCGCGGCTGCGAAGGTCCAGACCGATGTCAGGTCGATGTGGGGACCGGAGGCCTCGTTGCGGCGGGCCTCCTCGGCTCTGCGGACGATCGTCAGGTGGATCGTGATCGCGGCGATCAGCGCGCCGAAGCGCAGCCAGTCCGTGGTGGCGACCGGGGTGAGATTCGTCAGCAGCCAGATGGCGGCGCCGGTGACCGCGGCTTCGAGCACGAAGAAGTACGCGATCGCGCTGGGCGCAACGGTCCAAAGGTCCCAGTTGCGAATCGGAGTCAAGCCGAGTGCCCGCGATCGCCCGCGATCAGTCAAACTGTTCTTCACCACGACCCCCTACGCTCATGACACATCATGAGCAAGCCGCTGCTGACCCGGTCGTAGACCACCGCGCTGCTGCTCGTCGCAACGAGGAGGTGTCTTGCCATGAGCAACCGTGACTTCTGAACACCACCCTCCTCAATGCTTCCGCCCGGAACCTCCGCGTTTGAGGTGCCTCCTCGATCGGGATATCGCTATTGGTGACCGTTCTGTTTCAGATTGCCACCGTCTTGCTGTCCGCGCGACGCCGCGCCCGGCGCCAGGCGAAGGTGGCCTGTGTCGCCAGCAGCAACCCGATGCCCCCCGCGCCCGCGATCGTTGCTGTGATCGAACCGACCGAATGGGCGACGACACCGGCCAGTGCCATTCCGCCGCCCTGGCTCGAACGCAGTGCCGCGCGCCCAATGCCATAGGCCCTTCCGCGGTACTGGTCGGGAAGTAGTCGCATCCACGCCGAACGAGCGGGTGTGTGATAAGCCCCGCCTATACCGGCGATGACCAACAAAACGATCGTCCACGTCAGGTTCGGGTTGAACGCGAACATGATCAACGGCGCCAGCGACAGGATCGCGAGCGGGCCGATCAGGCGTTCCCGCTTGGCCGGGTCCCGCACGATGCGGAACAGCAACGCCACGCCGAGCACGTTCGCGGCCGGCTCGATCGCGAGGATCAGGCCCACCGCCCACACCGCGTCCAGGCTGGCCGCCAGCGGCACCGCCAGGCCTTCGGGGACCATCGCGAGCCCGGCCAGCAGCCGGACGCCCAGCAGGGTCCTCAGCCGCGGCTCCGTCACCATCAACGTGAGCACGCCGCGCGGCTCTTCGTCGTCCTTCTTCTTGCGTCCCAGCGGGTCCGCGGCAGGGCGGTGCTCGACCGACACCTGCACCAGGATCGCCAGGGCGGCGAACGTCACGGCGTTGATCGCCAGCGCGATGCCGGGGTTCGTGTGGGCGACGAGGAAACCTGCGGCGGCGAGCCCGGCCATCTGAGCGATGTCCACGGACGTGCCGAAGAGCGCCACACCGTCGTCGTAGCGCTTGGCCGGCAGCACGTGCGGGAGGCTCGCCTCCTGGGCCGCCAGGTACGGCGAGGAAATCGCCAGCACCACGACCAGCAGCACGATCATCGCCCACAGCGGCATGCCGGGAATCGCCATCGCGGCCATGAGCACGGCCTGCATCCAGGCCGTCGTCACCATTACCGTGCGTCGCGGGAACCGGTCGGCGACCCAGCCGAGCAACGGACCCGAAATCAGCGGCGGGAAGAGCGTCAACGACCAGGTGAGCGCGGTCCACGCTGCGGATTGTGTTCGTTCGAACACGAGCAGCGACAATGCGACCGCGGCGAGTTGGTCACCGGCAGTCGAAGCGGTGGAGCCGATCCACATGGCGCGGAACTCACGCAAACCCACGAGCTCGCGGAGCGCGCCTCGGGTCGTCATGCGTGTCCTCGGCGCGTCGCGGCCCGGCCGTGGCGAATCAGCTCGTCCTGATTCGTTCTACGCCGAGTCACGTCGCCCCCGCCGGTGGTAATCAATTCCTATCGACAATCACGGTAGAAGCTGCCTGACCGTTCAACGTCTGTCCTACCACAGTGTGTACCTAAACGGAGCAGGCCAGTTACCTAAAGTAGTTACAATAGCGAAACGCAGGCCTGATCTTCTTCACAGTTGACCTCGGATTCGCCTGGTTGGAGCCCAAATGGTCACGCAACGTGTCGCGTGGTGCCAATCGGTCCTCACCGGCTCGGCCAACCGGTGCAATCAGCTCCAACCGTCGTCCGCCGACTCCCGGCGGGTGCGGCAACAAAGGAACAGATGCGAAGGTACCCGCGCTCGGGAGTACCCGCGTAATAGGCCACGCCGATTGTCATCGCGGTCACCCGCAAGTGGCTGGCAACAGTTAAACGAGAACGTTTTCCCGCTCGCGGTCCGGCGTGGGTCCGCGAGCGGGAAAATGATCATTGACGTCGACTGCCGAGCCGTCTTTTCGTGACGTGGCAGGGACTTGCGTCAGCCCTTGGCCGCGACCCGGCGACGGCGCGCCACTTCCGCGAGCACCACTCCGGCGGCGACGGAGGCGTTCAGCGACTCCACACCCGTGGCCATCGGAATGGACACCGTCTGGTCGCAGGTCTCCTTCACGAGACGCCCGAGACCGCGACCCTCCGAGCCCACGACGACCACCAGCGGACCGGTCGCCAGTTCGAGGCCGTCGACGTCCACGTCGCCGTCCGCGTCGAGCCCGACGATCATCAGACCGGCCTCAGCCCAGTCACGCAGGGTGCGCGTCAGGTTGGTGGCCATCGCGATCGGCAGCTTCGCCGCCGTGCCCGCGCTGGTGCGCCAGGCAACCGCGGTCATCGACGCGCTGCGCCGCTGCGGCAGCACCACGCCGTGGGCACCGAACGCCGCCGCGGACCGCACGACCGCACCCAGGTTCCGCGGGTCCGTCACACCGTCCAGCGCCACCAGCAACGGCGGCTGGGTGGAGCGCTGCGCCTGCTCCAGCAGCTCGTTCGGCGTGGCGTACTCGAACGGCGGCACCTGCAGGCCGAGGCCCTGGTGCATCGCGCCACCGGTGATCCGGTCGAGCTCACCGCGGGCCACCTCCAGCACGGAGATGCCCCGGTCGGCGGCCAGGCGCACGGCCTCGGCCACGCGGTCGTCCGCGTCGATGCCCAGCGCCACGTACAGCGCCGTCGCGGGCGTGCCCGCACGCAGGCACTCCACGACGGGGTTGCGGCCGGCCACGGTCTCGGCCTGGGCCTTCTCGGTCTTCTGGCGGCGCTGCGTCTTCACCGCGTCGCTCTTCGCGACCGCCTTGGCCCGCTTGTAGGCGGGGTGGTTCGGGCGGTCCGTCGCCTTCGGGGTCGGACCCTTGCCCTGCAGCCCCTTGGACTTCTGCCCGCCGGAACCGACGACCGCGCCCTTCTTCGAGCCCGGATTGCGCATCGCGCCCTTGCGCTTGGAGTTGCCAGCCACGGAAGTCAGTCGTCCTTCAAAGTCCACTGCGGACCGTCGGGGGTGTCCTCGACGGCGATGCCCGCCTCGTCCAGCTGTTCGCGCAACGCGTCAGCGCGCGCGAAGTCCCTGGTCTTGCGGGCTTCCTGGCGCTCGACGAGCAGTCGATCCACCAGCGTGGTCAACGCCTGCCGCATGCCGGTGTCGGCGGACGACGCGTTGTTCCACTTCGGCGACAACGGGTCGACGCCGAGGATGTCGGCCATCCGGCGGACGCACTCGGCGGCCTCGCGGGCCGTGGTGTCGTCGCCGTCGGCGAGCGCGGTGTTGCCCTGGCGCACCTTGTTGTGCAGCGCGGCGAGCGCCTGCGGGGTGCCCAGGTCGTTGTCCATGGCCGCCACGAAGTCGGGGCACAGGGGACCCGCGAGGTCGATCGGGCCGAGCCTCTCCACCGCGCGGCGCAGGAACGACTCGACGCGCCGGTACCCGGTCACCGCGTCCTGCAGCGCGTCCCCGGAGTACTCGATGTTCGACCGGTAGTGCGGGCCGACCAGGTAGTAGCGCAGCTCGGCCGCGCTGACGAGCTTCAGCATCTCCGGGATCGACACCACGTTGCCGAGCGACTTCGACATCTTCTCGCCCGACATCGTCACCCAGGCGTTGTGCATCCAGTAGTTCGCGAAGCCGTCACCGGCCGCGCGCGACTGCGCCTGCTCGTTCTCGTGGTGCGGGAAGATCAGGTCCAGCCCGCCGCCGTGGACGTCGAAGGTGCTGCCCAGGTACGTCGTGGCCATCGCGGAGCACTCGAGGTGCCAGCCGGGCCTGCCGTTGCCCCACGGCGTCGGCCAGGACGGCTCACCGGGCTTCGCGGCCTTCCACAGCGTGAAGTCGCGCGGGTCGCGCTTGCCGCGGACCTCGGTCTCGCCCTGCTGCTGGTCGTCGATCTTGCGCCCGGACAGCGCCCCGTACTCGGGGAACGAGCGCACGTCGAAGTAGACGTCGCCGTCGACGTCGTAGGCGTGGTTCTTGTCGATCAGCCGCTGCATCAGGTCGACCATCTGCGTGACGTGCCCGGTCGCGCGCGGCGCGTACGACGGCGGCAGGCAGCCCAGCGCGTCGTAGGCGCTCTCGAACGCGAGCTCGTGCGTGTACGCCCACTCCCACCAGGGCCGGTCGTTCGCCGCGGCCTTGGTGAGGATCTTGTCGTCGATGTCGGTGACGTTGCGGACCAGCGTGACGTCGGCGCCGTCGCGCCCCAGCCAGCGCCGCAGCACGTCGAAGTTCAGGCCGCTGCGGACGTGCCCGATGTGCGGGACGCCCTGCACGGTCGCCCCACACACGTAGATCGACGCCGTTCCGTTGACCTGCGGGTGGAACTCCCGCATGCTCCGGCTCGCGCTGTCGTAGATGTGGAGGCTCACACGGGAATGGTACGGGCCACATCCAGGAGCGCAGTGGGCCGGTCACTCGTCGGAACCGGATTGACGAGCCGGAAGGAGCAACCGACGGCTTCCGCTCCGCCGTCCGCCTCAGCGCTGTCGCCGACCATCACGGCGTTCGCCGGCGCGACGCCGAGCCGTTCGCAGGCGGTGGTGAAGATCTTCGGGTCCGGCTTGACCACGCCCTCCTCGTAGGAGAGCACGAACTCGTCCACCAGGTGCGTCAGCCCGTGCAGCTCGAACACGGACCGGATGTCCCACCCGATGTTGCTGACGACCGCGACCGGCACGTCGACCAGGTGCTCCAGCGTCGCCTTCACGTCCGGGTAGGGCCGCCACGACTCGGGCGAGATGAGCTGCTCGTAGAACGCCTCGGCGTCCGGCACGAGCGCGTCGCGCAGCACCTTCACGTGGACCCAGCGGTGGACCTCGGGGTCGAGGTCGCGGCGGAACCAGGCGTCGGCCAGCTCGGGGTCCACGCCGTCGGCGATCCCGACCGGTGCGGTGAGCGCCCGCATCAGGTCGCCGTTGGACTCCAGCCCGGGGTGCTCGAGCCGGAAGAGCGTGCCGGAGAAGTCGAAGAGAGCGGCGCGGATCGTCACGCCGCGACTCTACGTGCCGCCGGGCTAGTTGGTCTGGACCTTTGTGAGCTCTGCCTCGACCTCGGCCGGGTCGTAGTCGATGGTCAGCCGCAGCTCACCGGACCCGCGCGCGTCCGCGAACCGGCGCACGAACTCGTCGATCTGCGCCAGCGGCTGGTCGGCGAGCCGCGCGGTCGCGGCGTAGAGAGGGCGGAACTTCTCCGGCGTGGCGGTGCCGCGCAGCTCGGCGGCCCAGGTCAGCAGGTTGTCGTAGACCTCGACGAACATCGTGGCCAGCCGGGTGATCTTCTCCTCGTCGCCCCTGTGGCCGTTCGCTCCGAACGCCAGCAGCTGCCGCTGCGGGGACAGGACCTCGGCGATGGCGTTGATGATGTTGTCGAACGCGCGCGTGCGGGCCGCGAAGTAGTCGAGCGCCTCGGTGTCCGTGGTGAACGTGCGGACGTTCCTCGCGAACGCCATGTCGTGGTCGACCCGCTTGCTCTGCAACCCGCGCAGACCCGCGCGCACGGTGTCCGCGAACAGGGCGTACTCCCAGCCCTCCGCCCGCTGCGGCGGGGTGGCGGTGCCGAGCTTCCTCGCCACCATCTCGGCGAGCCGCCGGGGGGTGACCCTGGCGGCGTCGAGGTAGCCGACACCCGTGCGCAGGCCGGGCAGCTCCGTGGCGTCGAAGCGCACCGGCAGCACGTACTCGTCGTCCTGGGTCATGGCCCGGTCGAACGCGCTCTGGCGCTCGTGCTTGGTCCACATCTTCGCCGCGTAGTGCCGCGAGACGAACATGACGCAGAAGCGGGACTCCTTGCGGTAGACCTCGTCGAGGTACTCGGTGAGGTTCTTGCCCCACAGGTCGACCTGCTCGTCGTCGTCGTAGAAGACCTTGACGCCCAGCTCCTTGAGGTGGCGGGCCACCTCGTCGACGTAGGTGCGGTCCTCGCCGGCGAACGACAGGCAGACGTCGTACTTGGTCACCGCGCGAACTCTAGTGGTGGGAACCATCACGTCCGGCGGGAAGTTCTCCGTTCATGAGCCCGGGCTACCTCTTCGCGCTGTCCCTGCCGGCGTTGGTCGCGGCCCTGTTCGTGTTGGCGGTGGTCGAACGGGTGGTGCGCCGCAGGAAGGGCACGCCGATGGCCACCGCGGGCATCGGGGAGCTGGGCGCGACGTTCGAGCCGGGCAAGCGCGACGAGGTCGAGTTCCGCAAGGAGGAGCGGCAGCTGCGCGACGAGGAAGGCGACGCGGCGCCGCCGAGGAGCCGGGTCGACCTGGACGGCGGCACGGCCGTGCTCAGGCTGCCGGACTAGGGGACGGGCACCAGCAGTGCCGTGGCGATCGCCGCGATGCCCTCGCCGCGGCCCGTGAGGCCCAGGCCGTCCGTCGTGGTGCCGGCCACCGACACCGGGCCGCCGACGGCCGCGGACAGCGCGTCCTGCGCCTCCTCGCGGCGCTTGCCGATGCGCGGCGCGTTGCCGATCACCTGCACTGTGGCGTTTCCCACACGGTATCCGGCCTCCTCGACGAGCCGGCGGACCTCGGTGAGCAGCACCACACCGTGGGCGCCCGACCAGCGCGGGTCCGACGTGCCGAAGACCGCGCCCAGGTCGCCCAGGCCAGCGGCGGAGAGCAGCGCGTCGCACAGCGCGTGGGAGGCGACGTCACCGTCGGAGTGGCCCGCGCAGCCGTCCACGCCCTCCCACAGCAGCCCGGCGACCCAGCACTCACGGCCTGCCTCGATCGGGTGGACGTCGACGCCCTGGCCGATTCTCACTCTCGTTCCCCCGCGAACAGTGCCGCCGCGACCGCGAGGTCGAACGGCGTGGTGATCTTCATGGCGTGCGCGTGGCCGGGAACCGTGTGGACCTCGCCACCGTTCTTCTCCACAAGACCTGCGTCATCAGTCGCGGCGACACCGGAGCCATAGGCAGCTTTGAGAACGTCGACGCGGAAACCCTGCGGGGTCTGCACGACCCGCAGGCCGGCACGGTCGGGCGTGGAGACGACCACTCCGACCTCGTCCACCTGTTTGATCGTGTCGGCGACGGGCAACACCGGGACGACGGCGTCGTGACCGTCGCGCACAGCGGCCACGACCCCGGCGATGACCTCGGGAGGGGTGAACGCACGAGCGGCGTCGTGGACGAGCACGATGGAGGTGTCGGGCACCACGCGGAGCGCGTGGTCGAGGGCGAGGCGCACCGAGTCGGTGCGTTCGGAGCCCCCTGAAAGCACGTGCACCGCCCCGCCGGCCGGGGCCAGCGAGGCGGTAGCGGTGTGCACTTGGTCCACATCGGACGGTGGAGCTGCGATGACGACGTGCTGGACCTGACCCGACGCGAACAGGCCCTGAACGGCACGGGTCAACAGCGGTGTTCCGTTGACCGGTACCAGCGCCTTGGGCATTCCGTAGCCCAGGCGCTCACCTCGCCCTGCCGCAGGCACGAGCGCGACAACACTCATGTGCGGCGTTATCCGATGCTCAGTGTGTTCTGCCGAGAACTACGAGGCCGTGGCGAGAACTTCGTCGAGGAGGACCTCGGCCTTGTCCTCGTCGGTGCCCTCGGCCAGCGCCAGCTCGCTGACCAGTATCTGCCGCGCCTTCGCCAGCATCCGCTTCTCGCCGGCGGACAAACCGCGATCCTTCTCGCGCCGCCAGAGGTCGCGCACCACTTCCGCAACCTTGTTCACGTCGCCGGAGGCGAGCTTCTCAAGGTTGGCCTTGTACCGCCGAGACCAGTTGGTCGGCTCCTCGGTGTGGGGAGCGCGCAAGACCTCGAAGACCCGGTCGAGTCCCTCCTGGCCGACAACGTCACGCACGCCGACGATCTCGGCGTTGTCAGCGGGAACCCGAACGGTGAGGTCGCCCTGCGCCACCTTGAGGACGAGGTACTTCTTCTCCTCGCCCTTGATAACGCGGGTCTCGATTGCTTCGATGAGAGCGGCACCGTGGTGCGGGTAGACGACGGTCTCTCCGACCTTGAAAACCATGTGTCCTCTGCCCCTTTCGCTTCCTCCATCCTAACACGTCCGGCAACCCTTCCCACGCCGCTCGATGATCCGTTAGCGCTGGTCAGGGCCGCGCGGGGGGTTGACAAACCACCTGTTCGCGTGCAACGTAGCGGCCACACAAGATCGATTGGCACCACGTCGAGTCGGCTTTCCGGGCCCCGGTTAGGCTCTTTGCCTGGTGGTTGTTCCCTAGGAAGGACGCTGGAGCCGTGAACTCAGGAGTGTCTCGCCGGATGATCGTGACGGCAGCGCTGGCCGCGGGCCTCGGCCTGGTGGCGGTCGGCTGCAGCGCCGGTCAGATCACCCAGACCGACACCCAGGTCGCCGCCGTCGACGGTGCGAGCGGCAACGCGGGCCCGATGGCGGTCCGCAACGCCATGCTGGCCTTCCCGCCGGACGGCAACCGGTACCGCGAGGGCGAGGACGTGCCGCTGACGTTCGTCATCGCGAACACCGGCAACGACCCGGACAAGCTGCTGTCGATCAAGTCAGAGGCCTCCGGGTCCGAGCTGGAGATCGTCGGCAGCAAGGACGTCCCGGCCCAGTACGCGCTGCGCGCCGAGTACGACGCGTCCCACGCGCCGTCCAAGACCTCGTCGCCGTCCTCGTCGTCGCAGTCGTCCTCGTCGGTGTCGCTGACCCCGTCGTCGGGTGCGCCGTCCTCGGGTGCGCCGTCGACCACCGGCTCGCCGTCCTCGGGTGCCCCGACCTCCGGTTCGGTCGCGTCCTCGTCGGTCGCGTCGTCCTCCGGCAGCCCGTCGGGCTCGTCGTCCGTGTCGCCGACCTCGTCGTCGGCCGCGCACGACCAGTCGCTCGAGGTGCTGCAGATCCGCTGCACGCTCAAGAAGCTGAACAGGGACGTGACCGCCGCGCAGACGGTGAAGCTGACGTTCCTGTTCGAGAAGGCCGGTTCCGTGACGCTGGAGGTGCCGGTGGCGCCTTCGGACCACAAGCGCGTCAGCGAAGGCCACGACGGCGGCCATTGAGTCGCTGCTGAACGCCGAAACGCCGCTCCGGGCCTGCCCGGGGCGGCGTTCGCGTTCCGGGGGCTCTCAGCGCGCCTGGAGCATCGGGCGGAACCGGTCGCGGTAGGCCCACGCCAGCCCGATCTCCGCGGCGACGACGACGAGCGCCGTCACGAGGCCGCTGGGCTCCAGGAACACGTGGAACAGGAAGATGTTCACCACGACCGGAGCGAGCAGCGCGAGCGCCAGCGGCACGAACCGGCCGACGACGAGCAGCAGGCCCGCCACGAGCTGCGTGGCCGAGGTCAGCTGCAGCATGTAGCCCGTCTCGTAGAGCGCCCCGCTGAACTTCACCCCCGCCTCCGCGAGCGTGCTGGGATCGGGTGCGGGCATGAAGTTCAGGAACCCGTTCAAGCCGGTCGTGGTGTAGAGCAGGCCGATCAGCACGCGGGTGACGGCGGTGGCGTAGCGGCCGGCGTTCACCTTGGTGGCGGGGCGGGTCGCGGTGGTGGTGGTCATTGCGGTCTCCTCGGTGGCTGTCGGGTCCTTCCACTGATGCGTCGAACGGCCACCACTCAGGATCGACAAGCCTGCAGAAGAATCTTGGAAGTTTCTTCTGCAACCCCCTCTGAGCTGGGTCTTCCGGTTTCTGTCGGTGCCGTGCTCTACCGTTCGACCCGTGGCGAAGACAGCGCGGCCGATCTTCCGTTGTGCCGAGTGCGGGCACGAGGTGGCGAAGTGGTTCGGCCGCTGCCCCGAGTGCCAGGCGTGGGGCAGCATCGAGGAACGCGGCACCGCGTCGGTGACCCGCGTGGTGGCCGGCGCCCCGACGTCGACGGCCCGCCCGATCGGCGAGGTGGACATCGAGTCCGCCCGCGCCCTGTCGACGGGCGTGAGCGAGTTCGACCGGGTCCTGGGCGGCGGCCTGGTGCCCGGCGCGGTCGTGCTGCTGGCGGGTGAACCGGGCGTCGGCAAGTCGACCCTGCTGCTGGAGACCGCGCACCGCTGGGCCGAGTCCCACGGCCGCTGCCTCTACGTGACCGGTGAGGAGTCCGCGG
The DNA here is from genome assembly GCF_040647275.1 of Lentzea sp. NPDC042327. NCBI lineage: Bacteria > Bacillati > Actinomycetota > Actinomycetes > Pseudonocardiales > Pseudonocardiaceae > Lentzea > Lentzea sp. NPDC042327. Next base: position 165,907 of record NZ_JBEZBX010000002.1, read on the forward strand.
GCCAGGTCCGCCTGCGCGCCGAACGCACCGGCAACCTCCACCCCGAGATGTACCTGGCCGCCGAGTCGGAGCTGAGCGCGCTCCTGGGCCAGGTCGACGCGGTGAAACCGGCGATGCTGATCGTCGACTCCATCCAGACCATGTCGACGGTGAGCGTGGAGGGCGTGCCCGGCGGCGTGACCCAGGTCCGCACCGTCGCGTCCGGCCTGATCGCCATGGCCAAGGAACGCGGCCTGCCCGTGGTCCTGGTGGGCCACGTGACGAAGGACGGCTCGGTGGCCGGCCCCCGCGTCCTCGAACACCTCGTGGACGTGGTCCTGCAGTTCGAAGGCGACCGCCACTCGTCCCTGCGCCTGCTGCGCGGCATCAAGAACCGCTACGGCGCCGCCGACGAGGTCGGCTGCTTCGAGCTGCGCGACGACGGCATCGTCGGCGTCCCCGACCCCTCCGGCCTCTTCCTGACCCGCCGCGAGAAGGCCGTGGAGGGCACCTGCGTCACCGTCATCGTCGAGGGCAAGCGCCCCATGCTCGGCGAGGTGCAGGCCTTGGTCGCCAAGACGAACCTCCCCGCACCCCGCCGCGCGGTGAGCGGCCTCGACTCGGCGCGCATCTCCATGGCCCTCGCGGTCCTGGAGAAGCGCGGCAAGGTCAACCTGTTCCAGAAGGACGTGTTCACGGCGACCGTCGGCGGCATGCGCCTGGTAGAACCCGCGGCCGACCTGGCCGTCGTCCTGGCCGTGGCCTCCGCGGAACGCGAGATCGCCCTCCCCGCGGACCTGGTGGTCCTCGGCGAGGTCGGCCTGGCCGGCGAGATCCGCCGCGTGAACGGCGTCGGCAAACGCCTCCAGGAGGCCGCGCGCCTCGGCTTCAAGAAGGCCCTCGTCCCCCCGGACCACGGCCCCCTGCCCGACGGCGTGCGCGCGCTGGTGGCCAACGACCTGGTGTCGGCGCTGGAGGTGCTGGGCCTGAACCGCCGTCGCAGCGGCGGTGGCGGTGGCGGCAAGGACAAGCCGGAGGACGACGACTAGCCCCGCAGCCAACCGCACCGCTGAGCGTTTCGCGGGCGCGGCGTTCAGGGTTCCTCGGGCGGGGCCGCGCAGGAGGCGGGGTTGTCCACTGCAACACGACCACCCACCGCAACCACCGGCCTACGCCGAACCGGCATCCGTCACCGCAACCGGGGGACGCCATCACCCCCACCCACCCGGGGTGATCGAATACCCCCGTGCTGGGGAGACACGACCACGAGGTCGGCGAGCTGCTGCGCCTGGCCGCCGCGCAGGTGCCCGCCGACGTGCGGTCCGAGGACCTGCTCGACTACCTCGACCACGAGGAGTGGGACCTGGTCCTCGACCTCCTGGGGGACCACCCCGGCAACACCTGGCAGACGCCGCGCTTCTGGGCCCTCCTCGCGGAGGCGGCGACGGAGCTGGACCAGGACGAGGCCTGGTTCCAGTGGCGGTGCGTGGAGTCGATCCAAGGCCTGTTGCGGGTGCAGCTGACGCTCGCGCACGACGCGGAGCCCCTGGAAGCGCGCAACCAGCGCCCGACCTGGGACCTGACCGGCGACGAACGGGTCGCCGCGCTGTGGATCGAGTCCAAGCCGACGTTGTACGCCGGGGAACGTGCCACGGCCCGCCTGCGCCCGTTCGTCCCCACGGCCTGGGCGCACCTGGCGAAGGGGGACCGGATCTCGCTGCTGGGCCGGTCACCGGGGACGGCGACGGTCATCGAAAAAGTGCCGCCGCGGCCGTAGGAGCACGACCGCGGCGGCACTTGCGAAGAAGATCCCCTACTGCGACAGCAGCTGCGCGCACCTGATCAGGCCGAGGTGCGAGTACGCCTGCGGGTGGTTGCCCAGCGAGCGTTCCGCGATCGGGTCGTACTCCTCCGGCAGCAGACCGGTCGGGCCGGCCGCGGCGACGATCTGGCCGAACAGCTCCTCGGCCTCGGTGCGCCTGCCGGTGAGCAGGTACGCCTCGATCATCCAGGCGGCGCAGAGGTGGAAGCCGCCCTCGTCGCCCGGCAGGCCGTCGTCGCGGTGGTAGCGGTACACCGTCGAGCCGGAGCGCAGCTCTGCCTCGATGGCGGTCACCGTCGACTGGAACCGCTCGTCGGCCGGGTCGATCAGGCCGGACAGGCCGACGAACAGCGAGGCCGCGTCGAGGTCGTCGCCGTCGTAGGCCGTGGTGAACGACTGGACCTCGTCGTTCCAGCCGTTCTTCAGCACGTCGGTGGCGATCGTGTCGCGCAGCGGCACCCAGGACGGGTCCAGCTCGCGGCCGAACTGCTCGCCGAGCTTGATCGCGCGGTCGATGGTCAGCCAGCACATGACCTTCGAGTACACGTGGTGGCGCGGCGCGTGCCGTTCCTCCCAGATGCCGTGGTCGGGCTCGTGCCAGCGCCGCGACACCGCTTCGGCCATGGCCTGGACCATCGTCCAGTCAGCGTCCGACAACGACCCGCGGGCCGAGGCCAGCTGCACCACCAGGTCGACGACCGGGCCGAACACGTCGAGCTGCACCTGCTGGTTCGCGAGGTTGCCGACGCGCACCGGGCGGGAGCCCGCATAGCCGGGCAGTGTGTCGATCACGGCCTCGGCGCCGAGTTGCGTGCCGTGCAGCGTGTAGAGCGGGTGCAGGCGCTCCGGGCCCGGGATGGTCTCCAGGACGCCGTGCAGCCAGCCCAGGAAGCCGTCGGCCTCCGCGAACGAGCCGACCGACACCAGCGCGGCGGCGGTCATCGCGCCGTCGCGCAGCCAGCAGTAGCGGTAGTCCCAGTTGCGGACGCCGCCGAGCTCCTCCGGCAGCGACGTGGTCGCCGCGGCCATGATCGAGCCGGAGTCCTTGTGCACCAGACCGCGCAGCGTCAGCGCCGAGCGCAGCACGAGGTCCGTCTGCACCTTCGGCAGGTTCAGGCCCGCCGCCCAGTCCGACCAGTAACCGGCCGCGCGGTCGCGGCGGACCGACTCGCCCAGCGCGTGCTCGGAGATGTCGTCGGTGCCGCAGCGCAGCTCCAGCAGCACCGGGGCGCCCTCGCGGGGGCGGACCACGGCGCGTGCGGTCTCCTGCACGCCGTCCGAGGTGATTTCCCAGTCGACGCCGGGGGAGCGCAGCACCATCGGGTCGGAGGTGCCGACCACGCGCAGGCCGTCGCGTTCGCGGATGAACCTGACCGGCACCTGGCCGAACTCCGGGCGCGGGGCGAACGTGATCACCGCGTTCGTCGAGCCGGAGATGCGCCGCACCAGGTCGGTGCGGTGCGAGGCGAGGTCGTGCTCCAGGTAGTCCGTGACCAGCAGGCGCGACCAGCGGGTCTCCACGATCATCGTGCCCGGCAGGTAGCGCTGGCCCAGCGGCAGCGACCCGTGCTCCGGCTTGATCGAGAAGTGGCCCGCGGCCGGTCCGCCGAGCAGGTCCGCGAAGATCGCGGCCGAGTCGGGCTCCGGGTGGCACAACCAGTTGATCTTGGCGTCCGGGGTCACGAGGGCCACGGAACGCTCGTTGGCGAGCATGGTCAGGCGCTCGATCGGCACGGCCTGGTCGCCGTGCAGCCACGCGCGCCGTTCCTCCAGCAGGAACGCCAGCACCGTGGCCACGTCGGACGGGTCGTCGACCAGGTACTGGGCGAGCGACTCGCCGGCGCCGACGCGGATGCCCACGTCAGGGCCGGTCAGGCGGGCGAACGCCTTCTCGTCGGTGACGTCGTCACCGAGGAAGATCGCGGCGGTCGCACCGACCTGGTGGCGCAGGATGTCGAGGGCGTGGCCCTTGTTGGTCTCGACGACGGCCAGCTCGATGACGGCCTTGCCCTCGGTCACCTGCACGCCGTCCCACGTGCACGGGCCGGAGCGCACGGCGTCGAGGACGGCCTCGCCGATCTCCTCGGACGCGGCACGGCGGACGTGCACGGCGACGGAGGCCGGTTTGACCTCCAGCTGCACGCCCTCGTGACCGTCGACGATCTCGTCGAGCTCGGCCTCGATGCGCCGCAGCAACGCCTTGGCGTCGGCGTCGAGCGCGTGCACGAAGCCGACGTCGAACTCGGAGCCGTGGGACCCGACGAGGTGGACCTCGCCGGGCAGGCGGGACAGGGTGGCCAGGTCGCGCAGTGCGCGACCGGAGATCACGGCCGACGTCGTCTCGTGCAGCGACGCGAGTGAACGCAGCGCGTTCACCGACTCCGGCAGCGGACGGGCCGCCTCCGGGTCGCTCACGATCGGCGCGAGTGTTCCGTCGTAGTCGCTTGCGACCAGCAGTCGCGGGGTACGGGCCAGCTGCACGATGGCGCGGCGCAGGTCGGCGGGGAGGGCCTCGGCGGTCAACGCCCCTCCTGGAGCACTCGATGGGTCAAGGGGATCTGAAAGGATTCAGACCGAGGTCTGCGTGCCCAGCGCCTCCAGGAACGACCTTGCCCAGCGGTCAACGTCGTGGGTGAGGACTTGGCGGCGCAGCGCGCGCATCCTACGGCGGCCTTCGGCGGGATCGATGTCGAGGGCGGCCTGCAATGCGTTCTTGACACCGTCCAGATCATGGGGGTTCACCAGGAACGCACTGGTCAGTTCAGCGGCTGCACCGGCGAACTCGCTGAGCACCAGAGCTCCACCAAGATCATATCGGCAGGCCACGTACTCCTTGCAGACGAGGTTCATGCCGTCCCGAACGGGCGTGACGACCATGACGTCCGCCGCGCTCATGAACGCGACGAGCTCCTCGCGGTTCACCGACTGGTGCAGGTAGTGCACGACGGGCTTGCCGACCCGCCCGAACTCGCCGTTGATCCGGCCGACCGACTGCTCGATGTCCTTGCGCATCGTCACGTAGTGGTCGACCCGCTCCCGGCTGGGCGTGGCCAGCTGGACCATCGCGACGTCCTCCGGGTCGACCCGGCCGTCCGCGATGAGCTCGTAGAGGGCCCTGATCCGGACGTCGATGCCCTTGGTGTAGTCGAGCCGGTCCACGCCCAGCAGGATGCGCTTCGGGTTGCCGAGGTCCTCGCGGATCTGCTTCGCGCGGGCCTGGGTCTCCTTCTTGCGCGCGACCGCGTCGAGGCCGGCGCTGTCGATGGAGATCGGGAACGCGCCCACGCGCACCGTGCGGTCACCGACCTGGACCACACCCGGCCGGGTGCGCACGCCGACGGTGCCGCGGCTCGGCTCCAGGCCCACCAGGCGCCGGGCCAGCCACAGGAAGTTCTGCGCGCCGCCGGGCCGGTGGAAACCGACCAGGTCGGCGCCGAGCAGTCCGCGGATGATCTCCGTGCGCCACGGGAGCTGCATGAACAGCTCGACCGGCGGGAACGGGATGTGCAGGAAGAAGCCGATCTTCAGGTCGGGCCGCTGCTCGCGCAGCATCGCCGGGACCAGCTGCAGCTGGTAGTCCTGCACCCACACCGTCGCGCCCTGGGCGGCCACCTTCGCGGTCGCGTCGGCGAACCGCTGGTTGACCTTCACGTAGGCGTTCCACCAGTGCCGGTGGAACGCCGGCTGCGCCACGACGTCGTGGTAGAGCGGCCAGAGGGTGCCGTTCGAGAACCCCTCGTAGTAGTCCTCGACCTCCTTGGCCGACAGCGACACCGGGTGCAGCAGCAGGCCGTCGTCCTCGAAGGGCGACACGTCGGCGTCGGCGACCCCCGGCCAGCCGACCCAGGCGCCGCTGTGTGAGCGGAGGAACGGTTCGAGCGCGCTGACCAGCCCGCCGGGGCTGTGCTTCCACCGTTCGGTTCCGTCGGGCAAGCGCTCCAGGTCAACCGGCAGCCGGTTGGCCACGACTACGAATTCCGCCCCGTTCTCGCCAATGTCCATGCTCACATTTCTGAGGCTAGTGCGGCCGCGCTCCCTCGGCGTGTCGTGTAACCCCCGTCACAGCGGGTTTCACTCCAACCGACGCTTCGTGGGTTTGAGCGGACCGGACATGCGCGGACCAGCGAACTTGCGCTCCAAACGGCCCAGTCCGGTGCGCACCGGCTGCGCCAGGTACTCGCCGAACACCACCCCACCGGCCAGGGCGAGAGCAATGCCACTCGCGAAGACGAGCGTGCTCAGCCCGGCCGGGTCGCCCTCCGCGGTCAGCTGGAACAGGCCGCGGTAGGTGGTCCAGCCCGGCAGCAGCGGCACCACGCCCGCCTGCACCACGACCAGCGTCGGAATGCGCAGCCTGCGGGTCATCGTCGCGCCGCCGAACCCGGTGATCGCGGCCGCCACCGCCGACGCGAGCAGCGCGTCCACCCCGAAGCTCGTGGCGAGGCCGTAGGAGGCCGTGCCGATCGCACCGGACACCGCGGCGGCCACCAGCGCACGCGGCCGGGCATAGCAGGCGAGCGCGAAGAACGCACTGGTCGCCGCGCCTGCCGCGAACTGCATCGGCACCGCCGAGATCAACGCGGGCAGCGGGTCGCTGAGCCGGATGGGCAGCCCGAAGTGGACGGCCGTGCGGATGGCCAGCGCGACACCCGCGATCAGACCGGCGCTGAGCAGCACGGTCTCGACGGTGCGCCCGGCGGCCGTGACGTTGTAGCCGGAGATCGCGTCCTGCACGGTGCTGACCAGCGCCAGCCCGGACAGCAGCACCACGATCCCGACCGCGACCAGCAGACTCGGCCGCACCGCGGGCAGCAACCCGGTCCAGTACACGGTCAGCGCGGCACCCGTGGCGAGCGCGCCGCCGACCAGCTGCTGGAAGAAGAACGGCAGCGCGCGCCGGTTCAGCACCCGGCCGACCCGGTCGATCACGGCCGTGACAACGGCCGCGGTGATCACGAGCGACAGCCCGCCGCCGACCAGGAACGCGACCGAGGCCGCCATGCCGGCCCACGCGGCCGTGGCGACCCAGCGCGGGTACGGGTGCGGGGCGTTGGTGATCTGCTCGAGCTCCGAGTGCGCCTCCTCGATCGGCCCGAGGTTGCGCACCAGGTGCTCGACGGCGGCGAGCCGGGTGTAGTCAAGGCTGCGCTGCCGCACGACGCGGACGGCGGTGATCGGTGGTGCGGCCGTTCCCCGGTGGCACGACACGCTGATGGAGGTGTAGATCACGTCGACCTCGGTGTGCGGGAGCCCATAGCTCTCCGTGACCGAGAGGATCGTGGCTGTCACGTCCGCCGCGCCGGCTCCGCTGGCCATCTGGACCTCGCCGATCTTGAGAGCGAGATCGAGTACCAGGTGAACCGTGGTGTCGTCGGGCAATGAGGGACCGTGCAGGTTGTTCGGGTAAATCGCGCGCACCTCCGTCGTGTGATCGTGGGAAGTTCTCGTGCCGTTGCTGTGGCGTCGGCCACCTCCGATCGGGCGACCCGAAAAGGAGGACATGATCACTGTCCGTTGGTTACCCTCCTGACCTGGTCAAGGCGAGCGGTTCGGCGCTTTGCGCCACTCAGTTGGTTGGTCCGCCTCCGGTCGGAGCAATCCGATCACACTGAGAGCAGACCGTTCGCCGCAGGTAGCTCCCGCAACGGGCGCTTACGATGTTCGCGAACACGAGCCAGGCCGGCGTAGCTCAATCGGCAGAGCACTCGCCTTGTAAGCGAAAGGTTAGGGGTTCGATTCCCCTCGCCGGCTCTTCGACAACGGGGGTTCGCCCAGGTGGGCGGGCCCCTGTCGCATTCACGGGAGGCACTTCACCGGCTATTGCGAGCGGGTTCGGTAATGGCTCCGGCACACAGCGTGGCGAACCGCCGATTGCGGTTCCGCATGCCGCCGACGGCCTGGTCCGTTCGCCAGTTCGGCGCCCGGTGTGCCTTCGGGGCGCGGGACGGGAATGGCGAGATCGGCCGCAAGACTGATCCTGTTCACCGGTGAACAGGCCGTGACCGCCCATTCATGTCCTGCTCCGTCCTACTGGGACGTGACATTGTGAGCATCATGTCCTACCTCGCGGATAGCGCGCGCTACGACCAGATGACCTACCGGCGCACGGGACGCAGCGGCCTCAAGCTGCCCGCCATCTCCCTCGGCCTGTGGCACAACTTCGGCGGCGACCGGCCGTACGAGTCCGGCCGGGGCATCGCGCGCAGGGCGTTCGACCTCGGTGTCACGCACTTCGACCTCGCCAACAACTACGGACCTCCCTACGGCTCCGCGGAGATCACGTTCGGGCAGATCCTGAAGGACGACCTCCGGCCGTACCGCGACGAGCTCGTCATCTCCACGAAGGCCGGCTACGACATGTGGCCCGGCCCTTACGGCGAGTGGGGCAGCCGCAAGTACCTGCTGAGCTCGCTCGACCAGTCGCTGACCCGCATGGGACTGGATTACGTCGACATCTTCTACTCGCACCGGTTCGACCCGGAGACGCCGCTGGAAGAGACCATGGGCGCGCTCGTGTCCGCGGTGCAGCAGGGCAAGGCGCTCTACGTCGGCATCTCGTCGTACTCGCCGGCCAAGACCCGCGAGGCGGCCGAGCTGCTGCGCAGCGCGGGTGTGCCGCTGCTGATCCACCAGCCGAGCTACTCGATGCTCAACCGCTGGATCGAGCCGGAGCTGCTGGACACCCTGGAGGAGGTCGGCGCCGGCTGCATCGCGTTCTCACCGCTCGCCCAGGGCATGCTGACCGACCGCTACCTCGACGGCATCCCCGAGGGCTCGCGCGCCACGCAGGGCAAGTCGCTGTCCACGGACCTGCTCTCCGAGGAGAACCTCGGCCGCATCCGGTCGCTCAACGAGATCGCGAAGTCGCGCGGCCAGTCGCTGGCGCAGCTCGCGCTGACGTGGACGATCCGCGACCCGCGGGTCACCTCGGCGTTGATCGGCGCTTCGTCGGTCGAGCAGCTGGAGCAGAACCTCGCCGCCCTGCAGGCCCCGCCGCTGACCGACGACGAGCTCGCCGAGATCGACAGGTACGCCGTCGAATCGGGCATCGACCTCTGGGCCCCTTCGTCACAAGCCGAATGATCCCCCGGCACGCGGGACTCCCGCGTTCCCCTCTGGGGCACGCGGGACTCCCGCGTGCCCCTCTGGGCCCCGAGCTCCCAGGCCGAGTGACCGAACCGCACGCGGGGAGCTTTCGTACTCTCTGAGAGTGCGAAAGGGCCCCGCGTGCCGTCAGCGGTGGCGGGGGAGGCGGATTGTGAAGATGGTCGAGCCGGGGCGGCTGGCGAGGGTGATGGTGCCGCCGTGGGCGTGCACGAGCGACTGGACCACGGCGAGGCCGAGGCCGGAGCCGCCGCGCTGGCGGGTGCGGGAGTCGTCGACGCGGTAGAACCGGTCGAAGATCCGCGCCTGGTCCGCCTCCGGAATTCCGGGGCCGGTGTCGGAGACCCTGATCACCGCCGAGCCGCCCTCCGCCGTCACCCGCAACGACACCAGCGTGCCGGGCGGGGTGTGCACGGCCGCGTTGGTCAGCAGGTTGTCGAGCACCTGCCGCAACCGGGTCGGGTCGGCGGCCATGGTCACCGTGTCCGCGTCGACCTCCAGCCCGTGCGTCGGACGGGCCGCCCGGAACGCGTCGGCGGCCGCGTCCGCCACGACCGCCAGGTCCAGCTCCTCGACGCGCAACGGCGGTTCGGTCGCCGCGGAGTCCAGGCGGGCCAGCAGCAGCAGGTCGTCGAGCAGCACGCTCATCCGCGCCGCCTCCGACCGCAGCTTCTCCAGGTGCTGCTCGCGTTCGCCCGGCTCGTTGGCCGCCGCGTACCGGAAGAGGTCCGCGTAGCCGCGCAACGACGTCAGCGGCGTGCGCAGCTCGTGCGAGGCGTCGGCGATGAACCGGCGCAGCCGCTGCTCGGCGGCCGTGCGCGCGGCCAGCGACGAGTCGATGTGCGCCAGCATGGTGTTGAACGCCTCGCGCAGCTCCTCGACCTCGACCCCGCCGCCGGCGCCGTTCACCCGCACCGCCAGGCGGTTCGAGTCGGTCAGGTCGTGCGAGGAGATGTCGTGCGCGGTGTCGGCCATGTCCGACAACGGCCGCATGCCCTTGCGGATCAACGCCTGACCGCCCACGACCAGCGCCACCAGCGCGGCCAGGAACGCGATCACGCCGACCGTGATGAGCTGCGACAGCGTGCCGTCCCTGTCGTCCATCGGGGCACCGCTGACCAGCACGATCTCGTCCTTGACGATCTGGCACGCGCGCAGCCGGAACTTGCCGTCGCCGCGCAGGTACTCGGTCTCGAACGTGTCCCCGTTCAGGGCCTTCCTCGCGAGCGCGTCGAACTCCGCGCGGTCGGCGGGCTGCTGGTCACCGGGCTGGGGCCGCAGCTCGCCGTCCTGCTTCACGTAGACGACCGCGTACCAGTCCGGCGGGATCTTGCCGACCCGCCAGTGCGCCTTGACCTCGTTGGCAGCGCCCTGCTGGCTGATCGCCATCTGGTCGTCGAGCCGCCGGTCGAGGAACGTCTGCATCGAGGCGACCATGACCCAGCCGACGATCACGAACACCGTGAGCGCCAGCGCGCCGAGTGCGAGTGCGAGGCGGGTGCCCAGCCGCCACCGGCTCAGCGGCTTCATTCCGCTGCTCGGCGCAGCACGTACCCCACGCCGCGCACGGTGTGGATCAACGGTTCGCGGCCGTCGTCGAGCTTGCGGCGCAGGTGTGAGATGACCAGCTCGACCACGTTGGACCGGCCGCCGAAGTCGTACTCCCACACGTGGTCGAGGATCTGCGCCTTGGTCAGCACGGCGGGGGAGCGCCGCATCAGGTACCGCAGCAGCTCGTACTCGGTCGGCGTCAGCGTGACGAGCTTGCCGCCGCGGCGGACCTCGCGGGTGTCCTCGTCCAGCACCAGGTCGGCGACCTTCAGCACCGACCGCTTCCACGACGGCCCGGTGGAGCGCCGCAGCACCGCCCGCAGCCGGGCCATCAGCTCCTCGACCGAGAACGGCTTCACGAGGTAGTCGTCGCCACCGCGGGTGAGGCCCGCGACCCGGTCCGCGGTGCCGTCGCGCGCGGTCAGGAACACCACCGGCACCATCGCACCGGCCGACCGCATCCGGTCCAGGACCGTGAAGCCGTCGAGGTCGGGGAGCATCAGGTCGAGCACGACGATGTCCGGCTGGAACTCGGCTGCCGTTCTGAGCGCGTCCTCGCCGTTGTGCGCCGTCGAGGCCGTCCAGCCCTCGTAGCGCGCGACCGTCGCGACCAGGTCAGCGATGTGCGGCTCGTCGTCCACGACGAGCAGTCGAACCGAGTTGCCCTTGTCCACGTGCTCATGGTGCGTCACCTGGTGCCCCGCCCGCTCGATCGACAGGAAGTCGACAGCCCGGGCAAAGCGGGGCCACAGCTCGGACGCTGAGGATCGAGGAAGACCACCGAGATCGACGAGACCGCCCGACCGAGGAGCCCACCGTGACGACCACCCTGCAGCCTCCCGCGCGGCCGGCCGCTGCCGGGCGTGCGACGCCGCACAAGGCGCTGGCCAAAGCCGGCCTCTACGTCTTCCTCCTGGCCAACGCGGCGTTCGTCACCTACCTGTTCAACGCGGCCGGTGTCGGCTCGAACAAGCTGGTCAACCTCGGCCGGCTGACCGGGCTGTACGGCGCGCTCGCGATGGCGTTCCAGCTGCTGCTGATCGCACGGCTGCCGTGGCTCGACCGGCGGCTCGGCATGGACAAGCTCACCTCGTGGCACCGCTGGGTGGGCTTCACGATCTTCTGGATGCTCGTCGGGCACCTGACGTTCATCGCCTTCGGCAACGCGGGCCCGGACGGCCCGGTCGCGGAGGTCGTCCGGCAGGCCACCGAGCTCGAAGGCATCCTCCGCGCGCTGGTCGCGTGGGTGGTCATCATGGTCGTCGGCGTGGTGTCCGCCCGGTTCGCCCGGCGCCGGATGGCCTACGAGACCTGGCACTTCATCCACCTCTACACCTACGTCGCGATCTTCCTCGCGTTCACGCACCAGGTCGCGGTCGGCAGCACGTTCCGCAAGTCCGAGCTCGCCACCGCCTACTGGTGGGCGCTGTGGACGTTCGCGATCGGCGCCGTGGTCGCCGGCCGGCTCGTGCTCCCGCTCTGGCGCAACCGGCGCCACCGGTTCCGCGTCGCCGCCGTGGTGCCCGAGGCGCACAACGTCGTCTCCGTCTACGTCGAGGGCAGGGACCTCGACCGGCTCGGTGCGAAGGCGGGCCAGTTCTTCCTGTGGCGCTTCCTGACCAAGGACCGCTGGTGGCAGGCCAACCCGTTCTCGCTGTCCGCGGCACCGAACGGCAAGTACCTGCGCCTCACCGCGAAGGCGCTGGGCACCGGCAGCGCCGACCTCCGCAACGTCCGGGTCGGCACCCGCGTGTTCGCCGAGGGCCCGTACGGCGCCTTCACGACCATGCACCAGACCAGGCCGAACGCGCTGCTCGTCGCCGGTGGCGTCGGCGTCACGCCGATCCGCGCGCTGCTGGAGGAGATCAGGGGCCACGTCGTGGTGCTGTACCGGGTGAGCGACCCGCGCGAGGCCGTGCTGCTGCGCGAGCTCGAAGGCCTCGCCCGCTCCAGGGGCGCGGTGCTGCGGCTGGTCACCGGTTCCTCCGGGACCACCACCGCCAACGGGCCGCTGCTCGGCCCGGAGAACATCGCCGCGCTGGTCCCCGACGTGGCCGACCGCGACGTGTTCATCTGCGGCCCGAACGGCATGACCGACGCCGTCGTCCGCAGCCTCGACGAGCTGGGAGTGCCGTCGGGTCAGGTCCACGCCGAGCGCTTCGCGCTGGCCGACTGAGAGGGTTGGACGTGAAGAGGGCGATCCCCGCACTGGTGCTCAGCGTCGCCGGACTCGTGCCGGTGTGGCTGTACCAACCCGGCGCGGCGCACGAGGGTGAGATCAACGAGGCCGCCGCCGCACCGGAGACCCCGGCGCAGGGCCAGGCCCCGCCGACGACGACCGCACCCCGGTCGACCGCGCCGCAGACCGGGGCGCCCAGGACCTCCGCCGCCGCCGCGCCGACGACCCAGCCGCAGCAGCAGGACCAGGTCAAGACCGTCTCCGGGCCCGCGGTGCAGACCGACGAGGGCACCGTGCAGGTCCAGGTCACGTTCCAGGGCACGAGGATCACCGACGTGAAGGCGGTGCGGGCACCCAACTCCAACCCGACCAGGACGGCGCTGCCGATCCTGCGCCAGGAGGCGTTGAAGGCCCAGAGCGCCGACATCGACACGGTCTCCGGTGCCACCGCGACCTCCGAGGGCTACAAGCGGTCGCTGCAGGCCGCGCTCGACTCGGCGAGGTAGGGGTGCGAACCCTGCGACGCGTCGAGCAGATCATGGGCCTGCCGATCTCGGTGGACCTGCGCGACGGTGACGACGAGCTGGCCGAGCTGGTGTTCGCCTCACTGCGGGATGCGGACGCGCGGTTCTCGCCGTTCAAGCCGGACAGCGAGGTCTCGCGGCTCGACCGGGGCGAGCTCACCGCGCGGGAGCTCACCCCCGACCTCGTCGAGGTGCTCGACCTGTGCGACTGGTATGAGACCTCGACCGGCGGCGCGTTCACGGCGCGGGTGCCGGGCCGCGGCCTCGACCCGTGCGCGGTCGTGAAGGGCTGGGCCGTGCAGCGCGCCGCCGACCTGCTGCGGGCCGCCGGGGCCGGGCGGTTCTGCATCAACGCGGGCGGCGACGTCGTGGTCGCCGGCGAGCCGGAACCCGGAAAGCCTTGGCGCGTCGGCGTTCGGCACCCCGACCAGGCCGACGCGCTGTGCGCTGTGCTCGGCGTGCGCGACGGAGCCGTTGCCACGTCGGCGTTGTACGAGCGCGGGCAGCACATCCTCGACGGCCGCACCGGCGAGCCGGTGCGCGGGTTGCTTTCGGTCACAGTCGTCGCGGCCGACCTGGCGATCGCGGACACCACCGCCACCGCGGCGTTCTCCCTTGGGAGAGAAGGGATCGAGTGGGCTGCCGCGCAGCCGGACTGCGAGGTGCTCGTCGTCGACGAAGATCGGCGGGTGCACCGGAGTCCTGGACTTCCGGTACACATCTGTTAACATCCCGGCACAACGGGGCTTTGATCTCCGGGGCACATTTCGTTGATCAAGAGCTGACGCGGGGCTCGCGCTCGGGGTGAGACCAGGCCAGCTGTCGACCAACACTCGTGCGAAACGGTCTTGGGTACGCGCTATTCGGGAGCGCGCACCCAAGACCTTTTCTGTGTTCGTCGGCGCTCGCTCGCTCGCGCGGCGAGTTCGTCGAGAAGCCGGTCGTCCGCCCGACTCGCTCGCACCGAAATGGGCTTCGCCGATTCCGGCACGAGCGGGTGACCGGACGACCGGCACGAACTCGCACAACGTTTCCGGTCAGACGTAGCGGTGTTCGTCGAACTCGGCGTTCACCGCGGACCGGCCGAGGTCGCGGCCCATCGCGTCCAGCACGTCCACCAGCTCCAGCCCGACCAGCCAGTCCCGCGGCAGCGCGTCGGTGCCGTGCAGCGCGCCGAGGACGTTCCCGGTCAGCGCCGCCGTCGCGTCACTGCCGCCGGAGTGGTTGGCCGCGGCCCGCATCGCGTCGACGAACTGCACCGGCTTCGGGTGCGTCAGCACGGTGTAGACGGCGATGGCCAGCGCCTCGGGGCCGGTCCAGCCGCTGCCGAGCCGGTCGACCCGCACCGGGGTGGCGCCGTCGTGTTCCTCGGCCAGCACGACCGCGCGGGTCAGCACCGTCGCCGTGTACGTGTCGTCGCGCAGCACCCGGCCGATGACCTGGTCGATCGCCTCGCGCAACGGGCGGCCCTTCACCGCGAGCAGGTGCACCAGCAGCGCCAGCGCGCCACCGGAGACCCAGCCGCCGGTGCCGCCGTGGGTGAGCGCCGCGAACCGGCAGCCCAGGTCGTAGGCGATGGCCGCGGACGGCGCGAAACCGGCGGGCGCGGTGCGGGTGACGCCGTTGCAGCCGGAGGACTCGTTGTGCGGGTTCTCCGGAGTGGACGGTGTCTCGGCGGCCAGCGCGCGCAGGCACGTCAGACCGGGCGAGCGGCTCTCGTAGAGCCGTTCGTCCGCCAGCAGCCCCACCGCGTTGTGCTCGGGGGCAGGTTGCTGCTGGGTGACCAGCCAGCGCCGGTAGCTGTGCCAGACCATGTCCGACGGCTGCCACTCGCCGGTGTGCTTCCCGCGCACCCAGGCGCGCAGGTACCCGTCGGCGGTGAAGAGCGTCAGCTGGGTGTCGTCGGTGACCAGGGCGGGCTTCGGCGGCGCCAGTACGCCCTCGGTGCCGTGTTCGCGCTGGATGTCCGCCCAGCCCAGGTACTGCACCGGTGCGCCGAGCGCATCGCCGAGAGCGCCGCCGAGCAGGCACCCGGCGCCGCGGTCAACCACGGAGTTCGGATCTCGCGGCACGGGTGAACAGTAGCGTCCCGCCGACTCGGGCCGCACTTGTATCTGAGACCAGCGGCGGCCCACCTGTACAAGCAACGAGGTCAGGAGCACTTGAGGGAGGGGCATGCGGAGCAAAACCGGACTCGAGTTCGGCGTGCTCGGTCCACTCCAGGTGCTCGCGGACGGCCGGGTGGTCACGCTCGGCCGCCGCGGCATGCGCGGTCTGCTCGCGATGCTGGTGGTCGAGGCGAACCGACCTGTCTCGATCGACCAGATCGTGGACGCGCTGTGGACGGACGCGCCGCCGGCCACGGCCCGCACGATCGTGCACGGCTACGTGTCACGGCTGCGCAGGGTGCTGGAGGAGGCCGACCCGTCGGGCTCCGCGAAGATCCGCACCACGCCGACCGGGTACCAGCTGACCGTCGACCCGTGGCGCCTCGACCTGCACCGCGCCCGGCAGCTCGTGGCGTCGTCGCGCGGCAAGCCCGCCGCCATCAGGGCGGGCTTGCTGCGCGAGGCCCTCGGGTTGTGGCGCGGGCCGGTGCTGGCGGACGTGCCGGGCGACCCGCTGACCTCCGACCTGGAGGAGCTGCGGCTCTCGGCGCTGGAGGAGCGCATCGAGGCCGAGCTGGAGCTGGGCCGCCACCTGGAGCTCGTCGGCGAGCTGCGCGGGCTGTGCACGGAGTTCCCGTTCCGCGAACGGCTCGTCGCGCACAGCATGCGCGCCCTCTACCGGTCCGGGCAGCGGGCCGACGCGCTGGAGGCCTACCAGCGGTTCCAGCGCCGCGCGGTGGACGAGCTCGGCCTCGACCCCGGACCAGAGCTGCGGCTGCTGCAGGAGCAGGTGCTGCGCGACGACCCGGCGCTCAGCCTCCTCGGCGCGGTCGACAGCCGGCCGGTGGCGCCCCGCGCGGGCATCGTCGCACCGGCGCTGCTGCCCGCGTCCGCGTCGCGCCTGTTCGGCCGGGACGACGACCGCAGGTGGCTCGACAACGTCTGCGCGACCAGGAACCTGCTCGCGACGACGGTGGCCGTGCTGACCGGCCCGCCCGGCGTCGGCAAGAGCGCCCTCGCGATCACATGGGGGCACGAGAACAGCGAGATGTTCCCGCACGGCGTGCTGTTCGCCTCGCTCGGCGACGCCGAACCCGGCGAGGTGCTGACCCGGTTCCTGGTGGCGCTGGGCGTGCCCGCCGACGGCGTTCCCGTCGCCGTGGAGGACCGCATCGGGCTCTACCGCTCCCTGCTCAACCGCCGCCGCGTGCTCGTGGTCCTCGACGACGCGACCGGGTTCGACCAGGTCCTGCCGCTGCTGCCGCCGGGCTCCGGCTCGGTGGTGCTGGTGACCTCCCGCAGCCGGATGGAACGGCTCGTCGTCACCAACAGCGCGCGGGTGCGCAAGCTCGGGCCGTTGGCCGAGGAGGCCGCACGCGCACTGCTCGACGACGTGCTCGGCCGGCCGCTGTCGACGGAGGACCCGGTCGCCGCGCGCAAGCTCGCCGAGCTGTGCGGCGGTCTGCCGCTGGCGCTGCGGGTGGCCGCGGCCAAGCTGGTGATCAGTCCTGGGTGGACGGTCGAGGAGCTGGTGGGGGAGCTGGCCGACGACGGCCACCGGATGCGCGGCCTGGACCTGCCGGAAGCGGGCGTGGGGGTGTCGCGGGCGCTCGACCTGTCGACCCGCGACCTGCCCTCCGAGCTGAGCCAGGTGTTCACCTCCGTCGGCCTCGCGCCCGGCCGCTGGATGTCCTCGCACGCCGTCGCCGCGCTCACCCGCATCCGGGTCGAGTCGGCGCGGGACCGGCTGGAGCGGCTGGTCGAGGTCAACCTGCTGGTCGAACCGTGGCCGGACGGCTTCACGATGCACGAGCTGGTGCGCCTGTACGTGCGCGGCTCCGGCCGCGCGGACGTGGACTCGTTGCGGCGCCTGGTGAACTACTACCTCGTCGCCTGCGACCACGTCCGCCGCGCCATCCGGCCGGCCCGCGACGGCCTGGACTTCGCGCTGGGGGACAACGGGTCCACGTCGCTGCCCGGCTACGACGACCCGGTCGCGTGGTTCGACCGGGAGTGGCCGAACATCGTCGCGGTCGTGCACGCCGCCGCCGAGTCCGGCCTGCACGACCAGGTCTGGCAGCTGGTCCGGATGCTGCACCCCTACGCGACCGTGCGCGCGTTGACCGGCGAGTGGCTCGCGCTGGTCGGTTTCGGCACGGCCGCCGCCGAGGTCACCGGCAGCCGGCTCGGCCAGGTCCTCATGCTCGACACCACCTACGTCACGAACGCCCGGCTGGGCCGCCCGGTGCTGCTGCCCGACGCCCGCCGCGCCCACCGCCTGGCCACCGAGCTGGGTGAACGCCAGTACCTCGTGCTGACGCTCGCGCAGCTCGCGGACGTGCTGTTCCGGCTCAAGCAGCACGACGAGGCACTGCTGCACTTCTGGGAGTCCGTGCAGCTCGCGCAGCAGTCCGGTGACCTGGTCGGCGAGGGCCACGGCCTCAACAACGTCGCCCAGGTCGAACAGGCCCGCGGCCGCGTCGACGTCGCCCTGCGGCACCAGGCGCACGCCGTGGACGTCTACCGCCGCTCCGGCGACCAGCCCGCACTCGTCGACGGCCTCGCGAACCTCGCGGAGCTGCACCTGCAGGCGGGCCACCTCGACGACGCGGAGGCACTGGCCCGGCAGGCCGTTGACCTCGCCGCCGCCGCGGCGATGACCTACACCGAGGGCTTCGCCAGGCAGGTGCTGTCCGGGGTGCTGCTCCAGCGCTCGGAATGGGGTGCGGCCTCAGCGGAGCTGACCGCGGCGCTGCGGCTGTTCGCGCAGGTCAACTCGGCCCGCGTGGTGGAGGTGCGGGCCGCCCTGGACGCGTTGTCGTCCGAGGTTTAGCGGGCGTTTAGTCGACTGGTCCCAAAAAATGGGATGTTGGACGTGCAGGCCGCCGAGTGGGGGAATCACCGAGGGGGCGGCGCCTGCACCGAAGAGGGCCGACCGGCATTCGGGGGAGAGTGCCGGTCGGCCCTCGACGTCACTGCAGGTTCTCCTCGGAGCAGCGGACCAGCGGCAGCAGCTCCGGCCGCTTCGGCGCCAGACCGTCCCCCATGGACTCCCCGCGCAGCTGCCGCCCGATCCACGGCACGACGTGCTCCCGCGCCCACTTCAGGTCGGCCTTGCGCTGGGTCACCCAGTCCGCCTGCTCCAGCACCGGCCACGGCACGTTCCACGCGTGGTCGTCCGCGAGCCCCAGCACCTCGTACGCCTTGAGCGCCACCCGCTGGTGCCCCTCCGGTGACAGGTGCAGCCGGTCCGCGCTCCACGCGCGACGGTCGTGCAGCACGTGCATCGCCCACAGGTCCACCATCCGGCAGTGGTACCGCTCGGCGATCGACCACAGGTGCGTGTTGTAGATCGCGATCTTGCCCCGGATGCTGCGCAGCAGCGGGGTCGACCGCGTGTCGAACCCGGTGAAGATGACGACGTCGCTCCCGGCGGCCCGCAGGTCGGCGACGGCCACCTCGTACACCTCGGCCAGCGCGTCCGGGTCGCTGTTCGGCACGAGGATGTCGTTGCCGCCCCCGCAGAACGTCACCAGGTCCGGCTTGAGCGAGATCGCGAGCGGCACCTGCTCGTCCACGATCTCCTGCAGCATCTTGCCCCTGATCGCGAGGTTGGCGTACCGGAACTCCGGTGCCCGACGGGCGATCATCCCCGCCAACCGGTCCGCCCACCCGAGATAGGTGTCCCCTGGACCGGGATCGTCCATCCCCTCGGTGAAACTGTCCCCCAGGGACACCAGACTGTTCCAGCGCAGCACAACAACCCCCTTTCACCCGCGGCTCCCGTTCGCGGCGACTGGTCAGCATGCACAACCGGCCACCGGTTACGCCACCGTCGGTTGCGGCAGCCCGGGACTCGACGCAGTGGGTGAAGATCCTTTTACCACTCGATCGAGCGAAGCTTGAGGCGGTTCAGGGGGATTCGTCTCTTCCGGTCGCTAGCTTCTGCCGGGTGCGTTCGGTTTTGCCGCTTCCGTCCGTCTCCCTGGGTGTCGCACTCATCACAGCCGCGATCTTCGCCGCAGCGGTGCTGAACCCGGCCCAGGAGACCGCCACACCCCCGTCCGCCCCGGAGGCCGCCGCACCGACCGAGGGCGGCACCCGGCCGCCGATGGAGTTCACGCCCTCACCGGCCGCGACCACGCGGCCCGCTCCCGCACAGCCCACCACCGCCCGGCGTGCCCCCGCGCGGCCCGTGACGCCGCCACCGCACTCCAACCCCGTGGTGCGTCCCGTGGCCCCCACCGCGCGCAGGGCCGTGCCCACCGTGCTGCCGTCGGTGGTGCTGCCGCCGCTGACCTCCCCGCCCGTCGCGCCTTGGCGGCGGACACCGGCTCCGTCGCGGCGCTGACCGTTCCCGCGGCCGGAGCCGGGAACGACGACGGCCCCCGCGGCGACATCGGCGCGTGACGCCGCTGCGAGGGCCGTGGGCCTTCCCGAGGAGAAGCGCCGCCGCCGTTGTCAGCTCCCCCTCGGGAAGGGGTCTTGGGACCGTCTCAGGGGGCGCCGCCGCCGGTCCGCCCCCTGAGACGGGGTCTAGTGGCCGCCCACCGCGACCGCGGAGTCCACCGCGGGCAGGTGGTCGTCGTACGCCGACCGCAGCCGCAGCTCCGCACCCGGTGAGGCGCCGATGGTGTCCAGTCCGAGCAACGCCGCCCCGACGACCGGCGGCAGGTCCACGACCCGCACCTGCGCGAGCGGCGCCACCTCCAGCACCCGCGACCGCACCGGCCCGAGCACCGCCTCACCGGTGCCGGTCATCACGCCGCCGCCGAGCACGACGTCGACGGGTTCGCCGAGCAGGTCGAGCTTGCGCAGCGACACCGTCGAGAGCAGCACGATCTCCTCGACCAGGCGGTCCACCACGGCCTGCGCCACGGCGTCACCGCCGCCCGCCACCTCGAACAGGATCGGGCAGAGGACGTGCGGGTCGAACTCGACCTCCTGGAAGTGCAGCTTCTCGACCACGGCGGCGATCGACCGCTCGCCGTAGTGCGCGAGCAGCGCGGGCAGCAGCTCCGTGCCGGCACCGCGACCGTCCTCTGCGCGCACCGCCAGCCACAGCGCCTGCTCACCCAGGTGACCGCCACCGCCCCAGTCACCGGAGATCTGGCCCAGCGCGGGGAACCGGTGCGTGCGGCCGTCGGCCGCGACGCCCACCGCGTTGATGCCGGCACCGCACACGACCGCGACACCGACACCGGAGGCCGTGCCGGAACGCAGCAGCGCGAACGTGTCGTTGCCGACGACGACGGACTGCGACCAGCCCCGCTCGGTGATCGCGCGGGTCAGGTCCTCCTCCTCGCGCGGCAGGTCCGCGCCCGCCAGGTAGGCGGCTGTGTGCGTGGCGATCGGTTCGTCGGGGTCGAGGCCCGCCAGGGCCGCGGCCTCGCGTGCCAGACCTTCGAACACGTCGAGTCCGCGTTTCATGCCGACGGTCTGCGGCGGCGCACCCGGCCCGCGCACCTGCGCGAGCACCCTGCCGTCCGCGTCGACCAGCAGCACAGCGGTCTTGCTGTTGCCGCCGTCGATCGCGAGCACCCGGTCCGTCATCGTCGTCAGGCTCCCTTCACCCACGGGAGCAGATCGCGGTTCTGCGCGATCAGCTCGTCGGCCAGCCGGTCCGCGATGGCGTGCTGGCCGATCAGCGGGTGGGCGAGCAGTGCGTTCGCCACGCGGTCGCGGCCACCGCGGACCGCGGCCTCCAGCGCCAGGTGCTCGTAGGCGGTCACGTGCGAGATCAGGCCGGAGATCGAAGGCTCCACCGGCCGCACCGGCAACGGCGTGCCACCACTGCCGTCCACAGTGGACGACACCTCGATCACGGCGTCGTCGGGCAGGAACGGCAGCGTGCCGCGGTTCTGCACGTTCACCACGTGCCTCTCGGCACCCGCGCCACCGGTCAGGGCGTGCACGAGCTGCACGGCGGCCTCCGAGTAGTACGCGCCACCGCGCTGCGACAGCTGCTCCGGCTTCGTCACCACCGACGGGTCGCCGTAGACGTCGAGCAGCTCCTTCTCCACCGCGGCAACGACCTCCGCACGCGGCGGCGAGTCGAGCTGCTTCTTCACCACCGCGTCGTGGTTGTAGAAGTAGTTCAGGTAGTACGACGGCACCATGTTCAGCCGCCGCATCAGCGCACCGTCGATGCCGATGTGCTCGGCCAGCCCGTCGACGTGGTCGGCGAGCAGCTCCGGCAGCCGGTCCACACCGTCGACGAAGACGCCGCGTTCCCACGTGAGGTGGTTCAGGCCGACGTGCTCCAGCTCCACGGTGGCCGGGTCCACGCCGAGCAGCGCGGACGTCCAGCGCTGGAACGTGATCGCCACGTTGCACAGGCCGATCGCCTTGTGACCCTCCTGCAGCAGCGCGCGCGTCACGATCCCGACCGGGTTCGTGAAGTTCACGATCCACGTGTCGGGCCCGGCGATGCGCCGCACCCTGTCCGCGATGTCCAGGACCACCGGCACGGTCCGCAGGGCCTTCGCGAGGCCTCCCGCGCCGGTGGTCTCCTGGCCGACGCACCCGCAGGTCAGCGGGAACGTCTCGTCCGAGGCCCGCGCCGTCTGCCCGCCCACCCGCAGTTGCAGGAGGACAGCCGACGCGCCCTCGACGCCTTCTTCGAGCGACGAGGTGGTGCGCACCTTCGCCGGGTGTCCCGCGTGCTCCAGCAGCCGCTGGCTGAACGGGCCGACGAGGCCGAGGCGGTGCTGGTCCGGGTCGACGAGGACGATCTCGTCCACCGCCAGGCTGGTGCGACGGCCGGCGATGCCGTCGATCAGCTCCGGTGTGTAGGTGGACCCGCCACCGACGACGGTGAGTTTCATCCCTTGACCCCCGTGAACGTGATTCCCTTGACGAAAGACTTCTGGGCGAAGACGAAGAGGACGACGGCCGGGACCATCGTCAGGAACGTCACCGCCATCGACGAGTTCCACTGCACGATGTGCATGCCCTTGAACGTGGCCAGCGCCAGCGACAACGTCCACTGGTCCTTCACCTCGCCCGTGTAGAGCAACGGGCCGAAGTAGTCGTTCCAGGTGAAGAGGAAGCAGAACAGCGCGGTGGCCGCGATGCCCGGCTTCGCCATCGGCACGATGATCCGCACCAGCGCCTGGAACTCCGAGCAGCCGTCCACCCGTGCCGCGTCCACGTAGGACTGCGGGATCGTGAGCATGAACTGGCGCAGCAGGAAGATGCTGAACGCGTCGAACAGGAAGTACGGCACGATCAACGGCCACAGCGTGCCCGTCAGGCCCAGCGACGACCACGTGTCGTACAGCGGCACGGCCACGACCTGCGGTGGCAGCATCATCGCGCCGATGACCAGGATGAACGCGACGTTCCGGCCGCGCCACTGCAGCTTCGCCAGCGCGTAGGCGGCGGGGATCGACGAGATCAGCATGCCCGCGGTCGCGAGCAGGGAGTACGTGAGGCTGTTGACCAGGTACTCCAGCAGCGGTGCCTTGTCGAAGACCTCGACGAAGTTCTCCCAGTGCCACTCGCGCGGCCACAGGTTCGAGGTGAACGCCTGGTCGTCCGACATCACGGCGGTGAGGAAGACGAACACGACGGGCGTGGCGAACATCAGGCCGAGCGCGAGACCGATCGCGTGGGTCGCGACCCAGTTGAGGAAGCCCCCGACGTCGCGCTTGCGGCGCGGCTGCTCCGGTTCCGCGGTGACGTCGACCGGCGGTGTGGCCAGTGTGGCGGTCATGCTCCCGGACCCCCTTCCTCAGCCGTGGAGTTCTTGCGCATCCGCTGGACCAGCACGATGGTCACGGCGAACGAGATGATGAACAGGACCGTGGCCATCGCGGCCGCGTAGCCCATGTCGAAGTAGCGGAAGCCCTGCGTGTACAGGTAGACCGGGAACGTCAGCGTGGAGTTGTCCGGGAACCCGAGGTACTTGGTCGACCCCGTCGCGTCCGCAGCGCCCGAGCCGGCCGACCCCGCGACGACCGCCTGCGTGAAGAGCTGCAGCGCGAGGATCACCGAGTTCACGATGCCGAAGAGCAGCACGGGGGAGATCGTCGGCAGCGTGACGTGCCACCAGCGCCGGACCGGGCCCGCGCCGTCGAGCTCGGCGGCCTCGTACTGCTCCTGCGGCACGTCGAGGATCGCGGCCAGGATGATGATCATCAGGTCGCCGGAGATCCACAGCATGATCGCGGTGATGCCGGGCTTGGCCCACGCCGGGTCCGAGAACCACAGCGGCGAGTCCAGGCCGAACCAGCCGAGGACGCTGTCCACCGGGCCGCCGTTGGGGCGCAGCACCATGAAGAACACGAGTGTCGCGGCCACCGGCGGCGCCAGCGAGGGCAGGTAGCAGAGCGTGCGGATCAACCCGACGCCCGACTTCAAGCGAGCGATGACCGACGCCACGCCCAGCGCGAACACGGTCCGCGCGACCGTGAGCACCACGACGAACCACAGCGTGTTCGTGATCGCCTTGACCAGCAAGGGGTCCTTGAACATGAACGCGTAGTTGTCGAGGCCGTTGAACTCCGGCGGGTTGATCAGGTCGTACTTCGTGAACGAGAACACGACCGTGGCGATCAGCGGGTAGCCGAAGAACAGGACGAAGCCGATGAGGGCCGGGGCCATGAACCCGAGCACGGCCAGACGGTGGCGGGCACGGGCCCGCCCCTTGCCGGGGGCGGGCCGGGCGCCGAGCGTGGCGGTCATCTCGTGGACCCCTACTTGCCGCTCTTGGCGATCTGGTCGTCGATGTTCTTGTCGACCTCCTTGAGGCCCGCCGCCAGGTCCGCGACCTTGCCGGACTGGTAGGAGACCGAGAAGTCGGTGACGGCCTTGATGTGCGCGTCACCGATGGGGGTGACGGGGTTGCCCTTGAGCTTGTCGCTCCTGGCGAGCTCGATGAACGTCTTGAACTGCTCGTCCACCTGGAGCTTCGGGCTCTCCATGGCGGCCTTGGTGCTCGGCACGTTCTTGATGGCGTTGGACAGGTCGACGATCGTGTCGGTGTCGAACGTCAGGTGCTTGATCAGCTCCCACGCGGCGCCGGGGTTCTTGGCGCCCTTGGGGATGCCCATGATCGTGCCGGTGGTGAACGCCGTGCCGTAGTCGGCGGGCTTCCACGTCGGGAACGGGGCGGTGCCGAACTTGATCTGCGGTGCCTGCGCCTTGAGGAACGCGGTGCGGTACTCACCGTCGATCATGATCGCGATCTTGCCCTGGTGGAACGCGTGGTCGGCCGAGTACTCCTGGCCCAGGCCCGCGCGGAAGCGCTCGAGCGCGTCGTAGCCGTAGAAGTCGACGAGCTTCTTCTGGAACGTCATCATCTCGGTGAAGCCGGGCGAGGTCGAGAGCGCGGACTTGCCGTCCTTCTCCCACTCCGCGCCGAACGACGGCGCGAGGATGGTCGGGCGGTTGGCGTAGAAGCCCATGGTGGGCAGGTAGCCCGCGACCTCGATGTCGCCGTTGGGCGCCTTCTTGGTCGCCTTGACGGCCGCGTCGTAGAGCTCGTCGAGCGTCTTCGGCGGGTTCGTGACGCCGGCGTTCGCCAGCAGGTCCTTGTTGAAGTACATGGCGTACACGTCGGTGAGCATGGGCATCGCGCAGCGGTTGCCCTTGTACTCGGTGTACTCCTGGACCGCGGGGGAGAGCTGGTTCAGGTCGACCTTGTCGCGGTCGATGTAGGCCTTCAGCGGCTGGAACGCGCCGGAGGAGCAGAACTGGCCGATGTTGTCGGTGGTGAACGACAGCGCGACGTCCGGCGTGTTGCCCGACCGGAT
This sequence comes from Lentzea sp. NPDC042327, assembly GCF_040647275.1. NCBI lineage: Bacteria > Bacillati > Actinomycetota > Actinomycetes > Pseudonocardiales > Pseudonocardiaceae > Lentzea > Lentzea sp. NPDC042327. The sequence continues at coordinate 190,932 of NZ_JBEZBX010000002.1, forward strand.
GCCCGCGGTGATCTTGTCGTCGTCCTGCGAGCCCTCGTGCTTGATCTCGATGTTCGGGAACTTCTTGTTGAACGTCTTGAGGGCCTTCGTGACTTCTTCGAGCTCGCGGTCGGAGTAGTTGCTCCAGACCGTGAGCGTCAGCTTGTCGTCCTTGCCGGGAGCAGCTGCGGCGTCGGAACCGGCGCCGCCACCCTTGCCCGCCGCACATGCGGTGAGGGTCAGCGCTGCGGCGACACAGAGCAAGGCAGCACGGGTGTGCTTGCGCATGTGCACTCCTTCTCGATCAACGTGGGGACCCGGCGACCACGGGGCCGCGGAATGGTGCGGTGGTGGCTGCCGGCAGGCCGAACACCTGCTCGCGCGCGACGGCCAGCGCCGAGTGCAGTGCGCCGGAGCGCACCGGCTTCCCGGTCACCAGCGCCAGCTGCACAGGGGTCCTGGGCACCACCAGTTGCCGCAGCTCCGCGGCAACGAGGTCGTTCAACGTGGTTCCGCCTGCCTGGGCGATGTCGCCGGACAGCAGGACGAGCTCGGGGTCGAGCACCGCGACGACACCGGCCACACCCGTGGCGATGCGCCTGGCGAGGTCGGCCAGGAACTCACGGCCCGCGGGACCGGCGGCCAGCGCCTTGCGCACGGCACCGTGACCGTTGCGCGCGGCGAGCCCGTGGGCCTTGGCGAGCTTGCAGATCGAAGCACTGCTGAGCAGTTCGCCGTACGTGCCGCCGGAGCGGTCGGTGTCGGTGTCGGCGGTCGCGCGGTCGGGGATCATCAACCCGTCGATCTCGCCGGCGCCACCGGAGGCGCCGCGCAGCAGCACCCCGTTGATCACGACGGCGGCACCGACGAGGTCGGCCGGCCAGATGACGACGAAGTCGCGCACCTCCGTGGCCCGCCCGGCGACCATCTCCTCCAGTGCGACGAGGTTGACGTCGTTCTCGACGCTCACCGACGTCCCGAGCCGCTCGCGCAGCCGGCCGGGCACGTCGAAGCCGTTCCAGCCGGGCAGGTGCGGTGCGTGGGCGAGCTCGCCGGTCGCGGGGTTCACCGCACCCGGACAGCCCACCACGACGTGCAGCAGCTCCTCGGGACCCAGACCGGCCTGCGCGCACGCGGTGCCGACCGCGTGCGCGAACGCCTCCACGACGCCGTGCTTGGCGGGCATCGGCGCTTTGTGCTCGGTGAGCACGGCACCGGAGATGTCCGCGATGGCGACGTCGACCGACTCGGGGGTGAGGTCGACGGCGGCGATGTGCGCGAGGGTCCCGTTGACCGACCACAGTTGGGCCCGCGGCCCCCGCCCGCCCCCGCGCAGTCCGTTGCGGACGACGGTGTCGGCGGTTTCGAGCCGGGTGAGCAGCTGTGCGGTCGCCGGCTTGGAGAGACCGATGAGGCCCTCCAACTCCGACCGGGTCAGCGACCCGTTGCGCAGCAGAGCCTCGATGGCTGCGCGGTCGTTGATCTCCCGCAGCAGTCGTGGGCTTCCGGCACGCATTGGGGCAGCTCCTGTCTGTTAACTTTCCAGACGATTTCGTGGAGACGGTAGTGACCTGGTTCACCGCGGTCAATCCCCGATACAGCTCCGTTACCTGACTTAGGCTGACCTAAGGCAGTCTGGGAACATGACCGACGTGCGCCAGGAGTCGCTCGCATCACTGCTCGGAGGCCGAGGCGGCGCCCTCGACGCCTCCCTGCCCCCACTGGCGTTCGTCGCGGGCTGGCTCGTCTGGGGCCACTCGATCGGAGCAGGCGCTGTCGCCGCGGTGCTGTGCGGCGTCGTCATCGGCGTCATCCGCTTCGTGCGCGGCGAGAAACCCCGCGCCGTGGTGCTCTCCGTGCTGCTGGTCGTGGCCGCGGCCCTGATCGCCCTGTACACGGGCCGCGTCGAGGACTTCTTCCTGATCCAGCTGCTGTCGAACGTCGCGTCGGCGCTGGCGTGGGCCGGGTCGACAGCGGTGCGCTGGCCGTTGCTCGGCGTGGTGGTCGGCACCCTGCTGGGGCAGAAGACCCGGTGGCGGCGCGATCCTGCCCTTTTGCGCGCCTACTCGATCGCCTCCTGGCCGTGGGTCGCCCAGTACGTGCTGCGCGTGGCGGTGTTCACGCCGCTGTGGCTCGACGCCCAGGTGTTCTGGCTCGCCACGCTGCGCGCGGCGCTGTCGTGGCCGTTGCAGGTCGTGTGCATCCTGGTGTCGGGGTGGGTGCTGCGGAAGGCGCTGCCTTCGGGGCATCCGGGGTTCCGGCACCCGCAGGTGCCGGAACCGGGTGCTCAGCCGGGGTCGGGCAGTGACCGCGCCCGCAGGTAGGACGCGTGGAGCGGCTCCGCGCTCCGCACGACCTTCCCGGTGGGGGTGCGCGGGAGCGCGTCCATCACGTGGATGTGCCGGGGCAGCTTGAACTCGGCGAGCCTCTCCGCGCACCACTCCGACAGGGCGCGCGCGGTGAGCGTCGTGCTCCGGGTGCTCACGTAGGCGCGGATCTCCGGCTGGCCCAGCGCGATGGCCTCGGTCACCTGCGGGTGCCCGCACAGGACCTTCTCCACCTCGGTCAGGTCGACGTTGAAACCGCGCACCACGACCAGCGAGTCGGAGCGGCCGAGCAGGCGCAGTTCGCCGTCGGGCGTGAACTCGCCCCGGTCGCCCGTGCGGAACCAGCCGCCGGAGAAGCGCGACGGGCCGTCCTCGGACAGGTAGGGGGTGGCGGGCAGCGCCACCTCGACCAGGCCGTCGCGGACCCGTGCGGTGACGCCCGGCATCAGCGGGCCGACAGACGGGCGGACCGTACCGCCGACGGCCATGGTCAGCGCGCCGGTCTCGGTGGTGCCGAAGCACTCGCCGACCGGGATGCCGTAGGTGGCCTGGAAGCGGGAGGCGACGTCCTGCGGCATGAGCTCGCCGCCGGCGAACGCCCCGCGGGCCGTGCGCAGCGCGGAAGGATCGGGGGAGGCGGCGAGCAGGTCGAAGTGGAACGGCTGGCCGGTGACGAAGTCGACCTCGAAGTCCCGCGCCTGCCGGAGGATCGCCGCCGCGGTGGGCCTTTCCGCGAAGACGAGGTGCACGCCCGCCGCCAGCGAGTGCAGCAGGCCGCCGACCATGCCGAAGCTGTGAGCGGGGGAGTTCAGCAGCAGCAGGCGTTCACCGCGGCGCACCATGCCCTCGGCGGCCTCGAACCGCGCGACCTCGTCCGCCAGCGACGACGTGCTGCGCCCGATCACCTTCGGCCGGCCCGTCGAGCCGGAGCTGAACTGGACCAGCGGGTGGTCGGTGGCGGCGGGCAGGCCGTCCGCGCGGGTGGTCACCAGGTCGTACCGCTCCTGGAAGCCGGAGGCGGCCGCACCGCTCGGGTGCACGAGGAACTCCGGGCGGGTCAACGAGTGCAGGACGTCGGTCTCGGCCGGCGTCAGGCGGTGGTCGATCGAGATCACCTGCGCACCGGTGCTCCACAACGCGAGCACGGCTTCGAGCTGGCTGAAGCTCGGCGGCACCTGGACGGCGACCGCGCTGCCCTCCCCGATTCCCGCAGCGGCGAAACGACGGGCCTGAGCGGTGACATCGGCGCGCAACAACCCGTGCGTGACCGTGCTGCGGTGGCTGAGGAACGGCACCTCGTCGCCGTGGCGGTGCAGCAGGTCGGTGATGAACGCGCGCATGTCAGGACTCCTTGCAGAACTCGCCGATCGGCAGGCCCACGTGCCGTTGCTCGGTGGCGACGTGGCCGAGGAGCTCGTCACCGGGTCGGAGCTCGGTCACGTTCAGCACCTTGCCACCGGGGCCGAGGACGCGGACGTGCCAGTCGTCCTGGACCATCAGGTCGACCACGACGCCCTCCGGTGAGCGTGCGGTGATCGTGAGCATCGGGCGGGACTCCAGCTTGGCGCGGCCCACGGTCAGCTCGCGGGTGCGGCCGTCGGCGTTGACGGCGAGGACCTTGCTGCCGGACCGCAGCTCGGACAGGTAGTTCGTGCGGTTCGCCGGCCCGAGGACGTACGAGTGCAGCGCGCCCGCGTTGACGCGGAACGGCCGCGTCGGCATGTACGGCAACGGGTGCGTCTCGCTGCAGCACAGCACGAAGCCGGACGAGAAGGAGCCGACGAGGATGCCCTCGTCCTCGGCGAAGTGCGAGGCGGTGTCGACGCAGACGCGGTCGCCCAGACCGTTGTGGGTCAACGCCTCCACGGTGAGCGTGGTCAGCGTCAGCGGCGGGGACGTGGCTTCGAGCAGCCGGGCGAGCTTGAACACGTCGGTGGCGTCGGCGGGGGCCATCAGGACGCCGTCGGAGCCGTGTTCCAGGCATTCGAGGACGATCGCGGCCTCCACGAGGTCGGAGACCACCGTGACCAGCTTGCCGGGGGCGCCGTGCGCGGCCGCGATCACGATCTCCAGGGGGATCTTGGTCGGGTCGGTGAACGTGACGACGGTGTGGTCCAGGCGCTCCGCCGCGGCGCAGGCGAGCTTGAGCGTGCGGTCGTCGCCGACCGTGACGGACGCCGACCGCGTGGGCAGCCGGTCGAGCTCGTCCTGCTCGTCCACCGGCACGACCACGAGGTGCGGGCTCTCGACGGGCTCGTTCGCCAGCAGCACCCGCGTGATCGTGGGAGGGAGGTCGTCGAGCAGCGCGGGATCGTCCGCGACGACTCCGGCCACGCGGCTGTGCACGGCGGCGTCGACCACCGCGGTGCGCTGCGCTTCCGGGACGGTTCTGAGGTCGATCCAGGCGAACTTCACCGGTTCTCCAAGGCTGTCAGTGCGTCGATGAGGCTGGTGTCGGTGGGCGTGTGCACGATCGCCGCGAGCTCCGCGACGAGCTGCATCGGCGTCGGTGAGGCGAAGACCCGCCGTCCCACCGCGAGGCCCGCGCAGCCGGCGGCCATCGCGGCGCGCGCGTGTCCGGCGAGGCTGTGCGAGGAGGCGGCGCCGCCCGCGACGAGCACGGGGAGCGGGCAGTTCGCGACGACGTCCGCCATGTTCTCCGCCGGGTGCGCGAGGTTGGTCTTGACGATGTCCGCGCCCAGGTCCGTCGCGATGTTGACGACGTGCGCCAGCAGGGCCGGGTCGCGCGGGTCTCCGATGCGCGGTCCCCTGGCGTAGATCATCACGACCAGCGGGACGTTCCAGGCGTCGCACGCCGCCGCGACCGTGCCCAGGTCGGCCAGCTGACGCGCCTCCGTGTCGGAGCCGATGTTGACGTGCACGCTCACCCCGTCGGCACCGAGCCGCAACGCCTCGTCGACCTCACCGACGAGCACCTTGGCGTTGACGTCGGCCATGTGCGCGGTGCCCGCGCTGAGGTGCACGATCAACCCGCAACCGCCGAGCACGGCCGGGTCGATGGTGCGCACGCGTCCTTTGTGGACTATGACCGCGTCGGCGCCGCCCTGCACGACGGCGCTGATCAGGTCGTGCCACCGGTCCCTCGGCACGACCGGGCCGTCCGAGACGCTGTGGTCCAGCGGTACGAAGAGGTACCTGTCGTCTTGCTGACGGGAAAGGCGTCGCAGCCGCAACGCTTTCCTCATGGCCTCACCCCTGGTGTCATCCGGTGGTCGACAGCAGCCTGAGGCAGCCGGTGCGCGCAGCGGTAGGTGTGAGGTTCCGATAACTCCCGGTTTATCGGCCGAACGGAGCAATCCGAGGGTCGGCGCGGGCCGCAGAAAGGTCATTTGGTGACACCCGCGTGGCCGTGTTTGTCGCTCCTCCACTGCCCTAGGCTTCGTCAGTGCGAATGGAGCTCAGACATCTGCACGTGGTGCTCGCCGTGGCGAGTGCGGGCAGCATCACCAGGGCCGCCACGCAGCTGAAGATCGCGCAGGCCGGACTGACAGCCCAGGTGCGCAGGATCGAGGCGAGCCTCGGCGGGCCGTTGTTCCTGCGTCGCACCGACGGCGTCGAGCTGACCGAACTGGGCCGCCACGTCGTGCTGCGGGCTCAGGACCTGGTCGAACGCTTCGACGACCTGATCGTCACCTCGCACCGGCTGGTGCGGCGGGGTGACTCGGGCATCCGGCTCGGTGGCGTGGCGGGGTCGCCCACCGGGCTGCTCGTCGGGGCCGTGCGCGAGGTGCTGCCCGGCTTGCCGCAGACCACGCACGTCGAACGCGGCGGCGACACCGTGCTCGAGCTCGTGTGCACGGGCGAGCTGGACCTGGCCCTGGTGGTGGAGTTCCCGCGCAGCCCACTGCGGTTTCCCGAAGCGATCGGCCTGCGCGGTGTCGTGACGGAACGCATGTTGATCGGCGTCCCGGTGGGCCACCGGCTGTCGGGCCGCAGCGAGGTGCGGCTGTCCGAGCTGGCAGGGGAGGAGTGGGTCGTGCCGGACGAGAACCACGGCGGTCGGCTCAACCTCGAACAGGCCTGCGAGGCCGTCGGGTTCACGCCCCGGTGCGCGCACTTCGGTGCCGATGCCGCGGTGGCCGCCGACCTGGTGCGGTCGACCGGTGCCGTGGCGGGGTTCTTCCCCGGCCAGGACGCGCCGGGCGTGCTGCTCAAACCGATCACCGGCAACCCGCTGTACCGCCGGATCACGCTGGTGTGGAACGACGACGCCGCCGAGCACGTGGACGACGTGCACGCCGGGCTGCTCCGGGCCTACCGCGAGCGGACACCGCACTCGGGCAGGCTGCTGGCCTCATGACCGGCTGGGTCGCGGCGCGTCCGGGCCCAGCACGTCCACCGCCGCCAGCCAGGCCGCCCCCACGGCCCCTTCCGTCGCCATGATCACCTGCGCACCGCACCGCCCCTGCAGCTCCTGCTTCAGGTGCACCCCCACCGGTGTCTTGATCAACGAACCCACCAGCACGATCGGCGACGTGTCCTCCGGCGCGCGCACCGCCGAGGCCATGTCCGCCAGCAACCGCGCCGCCGACGCCACGATCGACAGCGCCGCCGGGTCCCCGTGGTGGTAGGCGGCCGACACCAGCGGGGCGAAGCGCGCGAGGGCGATCGGTGGCGAGGAGTTCACCGCGGTGATCAACGCACCGCGCCCGCGCACCCCCGCCGTCGTCAGCACCGCGGTGGCCAGCCCCTCCAGCGGCGCGTCCAGGTCCAGCAGGCGCACCGTGGCGCGGACGGCCTCGCGGCCCAACCAGAACGCGGAGCCGTCGTCGCCGAGCAGCCAGCCGTAGCCGCCGGACTGGCCGACCATGCGGTGGTCCACGATGCGGCCCGCGATGGAGCCCGTGCCGGCGACCAGCACGGTGCCGTCGGCGGAGGAGGTGCCCGTGGCGAACGCCGCCTCGCAGTCGGTGACCACGCGCATCGGGCAGTGCAGGCCCGCGCGTTCCCAGGCCTCCTCGAACAGGGCCGACACCGCCGGGTCCGACATCCGGGAGGCGCCTGCCATGCCCAGGACGCCGGAGCGGACGCGGCGGGTGTCGAGGCCGTCGAGGGCCTCCTTCAGGGCCTCGCCGATGTGGGCCGCGGCGAGGGCGGGTGGGTGCGAGTTCGGGTTCGCGCCGCCGGCGAGGCCCTGGCCCAGCCGGGCGCCGCCGAGGTCGAGCACCACTGCCCTGGTGGACGTGCCACCGGCGTCCAGACCGACCACGAGATCCATGACGAACGAGTATGCCGAGGTCAGGCCACCGGTGGCACGCCCAACCGGGTGTCACCCGGCCAGTGCGCGGTCACCCGTCGCGTTGTGGTGGAAGAACACCAGGGTGCCCGGCGGAACTCGATCACCCGGATGGACCACAGTGGACAGTGAAGGGACCTCGGTCCCGTAGGCGAAGACGGCAGGCTCGGTCACGTCCACGAGCTCGTCGGCGTCGGCGGGCGCGGGGTAGCGGCTGGCCACCGCCACCGTGTACGTCACCGGGCCGGTCGGCAGCACCGAGCGCGACACCGGCAGCACCACCACGTCGCTGTCGAAGAGGTTGGTGTCGGTGGAACCGGCCAGGCCGTTGAGGGGCTGTTCGTCCACCACCTCGTCAGAGGCGACGTCGGTCGTGCGCGCGAGCCACACGTCCGCCGTCACGGTGCCGTCCGCGCCCTCCTGCTTGACCGCCTCGGTCAGGAACTCCTTGCCGCCCACCGTGAACCGCACCCGCGGCCGGGTGTTGCCGCCCTGGTTCTGCCACGTGTCCCAGGTCGCGACGCCGAACGCCAGCAGCTCCGGCGTCGCGGTCGCGCCGGCGTACCGCAGGTCGGCGCCGCGGGCCGTCCGGTTCGCGGTGCAGCCGTCGCGCACCTCCGGGGTGCACGCGGGCAGCCGCGGTGAGCGCGCACCCAGTTCCAGCACGGTCATGCGCGCGACGAACTCGCCCTGGTCCAGGCCCTGCCCGGTGACCCGGCCGGACGACACCGACAGCCGCGACACCGGCTTCGGCGCCGCGTAGACCGGGACCTGCAACGACCGGTCGCCGGTGAACCGCACGAGCCCGGACGCCTCCGCCAGGAACTGCCGGCCGTCGGCCAGCGACACGCTCGGGTCCGGTGTCTTGCGCAGCGCCGCCGGGTTCGTGATCCGCAGCTGCACCCGCACGGGCGCCGACCCGCCTGCGGGCACCACCACGAACGGCGACACGGAGAACGCCACCCCCGGCACCTTCGTGATCGGCTCGTAGAACGGGTTCAGCCGCACCGGTTCCGTGCCCTTGTTGACCACCCGCAACGTCCGCGTGGCCTGCACCGGCCCGTCCACCTCGACCGTGCCGAACGACGCGTCGCCCAGCACCAGCACGTCCGCGCCGAGCGCCGCCAGCCCGTCCACCCGGCCGGAACCGACCCGCATCGGCGCCTCCCGCACGCCGGACGCGGACCGGACCACCCCGGAGGCCGTGTTCACCAGCGCGGCGCGGATCTCCTCGACCGTCCACCGCGGATGCGCCTCGCGCAGCAGGGCCGCGATGCCCGCCACGTGCGGCGACGCCATCGACGTGCCACCCATCGACACACCGTCCGAGGCGGTTCCCGAGGCCGCGGAGAAGATCGTGTCACCGGGGGCGGCCACCGAGATCGCCGACCGCGACCGCGACGACGAGGGCGTGATCGTGTCCTCGATCTCCGGCGTCACCGACGGCACCGCGCGCTTCAGCGACGACGCCAGGCGCACCGTCAGCGTCCCGGCCTCCAGCGCGGGCCGCAGCGCCGTGGCCGCGGCCGCCGTCAGCTGGAACGCCGGGATGTGCGCGTTGCCCGCGATGCCGGCCGCGAACGCCGGCAACGTCGTCGGCAGCAGCACCCCGGCCGCGCCGGCCTGCCACGCGTTGTCCGTGCGCGGACCGGAACCGCAGGCGCGCGTCGCGTCGTCGTCGTCCCACTCCAGCCAGACGAGCTTGCCGGCCAACGGCTCGCTGATCGGCTCGCAACCGTCCACACCGGACTTCAGCCGCACCACCGGCAGCGTCAGGTCGATCGGGTCCTTGTAACCGATGCTGTACTGGCCCGGCCACCGCTGTCCCAGCGCCTCGACGCCGTCGAGCACCTCGCCCGCGTCCCTGCTGTTCGCCACGGAGATCACGCCCGGTGCGTTGCCCGGCGACCCGGACACGTCGTAGAGGTCGCCGCCGTTGCCCGCCGCCGCCACCACGACCACGCCGTGCTCGACCAGCTTGCGCACGAACAGCGAGTCGGGGTCGTCCGGTGCGCCGAAGTTGCTGCCCAGCGACAGGTTCACCACGTCGAGCTTGTCGGAGAAGTCGCCGTCACCGTTCGGGTCGAGCGCCCAGTCCAGCGCCTTCGCGGTCAGCTCGGTGGAACCCCGGCAGCCGAACACCTTCAGCGCGTACAGCAACGCCCGCGGTGCCGTTCCCGGCCCGATCCGCATCGAGTCGAGGTCGACCGACGAGTACGAGCCGCGGTAGGTCGAGCCGTCGGCGTTCACGCCGAACCCGGCCGCCGTGCCGGCCACGTGCGTGCCGTGGCCCTGGCAGTCCAGCGGGTCCGCGTCCGGCACCGGCGGGGCCTTGCCCGCGGTGTAGGCGTCGCCCGCGAAGTCGTACCCGCCGACCACCTTGGCCGTCGGGAACGTGCCGCCGCCGAAGTCCGCGTGCCGGTAGTCGATGCCCGTGTCGATCACGCCGATCCGGACGCCCTCGCCGAGGCGGCCGAGCGACCGCCAGACGTCGGAGGTGCGGGTGAGCCGGACGGCGGAGGCGTTGGACGGCTCCTTCGGGACCATCCGGTGGACCGCGCGGACCTCGGGCATCCGCGCCAGTTCCGACAGGTGGGAACGGCCGACCGCGAGGACGACGCCGGGCACCGCGTTGGTCGTTCGCGCAACCTCCTTCCCGCCGGACCGGGACACGACCCGCGACACGTGCTCCGAGATCCGCTCCCGTGCGGAACGCGCCTGAGAAGCGTCCCTCGACTCGACCGCCGGGGCCGAGGTCAGCTCGACGAAAACGGTTACATCCGGCGGCGAAGCAATGGGTGTCAGCAGCGCGCCCACCAGGAGTGACGCGATGGCCAAATTCATGATCAACCTCTCCTAGTCATCGGACGACTTCACGTCAGGGCCTAGACGCGAGTGCCTCGGCAGGGCTATACATCCGATGTATTCGTGCGGTGTGAGCAGAGGAGGAACCGCCGTGCAGCTTCTGCGGCTCGGACCGGTCGGCGCTGAACGTCCCGCGGTGAGGACCGGCGACGGGACGACGTACGACCTCCTGCCGATCACCCCCGACATCGACGGCGGCTTCCTCGCCGACGGCGGTGTCGCCCGCGTCCGCGCCGCCCTCGACGCGGGCGAGCTCCAGGCGCTCGACACCGAGGGGGTGCGGGTCGGAGCGCCGCTCGCGCACCCCGGCAAGATCATCTGCATCGGCCTCAACTACCGCGACCACGCGGAGGAGACCGGCGCCGACATCCCCGGCGAACCCGTGGTGTTCCTCAAGACGCCGGACACGGTCGTCGGACCGTACGACGAGGTGCTCGTGCCCCGCCGGTCGGTGAAGACCGACTGGGAGGTCGAGCTCGGCGTCGTCATCGGGCGCACCGCCCGCTACCTGGAGTCCGAAGAGGACGGCCTGGCGTGCGTCGGCGCGTACGTGCTCTCGCACGACGTCTCGGAACGCGAGTTCCAGATCGAGCGCGGCGGCACCTGGGACAAGGGCAAGAACTGCGAGACGTTCAACCCGCTCGGCCCCTTCCTCGTGCCCGCAGACGAGATCGCCGACCCGCAGGACCTCGCGATGCGGCTCTGGGTGAACGGCGAGCTGAAGCAGAACTCCACCACCAAGAACATGATCTTCCCGATCGCGGAGGTCGTGCGCTACCTCAGCCAGTTCCTCGTCCTTCGTCCGGGTGACGTCATCAACACAGGTACACCCGCTGGGGTGGCGCTCGGCCAGCCCGAGCCCAAGCCGTACCTGCGCGCCGGCGACGTGGTCGAGCTGGAGATCGAGGGCCTCGGCAAGCAGCGGCAGACCCTCGGGCAGGCCTGAGCCCATGCCCACGATCACCGCACTGGACGTGCTCGACATCCGCTTCCCGACCTCGCGCGAGCTCGACGGCTCCGACGCGATGAACCCCGACCCCGACTACTCCGCCGCCTACGTCGTGCTGCGCACCGACGACGGACCGGAGGGCCACGGCCTCGCGTTCACCATCGGCCGCGGCAACGACGTGCAGGCCGCCGCGATCAAGGCACTGGCCCCGCACGTCGTCGGCAAGGCCGTGCCGGAGACCGCACAGGCGCTGGGCGAGCTGTACTTCGAGCTGATCGGCGACTCGCAGCTGCGCTGGCTCGGCCCGGAGAAGGGCGTGGCGCACATGGCGATCGGCGCGGTCGTCAACGCCGCGTGGGACCTCGCCGCCCGCCGCGCCGGGCTGCCGGTCTGGCGGTTCCTCGCCCGCATGACACCCGAGGAGGTCGTCGGGCTCGTCGACTTCCGCTACCTCTCCGACGCGCTGACACCGGACGAGGCGCTGCGGCTGCTGCGCGCGGTCGAGCCCGGCAAGGCCGAACGCGCGGAGTCCGTTGCCCGCGACGGATACCCGGCCTACACGACGTCACCGGGCTGGCTCGGCTACTCCGACGAGAAGCTCGCGACGCTCGCCCGCCAGGCCCTCGCCGACGGCTTCGACATGATCAAGCTCAAGGTCGGCGGCAGCCTCGACGACGACGTGCGGCGGATGAAGCTCGCCCGCGAGGTCGTCGGCGACGAGGTGCGGGTCGCGGTCGACGCGAACCAGCGCTGGGACGTCGGCACCGCGGTCAGGTGGATGCGCGAGCTGGCACCGTACGACCCGTACTGGATCGAGGAGCCCACCTCACCGGACGACGTGCTGGCCCACCGCGCCATCGGCGAGGCGCTCGCCCCGATGAGGATCGCCACCGGCGAGCACGTGCAGAACCGCGTGGTGTTCAAGCAGCTGCTGCAGGCCGGTGCGATCGACGTGCTGCAGCTCGACGCCTGCCGGGTCGCCGGTGTGAACGAGAACATCGCGATCTTGTTGCTGGCCAAGAAGTTCGGTGTGCCGGTGTGCCCGCACGCCGGCGGTGTCGGCCTGTGCGAGCTGGTCAGGCACCTGTCGTTCTTCGACTACGTCGCCGTCTCCGGTGAGGTCGGCGAGCGGGTGATCGAGTGGGTCGACCACCTGCACGAGCACTTCCTCGACCCCGCCGTCGTCGAGAACGGCCGCTACCTGGCACCCACGGCGCCGGGGTTCTCCGCGCAGCTCAAGGACGAGACGCTCGTCGACTACGCGTACCCCGGAGGTCCCGTGTGGACGGAACTGGAGCACGCGGATGACTGACTTCGAAGGCCTCGTCGCCGTAGTCACGGGCGGTGCGTCCGGCATCGGCCTCGCCACGGCGACCCTGCTGAGCAGCAGGGGAGCGACCGTCGCGGCGCTGGACCTCAACCCGGACGTGCCCGAGCCGCTCACCGGCATCCGCGCGGACGTCTCCGACGACGAGAGCGTGCGGGCCGCCGTCGACGAGGTCGTGCGGCGGTTCGGGCGCCTCGACGTGGTCGTGAACAACGCCGGCATCGGCGCCCAGGGCGACGTGGCCGGCAACTCCGACGAGGAGTGGCTGAAGGTCCTGAACGTCAACGTCCTCGGCATCGTCCGCGTCACCAGGGCCGCGCTGCCGCACCTGCGGAACTCGCCGGCAGCGGCGGTCGTGAACACCGGCTCGATCGCCGGGTGGTCGGGGCTGCCGCAGCGCGCCCTCTACTCGGCCAGCAAGGGGGCGGTGCACGCGGTGACCCTCGCGATGGCCGCCGACCACCTCCGCGAGGGCATCCGCGTCAACGCGGTCGCCCCCGGCACCGCGGACACCCCGTGGGTGGGCCGCCTGCTCGACTCGGCACCGGACCCGGCCGCCGAACGGGCCGCGCTGGAGGCCCGCCAGCCGCACGGCCGGCTCGTCTCCGCCGACGAGGTCGCGGGTGCGATCGCCTACCTGGCGAGCCCGCTGTCGGGTTCCACCGCCGGCACGGTCCTCGCCGTCGACGGCGGCATGTACGGCTTGCGCCTGCGTCCCCAGCAGCAATGAAAGGCAGCTCAACGATGAAGCGTCGCAACCTCACCGCCGCGGTGTGCCTCGCCCTCGCCGGTGCCCTGACACTGTCCGCCTGCGGCGGTGGCGGCGCCGGCGGTGCGGGAGCCGGTGGCGTCGGCCCGATCGGCGCCGACCACCCGCGCGCCGACACCGACTTCTGGAACTCCTACATCAAGTACTTCCCGGAGAAGGCCAAGGACCTCGGCGTCAACCTGCTCAACCCCACCAACTCGCAGAACAAGGTCGAGAACCTCGTCGCCAACGCCCAGTCACTGCAGTCGCAGGGCGCCAAGGCGATCATCATGGCCCCGCAGGACACCGGTGCCATCGCGTCCACCCTGGACCGGCTGGAGAAGGCGAACATCCCCGTCGTCACCGTCGACACCCGCCCGGACAAGGGCAAGACCTACATGGTCGTGCGCGCGGACAACAAGGCCTACGGCGAGAAGGCCTGCAAGTTCCTCGGCGAGAAGCTGGGCGGCAAGGGCAAGGTCGTCGAGTTCCAGGGCGCGCTGTCGTCGGTCAACGGCCGCGACCGCTCCGAGGCGTTCGCCGCCTGCATGAAGGAGGACTTCCCCGGCATCACCGTGTTCGAGGAGCCGACCGACTGGGAGGGCGCCAAGGCGTCCGCGGCCCTGCAGACCCGGCTGAACCAGCACCCGGACATCAACGGCATCTACCTGCAGGCCGGCGGCGCGTTCCTCACCCCGACGCTGCAGGTGTTGCGGCAGAAGAACCTCATCGTCCCGCCGACGGACCCCAAGCACATCTTCATCGTCTCCAACGACGGCATCCCGCAGGAGCTGGAGGCGATCCGCAAGGGCGAGATCGACGCGACCGTCTCCCAGCCGGCCGACCTCTACGCGCAGTGGGCGCTCTTCTACGCCAAGGCCGCGGTCGAGGGCAAGACGTTCCAGCCGGGCAAGACCGACCACGACTCGACGATCGTCGACACCGGCGGCGGCCGCATGGAGGACCAGCTCGCGGCACCGCTGATCACCAAGGACAACGTCGACGACAAGGCCTTCTGGGGCAACCAGATCGGCGGATGAGCGAGCTCGCAGCCACCGCGCGTGGCGTCACCAAGCGGTTCGGCCGCACCCTCGCCTTGGACGACGTGGGCATCGAGGTCCGCGCCGGTGAGTCGCACGCGCTCGTCGGGCGCAACGGCGCCGGCAAGTCGACGCTGGTCTCCGTCCTGACCGGCATGCAGGTACCGGACGCGGGCGAGGTCGCGTTCTTCGGCGAACCAGCGCCCCCGGTCGCCGACCGGGCGGCCTGGCGGCGGCACGTCGCGTGCGTGTACCAGAGGTCGACGGTCGTGCCGGAGCTGTCGGTCGCCGAGAACCTGTTCATCAACCGGCAGGACCTCGGCGGCGGGCTGATCAGCTGGAAGAGGCTGCGCCGCGAGGCGGCCGAGCTGCTGGAGACCTACGACGTGGCGGTCCACCCGGACGCGCTGGTCTCGGCACTGACCGTCGAGCAGCGGCAGCTCGTCGAGATCGCACGGGCGCTGTCGATCGGCTCGCGGTTCGTGATCCTCGACGAACCGACCGCGCAGCTCGACGGCCCGGCGATCGAGCGGCTGTTCGCGCGGATGCGGTCGTTGCAGGCCAAGGGGGTGACGTTCCTGTTCATCTCCCACCACCTGCAGGAGGTCTACGAGGTCTGCCAGACGGTGACGGTCTACCGCGACGCGCGGCACGTCGTCACCGCACCGGTCGCGGAGATGTCGAAACCCGCCCTCATCGAGGCGATGACCGGTGAGGCGGGCGGGCTGAACGTGCCCAGCGGCGCCGACCGGCCGTCGTCGGCCGAAGCCGTGCTGACCGTGTCGGCGCTGAGCGGTGACGCGTTCTCGGACGTCACGCTGTCGGCGGCGCGCGGCGAGGTGATCGGCTTGGCCGGCAGCGCGTCGTCGGGCAAGCACGAGTTCGCCGAGACCGTGTACGGGCTGCGCAAGCCGTCCGGGGGAGCGATCTCGGTGGACGGAACCGCGGTGCGCGGCGGTGACGTGCCGTCGGCCCTGAAAGCCGGAATCGGTTGCGTGCCACGGGACCGGCACCACCAGGGGCTCGTGCTCGACCTGTCGATCGCGGAGAACGCGACGCTGAGCACCGCCGGCGCGTTCGTGTGGCCGCGGGCCCAGCGGGCGGCGGGGGCGACGGCGATCGCCTCCTACGACGTGAAGGCCGCGGGACCGGACCAGCCGGTGTCGGACCTGTCCGGCGGCAACCAGCAGAAGGTCGTGATGGCGCGGGCCCTCGCGGGCGACCCGGCTGTGCTGGTGCTGATCAACCCCACCGCGGGGGTCGACGTGAAGTCCAAGGAGTCGCTGCTCGGCGTCGTCGACGCACAGGCACGCCGGGGCAAGGCGGCGATCGTCGTGTCCGACGAGCTCGACGACCTGCGGGTCTGCGACCGTGTTCTGGTGATGTTCCACGGCCGGGTGGTGCGGGAGTTCGCCCGCGGCTGGCGCGACCAGGAGCTCATCTCTGCCATTGAAGGAATGAGTGCGGAATGACCAAGGCCATGACTCCGCCCGTCCCGGCGCCCACACCGCCGGGGAAGCAGAAGTTCCAGTTCGCGCGGTACCAGGACCTGGCGCTGGTCCCGGTGATCGTGCTGCTGCTGGTCGTCGGCTCTGTCCTGTCGCCGATCTTCCTCACCTCCGGCAACCTGATCGCCGTGCTGACCCAGCAGAGCGAGCTCTCGCTGCTGGTGCTGGGCCAGGCGATGATCCTGGTCGTCGGCAAGATGGACCTGTCGCTCGAGTCGACCGTCGGCCTCGCGCCCGCGCTGGCCGTCGCGTTGATCATTCCGGCGTCGTCCGGCGGCCTCGGCGTCGGCCTGGCGGCCTGGCTGGCACTGCCGCTGTGCCTGCTGATCGGGGTCGTGATCGGCGGCCTGAACGGGTTCCTCATCCTCAAGGTCGGTCTGTCCGGGTTCATGGTGACCCTGGGCATGCTGACCATGCTGCGCGGCCTGCAGCTCGCGATCACCGAGGGCAAGTCGCTGATCGACGTGCCGGAGTCGTTCCTGTACCTGGGTTCCACGACGTGGCTCGGGCTGCCGGCGGCGGTGTGGATCTGCATCGTCTGCTACGCCGCGGGGATCTTCGTGCTGAAGTACCTGCGCGCCGGGCGGTCGCTGTACGCCATCGGCGGCAACTCCGAGGCGGCACGCGCGGCCGGCATCCGGGTCGACCGGGTGGTGTGGCTGGTGCTGGTCATCGGCTCGGTGCTCGCGGTGGTCGCGGGCATCCTGATGACCGGGCGCCTCGGTTCCGTCGCCGCGACGCAGGGCGAGGGCATGATCTTCCAGGTCTTCGCGGCCGCGGTGATCGGCGGGATCTCGTTGCAGGGCGGCAAGGGCACGCTGTTCGGCGCGCTGTCGGGCGTGCTGATGCTGGGGCTCGTGGAGCAGATCCTGCGGCTGCAGGGCGTGTCCGGGTTCTACATCAAGGCCTCGTACGGCGCGGTGATCATCCTCGCGCTGATCGTGACCAGGTTCGCCACCGGCCAGAAGCAGGAGTGACGCCCGTGAAGGTGCCCGTTTCCCGTCTCGGCTTCGGTGCCGCGCCGATCGGCAACCTCTACCGTGAGGTGTCCGACGCCGAGGCCTTCGGCGCGGTCGAAGCCGCCTGGCAGACCGGTGTCCGCTACTTCGACACAGCGCCGCACTACGGCCTCGGCCTGTCCGAACGCCGCCTCGGCGTGGCGCTGTCCGGCCGCCCGCGTGACGGGTACGTGCTCTCCACGAAGGTCGGGCGGGTGCTGGAACCGTTCGACGGCACCGGGATGGACGACGAGGGTTTCGCGGTGCCGCGCCACTTCCGGCGGATTCGCGACTACTCGGCCGACGGTGTCCTGCGGTCTCTTGAGTCCTCTTTGGAGCGTCTGGGGACCGACCGGGTGGAGATCGTCTACATCCACGATCCCGACGAGCACTGGGACGCGGCGTTCGGCGAGGCGTACCCGGCGCTGGAGTCGTTGCGGTCGCAGGGGGTCGTGGGTGCCATCGGCGTCGGCATGAACCAGTGGGAGATGCCGGAGCGGTTCGTCCGCGAGACCGACATCGACGTGGTGATGCTGGCCGGCCGGTACACGCTGCTGGAACAGCACTCGCTGCCCACGTTCCTGCCGCTGTGCCTTGAACGCGGCGTGTCCGTGGTGGCGTGCGGTGTCTTCAACTCCGGCTTGCTGTCGAAGCCGGTCGTGCCGGCGGACGCCAGGTACAACTACGAGGAGGCGCCGCCGGAGCTCGTGGCCCGCGCCCGCGCCATCGCCGAGGTGTGCGGGCGGCACGGCGTGACGCTGCCCGAGGCGGCGATCCAGTTCGCCCTCGGCCACCCCGCCGTCGTGTCGGTCGTGATCGGCGCGCGCACGGCCGAGCAGATGACCGCGAACAGCGCGTACTTCTCGGCGTCGATCCCGGCCGGGGTGTGGGAGGAGCTGAAGTCCGCGGGCCTGCTCGGTGCCGAGGTGCCCACGCCGTGACCGGGTCCGCGCCCCCTAGGCGAACAACGCCTTCAGCTCGTCGACCAGCCGCGGCGTGGCCTCGGCGAGCGGCTCCCGCACCGGACCCGCGGGCAGCCCGAGCAGGGTGAGCGCCGCCTTGACCGCCACGGCACCCGGCTCGCGCGTCATGATCGCGGTGATCACCGGCAGCAGCGCCTGGTGCCGGCGCAGCGCCTCCTTGTTGTCACCCTCGTCGTAGGCGTCGAGCATCGCCTTGATCTCGTTGCCGACGACGTGCCCGACGGTGCTGACCGTGCCGACGCCACCGATCGAGTACAGCGGCAGGATCAGCTCGTCGTTGCCCGAGTAGTAGTCGAGCCCGGTCTCGGCGATGACCCTCGCGGTCGCCAGCAGGTCGACCTTGCAGTCCTTCACGCCCACGATCCGCGGGTGCTCGGCCAGCCGCAGCAGCGTCTCGGTGTCGATCGCGGTGGCCGTGCGACCGGGGATGTCGTAGAGCAGCGCCGGCAGCCCGGACGCGTCCGCCACCCGCCGGAAGTGGTTCTCGACGCCCTCCTGCGTGGGCTTGCTGTAGTAGGGCGTCACGACCAGCAGCCCGTGCGCGCCGTTCTCCTCAGCCTGCCGCGCGAGCTCAATGGTGTGGCGGGTGGAGTTGGTCCCCACACCCGCGATGACGTGCGTCCGGTCACCGACCGCCTCGCTGACGGCCCTGATGACCCGCGCCTTCTCGCTGTCGGTGGTGGTCGGCGCCTCACCGGTCGTCCCGTTGACGACCAGCCCGTCCGCACCACCCCTGTCGACGAGGTGCGCCGCCAGCTCCTGCGCACCCCCGAGGTCCAGGTCACCGTCAGGGGTGAACGGGGTGACCATCGCTACCAGCACTCGTCCGAACATGCCTCCAGCGTGGCTCTAGTTTTCGCGAAGTTCCAGTTAGAAGTTCTGCCCGGAACGTTAAGCTGAGCTTTGTGTTGGACGTACGGCGCTTGAGATTGCTCCACGCCCTGTCGGTCCACGGCACGGTCACCGCGGCCGCCGAGGCCCTGCACGTGACCTCGCCCGCGGTCTCCCAGCAGCTCGCCGCACTGGAACGCGAGGCCGGCGTGGCCCTGGTCGAACGGGCGGGCCGCCGGCTGACGCTGACCCGCGCCGGCCACGTGCTCGCCGCGCACACCCAGCTCGTCCTCGACCAGCTGGCAGCGGCCGAAGCCGACCTCGCCTCCCTGCGCACCTCGGTCTCCGGCGTGGTCCGCATCGGCGCGTTCGTGTCGGTGGCCGCGTTGCTCCCACGCGTGATCCAGCTGCTGCGCTCGGCACACGGGTCCGATGTGGACCTGTTCGTGCACGAGATGGAACCCGAGTCGTCACTGCCCGCGTTGCGGCGCGGCGACGTCGACATCGCCGTCATCCACTCGTACAACATCATGCCGCGCACGCTGCCCGAGTCCTGCGAGTCGCACGAGATGTTCGTGGAACCGGTGAACGTGGCCCTGCCGCTGTCAGACCCGTTGGTGCAGCAGGATTCTGTGGACCTCGCACTGCTGGCGGACCGCCCGTGGATCATGCCGCGCACCGACGCGTCGTGCCACGAGCTGACCCAGCGGGCCTGCGGTGCGGCCGGGTTCGTGCCGCGGGCACAGGCCTACTGCGACGACTTCGGTGTCATGTGCGGGTTGGTCGAAGCCGGTCTCGGGGTGGCGTTGGTGCCCTCGGTGGCGCGGCGGCCCGGGGTGGCGTTGCGGCCGTTGAAGCAGCAGGTGTTCCGCACGGTGTCGGCGGTGGTGCGCAAGCGGGCGGACGGGCAACCGGCGGTGCGGGTGGTGCTGGAGCAGCTACGCCAGGTCTGACAGCCACTGCTCGACGCCGGCCACGTGCACCGTCGACCAGCTGCGCGCCAGCTCCGGCTGGTGTGCCGCGAGCGCGTCCACGATCGCGCGGTGCTCGGCGACCGTGCGGTCCACGGCGTTCGACTGGGTGATGCCGCGCCAGATCCGCACCCGGACCGTGGGACCGGCGAGGGTGTCGAGGAGCTGCGCGAGGTAGGCGTTGCCGGAGCACTGGGCGATGGCGCGGTGGAACTCCAGGTCGTGCTCGACCAGCTCCTCGACGGACTTCGCCTGCTCCGCGGCGTCGCACAGGGTCCGCAGCTTCACGACCTCGTCCGGGTCGATGCGCTGGGCGGCCATCGCGGCCGCGGCGGGTTCGAGGATGCGGCGGACCTGGAGGACCTCCAGCACCGAATCTTCGCCGCGGTGCAGGTCGAGCACGAACGAGAGCGCGCCCAGCAGGTCGTCCGCGCGCAGCGACGAGACGTAGGTGCCGTCGCCCTGGCGGACGTCGAGCACCCGGACGAGCGACAGCGCCTTCACGGCCTCGCGCAGCGAGTTGCGCGAGAGACCGAGGCGTTCGGCCAGGTCAGCCTCCCGCGGGAGACGGTCGCCCGGCTTCAGCTCGCCGGACACGATCATCTCCTTGACGCGCAGGATCGCATCGTCAGTGACTGCCACAGCACCCTCAACTCGTCGTAGACCTCGGATGTCTGACACCAGTATGCGTCACCTCCGATCACCCACACGGGTCCCGGTAAACATGACGCTCATTCACTCACTGTTTTGTGGGATGGTTATCTACTAACGACACGTGACGCGGACCCCCGTTGTCGCCATAATGGTCTGGACCATTCAAGGAGGGATCTTGGACGCCGTTGTCGCAGCACCGCGCGCTTTGCTCGGTCGCACGATCGTCGGTCCTGCCTCGGTGCGGATCAGGGACGGCCGCATCGTCGAGGTGACCACCGGTGAAGCTCCACCCGGCGCGGAGGTCCTATCCGACGGCCTGCTCACACCGGGTCTGGTCGACGTCCAGGTGAACGGCGCCGTCGGCGTCGACTTCGCCGAGGTGGACGCCGCCGGCATGCGCTCGGTCGCAGCAGCACTGCCAGCCACGGGTGTGACCCGCTTCCTGCCCACGTTGATCACCGCACCGGTCGACGTGGTCATCCGCCAGGCCCGCGCCGTGCTGGCCGCCTCGGCCGCACTGCCCGACGGGGTGGGCGCACGTCCCCTCGGCGTGCACCTCGAGGGGCCGTTCCTGTCACCGAAACGGGCGGGCGTGCACGACCCGTCGTTCATGGTCGAGCCCGGTCCCGACCAGATCGACGCGCTCCTGAACGACGACGCCCTGCGCAGGGCGCTGCGCATGGTGACCCTGGCACCCGAACAGCCCGGCGGCTTCGAGGCGATCCGCCGCCTGGTCGACGCCGGGGTGCTCGTGGCCGTCGGCCACTCCGATGCCACCGGCGAACAGACCCGCGCCGCCGCCGACGCGGGTGCCCGCATGGTGACGCACCTGTTCAACGCCCAGCGCCCCCTCGGCCACCGCGAACCCGGCGTACCCGGCGTCGCCCTGGTCGACGACCGCTTCACGCTGGGCCTGATCGCCGACCTGGCCCACGTGGGCCCGGACGTGTGCCGCCTCGTGTTCAACGCGGCCGGCGCACGGGTGGCCCTGGTGACCGACGCCGTGGCCGCGGCGGGCATGCCCCCTGGCCGCTACCACCTCGGCGGCGCGGACGTCCTCCTCACCGAGGACGGCGTGCCCCGCTCCCCCGAGGGCACGATCGCGGGCTCGGCGCTGACGCTGGACCGCGCCGTGCGCAACATCGTGTCCGTCGGCGTACCCGCGGCGGACGCGCTGGCCTCGGCGACGATCGTGCCGGCCGAGGCGATCGGCGAGTCCGGGCTCGGGCGGCTGGCGCCGGGGGCCGTGGCCGACCTCGTGTGGTGGGACGACGAGCTGCGGCCCAGGAAGGTGTGGGTCGACGGGGAGGTCGTGTTCGACGCCGCGGTGCCGGTTGCGCCTGTTGCTCCCGTCGGGGCGGTGGGGTACGCGACCGCTGGACAGTAGGCCCGGTTCGTAGCGGCTGGGTTCGTGGGGCTGAGGGGGATCGTCTGCTGAGGCGGCGGTCCCCCTGGCCGTTTTCCGGGCCGGTTTCGAGGCGTGGAGCTCCGGCGCTTCTCACCTCCGGCGCTCCTCACCTCCGGCTCGACCCACGGGCAACGCCCCCTCCGCGCGCTTCCATACCTGCGGGCGCAGGAACGGGTGTGTTTCGGACACCTACAAGACGAGCCCAGGCGTGGATCAGGACAAGCTTCACCCGTTCGAGTGGCGCCGACCAGGTCCCAAGCACGAAAAGGCCGCCCGGAGCGAAAGCCCCGGACGGCCGATCGAGCCAGCAGAACGAAGAACCCCTAGAGGGTGCGCGTCACCTTGTTCAGCCCCCGCGGGCTGTCCGGGTCACCACCGCGCGCCAGGGCCAGGCCGTGGGCCAGGCGCTGCACCGGCAGGATCTCCAGGACCGGTGCGACCTCCTCGGCCGTCTCCGGGATGGCGATCGACAGGGTCGCGCCGACCTTCTCGGAGGCGGAGCCCACGGCGACCACGTCGGCGCCGCGCTGGTGGACCACGTCCAGGGCGTCGCGCAGTGAGTCGCCGCCCTTGCCCAGCGAGGTGATCGCGAGGACGGCGGTCTCGCCGTCGACGGCGGCCACCGGGCCGTGCAGGAGGTCGGCGCCGGAGTAGGCGCGGGCGGCCAGGTAGGAGGTCTCCGCCAGCTTCAGGGAGGCTTCCAGGGCCGTGGCGTAGGAGTAGCCGCGGCCCGTGGTGAGCACGCGGTCGACGAAGCGGTAGCGGCGGACCGCCTCATCCACGGTCGGGGTGGAGGCGTCCAGCGTCACCTGGGCCAGGTCGCCCAGGGGGGCCGCTGCCGCGCCGTTGCCGCCGCGGACGGCGTCGATCAGCAGGTACAGGGCCAGCAGGGTGGCCGAGTAGGTCTTGGTGGCCGCCACCGCGTGTTCGACGCCGGCCGAGACGTCCACCGAGAGCTCGGCGGCCGCGTTCAGCGGGGAGGTGGCGGTGTTCGTCACCGCCACGGTGAGGGCGCCGCGGCGGCGTGCGGAGGCGGTGACCTCCAGCAGGTCGGGGGAGCCGCCCGACTGCGACACCGTCACCAGCAGCACGTCGCGCAGGTCGGGCTCCGCGCCGTACAGGGTCGTGGTGGACGCGGAGACCAGGCCCGCTGGCAGCTGCAGCAGGATCTCGGTCAGGTACTTCGCGTAGATGGCCGCGTGGTCGCTCGAACCGCGCGCCGCGAACAGCACGAAACGAGGTGCGCGCTCCCGGATGACGGCGGCCACCTCAGCCACTGACGACCGGGACGCGTAGAGGGACGAGAAGATCGACGGCTGGGCCGCGATCTCCGCGGCCATGTGCTGGCCGGGCTGGGGCGTGGTCATGTCGTGCCTTTCAGGATCAGCTCGGCCGCGGCCCGGAGGCTCACCCGAGAACCGCCGTGGGTGTCGATGCGGGCGACGCTGCCCAGGTCGGGACCCGGCACGCCGGTTTCGACGTGCACCACGTCCAGGCCCAGATTAGTTAAGTTAGTTACCAGTTGTCGAGCGCTGGTGTGGCGGTGGGCGTCGCGCGTCACCACCACGATCGTGCGCTTGCCGGCGGCGCTCGCAACTTCTTCGGCCGAGATGTCGCGGGCCGCGATCACCTCGGTGCCCGGCAGGACCTCGCTCAGGTACGGACCGAGGCCCCACGGGACGTCGCCGACCGCGATCGACGGGTCCACCACCAGGTCGACGACGACCGGGTCCGCACCGACACCAACGCGACCGCGGACCGAGACAGCGCGTCGAGCGGCCGTGAGGCCGATCTCGGCGTCGTGCGCGTCCACGGTCGACGGCGGCAGGCCGAGTGCCAGCGACCGGGCCGCTGCCTGGGTCAGGCGCTCCTCCGACAGCTCACCGGACCGCACCGCGGCGACGATCGAGTCGATCAGCCACTGGATCTCCGCGTCGTCGAGCGGGATGCCGCCCAGGCACAGCGCGTCGACGCCCGCGGCCAGTGCCTTCACCGCACCCACCGCCAGGTCGCCGCCGACGGCCTTCATGTCCAGGCCGTCGGTGATCACCGCGCCAGTGAAGCCGAGCTCGCGGCGCAGCAGGTCGATCGCGTGCTTGTTCAACGTCACCGGCGCGCTGCCCCACTCGGGGATCACGAGGTGGCCGGTCATGATCGACCGCACCCCCGCGTTCACCGCCGCGCGGAACGGCACCAGCTCGACCTCGCGCAGCTGCTGCTCGGTGCGCGGCAGCACCGGGAGCTGCTCGTGCGAGTCCTCAGTGGACGCACCGTGACCGGGGAAGTGCTTGGCGCACGCCGCGACACCGACGGCCTGCAGGCCCTCCACCCACGCGGCGACGTGCCGTGCGGCGAGCACCGGGTCCGAGCCGAACGCCCGCACGCCGATGATCGGGTCGTCGAGCGTCAGCACCAGGTCCGCCGACGGCGCCAGGTTCAGCGAGATGCCGCACCGGGCCAGCCGCGCGCCGATCGAGGCGGCCACGGACCGGGTCAGGTCGAGGTCGTCCGCCACGCCCAGGGCGTAGTTGCCGGGCACCTCGGACCCGTGGCCCGCGTCGAGGCGGGTGACGTCGCCGCCCTCCTCGTCGATGCCGATCACCACGTCCG
Source organism: Lentzea sp. NPDC042327 (assembly GCF_040647275.1). Taxonomy (NCBI): domain Bacteria; kingdom Bacillati; phylum Actinomycetota; class Actinomycetes; order Pseudonocardiales; family Pseudonocardiaceae; genus Lentzea; species Lentzea sp. NPDC042327. Next base: position 215,387 of record NZ_JBEZBX010000002.1, read on the forward strand.
GCCGCGCCGAGCGCAGCTGCGCGCACAGCGAGGTCACCTGGTCGTCGGAGACGACGTTGCGGCCGAACAGGACCACCCCGCCGAGACCGTCAGCGACCCGCCGCACCAACCAGTCGGGGGCGGTCGTTCCGTGAAAACCGGGCAGCAGAACGGCAGCGGCCAACTGATCCACGCGTCATCCCTTCACTGCACCGGCGGTGACGCCGGCGACCATCTTGCGCTGGACGATGAGGAAGAACACCAGCGCGGGCACCGTGAACAGCACGGAGGCGGCCATCGCGCCACCCCAGTCGGTGCCGAACGCCGTCTGGAAACCGGACAGCCACACGGGCAGCGTCTCGCTGTCCTGGCTGCGGATCAGCACCTTGGCGAACAGGAACTCGTTCCACGCCGTGATGAACGCGAACACCGAGGTCGCCACGAGACCGGGGCCGAGCAGCGGCAGCGTCACCTTCTGGAACGCCTTCCACCGGCCGCAGCCGTCGACCATGGCGGCTTCTTCGAGCTCGATCGGGATGCCGTTGACGAACCCGCGCAACGTCCACGCGCAGAACGGCAGCGTCACCGCGAAGTACACGAGGACCAGCGACGACAGGTGTTCGTAGAGCTGCAGGTCCCGCATCATCAGGAACATCGGGATCAGCAACGCCTCGAACGGCGCCATCTGCGCGACCAGCATCAGCAGCACGAAGCCCTTGCGGCCGCGGAACGCGAACCGCGACATGGCGACCGCCGCGGTGATGCCGACGACGATCGCGGCGAGCACCGCGGTCAGCGTCACCAGGAGGCTGTTGCCCAGCGACGACAGGAACCCCGGCTTCGTCCACGCGGTGACGAAGTTCGTGAACGTCACCGAGAGCGGGATCAGGTCGTAGTCCGACGTGATCGTCGAGCCCTTGGGCTTCAACGCCGTCGTGATCATCCAGTACGTCGGGAAGAGGAAGAACAGGGCCAGCACGAGGCCGACGACGTTGGCCGCGGACTTCTTGAGCATCAGATCTTCCCCTCCTCGGTCTGCAGCAGCTTGCGCAGGTACTGGAACGTGATCAGGCCCAGGATGACCATCATCAGCACGGAGATCGCGGCCGCGACGCCGAAGTGGCTCTTCGCGATGCCCTCCAGGTACTGCAGCACCGGCAGCGTCGTGCTCTGCCCGCTGGGACCGCCCTCGCGGAACACCCAGATCTGGGCGAAGACCTTGAAGTCCCACAGCGTCGACAGGAACGTCACCATCATCAGCAGCGACTTGATCTCCGGCCACGTCACCGCGCGGAACGTCTGCCACGGGGAGGCGCCGTCGATGCCCGCCGCCTCGTAGAGGTCGCGCGGGATGCCGATGAGCCCGGCGTACAGGGAGAAGGCGAGGAAGGGGATCGCCTGCCAGACGATCAGCAAGCCGACGACGGACAGCGTCGACGAGCCGGAGGAGAACCACGAGTAGCCGGCGAACGAGTCGAACCCGAGCTGCACCAGCGTCTTGTTCAGGATGCCGTAGTTCTGGTCGAACATCCACTGGTACACCGTGGTGGACGCCAGGATCGGCATCGCCCACGCGCAGAGCATCGCGATCTGCAGCGCGATCCGCACCCACGGCGTCAGCACGCGCATCAGCAGGGCGATGCCCAGGGCCGCGCCCACCGACGTCACGACGACGGACACGGTGAACACGACGGTGCGCAGCGAGACTTCCCAGAAGCGCTCGTCCTGCAGCACGGTCGCGTAGTTGTCGAGGCCGGTCCACACGATCTCGCCGCGGACCAGCTCACCGAGGTTGAGCTGGCGGAAGCTCGTCACGAACACCGAGACGACCGGCCAGCCGATCAGCCAGAGGATCGCGAGGAGTGCGGGGGCCAGCAGCAGGTAGGGCAGCGCCCGGTCGAAGGCGCCGCCCCGGTGGCGGCGCTTGCGCGCCCCACCCGTCACGGCAGGCGGCAGCGCCGGCGGGATGTTCCCGGCCGGCGCTGCCGTTTCGGTCGTCTTGACGGCCGTCATCTCGGCTGGGCTATCCCATGGCCTTGGTGACGGCGTCGCTCGCGTCCTTCGTCGCCTGGTCGAGCGACTTCGCACCCGTCAGGTACGCGGTGAGCGCGTCCTTCAGCGGGTTCTGGCCCGCCTCGACGGCCGCCCACTTCGGCGTCACCGGGGTGACCTTGCCGTTGGGGGACGAGGCCGCCATGGCCTTGCCGATCGCGTTGGTCTCGAGCTTCGCGGTGTCCTTCGAGGTACCGGGGACCGCGCCGCCCTCGGCGAGCATGTCCTGGTACTTCTTCGACGACAGCAGCGCCAGGTACTTCTTCGCCGCGTCCGCGTTCTTGCTGGACGCCGGGATCGCGAGGTTCGAGCCGCCGAGGAACACGGGCGCGGCGGAGCCGGCCTTCTTCGACGGGATCGGGAACGCCGAGGTCTTGTCCTTCAGCTCCGGCTTGGCCTTGACGGCACCGGCGAGCTCCCACGGGAGACCGACCATCATGCCGACGTTGCCCGTGCCGAAGACCTCCATCTGCTGGGGCTTCGCCTCGTCGATGTCAGCCGGGACCTTCTTGACGGCCGAGGCGTCGTACAGCGCCTTGTAGGCCTCGAAGCCCGCCTTGGCCTGCGCGGAGTCGAGCGTGCTCGTCCACTTGCCGCCGTCCTGCTTGGCGACGTCGCCGCCCTCGTCCCAGATGAGCGAGAGCAGGAAGTACCAGGACTGACCCGGCAGGTACAGGGCCTGGAAGTCCGGGTTGGCCGCGTTCGCGGCCTTCAGCTTGGTGATCGCGTCGATCCACTCGGCCCGCGAGGTCGGCGGCTGCGCGATGCCGGCCGCCTGGAACAGGTCCGTGCGGTAGATGACGGTGCGGTTCGCAGCGTAGAACGGCACACCGTACTGCTTGCCGTTCATCGTGAGCGAGTCCTTGAGACCGCCGAGCCACTCGGCGTCGTTGAACTGCTTCGCGTCCGCGGTGAGGTCGGCCAGCGTGCCCTGGTCGGCGAAGCTCGCCGTCTGGGTGTTGCCGAGCTCGATGACGTCCGGGGGCGTGCTGCTGGCCAGTGCCGTGGTCAGCTTCTCCTGGATGCCGGTCCACTTCTGGACCTCGTACTTGACCTTGACGCCGTTCGCGCTCTCGAACTCCTTGTTCAAGGCGTCGGTCAGAGTTGCCGGCGCGGAGCCGTCCATGAGCCACACGGTGATCTCTTTGGACTCCGTGCCGCTACCGCTGTTCGTGCTCGTGCCACATCCGGACACGGCCACTGCCAGTGCGGCGGCACCAGCAGCGAGTCCTCTCCAGCCCTTCACAGTCGCGCCCTTTCAGCAAGCCCGGCCCCTCGGCCGGAACGCCCAAGTGGTGTAGACCAATGCGGAACAGCGTGTGCCGCGTCACCCCTCCTGTCAAGCGCGTTGCCAAAGCGTTGCGGAGTCCTCGGACCTTTTTTGAGTCGAATGGCGGGGGTTCGGACGCGCAGGAGGACCCGGACAGGGCATCCTTGTGGGGCGTGACATGGAGTGCGAGGAGGAGGCCATGCTGGAGACGACGCCTGCATCAGGCGTGGACGCCAGGACGCGTGCGCAACGCGAACCCAAGTACTGGGGTCTCAAGCGGCACCTGCTCGACCTGCTGAGGGCGCTGCCGCCCGGTTCACCCATCCCCACGGAACGGTCGCTGGCCGCGGAGTTCGACGTCTCCAGGACCACGGTCCGCCAGGCGCTCGCCGAGCTGACGGTCGAGGGGCGGCTGCTCCGGGTGCAGGGCAAGGGCACCTTCGCGGCCGAACCGAAGGTCGCCCAGAGGTTGCAGCTGTCTTCGTACACAGAGGACATGCGCGCCCAGGGCCGCGTGCCGTCGTCCAAGCTCATCGAGGCCTCGGAGATGCCGGCGGAGGCGGAGCTCGCCCGGTACCTGGGCGTGCGTCCCGGTGCCAAGGTGCTGCGCCTGCACCGGCTGCGCCTGGCCGACAACGAGCCGATGGCCATCGAGACGACCCACCTCGCGCTGGGCCGGTTCCGCGGCCTGCGCCGCTACCTGGCGCCCGGTGCCTCGCTGTACCAGGTGCTGTCCGACCGGTTCGGCGTCGAGATGGGCCACGCGGAGGAGACGATCGAGACGGCGCTCGCCTCGCCCGAAGAGGCAGAGTTGCTCGGGGCGGACATCGGCCTGCCGATGCTGCTGCTGTCGCGGCACTCGTTCGACACCGAGGGCAACCCGATCGAATGGGTGCGCTCGGTCTACCGGGGCGACCGCTACAAGTTCGTGGCCACGCTGAACAGGCCGTCTTGATCGGCGGGGCATGATCGCCTGGGGCACGCCGCGCGCCCGCGCGGTGCTGGCCACGACGATCCTCGGCTCCGGCATGGCGATGCTCGACGGCACGATCGTCAACGTCGCCCTGCCCCGCATCGGCGCCGAGCTCGACGCGTCCGTGACCGACCTGCAGTGGATCCTCAACGGCTACCTGCTGGCGCTGGCCTCGCTGATCCTCGTCGCCGGCTCGCTCGGCGACCGCTTCGGCCGCCGCCGCGTCTACGTGACCGGCGTCGTCTGGTTCGGCGTGGCGTCACTGCTGTGCGGCGTCGCCTGGAACGTCCCGGTGCTGGTCGCGGCCCGTGTGCTGCAGGGCGTGGGCGCAGCGCTGCTCACGCCCGGCGCGCTCGCGATCCTGCAGTCGTCGTTCAACCGGGAGGACCGCTCGCGTGCGATCGGCGCCTGGTCGGGCCTGTCCGGCGTGGCCACGGCGATCGGCCCGTTCGTCGGCGGGCTGCTGGTGCAGGCCTGGTCGTGGCGGCTCGCGTTCCTGGTCAACCTGCCGGTGGCGGCACTGTGCGTGTACCTCGCGCTGCGGTCGGTGCCGGAGTCGCGCGACGAGACGGCGGGGCACCCCCACTACCTCAGCGCGGTCGTCGGAGCCGCGGGGCTCGCGCTGCTGACCGGCGGCCTGGTCGAGCAGTCCTACCCGGTCGCGGCCCTCGGGCTGGTGGCCATGATCGCGTTCGGCGTGGTCCAGGCGCGCTCGCACGACCCGCTGGTGCCGCCGGAGCTGTTCCGCGACCGCACGTTCCTGGTCGCGAACCTGCTGACGTTCCTGGTCTACGCGGCACTGGGCGGCGTGATGGTGCTGCTCGTGCTCCAGCTGCAGGTGTCGCTGGGCTACTCGCCGACGGCGTCGGGCCTGGCCAGCGTGCCGATCACGATCATCATGCTGCTGGCGTCGTCGACCTCGGGCAAGATCGCCCAGCGCTTCGGCCCGCGCGTGCAGCTCGTCGCAGGCCCGATCGTCGTGGGCCTCGGCATGCTGCTGCTGCGGGGCGCCCAGCCCGGCGCGGGCTACCTCACCGGCGTGCTGCCCGGCGTGCTGGTGTTCGGCCTCGGCCTGGCCGCCGTGGTCGCGCCGGTCACCGCGACCGTGCTGGCCTCGGCACCCGACCACCACGCGGGCGTCGCGTCGGGCGTGAACAACGCCGTGGCGCGCACCGGCAGCCTGCTCGCGATGGCCGTGCTGCCGGCCGCCGTGGGCATCACGGGCGAGGGCTACGCGGACCCCGCGGTCATGACCTCGGGCTGGCGGATGGCGCTCGTGCTGTGCGCGGTGGCGGCCATCGTCGGCGGCCTGCTCGCGCTCGGCGTGGACAACCGGGTGCTGGCCACCGACCACGAGCAGCCGGACAACCCGCACCCCGGCGACTGCCTGCACTGCGGCGTCGAGGGACCGCCGACGCACATCCGCTCAGGTGGCGAGAAAGCGAGCCAGTAGCGCGGGGTCGACGTTGCCGCCGGACACGACGGCGACCCCGCCCCCGCCCCCGCCCAGCCTGGCCTGGGCGGCCACGGCGACCGCACCGCTCGGCTCCGCGACCAGCCTGGCCCGCCTGGCCAGGTCCGCCACCGCCGCGAGGATCTCGTCCTCGGTCACCGTCACCACGTCGTCGACGTACCGGCTGATGTGCGCCCAGGTGAGCTCGGACGGCTCGTCGCGCAACGCGTCGGCGATCGTCTCCGCACGGGCCACGGGGTCCCAGCGCACCAGCTCACCGGCCCTGAACGAGTCCGCGACGTCCGCCGCGAGCGCCGGCTCAGCGCCGACCACCCGGACGTCCGGCTTGATCGCCTTCACGGCCGTCGCCACACCGGAGATCAGCCCGCCACCGGACATCGGCACCACCACGGTGTCCACCGACGGCAGGTCGGCGAGGACCTCCAGCCCGATCGTGCCCTGACCGGCGATCACGTCGGGGTGGTCGAACGGCGGGATCAGCACCGCACCGCGTTCGGCGACGAGCTCCCGCGCCCGCTGCACCCGCTCGGTGATCCCGACGATGAACACCTCCGCGCCCAGCGCCCGCGTCGCCGCGACCTTCACCTCGGGCGTGTTCGACGGCATCACGATCGCCGCGGGCACCCCGTGCAGCCGGGCGGCGTAGGCGACGGCCTGCGCGTGGTTGCCGCTGGAGTAGGCCACCACGCCGCGCGAGCGGTCCTCCAGCAGCGCCAGCGCGTTGAGCGCACCGCGCAGCTTGAAGGCGCCGATCGGCTGCAACGACTCCGGTTTCAGCCACCCCCGGCCGAACGGCAGCAGGGGCGTGCGCACCACGTGCGGTGCGATCCGCTCCGCCGCCGCCAGGACGTCTGGGAGCGCGATCATCCGAGGATCGACGCGAGCAGGGCCGGTTCGACGTTGCCGCCCGACACCACCGCGACGGTCTTGCCCTCCGGCAGCGACCGGTTCAGGTGGGCCGCGACGACGGTGGCACCGGACGGCTCCGCCACGGTCCGGGTGCGGCGCGCGATCTGCCGCACGGCGTCGCGGATCTCGTCCTCGGACACCGTGACGATGTCGTCCACGTACTCCTTGATGTGCGCCCACGTCAGCTCCGACGGCTCCGCGCGCAGGCCGTCCGCCGACGTGCGGGCGCGGTCGTGCGCGTCCCACCGCACCAGCTCGCCCGCCTTGAGCGACGCGGCCGAGTCACCGGCCAGCTCCGGCTCGACACCGATCACGCGGGCGTTGGGGCACAACGCTTTCACGGCCACCGCGACACCGGAGACCAGCCCGCCGCCGCTCACCGGCACCAGCACCGTCGCCACGTCCGGCAGGTCCTCGCAGATCTCCAGGCCGACCGTGCCCTGCCCGGCGATCACGTCGAAGTGGTCGAACGGCGGGATCAGCGTGGCCCCGCGCTCCTCGACCAGCTCCGCCGCGCGCGACTCCCGTTCGGTGATGCCGACGACGAACACCTCGGCGCCGTGCGCGCGCGTCGCGTCGATCTTGAGCTGTGGCGTGTTCTCCGGCACCACGATCGCCGCCGTCATGCCGAGCGTCTTCGCCGCGTAGGCGACCGCTTGCGCGTGGTTACCGCTGGAGTACGCCACGACACCGCGCGCACGTTCCTCAGAAGGTATGCGGGACAACGCGTTCACCGCGCCGCGCTGCTTGAACGCGCCGATCGGCTGGAGGTTCTCCGGCTTGATCCACAGCGAGGAGTCGAAGGCCAGCAACGGGGTGCGGACGACGTGGGGGGCGATCGCGGCGGCGGCCGCGCGGATGTCCTCGATGGTCACCAGGCGCATGTGTCGATGATGCACGTCACCGGCGCACAACCGGTGAACTGTGCCCAACGTCCCACGTGTGTCATGGCTGATAAGGAGAAGATCACCCCCGTCAAGCTCGTCGCGAGCGTGCTCGCCGCCGTCACCGCGGCCGTGCTGAGCCTGCGCCTCAACGTGGTCGGCACGATCATCGGCGCGGTCCTCGCGAGTGTCGTCACCACCGTGGGAGCGGTGCTCTACCAACGGTCCATGGAGCGCGAGAAGCGCTGGCAGGTCGTCGCCGTCGGCGGTCTGCTCGCGTTCGTCGTCGCGGTCCTCGCCGTCACGAGCGTCCAGCTCGTCTCCGGCACATCCGGCGGCACCGGTCCGGCGGAGCAGAAGGTCGAGCCGTCGACGTCCGCGGAACCGCAGAAATCGGTCAACCGCACCGAAAACAACCCGCCGCCGGCCACCGAGACGGTCACCGTCTCACCGCCTCCGGGCACGTCCGGACGGTCGTCCGCCGAAAGCACCACGACCACTGCGCCGACCACCACGACGACAGGCTCGCCACCGCCCGCTGACGGCTCGACGCCTGTTCCAACGGGCGACCCCATTCGGTGATCACGTCACTACGTTGAGCGATAGTTAACTGTCAATTGCTACGCACCGCAGTTGATCTGTCGTGAGCTGTGACACACTTCGTCCACAGTCGGGTTCGGGCGTCATAGATAACAGGCCCGTAACGTCACTCGAACGGGCGAAAGTTTAGCTCCGAAAGAGACCGAAGGAGGGCGCGATGAGGCTCGTGGAAGGACCACTGGAGCGCAGTGCCCTCGGCCGAGAGGCCACGCGGAAGGAAGTGGGAGGGGTGGGGCGACCCCTGCCGCCGCCCCACCACCCGTCCCCCTAGAGCCCCCGAGAGAAGGTCCCTGCAACCGATCTCTCGGGTTCCCCTGCACCCGAAAGTGAGGGAGACGTCTTGATGAACCGCACGAGTGCGGCCCGTGTAACCGGTGCCGTTCTGCTCGCCACCGGAGTCGTGACTGCTCTCAGCGTACCGGCGTTTGGTGCGCCTGCCGCGCCGGTTGGCGGAACTGGTTCCGATACGGAGAGCTACCCGGCCGAGTTGCTCCAAGCGGTCGAGCGTGATTTGGGCCTGAACGCTGACCAGGCACGCGTCCGGTTGGCCTCTGACCTCAAGTCGAGCGAGATCGCCGAGCAGGCGAAGAGCTCGCTGGGCGACGCGTTCGGCGGAGCGTGGATCGACCAGGCGACCGGCAGGCTGACCGTTGCCGTGACCAAGTCCGGACTCTCCGTGACCGGCGCGGACACCAAGGTCGTGAAGAACTCGCTCACGCAGCTCAACGGGACCAAGTCGGTCCTCGACCTGATGAGCGCTCCCCAGTCGATCGCCAGCTGGCGCGTCGACGAGAAGTCCAACAGCGTCGTGGTCGAGGTCAACAAGACCAAGCGCGACGCCGCAGCGGAGCAGTTCATCGCCACCGCGAAGTCCGTCGGCTCGACCGTCACGGTCGAGGAGGTGACCGAGAACGCGACCCCGCTGTACGACCTGCGCGGTGGCGACGCCATCTACATGGGCAGCGGCGGCCGCTGCTCCCTGGGCTTCTCGGTGACCGGCGGCTTCGTGACGGCCGGCCACTGCGGCACCACCGGCACCTCGGTGTCCGGCTACAACCGCGTCGCGGCCGGTTCGTTCGCCGGCTCGGTCTTCCCCGGCAACGACATGGCGTGGGTCCGCACCAACTCCAACTGGACCCCGCGTCCGTGGGTGAACCGCTACAACGGCACCAACGTGACGGTGCAGGGCTCGACGGTGGCGGCCATCGGCGCGCAGATCTGCCGTTCGGGCTCCACGACCGGCTGGCGCTGCGGCACGGTCCAGGCCTACAACTCGACCGTGAACTACCCGCAGGGCACCGTCCGCGGCCTCACCCGCACCAACGCGTGCGCGGAGCCCGGTGACTCCGGTGGCTCGTGGGTGGCGGGTTCCGGCTTCGGCCAGGCCCAGGGCGTGACCTCCGGCGGTTCCGGCAACTGCACCTCCGGCGGCACGACCTACTTCCAGCCGGTCAACCCGATCCTGTCGCGCTGGGGCCTGACCCTGACCCGCGGCTAGGAGCTGCTCGCTAGCTGAACTGGACAGACCGTTTCGAGAGCCCGTACCAGAAGCCTTCAACGCTGGTACGGGCTTTCTCGTCGCTCGCGGCGCCCAGCGCGACGAAGAGCGGCGCGAAGTGCTCGGTCCGCGGGTGCGCGATGCCGGCCGCGGGCGCCTTCACCTGGAAGTCGAGCAATGCGTCCACGTCACCGCTCGCGAGCTGCCGGTGCGCCCAGTCGTCGAACTCCCGCGACCACGACGGCGGCGCGTAGTCCGGTCCGGCCGGGAAGTTCACGCAGCTCAGGTTGTGCGTCATGAACCCGCTTCCGACGATCAGCACGTTCTGCTCGCGCAACGGCGCCAGCTTCCGGCCGATCCCGTGCAGCGCGCGCGGGTCCAGCGTCGGCATCGACAGCTGCAGCACGGGCACGTCCGCGTCCGGGAACATCTCCTTGAGCGGCACGTAGGCGCCGTGGTCCAGCCCGCGCCGCTCGTCCTGCTCGACGTGGCCGCCGAGCAGCTTGCGCACGTCCTCGGCCAGCTCCGGCGCGCCCGGTGCCGCGTAGGTGACCTCGTAGTAGCGCTGCGGGAAGCCCCAGAAGTCGTAGACCAGCGGGACGGTCGTGGTGGCGCCGATCGTCGTCGGTGCCTCCTCCCAGTGCGCGGAGACCACGAGCACGGCCTCCGGGCGCGGGAGCGTGGCGGACCAGTCCCTCAGCTCTCTGGTCCACGTGGCGTCGTCGGCCAGCGGGGGAGCCCCGTGGCTCAGGTACAGCACAGGTGCGCTCACGCCGTCGAGCGTACGCCGTTTTGTTCAAATTTCAACGATCAAGTTCAATTTTGAACGACCTGGCGGCGGCGCGCGGGTCCTCGGCGTCGGTGATGGCCCTGACCACGACCACCCGCGTGGCACCCGCGGCCATGACCTCGTGCAGGTTCCCCAGGTCGATGCCGCCGATCGCGAACCACGGCCGCCGCGAGCGGGTGGCGCGGACGAGGTCCAGCCCCGGAGCCGGGCGACCGGGCTTCGTCGGCGTCGGCCAGCACGGACCGGTGCAGAAGTAGTCGACGCCCGGCTCGCCGGCCGCCGCCCGCATCTGGTCCACGTCGTGCGTCGAGCGGCCGATCACCGGGCCGTCGCCGATGATCCGGCGGGCCAGCGGCACCGGCAGGTCGTCCTGGCCGAGGTGCAGCACGTCGGCGTCCACGGCGTGCGCGATGTCCGCGCGGTCGTTGACGGCCAGCAGCTTCCCGTGGCGTTCAGCGGCTTCGGCGAGCACCTCGATCGCCGCGAGCTCCTGCCTGGCCTCCAGCGACTTGTCCCGCAGCTGGATGACGTCGACACCGCCGGAGAGGGCGGCGTCCGCGAACTCGGCCAGGTCGGGCCGGTCCGGGGTGCAGAGGTAGAGCGTCGCGTCGGCGAGTCGTTGCCTGATCAGGTTTCCGTCGAGTCCTGGCACGCACGCACGTTAACCGTTATGTTGAAGGCGGTCCGCACGGGAGCCTGGAGAAGACCGGGCTGAGAGGGAGCGTGGTTCGCTCCGACCGTCGAACCTGATCCGGGTCATGCCGGCGCAGGGAGCGTGAATGCCTTGAGCACTGTGGAAGTGACCGTCGTGGGCGGCGGTGTCATCGGCCTGTCCGTCGCGCTGTTCGCGGCACGGGCCGGCTACTCGGTCTCCGTGTCCGACCGCGGTTCCCCGCACGCGGGTTCGCGGGTCGCGGGCGGCATGCTCGCACCGCTCACCGAGGCGTGGCCGGGCGAGGAAGCCGTGGTGGCGCAGGGGGTCGAGGCGCTCGTGCTGTGGCCGGAGTTCGCCGCGTCGATCGGCGTGGAGCTGTTCACCGCGGGCACGCTGGCGGTCGGCACGTCCCCCGGCGACCTCACCGACCTGCGGCACGCGGGGGAGCTGCTGACCTCGCGCGAGATCCGCGCGTTCGAACCGTCGCTGGGCCCCGCCGTGCGCGGTGGGGTGCACACGAGCGACCTCGCCGTCGACAACCGGGCGCTGCTCTCCGCGCTGGAGAAGGCGTGCGCCGAGGCCGGGGTGCGGTCCGATGTGGACGGCCGGGTCCGCGTGATCGCGGCCGGTGCGTGGAGCGCGGGGCTGCACCCGGCGCTGCGGGACGTGGTCCGGCCGGTCAAGGGCGAGATCCTGCGGCTCACCCACCGCCCCGGCGCGCTGCCACCGCCCCGGCACACGATCCGCGCGCTCGTGCAGGGCCGAGCCGTGTACCTGGTGCCGCGCACCGACGGTGTGGTCGTCGGCGCCACCCAGTACGAGGCCGGTTTCGACACCGACGTGACCGTGGCGGGCGTGCGGGACCTGTTGCGCGACGCGGAGGTCGTGCTGCCCGGCCTCGCCGAGTACGCGCTGACCGAGACCGCCGTCGGGTTCCGCGCGGGCAGCCCCGACAACGTGCCGGTCGTGCGGTGGCTCGAACCCGGCGTGATCGCCGCGACCGGCCACCACCGCAACGGCCTGCTGCTCGCCCCCCACACCGCACGCGAAGTGCTGCGGTTGCTCGAAGGAGGAACGTCGTGAAGGCGAAGGTGAACGGCACCTTCCGCGAGCTGTCCGACGGCACGTCGGTGGCCGCGGTGGTGTCGCTGGTGGGAGCGCCGGCCGCGGGCGTGGCCGTGGCGCTCGACGGTGTCGTGGTGCCCAAGGCGTTGTGGGACAGGACGATCGTGCCGGACGGCGGCGTGGTCGAGGTGCTGACCGCGGTCCAGGGAGGCTGACGTGGACGACCCGCTCGTCATCGCGGGCAAGGAGTTCCGCTCCCGCCTCATCACCGGCACCGGCGGTGCCGCGAACCTGTCCGTGCTCGAACGCGCCCTGGTGGCGTCCGGCACCGAGCTGACCACCGTGGCGATGCGCCGGGTCGACGCCGCCGGCCAGACCGGTGTGCTGGAGCTGTTGCGGCGCCTGGGCATCGAGGTGCTGCCGAACACCGCCGGCTGCCGCACCGCCGCCGAGGCCGTGCTGACCGCGCAGCTCGCCCGCGAGGCACTGGAGACGAACTGGGTCAAGCTGGAGGTCGTGCACGACGAGGAGACCCTGCTGCCCGACCCGGTCGAGCTGCTCGACGCCGCCGAACGGTTGGTGAACGACGGTTTCGTCGTGCTGCCCTACACCAACGACGACCCGGTGCTGGCGTTGAAGCTCCAGGACATCGGCTGCGCGACCGTGATGCCGCTGGGTTCGCCGATCGGCACCGGCCTCGGCATCCGCAACCCGCACAACATCGAGCTGATCACCGCCCGCGCCACCGTTCCGGTCGTGCTGGACGCGGGCATCGGCACCGCCTCCGACGCCGCGCTGGCCATGGAGCTCGGCTGTTCGGCGGTGCTCCTCGCCACCGCCGTCACCCGTGCCGGTGACCCGGAGCTGATGGGCGCCGCGATGCGCTGTGCCGTCGAGGGCGGCCGGCTCGCCCGGCTGGCCGGTCGCATCCCGCAGCGCTTCTGGGCGCAGGCCTCGTCACCGGGAATCTGAACGGCCCAGGCAGTCGGTACCTCTCCTCCTCGGCGTTCGGGAACGGGGCCGTTCCCGAGGTCGTCTCCCTTCGCACGCGATAAAGCCGCGGTGGTGAACGCGCAGCCGCTACCGTGGGTGCACACGTGTTGGGGGATGATTGACCATTGCTGATTTCCGTCGAGGAGGACGACTAGCCGTGACGGCCCCCATTGACGCCGAGGTCGAGGACGCGACCGCGCGCCTGTACCTGGCGATCGGCCGGCTGGCCCGGTTGCTGCGCCGCACCGGATCGCCCGGACTCGGCCCCGGCGCGGTCTCCGCGCTGGCGACCCTCGCCCGCTGCGGCCCCATGCGCCTCGGTGACCTGGCGACGAAGGAGGGCGTGGCCCCGCCCACGCTGTCCCGCATCGTCGCCGCGCTGGTCGAGGCCGGGTACGTGAAGCGCGAACCCGACCCGCAGGACGGCCGCGCCTGGCTCGCCACCCCCACGCCCGAGGGCGAGACGATGGTGTCCGGTGTGCGCTCCGCACGCGTGCGCGAGCTGCAACGCCGCATCGAGCAGCTCACGCCCGAACACGTCTCGGCCCTGGTCAACGCGCTGGACGCGCTGGAAACACTGGTCGGCGAAGAGTCGAAGTAGCGCCGTCGGTCCGCAACTCGACGAAATCGATCGTCACCGAGCCCGTTTTCGGTGCCCTCGCCGGGATAACCTCGCGGAGATCCTTCCGGCGAACATTGGGGCCACCGCATGAGTCGCCCGGTCGCGGTGCTGGACATCGACGGAACCGTCGCTGACGTCCAGCACCGCCTTCACCTGCTCAGTTCGGACTCGCCCGTCAGGTGGGCGAACTTCTTCGACGCGGCGGGAGGCGACGGGCTGCTGCGGCAGGGCGCGGCGCTGGCCCACAGACTGGCGGTGGACCACGACATCGTGTGGCTCACCGGCAGACCCGTCCGGATCGCGGAGCTCACCCGGCGCTGGCTCGCCGAGTACGGGCTGCCGGCCGGCACGCTGCTGATGCAGCGGGAGGGGGACCGGCGACCCGCCCAGGTGGTCAAGCTCGAACGGCTCCAGGAGATCCGGCACCGCCGCACGGTCGTCATGGTCGTGGACGACGACCCGCGCGTGGTGAGCCACCTCCGCGAGGCCGGCCTGCCCGTCCACCACGCGTCGTGGTCGCACTGGACTCCGACGCAGGCCAACGAGGGCTGAGTCCCCACCCGGTCACCGGGACGGGTCGGCCGAGGCGGCGAACAGGTCGTGCAACGCCCGGTTGAAGGCGTCGAACTCCGCGACCAGCACCTCGCGCGTCTGCGCCGGCACGTCCGCGGCCATCGCCACCAAGGCGGGGGTTGGCCACCCTGCACACCGTGCTGCAGGCGGAGCACCTGGCCCGCGACGACGAGATCACCGAACGGTTCCGCCGCCGCAACCGGCTCCTGCGCGGCCACTTCGCCAAGACGCTGGGCGAAGCGGCCGCGACGGAGCTCATCGCGTTCCTCGAAGGAGCGCTCACGGTCTGGTTGCTCGACCCCGAGCAGACCGACCTGCGGGCGATGTGCGCCCGCTACCTGTCCAACCTCCACAGCGGCGACACCGGCCCGACCCCCGAACCCAGGGGGTAGGCCGCCGCCACGGACCTCACGATGAAGTCCTTGCCGAACCGCACCGCGTCCGGCACCGAGGCCCCGTGCGCCAGCGCCGAGCTGATCGACGACGCCAGCGTGTCACCGCTGCCGTGCGTGTTCTCGGTGTCGTAGCGCGGGCCGGGCAGCTCCACGAACTCGCGGCCGTCGTACAGCAGGTCCAGGCACTCCGGGTCGTCCCACATGTGGCCGCCCTTGACCAGCACCCACTCCGGTCCCAGCTCGTGCAGCGCTTCCGCCGCAAGACGCTGGTCCGCGCGGTCCTTCACCGCGATACCGGTGATCAACCGCACCTCGTCGAGGTTCGGCGTCACCAGCGTCGCCCGCGGGAACAGCAGGCCCTTCAACGCCTCCAGCGCCGAGTCCGCCAGCAGCTGGTCGCCGTGCATCGACGCCGACACCGGGTCGACGACGAACGGCACACCACCGCGGCCGATCCCGGCCGCGTCCAGCGCCGGCGTGATCGCCTCGATGATCGCCGCCGACGCCAGCATCCCGGTCTTCGCCGCCTGCACCCCGATGTCGGAGGCCACCGACGCGATCTGCGCAGCCACGACGTCGGGCGGGATCTCGTGCACCCCCGTGACGCCGAGGGAGTTCTGCACGGTCGCGGCCGTCAGCGCCACGCACCCGTGCACCCCGCACGCGAACATCGTGCGCAGGTCCGCCTGGATGCCCGCACCACCGCCGGAGTCGCTCCCGGCGATGGTGAGGGCCCTCGGAGGTGTCACGAAGTCTCCACCACGGGCAGGTAGACCTTGTTGCCGGTGCCGGCGAACTCACCGGACTTCTCCGCCATGCCGGCCTCGATGGCCTCCACAGTGGACAGCCCGCGTTCCTCGGCGTAGCGCCGCACGTCCTGCGTGATCTTCATCGAGCAGAACTTCGGCCCGCACATCGAGCAGAAGTGCGCCGTCTTCGCCGGTTCGGCGGGCAGCGTCTCGTCGTGGAACGAGCGGGCCGTGTCCGGGTCCAGCGAGAGGTTGAACTGGTCCTCCCACCGGAACTCGAACCGCGCCTTCGACAGCGCGTCGTCCCAGTCCTGCGCGCCGGGGTGGCCCTTGGCCAGGTCCGCGGAGTGCGCCGCGATCTTGTACGTGATCACGCCGGTCTTCACGTCGTCCCGGTTGGGCAGGCCCAGGTGCTCCTTGGGCGTGACGTAGCAGAGCATCGCGGTGCCCAGCCAGCCGATCTGCGCCGCACCGATCGCCGACGTGATGTGGTCGTAGGCCGGTGCGATGTCCGTGGCCAGCGGCCCGAGGGTGTAGAACGGCGCCTCACCGCACCACTCCTCCTCCAGCCGCACGTTCTCGGCGATCTTGTGCATCGGCACGTGGCCGGGGCCCTCGATCATCACCTGGACGTCCTTGGCGCGGGCGATGTGCGTCAGCTCGCCCAGGGTGCGCAGCTCCGCGAACTGCGCCTCGTCGTTGGCGTCCGCGATCGAGCCCGGCCGCAGGCCGTCACCCAGCGAGAACGTCACGTCGTAGGCCCGCAGGATGTCGCACAGCTCCTCGAAGTGCGTGTAGAGGAACGACTCCCGGTGGTGCGCGAGGCACCACGCGGCCATGATCGACCCGCCGCGCGACACGATGCCGGTGACGCGCTTGGCCGTGAGCGGCACGTACCGCAGCAGCACGCCCGCGTGCACGGTCATGTAGTCGACGCCCTGCTCGCACTGCTCGACCACGGTGTCGCGGTAGATCTCCCAGGTCAGCGCCGCTGGGTCGCCGTTGACCTTCTCCAGCGCCTGGTAGATCGGCACCGTGCCGACCGGGACGGGGGAGTTGCGCAGGATCCACTCGCGGGTCTCGTGGATGCGCTTGCCCGTGGAGAGGTCCATGATCGTGTCGGCGCCCCAGCGGGTCGCCCACACCATCTTCTCCACCTCGTCCTCGATCGACGACGACACCGCGGAGTTGCCGATGTTCGCGTTGATCTTCACGAGGAACTTCTTGCCGATGATCATCGGCTCGGCCTCGGGGTGCTTGCGGTTCAACGGGATGACCGCGCGCCCGATGGCCACCTCGGCGCGCACGAACTCCGCGTCGAGGTTCTCCCGCGCCGCCACGTAGCGCATCTCCGGGGTGATGATCCCGGCCTTCGCGTACGCGAGCTGGCTGACGGCTCCGTTGATCGGTTCCCGTGCGGCGACCCACCCCGACCTCAGGTCGGGTAGTCCACTGTGGACGTCGATGGTCGCGTTGTCGTCGGTATACGGACCGGAAGTGTCGTACAGATCGACATGCTCGCCGTTGGTCAGCTCGACCCTGCGGTGGGGCACGCGGATGTCCGGGGACACCTCGCGGTACACCTTGCGCGAGCCCGAGATCGGGCCGGTGGTCACACTGGGCTTGACCGAACGGTCGTCAAGTGCCGTCACGACATTCCTCCCTACGCCGGCATTACCCGGTCAGGTTCAGGCGGTCGGTGACACCGGCACGACGGCCAGTCACCCTCTCAGCCCGCTCAGGCGCGAGCTCCCGCGTTGTGTTCAGTTGTCGAGACCCGACCATAGTCACGGTGCGCCGCGGCTGCCAAGGCCGCCTTTTGCCCCTAATCTTCTCCCCGTGGCTGATCACCAGCCGTTCCCGCCCGGCGCGCGGCGCGGTCAACGTCCCGCTGTCGTCTCCGCATGCCCTTCGTGCGGTGAGCTCGCGGGTCGCGGCTACCCCGACTGCGGGTTCTGCGCCGAGCTGCTCGACCAGTTCTGGCTCGCGGACTGGGAGGAGCTGCGGACGTCCTCGCAGCTCGCCGACCGGGAGCTGGCCGAGCTGGTCACCTCCGCCGACGTCGGCGTGTACCCCTGGACCTGCGTCGACTGGGCGATGACCCTGCTCGCGTGCTCCCGCTGCGGTGCCGAGCTCGGCACCGGGCCGGTCGAGTGCGTGCGCTGCGCGGTCACCGAGGAGCGCCGGTGGAACTGGGACCACACGGCGCACCCGGCGACCATGAGCGCGAACGAGCACCTGCTGCGCGTCGCGCGGTCGGTCCTGCGCGCCCCGCACCGCAAGCGCTCGGCCGTCGTGCAGGCGTGGAAGCTCGTCCTGCCGTTCCTCATCGTGGGCGAGGTGATCGACTTCGGCCGGCTCGACCGCGTCCGCGCCCACGTCCTGGCGGGTGGCTACGAGCCGCTGGCCCGCTGCCACACCCTCGCTGAGCTGGCCGGACTCCCCGAGCTGTTCTGGCGCCGCGGCGGCCCGACGTCAACGCGGGTCGAGTACCAGCCGGACTCCGAGCGCCAGCAGCACGCCGCCCGACAGCTTCTCCAGAGCCGTGCGCACCCGCGGCCGGGCGAGCCAGCCGCGGACGGCGTGCAGGACCGCGACGACGACCAGGTACCAGACGGTGTCGACCACGACCCAGCCGGCGGCCAGGAGGAGCAGAACCCCCTGGCCGGACTCCCCGGCCGGCGCGAACTGCGGTAGGAACGAGATCGCGAACACGCCCAGCTTCGGGTTCGCCAGGTTGACGACCAGCCCGCTGCGGAACGCGCGGCCGGGCGGTGGCGCCTCGGTCGGCAGGCTCCTGCTGACCAGCGCTTTCACGCCCAGGTAGACCAGGAACACCGCGCCGCCGATCCGCAGCGCGTGGTAGGCGATCTCCGACGCCGTGAGCAGCACCGACAGGCCGAGCGCCGCGGCGACGGCCCAGCACGCCACCCCGACCTCCATGCCGAACACCGTCGCCAGTGCGGCCCGCCGCCCGTGCACCGACTGTCGCAGGACCACGGCCGTACCGGGTCCTGGCGACAGTGCGATGAGGAACGAGGCCGCGACGAAGGCGACGATGTTTTCCAGTGGCATGCCCCTGATGGTCGCCGACGGCCGCAAGCCGGTTTCTTGACCTGGAGCGCGCTCCAGGTTGTTCGCTGACCGGCATGACGGATCTGGGGAAGCTGGGTTTCGGGACGTGGGCCATGGGTGGCCCGTACTCCTTCGACGGCGAGCCGGTCGGCTGGGGACCGTCCGACGACGCGGAGTCGGTCAGGGCGCTGCGGCGGGCGCTGGACCTGGGCGTGACGCTCTTCGACACCGCCGACACCTACGGCTGCGGCCACTCGGAGACACTGGTGGGGCAAGCGTTTGCGGGCGTCCGCGACCAGGTCGTGATCGCCACCAAGTGGGGGTTCACGTTCGACGCGGAGACCCGCCGGATGACGGGGACGGACGGATCGGTCGGGCACCTGCGCCGTGCCGTCGAGGGGTCGCTGCGGCGCCTGGGCACCGACCGGATCGACCTGTACCAGCTGCACATCGGCGACCTGCCGCTCGACCAGGCGGCGCTGCTGCGCGACGAGTGCGAGGCGCTGGTCGCGCAGGGCAAGATCCGGTCCTACGGCTGGAGCACCGACGACCCGGAACGGGCCAGGTTCTTCACCGAGAAGCCGCACGGCATCGCCGCGCAGGCCGACGTCAACGTGCTGTTCGACAACCCGGAGATGTACGCGGGGGAGTACGCGGTCCTGTGCCGCCGTCCGCTCGCGATGGGTCTGCTGGCACGCGAGACGTTCGACGTGCTGCCGGCGGACGACGTGCGCGTCACCAACCCGGCGTGGCTGCGGTTCTTCGTCGACGGCCGCCCGTCACCGGAGTACTTCCGGGCCCGCGAGGCGGTCAGGGACGTGCTGACCTCCGGCGGCCGGACGCTGGTCCAGGGCGCGCTGGCGTGGTTCTGGGCGCGTTCTCCCCGGCTCGTCCCCATCCCGGGGGTGCGCACGGTGGCGCAGGTCGAGGAGAACGCGGCCGCACTGCGGTTCGGCCCGCTGACACCGGACGAGCTCGCCCAGGTCGAGTCCGTCCTGCGCTAGTCCGTCCTGCGTCAGTCGGTTTCTTCGTCGTCGAAGTAGTCGGGGTCGGCGGGGTCCCAGGACAGGCCCGGCTGGCCCCACTCGTTGTCGCGCAGCATCCGCTTCGACTCCCTCTTGTACCGGCCGACGAGGCGGTCGATGTAGAGGAAGCCGTCGAGGTGGTCGGTCTCGTGCTGGAGGCAGCGCGCGAAGAACCCGGTGCCCTCGACCTCGAACGGCTGCCCGTCGAGGTCCTGGCCCGTGCACTTCGCCCACCGGGCGCGTCCGGTCGGGTACGCCTCGCCGGGCACCGACAGGCAGCCCTCGAAGTCGTCGTCCGGGTCCGGCATGGTCTCGGGGACCTCGGAGGTCTCGATCCGCGGGTTCACGATCACCCCGCGGTGCTGCACGCCCTCGTCGTCCGGGCAGTCGTACACGAAGACCCGCAGGTCGACACCGATCTGGTTGGCGGCGAGCCCGACTCCGCGAGCTGCTGCCATCGTCTCGAACATGTCGTCGACGAGCGTCTTCAGCTCGGTGTCGAACTCGGTGACCTCACGCGTGGGGTTGTGAAGTACGGGGTCACCAGCGATCACGATGCGGTGCACGGCCATGGTCAGACTTTAAGCCGTCCAAAACTGTCGGTGTCGCGCGGTAGGTTGGAACGATCACGTGATTAGATTGCCCGCACCTGATTGGTGTGGCGACCGTGGGGAGCCAGATGGATCACGCCGAGACGCTTTCCTCCGCTGACGGGCTGACCAGCCGCGAGCGCACCATGCTCGCGTTCGAAAGCCAGTGGTGGAAGTACTCGGGGTCCAAGGAACAGGCCATCAGGGAACTGTTCGACATGTCCGCCACCCGCTACTACCAGCTGCTGAACGGCCTGATCGAGTCCGAAGCCGCGTTGGCTGCCGACCCGATGCTGGTCAAGCGGCTGCGGGGCGTCCGGACAGGCCGCCAAAGGGTTCGCGCCCGCGCCAGGAGCACCGAGGACTGATGACCTCCCCCGAGTCCGCAAGCCCGTCGCGCCCGGCCAAGGCCGCCGGGTTCGCCCTCCTCGGCGTCGCCGCCGTGGCCGCCGTGATCGGAGTCGTGAGCCTCTTCGGCGGCTCCGACGACACACCACCGGCCGCCGCCTCCGGCACGCCGACACCCCCGCCCTCCTCCGCCCCGTCGGAGCCCCAGTCGAGCGCCCCGGCCCAGTCGTCGTCGGCGACACCCCCGTCGTCGTCCGCACCCGCGGTCACGACGACCGCGGCACCGACAGCGCCCCCGATCACCACGTCCGCCGCGGCGCCGCCACCCCCGGTCACCCCGCCCGGCGTCGCCAAGTCCCCGGTGCGCGTCTACAACAACAGCACCGTCGCCGGCCTCGCCGCCCGCGCCTCCGACGAGGTGCGCGCGAACGGCTGGCAGGTCGCCGAGACCGGCAACTACTCGGGCGGCACCATCCCCACCACGACCGTGTACTTCCGGCCGGGCACCGACGAGGAGGCCTCGGCCAAGGAGCTCGCCGCCGTGCTCAAGGCCCGCGTCGAACCCCGGTTCACCGGCATCGACCACGCGGCGCCCGGCATCATCCTGATCGTGACGAACGACTACCGGGGGCCGTCCGGCAGCAAGTAGAGCAGCCGGCGCCAGGCTTCGGCGGAGAACGCGAGCACGTCACCGCTCGCGTTCTTCGAGTCACGCACCAACGCTTCCTGGGCCAGCGAGACCTCCACACAGTCACCGTTGATGTCGGTGTTGCTGTAGGAACTCTTACGCCAGGTCCGTTCGGTGGTCATCGCGGTCCTCTCGAAGTGCACTGACGTACTCCGCCAGCTTGCGCTTCGATTGTTCCGCATCCAAGGCCACGGTCTCCAGCCGCTTGAAGAGCTGCTTCGCGTGCGCGACAGCCGTCTGGCTCTGCGCGAACACGTTGGCCACATCGCTCTCGGTGTAGACGACGGGTGATGCCTTCTCAAACTCATACAGGGCGCACTTCGTCGAGAAAGCCAGATCCTTGGCCTCGGCCGGCACGACGCGAAGCATGTGGGTGTTGAAGAGCAAGCGCAGGTACTGATCTTCCCTGGTGCGGATGTCGCCCACCAGCATCTGCAACGCAAGCTCGTGGATGTAGAACATGAACTCCGCATGGAGTGGGCGGCGCAGGATGGTCTGTCGTTCGATTCGCAATCGCGCGAATTTCTCGACGATCTCCTTCGTGTGCAGCCCGTTCACCGAAAGGAGGGCTTGCGCCGTGCCTTCCGTCTGGACGAGACCGTGCGGCGTCAAGACGTCGTACGCCGTGATCTTCGTGGCCAGCGCCTCCGTCATCACCAGCGTCCGGAGGTTGTCCGAGACCTGGGCGAAGTAGGGGTCGAAGGCGTTGTGGTACCGACTCCTGAACTCTTGCAGGTACTCCAGGTTCTTCCCGCACGCCGTCATGATCTGTGCGAGGTCGACGTCGCTCGCCCGCGCCTTCCCGTGCTCGATGTTGGACACCTTGCTCGGGTCCCACCCGAGATGAACGGCGAACTGGCGGCCGTTCATCTTGGTCGTGGTCTCACGCAACAGCCGCAGCTCGTCGCCCAGGTCTCGGCTGAGCGCGGTGGAAGTGGTCGCAGACATGCTTCTGGACGCTATGACGTGCAATTAGTCCATGCCACTGGCTCGTTCGGGTGAAAACGTCAGCGTGCCGCCGCGTACGCCGCCAGCCCGGCGAGCTGTACCGGGTCGAGCGACGGCCGCACGACCTGGCGGGCCTTGGCCAGGTGCGCCTGCGTGACCTCCGCGGCCTCCAGGGACTCGCGCATGGCGGTCAGCGCCGCCTCGCGCACCAAGCCCGCGCAGTCGGCCGCGGAGTACATCTCCAGCTCCTTCGCCAGCTCGGCGAGGTCGACGTCGGCGGCGAAGGGCGTGTTCTTGGAAGCCGCCTTGAGGATCTCCGTGCGCGCGTCCGCGTCGGGAGGCGACACGTACACCAGCCGCTCCAGCCGGCCGGGGCGCAGCAGGGCCGGGTCGATCAGCTCAGGCCGGTTCGTCGCGCCGATGACCACGACGTCGCGCAGGGGTTCCACCCCGTCCAGCTCGGTGAGCAGGGCCGCCACCACCCGGTCGGCCACGCCCGCGTCCGAGGACTGGCCGCGGCGCGGTGCCAGTGCGTCGACCTCGTCGAGGAAGATCAGTGCCGGTGCGGCGTCCGCGGCGCGGCGGAACAGCTCGCGCACGGCGCGTTCGGACTCGCCGACGAACTTGTCCATCAGCTCGGCGCCCTTGACCGTCAGCACGTTCAGCTGGCCGGAGCCCGCCAGCGCGCGCACCAGGAACGTCTTGCCGCAACCGGGCGGCCCGTACAGCAGGATGCCGCGCGGCGGCGACACGCCGAGGCGCGCGAAGGAGTCCGGGTAGCGCAACGGCCACAGCGCCGCTTCCGTCAGCGCCTGCTTGGTCTCGACCATGTCGCCGACGTCGTCGAGGGTCAGGCCGCCGGTCTGGATGGTGTCGGAGGCGGACATGGAGATCGGCCGCACCGTGCCGAGCGCGCCGAGCAGGTCCTCCTGCCCGACCCGCGGCTCGTCGACGTTGCGCTGCCGCAGCGCCGCCCGCACCGCCGCCTCCCTGCGCAACGCGCACAGGTCGGCCGCCACGAACCCCGGCGTCTTCTCCGCCACCGCGCGGAAGTCCACATCGGACTCCACCGGCACGTCCTTCATGAGCACCCGCAACAGTTCCGCGCGGGTGGCCCCGTCGGGCAGCGGCAGGCTCAGCTCGCGGTCCACCAGGTCGGGCACCCGCAGCCGCGCGTCCACCGACTCGGCGCGCGCCGACGTGACGACCAGCGCCAGGTTCGGCCGCGACACCGCCGTCCTCAACATCTCCAGCACGACCGTCGCCACCGGCGGTGCCACCGCGGGCAGCAGCGCGTCGATGTCCGTGATCAGCAGCACCGTCGGGTGCTCCGGCACCGCCGAGATGGCGTCACCGAGCTGCTTGGCCATCGCCCCGGGCTCCAGCACCGCGATGCTGGGCGCGGCCAGCTCCACCAGCTCCGCCTCGACACCGGCCGCGACCGCCCGCACGAGCGTCGCCTTGCCGACGCCCTCCGGCCCGCTGACCATGGCCGCGAGCCGCGCCTGCGCCCCGAGCCTGGTGAGCAGCTCCGGCTGCCGGAACATCAGCTCCAGCCACTCGGTCAGCGTCCTGGCCTGCTCCTTCTGCCCGACGAGGTTCGCGACGGGCAACGCCTCGTGCTTCTCCTGCACCACCACCGGCGTCACCTCCTGCGCCGGCGCCTGCGCGGACCGCCACCCGACGACGCTCGACGGCCGCACCGCCACGGGCCCCGCCGGGTCGGTGGACGTGATGGTGATCAGCTCGTTGGTCCACGTCATACCGATGGCGTTGCTGAGCTTGCGGCGCGTCTCGGACACGTTCGCCTCGGGCGGCGGCGCGAGGTCCTGGGGGAGCAGCGACACGTTGTCCCCGACCGTCAACACCTTGCC
Organism: Lentzea sp. NPDC042327; assembly: GCF_040647275.1. Classification (NCBI taxonomy): domain Bacteria; kingdom Bacillati; phylum Actinomycetota; class Actinomycetes; order Pseudonocardiales; family Pseudonocardiaceae; genus Lentzea; species Lentzea sp. NPDC042327. The sequence continues at coordinate 239,416 of NZ_JBEZBX010000002.1, forward strand.
CGTCAACGCCATCCGCACGTGCTCGGGCGTCAGCGCCGTCGTCGCCAGCCGCGACCCCGCCACCGTGATGCTGCGCGCCGCCTCGACCTTCACCGGCGCGACCACGATCTCCGCACCTTCGACCACGCCGAGGTTGGTGAGCGTGACGTCGTCGACCAGCACCACACCCGGCGGCTGCTCACCGGCCGCCGCCAGCGCCGCGCTGACCCGCGCACCGGTCAGCCTGACCGCGTCCCAGGCCCGCAACCCGAGCGCGTCGAGCACCTCCGGGTGCAGCCTCACGACACCGCGACGGGTGTCCAGTGCGGACGGGGACAGACGAGCCGTCAGCGTGATCACGCCCCGACTCTAATGCGCCCGCCGACCGTCCACGGGGCGAAGCGCCTCGACCTCGCGGTCAGAACAGCGGAAAGCCCCGCGGGCGCGAACTCCCGCGGGGCTTCCCCGAACTCCTCACCCGGCGATCACGGCTTCTGCTGCCGCCGCAACCCCAGCCGCCGCCACGACCGCCGCCGTCCCGCCGGCGACGCCCCGTCGGCCACACCGGAGTCACGCCGAGGCCGCCGCACAGCCCGCATCGCGGCCCCGGCCACCCGGCCGCGCAACGGCTGCCGCAACCCGAGCCGCCGCGCCGCCACCCCGTGCGCCCGCCGGATCGCCCGGCGCTCCACACCGGTCACGGTCCACGCCTCGGGGTGCTTCGACAGCCACAGGTACCGCCGCACCGAGTACGGCAGGTGCGCCAGGTACACGACCATCGCGATGATCAGCGCCACCAGCGGGAACGTGATCACCGCGGCCGCCAGCAACGCGATCAGCACCAACGACGGCGCCACGAACCGAGGCGGCACCTTCACGGTCTTCACGGACAGGGTGGGAATCCGCGACACCAGCAGCAAGGCCACCACCACGGTCCACACCCCGACCGCGACCGGCGAGTTCCACCAGCCGTCGGTGCGGACCTGCTCCTCGATGATCAACGGGAGCAGCAGCAACAGGCCACCGGCGGGCGCCGGCACGCCCACGAAGAACTCCTTCGCGAACGGCGGCTGTTCCTTCTCCAGCAACGTGTTGAAGCGGGCCAGGCGGACCACCATGCACACCGCGAAGATCAGCGCGATGACCCAGCCGGCCCGGTTGCCCTCGAACTTCCACAGGTAGATGGCCAGCGCCGGCGCCACCCCGAAGGAGATGGCGTCGGCCAACGAGTCCAGCTCCGCGCCCATCTTCGACGTGGCGTCGAGCATGCGCGCGATGCGGCCGTCGAGCCCGTCGAAGACCGCGGCGGCCGCGATGGAGGCGATGGCTGCGCCCCACATGCCGACGTTCGCGAAGTGCACCGAGGACAGGCCGGCGCACATGGCGAGGACCGTGATCGCGTTCGGCAGGAGGCGAACGCCGGGCCCGCTGGGAGCCATCAGGCCTCCGGGAGCTCGGCGAGGACGGTCTCCCCGCCGATGGTGCGCTGACCGGCCTCGACCAGGACGCGGGAGCCGCGCGGCACGTAGGTGTCGACGCGCGAGCCGAAGCGGATGAGGCCGTAGGTCTGGCCGCGCTCGACCTTCTCACCGTCGGCGACGTGGCAGACGATGCGGCGGGCGACCAGGCCGGCGATCTGCACGAAGATCAGGTCGTGGCCCTCGGTCGTGCGCATCCACACCGTGTTGCGCTCGTTCTCCTCGGAGGCCTTGTCGAGGTCGGCCGAGAGGAACTTGCCGGGGTGGTAGGAGACCTGGACGACCTCACCGTCGGCGGGGATGCGCTGCACGTGCACGTCGAACACCGACAGGAACACGCTGACGCGGGTCATCGGCTGGTCACCGAGCCCGAGCTCCTTGGGCGGCACGGTGTCGACGACGTGCGAGACGGTGCCGTCCGCGGGCGCGATCGCGATGTTCGACCGGGCCGGCGTGACGCGCTTCGGCTCGCGGAAGAACCAGGCCACCCACGCCGTGAGCACGGCGCCGACGACGCCGAGGCGCTTGTTGAAGCGACGCAGGACGAACGTGAGGACCGCCGCGCCGGCCACGAACGGACGTCCGGCCGGGTTCATCGGCGGAACGATCCCGCGCGCGAGTTCGAGGAAGTGGGAGACGGGCTTTTCGCTGCTCATCGTGGTGTGGGATTCCGTAGCTTCCGTGGATGTCGGGCGGCAACACGCTACGCCAACACGCCAAACCGCCCACATGGACTGCCGAGAAAACAAGTGGCCGGTAGCCCCGTGCATCCCCCGACGAATGCACGGGCCCACCGGCGCCTCAAGCCAGTGTAATCCCGGTCACAGGGCGTCAACAACGCCGTGCGGTGAGCGTTCCGTCACAGTCCGTCGACGCCGAGCGCCCGCAGCCGCGCCCGCAACTCGCCCACCCGCGCCGGGTCCCGCACCGCCGGTGCGACCAGGTCTTCGGAGTGCACCGCAGCTCCGTCCGCCATCCGCACGACGGGGATGCCGCCCCAGTTGAGTTCCAGCACGCCCCGCCCGGTCGTCACGAGCTGGTCCGCGACCGCGCAGGCGAGCAGTTCCGTCACGCTCTCCACGGCCGCCTCGTGCACCTGCTCCTCGCTGAGCGAGCCGTCCACCGGCCGCCCGGTCAGCCGGTGCAGCTCGGCGCGTTCCAGGCACGCCAGCACGTCCCGCAGCGTCTCGCCGACCCCGCTGACCCGCCCCGCGTGCCGCAGCGCGTCCGCGTACCGCCTGACCAGCGCCGGACCGGTCAGCGGCGCCAGCTCCTCCCACGAGATCGGCGGCCCCTGCACGTCGAGCAGCGCCGCGAACGCCTCCAGCGGCGTCCCGTCGAGCAGCTCCCAGGCGGGCCGTTCGTCGACCGGCACCGAGTCGGCGGCCGTCATCGCCGCGACCCGCTCGCGCACCGGCGGGTGGCTGTCGAACACCGACGTCGGCTCCTGCTCGGCCAGCACCGCCTCCAGCGCCCGCAGCTGGTGCACCCGCCGCGGGTGCCCCAGGTAGGCGCGGAAGCCCTCCAGCAACGGCGGCGTCCGCCCCGCGAGCCCCGCGAGCACCACGTACCAGCGCAGGTAGTCGCCCCAGCCCGCGCCGACCGGCCCGATCCGCAGCAACGCCCGCCGCGCCGCCGCCACCCCGGCCGCGGCCACCGACACCTCGTCGGCGAACCGCTCGTGCCGCCGGCTCTCCGAGGCCACCACCAGCGAGTACAGCCGCGCCCACCCGTACAGCAGCCGCATGAAGTCGCCCTGCTCGACGGCCAGCTCCAGCGCGAGCTTCGCCCGGAACCGCACCGCCGACACCCGCGTGTGCCCGCCGCCGTAGTGGCCCAGCTCGTGCGCCAGCACCGACCGCAGCTCACCGACCGACAGCCCGGCCACCAGCGGCACCCCGAGCTGCAGGTACCGCGTGCCACGCCGTTCCCACACGCCCGCGTTCGGCTCCGGCACCAACCGGACGTCGTCGGGCGAGCGCGTCCCGGCGAGCGCAGCCAGCTCGTCCACGTGCCGCCACAGCTCCGGGTGCGCGGCCCGGCCCAGCGGCACACCGGTCGGCTCCGGCCGCGCGTACACGGCCCGCACCACCGCCCACAGCAACGGGAACCCCACCGCGGCCGCGATGAACCCGACCCAGCCGCCGCCCTGGAAGTCCCCGATCCGGAACCGCCACACCGACAGCGCGACCAGCCCCGCCGTGACCGCCGCGCCGAGCACGAAGAACCCGGCGAGCAGCACCAACGCCAGCACAGACCGCACAACCGCCACCGGATCGCCCGCTACCGCAGGTGCCGGACGGTGACCTCGTCGCCGGCCGCCAGCTCCGTGACGTCCTCCGGCACCTCGATCAGGCAGTTCGACAACGCCAGCGCCGACAGCAGGTGCGAACCCGGCCCCCCGACCGGCGTGACCACCTCGCCCGACGCCGGGTCGTACGCGCCCCGCCGGAACTGCGTCTTCCCGGCCGGTGACGTGAGCGGCGACGAGATCCGCGCGCGTGCGGTCAGCCGGTCGGTGCGGGTGTGGCCCATGGACGCCAGCAGCGCGGGCCGCACGAACACCTCGAACGACACCTGCGCGCTCACCGGGTTGCCCGGCAGCGTCAGCACCGGCACGCCCTCGTACCGGCCGGAGCCCTGCGGGCCGCCCGGCTGCATCGCGACCCTCGTGAACTCGACGTCGTGGCTCGCGAAGGCGTCCTTGACCACCTCGTACGCGCCCGCGCTGACCCCGCCGGACGTCATGATCACGTCCACCGACCCGAGGTGGGGCGCGAGCGCCCGGTGGAACGCCTCCACGTCGTCGGGCACGAACCGCAGCCGCACCGCCACGCCGCCCGCGTCGCGCACCGACGCGGCCAGCATCATGCCGTTCGACTCGTAGATCTGCCCCGGCCGCAACGGGGTGCCCGGCTCCACCAGCTCCGTGCCCGTGGACAGCACCAGCACCCGCGGCCGCCGCCGCACCGGCAGCTCGGGCAGGCCCAGCGCGGAGGCCAGCCCCAGCTGGGCAGGGCCCAGCACCGTTCCGGCGACCAGGACCGGATCGCCCTCGCGCACGTCGTCGCCCGCCACCCGGATGTTCGTGCCGGGTGCGACGGTCGCGTTCACCTGCACGTGCTCGGTGCCCGCGTCGGTCCACTCCACCTGGACCACCGCGTCCGCTCCCGGCGGCACCGGCGCGCCCGTCATGATCCGGTGGACGGTGCCGGGCTCCACCGGCCGCACGTCCACCTTGCCCGCCGGGATGTCGTCGGAGACCGGCAGGCGGACCGGGACCTGAGCCAGGTCACCGGAGCGGACGGCGTACCCGTCCATCGCGGAGTTGTCGAACGGCGGCAGGGACACCGGCGCGATCACGTCCGCGGCGAGGACCAGCCCGAGACACTCCTCGAGCGGCAGCTGCAGGACCGGCATCTGCCCGACGAGCGAGGCGACGCGCTGGCGGTGTGCGGCGACAGAGGTGGGGGACACGACTGCATACTGCCAAGGTCGCGGAGGCCGTGACGATCTCCCGGCCCACTCGTGGACCGGTTCAACCCCTGGGGGTGCACAGCGTGCAGGTCCGGACCCGGCACACACCGAGCTTCGGCGTGGCGAGACTCGTGCTCGCACCCGCGGAGATGGTGCTGGTCGAGCCGCAGTCGGTGCTCGCCACGAGCTACGGGCTCGCGGTCGAGCCGAAGGGCGGCGCCGTCACGCTGTGCACCGCCGGCGCCGAGGGCGGCTGGGTCGACGTCGCACCGGCGCTGCCCGGCGAGCTGCACACCGTCGACCTCGACGGCAGCAGCGGCTGGTGCATCTCCCGGCTCGGCTGGATCGCGTCCGGCAGCGCCGTGGTGATGAACCCGCAGGCGCCCCCGTTGCAGGCGCTCTTCGGCGGCGTCGAAGGATTCCTGAACTACGCACGTGGACAGGGGACGGTGCTGCTCGGCTGTTCTGGCGCACTCGACCTCGTGACCCTCGGCGAGGGTGAGGCGGTCACCGTGGACACCGATCACGTGCTCGCTTTCTCCGACACCGTGCAATGCCGGCTCCGCGCGTTGCCACCCGAGGGCACGCAGAACGTCCGTTCCGGTGAGGGCCTGGTGTTCGACTTCGCCGGTCCCGGTGCCGTCCTCACCCAGACGCGCGGACCCCGCCGGCTCGCCACCTGGTTGCGCGCCAACGGAGTCAGCTCGCGTTCATGACTCCGTAAGGAGGTATCCGAGTGAGTTTTCTTCTCCTAGCGTTGCGTTCTGCGCTTTGCGTGATCTGAAGGAGGACGCCTTGGCTCTCGGTACCGTCAAGTGGTTCAACTCCGAAAAGGGATACGGCTTCATCGCAACCGACGACGGGCCCGACGTGTTCGTGCACTACTCGGCGATCCAGATGGACGGCTTCCGGACGCTCTCCGAGGGCGACCGGGTGGAGTTCGAGGTGCAGGCCGGCCGGGACGGGCGCAGCCAGGCCTCGGACGTGCGCAAGGCGTAGAAGTCACTGTTTGAGCAACCCCGAGCAGCGCGATCCCGGCGGGCGTTAGGCTGCCTCGCGTGTCTGAGGACCTGAGCGGGCGGCGGATCGCGCACTACCGGATCGACGGTGTGCTCGGTCGCGGTGGCATGAGCGTGACCTACAAGGCCACGGACGTGAGACTGGGCCGGAAAGTCGCGCTCAAGGTCATCGGTGAGCACCTCGCACCCGACGCGGAGTTCCGCGAGCGGTTCGTCGACGAGGCGCGCAACACCTCCGCCATCGACCACGCGAACATCGTGCCGCTGTACGACTTCGACGAGGTCGACGGCCTGCTCTACATCGCGATGCGGCTGGTCGACGGCCAGGACCTCGCGGGCCACGTCAAGGAGGGGCCGCTCACCCCAGCCCGCACCCTGACGCTGCTGGCCCAGGTCGCCGAGGCGCTCGACATGCTGCACGGCAAGGGCCTCGTGCACCTCGACGTGAAGCCGGCGAACGTCCTCGTGACCACCAAGGAAGGCGTCCGCGAGCACGTCTACGTCGCCGACTTCGGCCTCACCCGCCGCGGCGCCACCGGCCACCGCACCCGAACAGGTGATTTCCTCGGCTCGCCGACCTACGCGGCGCCGGAGCACCTGCGCGGCGAGCCCGTCGACGGCCGCACCGACCAGTACGCGCTCGCGTGCATGCTCTTCGCCTGCCTGTCCGGGCGCCCGCCGTTCCAGGGCGGTGTGCAGGAGGTCATCCAGGGCCACCTCGCCCAGACCGTGCCCCCGCTCTCGCAGCTCGTCGCGCTGCCGCCCGCCATCGACGACGTCATCCGCCGCGGCACCGCGAAGGAGCCGGCCCAGCGCTACTCCAGCTGCGCCGAGCTGATCGCGGCCGCACGCGTCGCGCTCGCCGGGGTCGCGCAGGGATCGAGCCCCGCTCAACTCGGGCCGCACTCCGGCTCGATCCCCGTGCAGTCGCCGCTGTCCGGTCCGACGCCGGTGCAGCAGCAGGGCGGCTACCAGGGCGGGTACCCGCAGCAGCAGCAGCAGCAGCAGCTGTCCGACCCGGTCCGCCTGCGGCCGCCGAACCAGGTGGGCGTGAGTGCGTTCAACGCCACGTCCAAGGAACGTCCCACCTGGCTGGCGCCGGTCATCGCGGCCGCGGTCGCGATCGTGGCGATCGTCATCGTGGTGATCATCCTGTCGCCCGGTGACGAACCGGCACGTCAGCCCAAGACCAACTCCTCGCCCACGCTCAACGTCGGCGACGACCCGACCTCGCGCAAGCCGCTGCCGACCTCCGTGCCGGTGCGCACGACGGGCTGACGCTCCACCCCGGCTGCTTGCACTCGCCGTGCCCGAGTGCTAAACACGTCTTAGCACTCGGCTCAGTCGAGTGCCAAAGAAGTGAGGCTGGGAAGGTGAGGCCCCCTTCGCGGGGTCGTCCGTCGCGGGCACCGAACCTGGCCAAGCGAACCGTGTTCCGCTGTGGGCTTTGCCGGCCCGCAGTGGCCCAGAATCCACAAAGGCGGAGGAACACACCGCAATGGCCAAGATGATTGCGTTCGACGAGGACGCCCGCCGCGGTCTCGAGCGGGGTATGAACACCCTCGCTGACGCCGTCAAGGTGACGCTCGGCCCGAAGGGCCGCAACGTCGTGCTCGAGAAGAAGTGGGGTGCGCCGACGATCACGAACGACGGCGTCTCCATCGCGAAGGAGATCGAGCTCGAGGACCCGTGGGAGAAGATCGGGGCCGAGCTCGTCAAGGAAGTTGCGAAGAAGACGGACGACGTCGCTGGTGACGGCACCACGACCGCGACCGTTCTCGCCCAGGCCCTGGTTCGCGAGGGTCTGCGCAACGTGGCCGCCGGCGCCAACCCGCTCGGCCTCAAGCGCGGCATCGAGCAGGCCGTCGAGGCCATCGCCGAGCAGCTCCTGAAGAACGCCAAGGAGATCGAGACGAAGGAGCAGATCGCTGCTACCGCGTCCATCTCCGCCGCTGACCCCACGATCGGCGAGCTCATCGCCGAGGCGATGGACAAGGTCGGCAAGGAAGGCGTCATCACCGTCGAGGAGAGCAACACCCTCGGTCTCGAGCTCGAGCTCACCGAGGGCATGCGCTTCGACAAGGGCTACATCTCCGGTTACTTCGTGACCGACCCCGAGCGCCAGGAAGCGGTCCTCGAGGACCCGTACATCCTGCTGTTCGGCTCCAAGATCTCCACGGTCAAGGACCTGCTCCCGCTCCTGGAGAAGGTCATGCAGGGCGGCAAGCCGCTGCTGATCATCTCCGAGGACGTCGAGGGCGAGGCCCTGGCCACGCTGGTCGTCAACAAGATCCGCGGCACCTTCAAGTCCGTCGCCGTCAAGGCCCCGGGCTTCGGTGACCGCCGCAAGGCCATCCTCCAGGACATCGCCACCCTCACCGGTGGCCAGGTCATCACCGAGGACGTCGGCCTGAAGCTGGAGAACGCCGACATCTCGCTGCTGGGCAAGGCCCGCAAGGTCGTCGTCACCAAGGACGAGACCACCATCGTCGAGGGCTCGGGCGACGCCGACCAGATCCAGGGTCGCGTCAACCAGATCCGCGCCGAGATCGAGAAGTCGGACTCCGACTACGACCGCGAGAAGCTCCAGGAGCGCCTCGCCAAGCTCGCCGGCGGCGTCGCCGTCATCAAGGCGGGCGCGGCCACCGAGGTCGAGCTCAAGGAGCGCAAGCACCGCATCGAGGACGCCGTCCGCAACGCGAAGGCCGCCGTCGAGGAGGGCATCGTCGCCGGTGGTGGCGTCGCGCTCCTGCAGGCCGCCGAGGCCGCGTTCGAGGGCCTGAAGCTCACGGGCGACGAGGCCACCGGTGCGAACATCGTCAAGGTCGCCGTCGAGGCGCCCCTGAAGCAGATCGCCGTCAACGCCGGCCTCGAAGGCGGCGTCGTGGTCGAGCGCGTCAAGTCCCTGCCCGCGGGCGAGGGCCTCGACGCCGCGACCGGCGAGTACAAGGACCTGGTCGCCGCCGGCATCATCGACCCGGCCAAGGTCACGCGCTCCGCGCTGCAGAACGCCGCGTCCATCGCCGCGCTGTTCCTGACGACCGAGGCCGTCGTCGCGGACAAGCCGGAGAAGAACGCCGCTCCGGCCGCGCCGGACGCCGGTGGCATGGACTTCTGAGTCCAGCCGCTGCTGTTCCACCTCGGAAGGCCCGGTCCCGCTTCGGCGGGGCCGGGCCTTCCGGCATTCCGGGGAGTCGGTGGTCAGTAGACCGGTTCGGTGACCTGCCACTCGACGCACGTCGGCCGGGAACCGGTCCGCTGGAACTCCAGGAGGGCGTCCCGGACCTGGTCGAGCCGGATCGCGGCGTTCCGGGGGAACTCCGTCTTGTTGTCCTTGTCGACATAGAGGGTCGGTACGGCTGCCGGAGGTTCAGCACCCCGAGTCACCCAGTAGCCGATCTCGTCAGTGGTGCTCTCGGGGTCCGGGCCGACGAAGTGCAACGCGCCGAACCCGTGCCGCGCGTCCAGCTTGAACATCCGGTCCGGGATCTCGAGGACCCCGAACTTCGGCAGCTCCCTCGCGGCGATCTGTGCCGGGTGCGGTTGCGGGTGGTTCGCGACGTGGGTCAGGACTTCGTCCAACTCCGCCGCGGTGGCGACGGCGACGGGCTCGTCGGCGCGGTTGTCGCCGTGGTAGTACCAGAATTCGAGCGTGTAACTCACCGCACGTCCTTTCCGCGGAACTCCCGCGACCGTACTGGGTCGTGCACGGTCAACGTCTGCCCCGGCCCGAGCACGTGGGGGAGCAGCCGGGAGCAGGACAGGACTCCGTTGCAGAGTTCGTTGTTGACCACCAGTTCGACGCGGTTCATGCCGCTCTGCCGCATCCGCCAGGCGACCTTCACCTCGACGTGCTTGGACGCCTCCACGCTCGCACCAGGGCGTCCGATGCCGAGATCGACCAGGTGGTCGTTGATGCGGTCGTGCTCCCCATCCGGTTCACGCCCGCTCTGCACCAGGTCGGTGCGGCCGTCAGAGGACCGGTAGACGCCGCTCGTCCGGTACCAGGGCAACCCGGCTCGCGTGCCCGCAACCCACGACTGCACGGCTGCCGGCGAGGCCGGTTCAGGACGGCTGTGGACCTCGAACCGGGCTCGGATTCGCGCGAGTCCCTCCAGAGCTGCTCGCAGCTCGCGAACTCGTTCGGCGACACCGTCCTGGACGGCTTGGAAGGACGCGATGACAGCGGCGGCATCGTCTTCGGCCGTGGTTCCGGCCAGCGCGGCCAGCAACTGAGACCGGCATTCGTCGACGAGGGCGGACGCCCGCGACAACGTGCTGATCGCGGCTTCGCTCTTCTGCACGGCCTGGGTGAGAAGTGCGGCGACTTCACCGAACGTGCTCGGCACGCCGCCACCTCCCGCCGCGCGGGTCAGGGCCGCGAGTCACCGCCCCAGTTCAGCACCCCGGTGCGGGCGCGGCACGCCCCCGAAACCCCCTACCGCGCCAATCCCTGCAAAACCGTTCCCCGCACCGAAAACGGCTCAAAGCATGATCGTCGGCGTGACCACGGTCCGCCCCGGTTCCCCGTGCGAGTTCACCAGGTGCACGAGGATCTGCGTGGTCCCGGCCGGAACGTCCGGCAGCACGAACCGCCCGCCGTCGTCGGCACGGGTGCACGACGACTTGTGGTCGGCGACGCGCACCTCGACCGTGTGTTCGCCGGCGGGGACGAGCCAGCCGTCGATGCGGTGGCGGGAGCCGGTCGACGTGAAGTTCACCATCAGCGTCAGGTTGTCGACGGTGAACGTGATGGTGCCGGTCTGGCCGCCGCGCACGCCCGCGAAGGAGCCTGCGCGTTCCCAGCGGGCCACCTCCACGTCGAGGTCCTCCAAAGCGATCGCGAACTTCACGCGGTCGACGAGGTCTGCGGGAGGTGGATCGAGTTCGTCGACCAGCCTGTTCAGCTCGGAGAGGACTGCGGTGTCCTCAAGGCCCCTGCGGTCGTCGCGCGGGTCGATCTCGTTCACCGCGATCCTCCTTCCGTTTCCAGGTAGTTGCGCAGCAGGTTCAGGCACCGTCCCCTGGTCGGACCGATGCTGCCGTGGGGCATGGCGAGTGCTTCGGCGACTGCTCGGTACTCGGCGCGACCCGCGAGCACGGTGAGCCGGAGCAGTTCCTGGCACTTGGTGGTGAGCCGGCCGAACGCGAGCCACAGCCTGCGGTCGCGGTCGTCCATCAACGTCACGTCCTCTGGCAGGCCGGTGTCGGACTCCAGCTGTTCGGCGTACTCGTCGGACAGGTGGGTCTCGCGCTTGTTCGGCGTCCAGGTGCGGCGTGCTTCACGCCTGGTCGTCACGACCAGGTAGCCGACCAGGGCGCGCGGTTCCTTGATGGTGTCGATCTTGCGGAGGAAGGCGAGCCACACCGTTTGCACGACGTCCTCCGCCGCGGTGCGGTCGAGGCCTTGGCCGCGGGCGACGTGCCACACCAGCGGGGTCAGCTCGGCCACGAGGACGTCGAGTGCGTTGCGGTTGCCTTCGCGTGCGGCGGCGACGCAGACCGCATGCCGTTCGGTGCCTTCCAGCCCGTCCCACGGCGTTCGGTCATCCGCCGTGTGCAGCTCGTCCACGCAGCACCTCCGATCGGCCGCCACGTCAGCGCCGTTCGCCAGGTCAGGAGGCGTCGACTGGGCGGTAGATACAAAATTCACTCAATTGGAGCAGTCTCGCCCATCGTCCGCCCTCATCTTCCCCTGGGTGCACCAGCGGCCCGTGATTCCCCCTCCGCATCACGGGCCGCCCTGGTGGGAGCCGCGCCGGCCGGCACCCCTCGAACCGGCTGACGCTCGCTCCACGTCCTGTCGCTCACTGAACAAGAGCGGCGAACCAGGACCCAGATACGCACTCCGACGCGGGGATGCGAGAAATCGCTCCCGGATTTCCGAAAGCACATCGACTTGCGCACTATGGTCTAGACCATGCCGATTCTCGAAGTCATCGCACTCGACGCAAGGGACGCCGTTGCTGCTCAGGAGGGCGGCGCGCACCGCCTGGAGCTGGTCGCCGACATGGCCGCGGACGGGCTCACGCCGTCTGTCGCCACCTTCACGGAGGTGCGGAAGGCGTGCGACCTGCCCATCAGGGTGATGCTGCGCGACCGGAACGGGTTCGCGCCCGGCGACCTGAGGCAGCTGCGCCGGACCGCCGCCGAGCTGCGGGAGGCGGGTGCGACCGAGTTCGTCCTCGGGTTCCTCGACGCGGAGGGCGAGATCGACGAGGGCGTCACGCTCAACCTCGCCGCCGAGCTGGAGGGCTGCGCGTGGACGTTCCACCGCGCGCTCGACAACTCGAACGACGTGCGCAAGGGCTGGCAGACCGTCGCCGGCCTCGGCTGCGACACCGTGCTCGCCGCCGGTCACCGCAAGGGTGTCGAAGCGGGCAGGGAGGTCCTGAAAGAGCTGGTCAACGCCCAGCCGCCCACGCTGCTGGTCGGCGGCGGCCTCCAGCCCCACCACGTCGCGGAGCTCCTCGAAGCGGGCATCACCGCGTTCCACGTCGGCAGCGCCGTGCGGCCGGGCGGGTGGGACGAACCGGTCGACCCGGCATCAGTTCGGCAATGGATCAACCGTCTGGTCTAGACCCTTAGCGCGGACCGTTCTAGTCTCACGTTGCTTCCTGTGAAATGGCTGTTGCACTATATGCAATGCGGAGGGCGCGATGAGGCTGAAGGCACTCGTGGCCGTGCTGGGCGTGGGCGCGGTGGTCGCCTGCGCTCCGGTGCAGTCCGGACCGGCGAACACGACGGGGGACGAGAAGACCGGGCAGCTGCGGGTGTGGCTGTTCGACGAGGTCAACCGCGGGCCCAAGGAGGCGGTGGTCAAGGAGGCCGTCACCGAGTTCCAGGGCAAGCACAGCGGCGTGACCGTCGACGTGCAGTACATCCAGGTGTCCAGCCGGGCGGAACGGTTCAAGGCCGCCTTCAGCGACCCCAAGAGCGCGCCGGACGTGGCGGAGTTCGGCAACACCGACCTCGCCGGCTACGTCTCCGCGGGCGGCTTCTCCGAGCTGGACCTCAGCGCGTGGAGCGAGTCCAAGGACCTGGTGCCGACGATCCTCGACACCGCCAAGGTCGACGGCAAGACCTACGGCGTGCCGTGGTTCGTCGGCGTCCGCGCGCTCTACTACCGCACGGACGTCTTCTCCGAGCTCGGCCTCAAGCCGCCGGCGACGCTCGACGAGATCGCGACCACGGCCCGTGAGATCCGGCAGCGCAAGCCCGAGCTGATCGGCATCTCCGCCGGCGGCAAGTACCTGTTCGCCGCCCTGCCGTTCATCTGGGCCAGCGGCGGCGAGATCGCCAAGTCCGACGGCGGCAAGTTCACCGCCGCCGTCGACAGCGCGGAGGCCAGGGCCGGTGTCGCGAAGTACACCGAGCTGATCAAGGACGACATCTGCCCGCCGGCCACCTGCGCGGGCAACGGCGGTGACGCGAGCGTCGAGGCGTTCCGCGCGGGCAAGGCGGCCATGACCATCGGCGGCGACTTCAACCGCAAGTCGGTCGACGCCTCCAGCGCGGCCGGCAAGTACGCCGTCGTGCCGCTGCCCGGCAAGACCGCGGGCTCGATCGCGCCCGCGTTCGCCGGCGGCAACCTGCTCGGCGTCATGAAGGGCACCCAGCGCAAGACGCTCGCGACCGAGTTCACGCAGCTGCTCGCGTCGAAGGAGTACCAGCAGAAGATGTACGCGGCGATGGGCAACCTGCCGACGTTCACCGACGTGCAGAAGCAGGTCGCGGACTCGGACAAGTTCCTGGAGCCGTTCACCAAGACCCTGCAGGCCGGCACGAAGTTCGTCCCCGTCACCCCGGCGTGGGCGAAGATCGAGGCGCAGACCGTGCTGCCGACGATGATCCAGGAGGTCGTCACCGGCGCGAAGAACGTCGACACGGCCACCGCCGACGCCGCCAAGACGATGAACGCGGCCTTCACGTCGTGAGCATGACCGCCAAGGGCCAGGGGCGGACCGCGTTCGCCTACCTGGCCCCAGCGCTGCTGGTGCTGGGCGGCCTGCTGGCCTACCCGATCTACCAGCTCGTGCTCATCTCGCTCTTCGACTACGGCCAGGAGCAGGTGAGCGGTGGTGCGCCGCTGGAGTTCCTGGGCCTCGGGAACTACCAGAGGCTGCTGGGCGACCAGCAGTTCTGGACCGTGCTCGGGCAGACCGTCGCCTTCGCGGCGGTCTGCGTGGTCGGCACCCTGCTCGTGGGCGCCTTCCTCGCGATCCTGGCCACGCGGGTCAGGACGTGGGTCCGCATGACGTTGTTCCTGGCGGCGCTCGGCGCGTGGTCCACGCCCGCCGTCGCCGGCTCGACGATCTGGCTGTTCCTGTTCGACGCGAACTTCGGGTTCGTCAACGAGGTCCTCGGCATCCAGGGCTTCTCCTGGACGTTCGACAGGTGGACCGCGTTCGGGCTCGTCGCCGCCCAGGTGATCTGGTGCTCGTTCCCGTTCGTCATGGTCACGCTCTACGCGGGCATCAAGGCGATCCCCGGTGAGGTGCTGGAGGCCGCGGCGCTCGACGGCGCCTCGGCGTTCCGCACGGCGTGGAGCGTCATCCTGCCGCTGCTGCGGCCGATCATCCTCGTGGTGACGATCCAGTCGATCATCTGGGACTTCAAGATCTTCACGCAGATCTACGTGATGACCAACGGCGGCGGCATCGCCGGGCGCAACCTCGTGCTCAACGTCTACGCCTACCAGCAGGCGTTCGCGGCGTCGGAGTACGGGCTGGGCGCCGCCATCGGCGTCGTGACGACCGTGCTGCTGCTGGTGGTCACGCTGTTCTACCTGCGCGCACTGCGCCGTTCCGGGGAGGCCCTGTGAAGCGCTGGCTGACCGAGGGCTTCGTCCTCGTCATCGCCGCAGTCGTGGCGTTCCCGCTGTTCTGGATGGTGCTGAGCGCGTTCAAGCCGGAGGACGAGATCATCTCGGCCGACCCGGTGCCGTGGACGACGCGGCCGACGCTCGACAGCTTCACGCGGGCGCTCACGGTCGCGAACTTCGGGCGCTACTTCGTGAACAGCATCGTCGTGGCGCTGATCGTGGTGGCGCTGAGCATCCTGATCTCGTTCCTCGCGGCGACCGCGCTGACCCGCTTCCGGTTCCGCAGCCGCACCACGCTGCTGATCATGCTGCTGGTCGTGCAGATGGTGCCGGTCGAGGCGCTGACCGTGCCGCTGTTCTTCCTGATGCGGTCGGTCGGCGACACCGTGCCGGTGTTCGGCCTGAACCACCTGGGCTCGCTCGTGCTGGTGCACCTGGCGTTCAGCCTGCCGTTCGCGATCTGGATGCTGCGCGGCTTCGTCGCCGCGGTGCCGGTGGAGCTGGAGGAGGCCGCCACCCTGGACGGCGCCTCGCGGTTCCGGTTCCTCTGGCAGGTGCTGTTCCCGCTCGTCGCACCCGGACTGGTGGCGACGTCCGTGCTGTCGTTCATCCACGCCTGGAACGACTTCCTGTTCGCCAAGACGTTCATCATCTCCGCTGTGGAGAACCAGACCCTGCCACTGGCTCTCCAGGTCTTCGTCAAACCCGACCAGAACGATTGGGGCGCGATCATGGCGGGCTCCACCCTGATGACCATCCCTGTGCTCGTCTTCTTCATCTTCGTCCAGCGCCGGCTCGTGTCCGGTCTCGCCGGGGCGGTGAAGGGATGAACCTGCTGCCACGTCCGGTGTCCTATGTGGATGGCGGAAGACTCGTCGACTACAAGGGCTGGGAGACCGTGCTCGTCGACGGTCCGCCCGGCGGCTACCGGTTGCTCTCCTCCGACGACGGCGTGCTGATCGAGGCGCACGACGCGGCGGGCGAGATGAACGCGCTGCAGACGTTGCGGCAGCTGCTCGGCCCCGGCGCGTTCCGCGCGGCGGGCGACAAGCCGCGGGTCATCCCGGCCTGCGAGGTCGTCGACTTCCCGCGGTTCGCGTGGCGGGGCGTCATGCTCGACGTCGCCCGGCACTTCCTGCCCAAGCGGGAGGTGCTGCGGTGGGTCGAGCTGCTGTCCGTGCACAAGCTCAACGTCCTGCACCTGCACCTCACCGACGACCAGGGCTGGCGCTTCGAGGTGAAGGCCTTCCCGAAGCTCACCGAGGTCGGCTCGTGGCGGGAGGACTCGCGGTTCGGCGACCGGCGCTCGGGCGGGCTGACAGGCCGTCCGCACGGCGGTTTCTACACCCAGGACGACCTGCGCGAGATCGTCGCGTACGCGGCGGCCCGGCACGTCACGGTGGTCCCGGAGATCGACATCCCCGGCCACTCGCAGGCGGCGATCGCGGCCTACCCGGAACTGGGGGTGCACGGCGGTGGCGTGTGGACCGACTGGGGCATCAACGAACGCGTGCTCAACACCGAGGAGTCCACAGCGGACTTCTACCGGGTGGTCTTCGACGAGCTGATGGACGTGTTCCCCGCGGAGGTCATCGGGCTCGGCGGCGACGAGGCACCCGGCCACGACGGCGAGCTGGTCCGCGAGATCGCGCGGCACCTGGTGCGCAGCGGGCGGCGGCCCTACGGCTGGGACGAGGTCCTCGACTCCGCCCCGCTGCCGGCGGGCACGGTCGTGGCGTCCTGGCGCGGCGTGGAAGGCGGTGTCACGGCGGCCCGCGAGGGCCACGACGTGGTGATGTGCCCCGAGGAGTTCGTCTACCTCGACTACCGGCAGTCCGGCTCGGACGACGAGCCCATCCCGGTGGGCACGGTGACGACGCTGGAGGACGTCTACGCGTGGGAGCCGGTCCCGGCCGAGCTCACCGGTGACGAACCGGGGCGCGTGCTGGGGGCGCAGGCGAACATCTGGACCGAGCACCTCGACTCGGCCCGGCGCGTGGACTACGCGGCGTTCCCGCGCCTGGCGGCGTTCGCCGAGGTCGTGTGGTCACCGGCGGAGAAGGACCCGGAGTTCGTGCGGCGGCTGCGCGAGCACCACCTGCCGCGGCTCGACGCCCTGGGGGTGGAGTACCGGCCCCTCAACGGTCCCCACCCCTGGCAACGGCTACCCGGCGTTCCCGGTTTTCCACGGTGATCACATCGCGGCGTCTTCCTCGGGCATGAGGATCCACGCGGCGACGTAGAGGACGGCGCCGGTGCCGAAGCCGAGCAGCGTGGCGGCGACCAGGACGATCCGCAGCAGCGCGGCGTCCACGCCGATCATCTTGGCCACGCCGCCGCAGACACCGGCGACCATCTTGTCGCTTCGGCTGCGCCGGAGCTTCTTGACCTTCGTCGTCGCTTCGTCGAGCACGTTGTTGTTCATGGCTCAAGAATCGTCGGTTCCGGGCGGTCGCACATCGGTGACCACCCGGAACCTGACCCTGAGTCGTACTCTGGGGGTCATGGACTCCCCGGAGGCGGTACGCCGTGCGTGATGTCCTGTTCGAGCTGGCCGACCGGGTCGCGAACGGCGAGACCGTCGGCGTCGGGACGGTGGTCGCGACGTTCAGCTCGGCACCCCGGCCGGCCGGTGCGGCGATGCTCGTGACCGGGGACGGCCAGGCGATCGGCAGCGTGTCCGGCGGGTGCGTCGAAGGGGCCGTCTACGACCTCGCGCAGACGACCGGCGAGCCGGTGCTGCAGCGCTACGGCGTCAGCGACGACGACGCGTTCGCCGTCGGCCTGACGTGCGGCGGGATCATCGACGTCTACGTCGAGAAGATCAACGCGGAGACGTTCCCGCAGCTCGGCGAGGTCGTGGACACCGTTCGCGCCGGGGAACCCGTGGCCGTCGCGACCGTCGTCGAGCACCCGGACCGCATCGGGCAGCGGATGGTCATCTGGCCCGATCGCCGCTCGGGCACGCTCGGGTCGTCCCGCGCCGACGACGCCGTCACGGACGACGCGCGCGGCATGCTCGCGAGCGGGCGGTCCGGCGTGCTCCGGTACGGCCCGGACGGCCAGCGCCGCGGCGAGGGCATGAGCGTGTTCGTGAACTCGTTCGAGCCGCCGCCGCGGATGCTCGTGTTCGGTGCCATCGACTTCGCCGCCGCCATGGCGAGGCTCGGCGCGTTCCTCGGCTACCGGGTGACCGTGTGCGACGCACGGCCCGTGTTCGCGACCCGCACCCGTTTCCCCGAGGCCGACGAGGTCGTCGTCGCGTGGCCGCACAGGTACCTGCGGGCCGAGGCGCCCAAGCTCGACGAGCGGACGGTGATCGCCGTCCTCACGCACGACCCGAAGTTCGACGTGCCGCTGCTGGAGGTCGCGTTGCGGCTCAAGGTCGGCTACGTCGGCGCGATGGGTTCCCGCCGCACGCACGAAGACCGCCTGCGGCGGTTGCGGGAGGCGGGGCTGACCGAGGGCGAGCTCGGCGCGCTGGCCTCGCCGATCGGCCTGGACCTGGGCGCCAGGACACCGGAGGAGACCGCGGTGTCGATCGCCGCCGAGGTCATCGCCCTGCGGTGGAGGGGAACCGGCCGCCGGCTCGTGGACCTCGGTGCACCGATCCACCACTGAACGGCCCGGCGATCGCCGAGGTCAGCGGCGAACTCGCCGGCCAGTTCGCGGAACACCTGGCGAGCACGGCGGCTTCCGGGGATGCTGACGAGGTGGCGCAACAGCAGCATCTCCGAGTGGTTCCCGACGAGCCGATCGACCTGATCGACACGGCAGGCGTTCCGGCGTTGAAGCGCGTGCTCCCCGTCGCGGCCGGTGTACTGGCCGTCGTGCTGTTACTGGCCCTGCGACGCAGGCGGCAGCGCTGAAGCGTGCTCACCGGTGGCCGGCCCTCGTGCTGGCCGCCGGTGTCGCGCTGTCCGGGTGCACCGGCTCACCGGTCGTGCTCACCTCGGCCCCGGTGCCACCGTCGTCCCCCTCACCGGTCCCGCCGCCGGCCCGCTCGTTCACCCTCACCGCCGGCGGCGACGTGCTGGTCCACCCGGCGCTGACCGACCAGGCGGTCGCCGACGGCGGTGCCGCGGGCCGCGACTTCCTGCCGTTGTTCTCCGGCATCCGCGACACGCTCAAGGCCGACCTGTCGCTGTGCCACCTGGAGGTGCCGCTGGGCAAGAAGGAGGGCCCGTTCTTCGGCTACCCGTCCTTCCTCGCCCCGCCGGAGGTCGCGAAGGGCCTGGTCGACGTGGGCTACGACGCGTGCTCGACCGCCTCGAACCACACCCTCGACCGCGGCGTCTCCGCGATCACGACGACGCTGGACGCGATGGACGCGGTGGGGCTCAAGCACACCGGCTCGTACCGCACGCAGCAGGAGTCGGCCACACCCCTGATCCTCGACGCGAACGGCGTGAAGGTCGCCCAGCTGTCGTTCACCTACGGCTTCAACGGCATCCCGCTGCCCCAGCCGTGGCGCGCGAACCAGATCGACGCCGACAAGATCCTCGCCGACGCGCGGGCCGCCCGCGCCGCCGGAGCCGAGGTCGTCGTGCTGTCCGTGCAGTGGGGCAACGAGTACCAGCACGCCGTCACCGCCGAGCAGAAGGCACTGGCCCGCCGGCTGCTGGCCGACCCGGCACTCGACCTGATCATCGGCACGCACGTGCACGTCGTGCAGCCGTTCGAGAAGATCGGCACCAAGTGGGTCGCCTACGGCCTGGGCAACGAGGTCGCCCGGCACGCGGAACCCCGCGGCGTCACCGAGGAGGGCGTGGTCGCCCGCTTCCGCTTCGAGCAGGGCCCGGCCGGCTGGTCCGTCACCGAGGCCTCCTACACCCCGACCCTGGTGGAGCTCGGCCCGCCGATCCGGCTGGTGGACCTGACGCGGGTGCCCGCGACGGAACGGCGGACGCAGGCGGTCAGCCGCACCGAGGAGATCGTGTTCAGCCTCGGCGCCAACCAGCACGGGCTGGTCAGAGGGAAGCCCTGACCCGTTCGAACCGCTCGGTCCAGCGCTAAGATCCGAATGTCGGTTCGGGAGGAGGTGCGGTTGTGGTCGACAAGCTCCACGATCCGTTGTTGACGCCGAAAGAGACCGCGAGGCACCTGCAGATTCCTCGATCGACGCTTGACCGGTGGTTGCGTGAAGAAGCAGATGGCGCTCCACTGGTCCACCGAGTCGATCCTGATCGGCGTGGCTGGCCGTCAGTGCCTTTCGTGGCCGTGGTGGAGGCATACGTCCTCCGGTCGCTGCGTGATCTCGGGCTTCGAATGAACAAGATCCGAGACGCGGCCGAGGCCGTGCGCCGGGAGTTCGACACCCCGTACGCGCTGGCAACTCGCAAGATCGCGACCGAGGGTGTCGACATCTTCTTGGAGTACGCCGACGGAGACATCGCACGCGTCGGTGATCAGCAGAGACCGATTCGCGATTTGTTGAAAGCACACATGAAATACATCGGGTGGGACACCGGCGACGGGTTGGCGGCGTCGCTCAGGTTGAGGCAATATCCCGATGTCGCTCCTGTGATCATCGATCCCCGCTTCGGCTGGGGAGCCCCGGTGATCGAGGCCAACCACGTGCCGGTCAACGCGATTGTCGACATGTGGCTCGCCGGCGACTCCCTGAAGGAAGTCGGATACGAATACGACCTCACTCCGGAACAAGTCGAATCGATCTGCCGAGCCGCCCAACGTGTCGTCGCCTGAATTCTTCCTGGACAGAAGCCTTGGCCGAGGGGTCGCCGAAGGTCTTGCTCGTCTCGGGTGGACCGTGCACCGCATCACCGATCACTTCCCCGATGACGCGCAGTTCACCGCGGACGACGAGTGGTTGGAGTACGGACTGGACCGGGGCTGGGTCCCGTTGTGCAAAGACGGGCGGATCAAGGGGCGGCCACCTGAGCGGCGGCCTGTCGAGGACAGGCTGGCGGTGCTCTTCTACCTCGACAACCAGCAGCTCCGCCGAGACGAGATGATCAGCAGGTTCCACAACGCGCAGGCCGCGATCCACCGCGCCGTGACGCGGGGCGGCCCGGCGATCTACGCGGTGAAGGAGGACGGCATCAGGCGCACCTGGCCGTGAGGTGCGCAGCCCGTGGAGTCAGAGGGAAGCCCTGACCCGGTCGAACCGCTCGGTCCAACGCCGGTCCACGACCTCGAACTCGCCGATCCGGTCCGGCACCGGCGCCTTCGCCGGCACGCGCAGGTAGCCGTTCTCCGGCTTCAGCGACTCGCTCGTCACGTCGCCCTGGAACAGCTCCACCGTGGCGAGCCCGCACGCGTGGTCGAGCTCGGGCAGTGCCGCGGCCAGCGCGATCCCCGCGGCCATGCCGACCGACGTCTCCAGCGCCGACGACACCACGCACGGCAGCCCGCACGCCTCGGCGATCTCCAGCGCCCTGCGGACGCCGCCGAGCGGCGCCACCTTGATCACCGCGATGTCCGCGGCGCCCGCGACGGCCACCTTGAGCGGGTCCTCTGCCTTGCGGATCGACTCGTCGGCGGCGATCGGGACGGTCGTCCTCCTGCGCACCTCGGCCAGCTCGTCGAGCGTGCGGCACGGCTGCTCCACGTACTGCAGGCCGCCGGCCGCGCGGTCCATCGCCTTGATCGCCCTGACCGCCGTGTCGACGTCCCACAGCATGTTCGCGTCGACCCGGACGTGGCCCTGCGGCCCCAGCGCGTCCCGGACCGCCTCAAGCCGCGCGCAGTCCTCTTCGAGCGTGCTCTCGGCGACCTTCACCTTGGCCGTCGCGCACCCCGACCTCGTCACGATCTCGTGCGCCCGCTCCGGACCGACGACCGGCACGGTGCAGTTGACCGGCACCCTGTCCCTGAGCGGCCGCGGCCACCCCTCGTACGCCGCCTCCAGCGCGCACCGCAGCCACGGCGCCGCCTCCTCGTCGTCGTACTCCTCGAACGGGCAGAACTCACCCCACCCCGCCGGCCCTTCGACCAGCACGCCGGTGCGGGTGGTGATGCCGCGGAACCGGACGTTCATCGGGATCGAATAGACGTGCACCGCCCGATTCAACCGCACCGGCGCCCCTCCAGCGAATGCCCGCCGCCGCGCAGGTGCACCGTCCCCACCGCCTGCACGGCGAGCAACGTGCACACGATCTGCCTGACCGCGTTCCGGCTCAGCAACGACACGTCCGTCGACACCGTGACGTCCAGCCCGCTCTCCACCCGGTCGACCGTCGCGGGCGCCGCGTCGAACGGCACCTCCGTGCTCAGCCCGCGCTGCTGCTCGTCGCCGCTGGGCCCCTGCGCGAGCAACGCCACGACGTCGCGGCCGGTGAGGCTGCCCTGGTCGCGGGCGACGGGCACGACCTGGCCGGCCGCGACCCAGTAGACGGACGGGGAGGGGTTCTCGACGGGACCGCTCGGGGCCTGCAGGCCCGGGATGACGCCGGTGGGGCGGATGCCGCAGGAGGCGAGGACCGCGACCGCGAGCACGGCCAGGATCGTCGGCGCGAGCTTGCGCAGGCGTCCCCTCGCAGGGGACCCCCGTTTTCCATTCTTCCAGCCGGCACCGACAGTTTTCGGGCTCACACCGGACTCCCAGTCGGCGGCTCCCCGGCTCACGCCGCACCCCCGGCCCGCAACGGCTCCCCGACCGGCAGCCGCAGCGTGAACACCGCACCCCCACCGGGCCGGTTCGCCGCCGTCAGCGTGCCACCGTGCAACCGCGCGTTCTCCCATGCAATCGCGAGCCCCAGCCCGCTGCCCTCCGACCGCCCCCGAGCCGAGTCGGCCTTGTAGAACCGCGCGAACACGTGCGGCAGCACCTCCTCCGCCAGTCCGGGCCCGGAGTCCGCCACCTCGATCACCAGCCACGACCCGTCGACCGCCAGCCGCACGGTGACGGGCGGGGCGCCGTGCCGCACCGCGTTGCCCACCAGGTTCGCCACGACCACGTCCAGCCGCCGCGGGTCGAGCCGGGCGCGCACCCCGTCGGGCAGGGTGGCGGTCACCTCGAAGCCGCGCAGCCGCAGCGTCGCCCGCACGACCTCGGCCACGTCCACGTCGTCGAGTGCCAGCGCGGCGGTGCCCGAGTCGAAGCGGGTGACCTCGATCAGGTCGTTCACCAGCCGCGTCAGGTTCTGCGTCTCCCGGTTCACCAAGCGCGCCGCCTGCCCGGCCACGCCCGGCAGTGCCGCGGTCTCCGCGTCCAGCACGTCCGTCACCGCCGTCATCGCGGCCAGCGGCGTCCGCAGCTCGTGCGACACGTCGGCCACGAACCGGCGGGCGTCGGCCTCCATCCGCCGCAGCTCGCCGACGTGGTGCTCCAGGGAGGCGGCGGTGCTGTTGAACGTCGAGGCCACGTCCGTCAGCTCGTCCCTGCCGCGCACCGGCACCCGTGCCGACAGGTCGCCCTGGCCGAGCTGGAACGCCGCCATCCGCAGCGCCCGCACCGGCCGCAGCACGCCCTGCGCGGCCAGCAGGCCCAGCGCCAGCGCCAGCACGAGGCCCGCGCCGCCGATCAGCCACGCGTTGCGGGCCAGCTCGTCGATCACCTCGGCCTCGCTGGTGAACGGGCGCAGCGCGTAGACCTCGATGCCGGACTCGCCACCGCCGGACACCCGCAGCTGCATCCCGATGACCAGCCACACCCGGCCCGCGTGCGACACGCGCTGCCAGCCGACGTAGCCGAACGACACGTGCCTGCGCAGCTCCGGCGTGATCACCGAGGGGTTCATCGAGCCCGCCGTGACGCCGTGCGCCGTGGCCAGCGCGTCGCCCTCCCGGCCGGACACGCGGGCCGCGATGCGCTCCAGGACCAGCGCGTCCACCGGGCGGGCGGGCAGCGGGTAGAGCTGCTCGACCCGGTTCGTGGTCTCGGTGACGGCCCGGTCCTGCGCGCGTTGCACGATCGCGTCGCGGGCCCGCACGTACCCGGCGCCCGCGACCGCCACTGCGGTGAAGACGCTGATGAACGCGAACGAGAGCAACAACCGCAGGCGCAGCGTCACAGCGGTCCGAACCGGTACCCGAAGCCGCGCACGGTCTGCACGTACACCGGTGCCGCCGGGTCGTCCTCGACCTTCGAGCGCAACCGCTGCACGCACGCGTCGACCAGCCGCGAGTCACCGAGGTAGCCCTGGTCCCACACGCTCTCCAGCAGCTGCTGCCGCGACATCACCCGGCCCGGCGCCGCCGACAGCTCCAGCAGCAGCCGCAGCTCCGTCGGCGCCAGCGCCACGGGCCGGCCGAGCCGGGTGACCACGAGGCCGTCGCGGTCGATCGTCAGGTCGCCGTACCGCTCGGTCTGCACGCTGGGCTGGCTGACCGCGAACCGCCGCAGCACCGCCCTGATCCGCGCCTCCAGCACGCGGGCCTGCGCCGGCTTGGCCACGTAGTCGTCCGCGCCCGCCTCCAGCCCCGCGACCACGTCGATGTCGTCGTTGCGGGCGGTCAGCATGATGATCGGCAGGTCGCCCGCGGCCCGGATGCGGCGGCACACCTCGAACCCGTCCACGCCCGGCAGCATCAGGTCGAGCACGACCACGTCCGGGTTGTCGCCCCTGGCCAGGAGGTCGAGGCCCTCCTCGCCGGTGCGCACCGCCGTCACCGCGTGGCCCTGGTAGGTCAGGGCCAGCGACAGTCCTTCCCGGACCGCCTCGTCGTCCTCGATCAGCAGTACGCGCGGCATGTCCTCCAGCCTTCCGGACGGGTCTCATGAGGACGTCCGTGCGACGTCATCGTTGCGCAACGACCGCACGGGCGCAGCGGGCGCAGTGGGCGCCGATCAGTCCAGTGCGGCGGTGTGGCGCAGCTGTTCGGGGGTCGGGTCGGCCCGCAGCACGGCGAGCGCCGCCGCGAACCGGTCGAAGCGCCGGTCCAGGTCGGCGAGCTCGCGGGTCGGTTCCGCGACCAGCGCGGCCCGGCCCGGCTTCGCGGGTGCCAGTGCGAGCGCGGCGCGGACCGGCACCGAGCGGCGCAGTGCCACCAGCAGCGTCCACAGCCGCCGCTCGACCAGCGCCACCCGCACCGGGTCACCGGTCACGGCGAGGAAGTCGGTGCGGGCGGCGGTGGCGCGGCGGAGCTGTTCGGGGCACGTGAAGTCGGTGGACCGGACGACCTGGGCCTCGGGTGCGGCGGCGGCGAGCGACCGCTCCGACCGGAACCGGCCGCGGGGCGGGGGTGCGGCCGGGTTCCACATCCACCAGGTCGTCATCCGACCAGGTCGTCCGCGTCGACGATCTTGTACGCGTACCCCTGCTCGGCCAGGAACCGCTGCCGGTGCGCCGCGTACTCGGTGTCGAGGGTGTCCCGCGCGACCACCGAGTAGAAGTGCGCCTGCCGTCCGTCGCCCTTGGGCCGCAGCAGCCGGCCGAGGCGCTGGGCCTCCTCCTGGCGCGACCCGAAGGTGCCGCTGACCTGCACCGCCACCGACGCCTCCGGCAGGTCGATGGAGAAGTTGGCGACCTTGGACACGACCAGCGTGCGCAGCTCGCCCCGGCGGAACCGGTCGAACAGCTCCTCGCGCTCCTTGTTCTTCGTCGACCCCTTGATCACCGGTGCGTCGAGCTCCTCGCCCAGCTCGTCGAGCTGGTCCAGGTAGGCGCCGATCACCAGGGCGGGCTCGCCGGGGTGCCGCTCCAGCACCCGCCGGACCACCGGGATCTTCGTCCGCGCCGTCGAGCAGAGCTTGTACCGCTCCTCCGGCTCGGCCGTCGCGTACAGCAGCCGCTCGTTGTCCGTGAGCGTCACCCGCACCTCGGTGCACTCCGCGGGGGCGATCCAGCCCTGCGCCTCGATGTCGCGCCACGGCACGTCGTACCGCTTCGGCCCGATCAGCGAGAAGACGTCGCCCTCCTGCCCGTCCTCCCGGACGAGGGTGGCGGTGAGCCCGAGCCTGCGCCGCGACTGCAGGTCCGCGGTCATCCGGAACACCGGCGCCGGCAGCAGGTGCACCTCGTCGTAGACGATCAGGCCCCAGTCGCGCGAGTCGAACAGCTCCAGGTGCTTGTACTCGCCCTTCGACCTGCGCGTGATCACCTGGTAGGTCGCGATGGTGACCGGCCGGATCTCCTTGCGCTCACCGGAGTACTCGCCGATCTCCTCCTCGGTGAGGCTCGTGCGCGCGATCAGCTCCCGCTTCCACTGCCGCCCAGCCACGGTGTTCGTGACCAGGATCAGCGTGGTGGCCTGCGCCTCGGCCATCGCCGCCGCGCCGACCAGCGTCTTGCCCGCGCCGCACGGCAGCACCACGACCCCGGAGCCACCGGCCCAGAACGCCTGCGCCGCGAGCCGCTGGTAGTCGCGCAGCTTCCACCCGTCCTCGGCGAGCTCGATCGGGTGCGCCTCCCCGTCGACGTAGCCCGCCTGGTCCTCGGCCGGCCAGCCGACCTTGAGCAGCAGCTGCTTGAGCCGGCCGCGCTCGCTGGGGTGCACGATCACGGTGTCGTCGTCGATGCGCGCCCCGAACATCGGCGCGACCTTCTTGTTCCGCAGCACCTCTTCGAGCACCGCGCGGTCGGTGGTGGCGAGCACCAGGCCGTGCGCCGGGCTGTTGCTCAGCACGAGCCGCCCGAAGCGCCCCATCGTGTCCACCACGTCCACCAGCAGCGGCTGTGGCACCGGGTACCGGCTGAACCGCACGAGCGCGTCCACCACCTGCTCCGCGTCGTGCCCGGCCGCGCGGGCGTTCCACAACGCCAGCGGCGTCACGCGGTACGTGTGCACGTGCTCCGGCGCCCGCTCCAGCTCGGCGAACGGCGCGATGGCCGTTCGCGCCTCATCGGCCAGCGGGTGGTCTACCTCAAGCAGCAGCGTCTTGTCCGACTGCACGATCAGGGGGCCATCGGTCACCTGCCCAGTCTCCCTGACGGTGCCAAATGCGCTGCTGTCGCCATCACGGCGGACGCGGGAGCGGGCAACTGTGAGCCGACACACCGAGCCAACACCCCGTGTCGTACGTTCTCGCGCATGAGCACCGAGTCGACTGATCCCGTCGAGCCCAGCGCGCAGCCACCCGCGGCCGAGGCGGAGTCCGACGAGTCGCCCAAGGGCAAGAACAGCTGGCTGAAGTTCGTCATCGTCGGCGTGCTGGCGGTGGTGCTGGTCGGCGGTGGCGTGTTCGTGTTCACGCAGATGGGCGGCCTGAACGCAGGCGACTGCGTGAGCGCGTCGCCGCAGGACGTGGACAAGCCGGACGGCGAGTGGAACGTCAGCTCGCAGGGCTGCGGTGACCAGGAGGCCACGCACAAGGTGGCGAAGGTGCTGGGCAACGCGGACGACCCGTGCCCGGACGAGGGCATCTACGAGCCGGTCAAGTCGGGCGGGGACTCGCTGTGCCTCATGCCGAACCTGGCCGAGGGCAACTGCTACACCTCCAGCGACGACGGCGCCTTCAAGAAGGAGGCGTGCACCGTCGAGTCGCCGGTGAAGATCGTGAAGAAGGTCGACGGGCTGCCCGAGGAGGGCACGGTGTGCCCGGAGGGCTCCAGCGAGCTGCGGTTCAGCGAGCCCGCGTCGGTCTACTGCATGGGTGTGCACGAGAACGCCTGATCCGGTGATCAGCCGGCTCGGACGGCTGCCGATACCCAGGCCATGAAGAAGGTCGGCCTGGGTGTCGCTGCCGTCGTCCTGCTCGCGTTCGGCGGCCTGCTGGTCGTCGACCAGCTCCAGTCCGGCCCGAGCGCGCACGTCGGCGACTGCGCGCGGATCTCCGGCGGTCAGGACGACCCGGTCTACCAGGCGCTGGCGTGCGACGAGGGCGGCGCGACCGTCAAGATCGCCAAGATCCTGCCGCGCGACGACGACAGCTGCCCGTCCGGCGGCATGGACTACTCGACGTTCACGGGCGAGTCGACCTTCTGCCTGATGCCCAACTTCCACGAGGGCGCCTGCTACGGGCAGGACCGCGAGACCGGCATCGCCCAGGTCGACTGCGCCACCAGGGACTCGGTCCGGGTCGTCAAGGTGCTCACCGGCAGGACCGACCGCTCTGCCTGCGGGGATGCGCGCGCGGCGGTGTTCCCGGAGCCCGCCACGACGTTCTGCCTCGAACGCGGCGACAAGCAGCCGTAACGTTTTCGCAAAGCGCCAGCGGTGTCCGCTTCCGCCTGGCAGCCTCTGCTCCGGCCTTGTCGGGGGGCACGGGCCGCCCGAGGTTGAGCGGAAGCGAGAGAACAGCACATGAGCACGGAGCAGGTTGCGCCCATCGCAGGGCCGCAGCCCGAGGCGAAGAAGCCGAGCGTTCTGAAGAAGATCCTCGGTTACGTCGTCGGTCTGGTCGTCGCGGCCGTCGCGATCTACGCGTTCAACTACTTCACGAACGACGACGCGCAGGCGAAGGTGGGGGACTGCGCCCACATCACCGGCACGACGAACAACCCGGACTACAAGGCGGTCGACTGCGCGTCCGCCGAGTCCAACTACGTCGTCGGCCAGGTGTCCGGGGTCTGCAAGGGCGACTACGTCGAGTACAGCCACTCGCAGCGCCGCGGCCCCAAGACCAAGCTGTGCCTGGCGCCGGTGCTCGTCGAGGGCACCTGCTACGCCGACGACGGCGACAACGTGAACCCCAAGGTCGTCGGGTGCGCGGAGACCGCCACGTTCAAGGTCACCAAGGCGGTCAAGGACGCCGCCGCACCGGAGTGCGCGGAGGGGGAGAAGGCCTACGCCTTCCCCGAGGCCAAGCTGAACTACTGCATCGGCACGCCCGCGTAGCAGCAGGCCGGACCACGGGGGAGACCGGAGTCGCGACCGCGCGGCTCCGGTTTCCCTTTTGCGCGCCCCCGTCGGAGAGGAACCCAGTGACGACGCCCCACCACCCGCAGCAGCCGGGCCCGTACGGCCCGCCTCCCGGCGGCCAGCCCCCGCAGCCCTACGGCCAGCAGCCGTACGGGCAGCAGCAGCCCTACGGTCAGCAGCCCTACGGCCAGCCCGTCCACGGTCAGCAGCCGCCGCCGGGCTACGGAGCCGGCCCCTACGCGCAGCCCGGTCCGTACGGCCCGACCTCCGGTCAGATGCCACCCGGTCAGATGCCGCCCGGCATGCCCGGCCAGCCGATGCCGTACGCCCCGCCGCCCAAGTCCGGCGGTGCCGCGGGCAAGGTCATCGGCGCCGTGTTCGTGGTGCTCGTGCTGGTCGGCGGGTTCATGGTGCTGCGCGGCGTGTTCGGCAGCAGCGAGCCGTCGGCCAAGCCGGGCGACTGCGCGAACATGACCGGCACGACGATCAGCCCGAACTACAAGAAGGTCGACTGCGGGTCGCCCGAGGCGAACTACATCATCGCCAAGGCCTCGAAGGACACCTCCGACGCGTGCCCGAGCAAGGAGTACGCGTCCTACCACCAGTCCGGCCGGCGCAAGGAGACGCTGAAGCTGTGCCTGGTGGAGAAGCTCGAAGAGGGCCGGTGCTACGAGGACCCGATGGCGGGCATCAGCCTCGCGGGTCCGAAGGCGATCGACTGCTCCAAGGGGCAGAACAGGTACTCGACCCAGAAGTCCTACAAGGTCGACAAGGTGGTCAGGCAGGCCTCCGCGGACTGCGGCGAGAGCACGCCCGTGTCCTACGCCGAGCCGGCGCCGGGCCTGACCTACTGCCTGAGCGCACTCGCGGAGAAGTGACCGAACGACGGAGGGCGGGTCACCGGGGGTGACCCGCCCTCCGCCGCTGGGAGAAGCGCTAGTTGATCGTGCCCGGTGGCAGCAGCTGCTGCACGTCCAGACGACCGGACAGCACGTCCTCGGTGTCCATCATGTCCGCCACCCGCTGGAGCCGGACGGGGTTCAGCGACAGCGGGAACGTGCCCACCGACACGAGCGCCGCGGTCGGCGCGTCCACGTCGGCGTAGGTGGTCAGCGAGTCCTGCACGGCCAGCTTGTTGGCCTGCGCGCGCTGCTGCGCCTCGCGGAGCACCTCGCGGAACGCCTTGAGCGTCTTCGGGTTCGCCTCGGCGAACTTCTTGGTGGACGCGTACCCGGACATCGGGAAGTCCAGTGTCGGGCCGCGCGCGGTGTCGGTGAGGATCTTCGCGCCGATGTTGCGCTGCGCCTTCGTGATGAACGGCTCGATCATGAACGCCGCGTCGACCTTGCCCGACTTCAGCGCCTCCTCCATCGCGCCGAAGGGCATCGGGCGGAACTGGATCTTGCCCCGCTCGACCGCGGCGGTGCCGAGCACGGCCTTCGTGGTCAGCGAGCCGATGTCGGTCTCGCTGTTCACCGCGATGATCGGCGACGGCCGCTTGCCGGGGTCGTCGTAGTCCGAGTTGGCGGGCGTGACCAGCGCCATCGAGTTCGGGCCCGCCTGGTAGGCCTCGCCCTGCAGCTGCAGCTCGCGGTTCTTCTCCGTGGTCGAGGCGACGGCCGAGAAGAAGCTGACGTGCGTCGCCCACGTGAGGTCGAGCGTCGTGTCGAGCTGGCCGATGGCCTCGGACTCGTTGGTCTGCGGGACCAGCGTGACCTGCAGGCCGTACTTCTCGAACAGCTTGTCGGTCAGCGCGATCCGCAGCGGGGCCACGTCGACCACCTGCGCGACGCCGATGCGCAGCGCGGTGCGTTCCAGGTCCGCGCCACTGCCGCTCGACGAACTTCCGAAGAGGCTGCAGCTCGCGGTCAGAACGCATGTCATGAGCACTGCGACAAGCCGCAGAGCGTTGGCTCGGGTAGCCATGGCACCTCTCGCCGGTTGGCCTTGAGTAGCATCAAGTTGATCAGTGAGTGTCGCCACAGGCCGGCCGTCCGCAGTCCCAACAGGGCGTTCGGACGGTCATGAGGCATGCCGACAACCGGGGATGTTAACCACCTGAACGTATGAAACGACACCCCGTCTCGACACGGTGAGTGCTTCTGGAGACTTCCCCCGAGCGGGGGCTGACCATTACGCTCCCGGCCGGGTGGCACAGGTCGTGTAGACCGGGGTGTCTGTGGACGGGGTAGGGCGCCTCAGCGGGCGAACGACCTCTGTGCTGCAATTCCGCCCGTTTGACGAGTCCATGCTCGGTCCTGGGGAGAGACCGGGACACTGCTGCTGGAAGAGGAAGCCCAGAGTGGCCCGACGTGAGAGAGGTCCCAGCCAGTTTGGCGTGGGTGACACCACACGCTCCGAAAGGCCCGAATCGGGTGACGGACTGGCTGCACAGGGTGACGGCCTGCTGACTGCGACACCCGCCGTGGTGAAGCGGGACGTCGGAACCGGCCCCGGACCTGCCCGATCCGCGGGCTGGCGCCTGCGCAACTGGCGGCTGCGCACGAAGCTGCTCGCCGTCCTGCTCATCCCGACGATCTGTGCACTCGCCCTGGGTGGCTTGCGCGTCCGCACAGACCTCCAGGACGCGACGGAGTTCAACAACCTCGCGAACCAGATCCGCCTCGAGACGGCGGTCGCCGACCTGGTGCAGCAGCTCCAGCGCGAGCGCGACCTCTCGGTCAGCTACGTCGCCTCGAACAGGAAGCTCGACCGGGTCGTCCTGGACCGCCAGCTCCGCAGGGTGAACGACACCAGCCAGACGTTCAACAACCGGATCTCGGAGCTCGGCTCCGACATGAACCCGGCCGCCGTCGAGCGCTTCCAGGTCGCCTTCAAGCAGCTCGACCGCCTCAACAGCCTCCGCAACTCGGTGCGGGAGACGCTCTACCCCGCCGAAGCCGTCCAGCGGACCTACTCGGAGTCCATCGAGACGCTGATCAGCCTCGGTGAGCAGACGATCTCCGAGATCAACGACCCCGAGCTGGTGCGCCTGCACCTGACGACGAACGCCATCGCGCGCATCAAGGAGCAGGAGTCGCTCAAGCGGGCCATCCTCCTCGACGTCTTCCAGCGCAAGGCGTTCACGCCGTCCCAGCTGCGCTCCCTGCAGGCCGCGGACGCCGAGCTCGAAGCCGCCCGCAACGACTTCCGCAAGGCGGCGACGCCGGAGCAGGCCAAGATCTACGACGACACCGTCACCGGCCTGATCGTCGACACCGCGAACGACATGCAGGAATCGGCCATCAACCAGCAGGCCGGCACCAAGGACTTCACGACGCTGACGTCGGAGAAGTGGGACATCGCCGCCACGCTGACGGTCAACCTGACCCGCGACGTCGAGAACCTGCTCCTCGAACAGCTGCAGGACCGGACCGACGAGCTCACGGGCGCCGCACGCACCCGTGCCTACGTCGAGTCCGGCGTCGTGCTGGCGGTCCTCGCGCTCGCACTGCTGATGGCGTTGTTCGTCGCCCGCTCGATCCTCAGCCCGCTGCGCACGCTGCGCCGCACCGCCCTCGACGTCGCCGACCACGGGCTCCCCGACGCGGTCGAGCGCATCCTCGCCGACCCGAACCCGGAGAACGCGGCGAAGACCGCCGTCGAGCCGGTGCCGGTGCACACCCGTGAAGAGGTCGGCCAGGTGGCGCGCGCGTTCGACGCGGTGCACGGTGAAGCGGTGCGGCTGGCCGCCCAGCAGGCCCTCCTGCGCGACAACGTCAACGCGATGTTCGTCAACCTCTCCCGCCGCTCTCAGGCCCTGGTCGAGCGCCAGCTGAACCTGATCGACCGGCTGGAGCAGGACGAGCAGGACCCCGACCAGCTGGCCTCGCTGTTCGAGCTCGACCACCTCGCCACCCGCATGCGGCGCAACTCGGAGAACCTGCTGGTCCTCTCGGGCACCGACCTCTCGCGGCGGCTCACCCGCCCGGTCCCCGCGGCCGAGGTGCTCGGTGCGGCGGTCTCCGAGGTCGAGCAGTACGCCCGCGTGCAGGTCGGCCAGACCCCGGACCTCACGGTCCAGGGCCGCGCCGTCAACGACCTCGTGCACCTCATCGCCGAGCTGCTGGACAACGCCACGGCGTTCTCCGACCCGGTCACCAAGGTCACCGTCCGCACGGCGAAGACCCGCAAGGGCGAGCTGGCGATCGAGATCCAGGACCGCGGCGTCGGCATGGGCGACCAGGAGATCATCGACGCGAACGAGCGCCTGGCGGACCCGCCGGACGTCGACGTCGCCGTCTCCCGCCGGATGGGCCTGTACGTGGTCGCGCGGCTCGCCAAGCGCCACGACATCAAGGTCCGCCTGCGCGGCAACGAGGACATCGAGGGCGGCACGACCGCGCTCGTGATCGTGCCGGAGACGCTCATCGCGACGCCGGGCCAGCCGATGCCCGCCGCCCCGCCGTCGGGCTCCGGTGGCCTCGCCTCCGCGTTCGGCATGCAGCCGCAGGCGGAGCTCACCACCGAGTTCGGCGGCACGGCCCACACCGGTCCGACCGACTTCGGCCACACCGCGGCCCCCGCCACGACGACCACGGCCAGCAGGGCCAGCGGCATCGCGGGTGCGTTCGGCGGTGCCACCGGGGCCGTGCCGCGCATCGATGACTCGAGCCCGAGCATCCCGGTCAGCTTCGTGCCCAGCTCGCTCACCGACACCGGTGCGGGCGCCACGGCGGTGCCGGTCTACCAGGACCCGCCCCCTGCGGAGGACGTCACGCCGTCGGAGCGCTGGCGCCGCGACCAGCTCGCCGCGGTGGAGCCGGAGGGCTCGTTCGGCGAGCCGACGCTCTTCACGGCCTACGAGGACCGCGACGAGGAAGACGGCGAGATCTCCTTCGAGCCGGGCTACGAGACGACGCAGTTCGTCCCGATCCCGCCGGTGGACGAGCCGCCGTCGACCAACGGCGTCTCCCGCGCCCCCGTCGAGCCCGAGCTCGCGCACCGCAACGGCACCTCGGAGCCGTCGCGCAGGGCGATCGAGCACGACCTGGACGCCCCGACCGAGCGGCTGCCGATCTACGAGGCGGTCCTCTCGCAGTGGTTCCAGGCCATCGGCAGCGAGACGTCGGCGTCCACCGCCCAGCCGGTTCCGCCCGCGGCGGCCGGCGGGCCCGCGGCACCCGCGGGCAAGGTCGAGGCGAAGCTCAACGGCTCCAGCGCCGGCGGCGTCGAGTACATCGACGAGCCGCCGACGACCCCGCCTCTCTCGGACGGACCGGAACCGGAGCTCCCGACCCGTACCCGCAAGCCCGTCCCGGCGGTGGCACCCACCACCACGTCGGCAGCCGGTCTGCCCGTGCGCAAACCGCGCGCGAAGGTGCAGCCGCCGGTCGAGGAAGCAGTAGTCGCCCCCGCCGAGCAGGAGCGAGTTGTGGAACCGGAGCCCGTTGTGGAGGAGACTCCAGCGGCGGTACCCACTTCCGAGTCGGCTTGGCAGTCGCCTGCCGACGAGGGATGGCAGGCGGCTCAGGCGTTGTTGAACAAGACGCCGGAGTCGAAGACAGCGGCAGGATTGCCGAAACGGACACCGAAGGCTCAGCTCGTGCCAGGATCTGCGGCACCCACGCCGCAGGCCGCGTCACAGACAGCGCAGCGCCCGCCGCTGCCGCCCCGTTCCGCCGATGCGGTGCGCGGGCGCATGTCGAGCCTGCAAAGTGGTGTCCGGCGAGGCCGGCACGCATTGATCGAGGCATACGCTGGTGACCAGTCGAGCCGGCAGAACGAGGAGCAGGAGTGACGACCGCAGCGCAGCCAGGCAGCTTTGGTTGGCTTATCACCGACTTCGTGCGGAGGGTGCCCGGCGTGGCACATTCCGTCGTGGTGTCCGCGGACGGGCTGTTGCTCGCGGGGTCCCAGGGGCTGCCCCGGGACCGTGCAGAGCAGCTCTCCGCCGTCGCGTCCGGGCTGGTCAGCCTCACACAGGGTGCTGCCCGCTGCTTCGAGGCAGGCGGGGTCAACCAGACCGTCGTCGAGATGGAGCGGGGATACCTGTTCCTCATGTCGATCAGTGACGGCTCATGCCTTGCCGTCCTGGCGGCACCCAACTGCGACATCGGCCTCGTGGCCTACGAGATGACGCTTTTGGTCGAGAGAGTCGGTCAACAACTCACCCCGGAGCTGCGCGCGCAGCTCCAGGGTGTGGTCCGCCGCTAGACCTCACTGGTAGTACAGGGGTGAGATGAGATGGCTCGGAGACCTGGCGCCGGTGGTCGCCGCTTGGGTAGGAACTTCAACTACCAGGAGTGGGCGGCTGGTGGCTTTCAGTTCGAGGAGCCCGACGCGCCTCCCCCAGACCCAGAGGAAGCCGAGGACGCACCCCACGATGAGCGGGTTACAGGGCAAGGGCTAGGCGATATGTCTCAGCGTGAGGTGGATGACTCGTCGTCGTACCCGTACGACGACGTGCCGAACCGGTTCGACATAGACGGCGGGTACGGCACCGGGTTGTTCGGTGGCCCCGGCGCGGACCTGTTCGGCCAGCACGAGATGCCGGAAGCGGTGCCCGAACAGCTGCCGTACACCACCGGGCCGCAGCCGGTGTACAGCACCGGCGCACAACCGGCGTACAGCACCGGTGCACAGCCCGCTGTGCGGCCGGAGGAGAATGCGTCTGCGGACTCGGGTTCACTGGTGCGGCCTTACACGCGCACCGGTGGACGCACACGACCCGACTACGACCTCGCGATCGAGGCGCTGATCTCGACCAGCGAGCGTGGCCTCGAACGGGATGCCGCAGTACTTCCCGAGCACAGGTCGATCTGCGGGCTGTGTGTGGACACGCGGTCGGTGGCCGAGGTCGCGGCACTCCTACGCTTGCCTCTTGGCGTCGTGCGGGTGTTGATCGGCGACATGGCAAGCATGGGATTGGTTTTGATTCACCAGGGCGGTCTGGTCGTGGGGGACCGGCCTTCCATGGAATTCCTGGAGAGGGTGCTCAGTGGGCTTCGCAGGCTCTAGTCCCCAGGGCGCCGAGGGCGCACGGAAGCCGACTACGTCCGCCAAGATCGTCGTGGCGGGTGGCTTCGGTGTTGGCAAGACGACGTTCGTCGGCTCGGTGTCCGAGATCGTCCCGTTGACCACCGAGGCGGTGATGACCGAGGCCAGCGCGGGGGTGGACGACCTCTCCGCCACGCCGAACAAGGTCACCACGACGGTCGCGATGGACTTCGGCCGCGTGTCGCTCGACAGCGACCTGATCCTGTACCTCTTCGGTACACCGGGTCAGCACCGGTTCTGGTTCATGTGGGACGACCTGGTGCGGGGTGCCATCGGCGCCATCGTGCTGGTCGACACCCGCAGGCTCGCGGACGCGTTCGCCTCGATCGACTTCTTCGACGACCGGCAGCTGCCGTACGTCGTGGGCGTCAACTGCTTCGACGGCCTCCTGCACCACAGGCTGGAGGACGTGCGCGAGGCGTTGACGATCGACGAGTCGGTGCCGATCGTGACGTGCGACGCGCGGAACCGGCAGTCGACCAAGCAGACGCTCATCACGCTGGTGGAGCACGCGATGCGCCAGTGGATGTCCGTCCGCGCCGGCTGATCCCCGCAGCCTGAACGACTCGAACGAGGCGGGCCCCACCTCCGGGTGCGGCGCTCGCCTCGTCGTCGTGTCCGGGATCAGTCAGTCCTCGTCCACCAGGGCGGCGGACGTGACGCGGTGCAGGGGGAACCGGAGCACCTCGCCGTAGCTGTGGTCGTAGCCCTCCAGCACGCCGCCGCCGACGACGTGCGGTTCGATCACGCGCTGCGCCGCCGTGCCGTGCGAGTCGACGAACCCGACCAGCACGCTGCGCCGCGCCCGTGCCGCCTCCTGCAGCAACGACAGCGTCGCCGACGGCCCGGCACCCAGGTTCCCGGGAACGGCGACGCGCTGACCCCGTGGCGTCGCCGCCGCGCGGTCACCGGCGCGGACCAGCTTCACGAGCTCGCCCAGCCGTTCGTCGGCGGGCACGGCCGGTGTCGCCGGTTTGCGCGCCGAACGCTGCCTCGGCGTGGTGCGCCGTCCACCCGGCCGCAGGTCCAGCACCTGCCCGTCGGGGCCCTCCGCCGCCGGGGCGAACCCGGCCGAGCGCAGCCCGTCCAGCACGTCCGCCAGCGGCAGCGGGCTCACGAGCACGGTCGGTGCGATCCGGCGCAGCTCAAGCCTCCCCGCCTCCGGGTGCGCCAGGACCTCGCTGACCAGCACCGGGTCGTCGCAGCGCAGGAACGACCCCGCGGCACCGCCGCGCAGCCGCCCGTGCCGGCGTGCGGCGTCGTCGACCAGGTAGGTCAGCGACTGCGGCACCGGGGTGCGCGAGCGGAGCTTGAACAGCTCGTGCAGGTCGTCGGCGGTGCGGCCCGCGTCGAGCGCGCGGCGGACCGTGGTCTCGCTGATCCGGTAGACAGTGGCGCTGCCCGCCGACTCGACGTCCGCGACCAGGGCCAGCTCGTCGGCCAGCTCCGGTTCGAGCCGGCCGGGCGCGACCACGGTGAGGTCGGCCTGCACCAGCACGTGGTCGAGCGGGTCCGGCAACGCCTCGGCGAGCGCCTTCGCTGCGGGCCCGGCGCCCTCGTCGAGCAGCACGCGGCCCGCACTGGTGACCGCACCGAGCGCGAGCACGCCCACGGCGGTGCCCTCCTCGACGGTCCAGCGCACCAGCTCGTCGCGTTGCCGTCCGCCCCGGCGCGGTGCCCGCCAGGCGAGCAGCGCGGCGAGCTCCGCGGCACCGCCGATCGCGGTGCCCTTCGGCAGCGCGGCGAGGCTGTCGAGCACCCAGCGGCGGTCGCGGGGCGCCTGGGCGCGGCGGATCTCGTCGGCGAGCGGGGTGAAGAGCTTGTCCTTCTCGTCGCGGCGGCCGACGAGCGCGGGCAGCCGCGGCAGCTCCAGCCAGGCGTGCGCGAGCGTGGCCCAGCGGACCTCGGTGGTCGCCGCGAGCCACACGTCGGCCTTGGTCGTCGGCACCCACTCCGGTTCGGTGGACTCGGTGTTCGCGGCCAGGTCGGCGCCGACCACCAGCTCGATCAGCAGGGCGGCGCGCTGTTCGTCGACACCCAGGTCCTTGGCGGCCCTGCGCAGGTCCCGCACGCCCAGCCCACCCGTGCGCAGCACCGCGGGCGGTTCGACCGACCAGCTCGCGAGCAGGTTCTCGACGTGCCGCACGAGCTCCAGCGCCTCACCGCCGCCGGTGGCGTCGACGTTCGCCGGGGCGACGGTGCCGGTGCGCGGCTTCGGCTCGGTCACCTGGACCGGCCCGAGTGGACGGTCGCCGCGCAGCCGCAGCGCGATCTCGCGGGGCAGCTCCACCGTGCCGGGGTCGCGGCGCAGCAGCAGGCCGCGGGCGAGCAGCCGCTGGACCGGTGTCTCCGCCTTCTCCAGCGGCACGACCCGTGACGCGTCCTTCGTGTCGCCGATGGGCGGACCGGCGGCGAGCTTCTGCAGCACCCGCTGCTCGCCCTCGGTGATGCCGTCCAGGTCGTAGGTCTGCCCGGTGGCCCGGCCGAGCCCCGCCGGGTACGTGCCGAACGCCTCCCGCGTGACCGGGGGCAGCGACAGCGCCTCGTCGTCGCCCCAGACCAGCGCCAGCGACCGCAGCCGGGCGAGCGCCTGCTTGAGCGGCTTCGGCTTCACGTCCGGCCCGAGCACCCCCGCGAGTGTGGGCAACGCCACGGGCGCCGTGTCCGCGCCCACGACGACCAGGCCCTCCAGCACCGCGAGCGTGAACGTGTCGAGGTCCTCGCAGGCGCGCGCGATCGACGCCCTGGTGCCGACCCTCGTCGCGAGCACGGACATGTCGGCTGGTGGGGGCGTTGCCAGGTCGGGACGGGCGCGCAGCAGTGCGACGAGCGCGTTGTCGT
The DNA here is from genome assembly GCF_040647275.1 of Lentzea sp. NPDC042327. Lineage (NCBI taxonomy): Bacteria > Bacillati > Actinomycetota > Actinomycetes > Pseudonocardiales > Pseudonocardiaceae > Lentzea > Lentzea sp. NPDC042327. The sequence goes on from NZ_JBEZBX010000002.1 coordinate 277,737, forward strand.
CCTGGCCGCGCAGCCAGTCGGCCAGAGTGATGCCGGACATTCTCACCACGGTATATGGGCCGCTGGAGATCTCCTCGTCCTCTGTCACACTTGTGGCGTCATCTGGCACCACCGAGGAGGAGAACGTGGCGAAAGGACGCCCTGAACGGGTCGACCCGCACTGGCCGGAGGGCCCGGAAGGCGGTCACCCCGTCACCGAGCTGACCAGCGACCTGCAGGGCGCGCTGTCGCCGTTCGGCACGGTCACGTTCCCGCTGCCGGTCGAGGACCTCCCGTACACGCACCCGGTGACCGAGATCAACAAGTCCTGAGTGGATTGTCAGACCGGTCTTAAAACTCGCCGAGTCGGGTGAGTACCGCAAAGGGGCCGGGGATAGGCTCGTTTCCCGCTTGAGCAGCACTTCGTGGGAGGAATGACGATGCCGGTCCCCGGCCCTGGTTACTCGATCACCGTTCGACTGGAGGCGCCGCCGTCAGCGAGCGCCGCGGGTGACCTCACCTCGGCCGTCGGCCGCGCGGGCGGCGTCATCACGGCGTTCGACGTCGTGGAGTCGCACAACGACCGCGTCGTCATCGACCTCACCTGCAACGCCCTGTCGGCCAATCACGCCAAGGACATCACCGACACGCTGGAGACGTTGCCCGGCATCGTCGTCCGCAAGGTGTCGGACCGCACGTTCCTCGTGCACCTCGGTGGCAAGATCGAGATCTCGTCGAAGGTCCCGCTGCGCAACCGCGACGACCTGTCCCGCGCGTACACCCCCGGCGTGGCCCGCGTGTGCGAGGCGATCGCGAAGAACCCGGACGACGCGCGCCGCCTGACCATCAAGCGCAACACCGTCGCCGTGGTCACCGACGGCTCCGCCGTGCTGGGTCTGGGCAACCTCGGCCCCGCCGCCGCCCTGCCCGTGATGGAGGGCAAGGCCGCGCTGTTCAAGAAGTTCGCCGGCGTCGACGCGTGGCCGGTCTGCCTGGACACCCAGGACACCGAGGAGATCATCCGCGCGGTCGAGCTCATCGCCCCCGTGTACGGCGGCATCAACCTCGAGGACATCTCCGCACCGCGCTGCTTCGAGATCGAGGCCCGGCTGCGCGAGAAGCTCGACATCCCGGTCTTCCACGACGACCAGCACGGCACCGCGATCGTGGTCGTCGCCGCGCTGCGCAACGCCCTGCGCGTGGTGAACAAGGACATCAAGGACTGCCGCATCACCGTCTGCGGCGTCGGTGCGGCCGGGTCGGCGATCATCCGCCTGCTGCTCGCGCAGGAGCCCGGCGACATCATCGCCGTGGACGTCGACGGCATCGTGCACCGCGACCGCCCCGGCCTGGACGCGAACCTGAAGTCCATCGCCGCCTCGACGAACAAGGGCAACCAGTCCGGCCGCCTGCACGACGCGCTGGTCGGCTCGGACGTGTTCATCGGCGTGTCGGCCCCGAACCTCTTCGGCGCCGACCAGGTCGCGACGATGGCCAAGGACGCCATCGTGTTCGCGCTGGCCAACCCGGACCCGGAGATCGACCCGATGGAGGCCCAGCAGCACGCCGCCGTCGTCGCGACCGGCCGCTCGGACTTCCCGAACCAGATCAACAACGTCCTGGCGTTCCCCGGCGTCTTCCGCGGCCTGCTCGACGCCCACGCGAAGACCATCACCGACGCGATGCTGCTGGCCGCCGCCCAGGCCATCGCCGACGTGGTCGACGGCGACCGCCTGAACGCGTCGTTCATCGTCCCGTCGGTCTTCGACAACACCGTGGCCCCCGCGGTGGCCGAAGCCGTCCGCAAGGCCGCCAACGCCTGACCCCGCCCCTCTTTCCGGTCACGCGGGAGTCCTACGTTCCCCTCTGGGGCACGCGGGGCCCCCGCGTGCCCGGCGTGCCGGGCGTGGCGGGCGGGGCGGGGCGGGCGGAGGGGCCTTGGGCAGGGGGCGCGCACTTCGTGCGGGCTTACGATCGCGGTATGACCAAGCAGTTCACCCACCTGGACTCCCACGGCGCGGCCCGCATGGTCGACGTCTCCGGCAAGGAGCAGACCACCCGCACGGCCGTGGCCACGGGCGTGCTGCAGACGACCGCCGAGGTGGTGGCACTGCTGGGCGCGGACGGCCTCCCCAAGGGCGACGCGCTGGCCACCGCCCGCATCGCCGGCATCATGGCCGCGAAGCGCACCTCGGAGCTCGTTCCGCTGTGCCACCCGATCGCCCTGTCGTCCGTGGCGGTGGACCTGGCGCTGGCCGACAACTCGGTCCTCATCACCGCCACGGTCCGCACCACCGACCGCACCGGCGTGGAGATGGAAGCGCTGACCGCGGTCTCGGTGGCCGGCCTGACCCTGCACGACATGGTGAAGTCCGTGGACCCGGCCGCGACCATGAACGCGGTCCGGGTGGAACGCAAGGAAGGCGGCAAGACCGGCCTGTGGGAGCGCCCGTGAGGAAAGCAGTGGTCATCACCGCCTCGAACCGGGCGGCCGCCGGCGTCTACGCCGACCGCAGCGGCCCCCTGATCACCGCCTGGCTCACCGACCGCGGTTTCACCGCCGGTGACCCGGTGGTCGTCCCGGACGGCGACCCGGTCCGCGACGCCCTGGCCGCGGCCGTGGCCGACGGCGCCGACCTCGTCATCACGACCGGCGGCACCGGCATCAACCCCACCGACCGCACCCCGGAGGCCACCCGCGCGGTCCTCGACCACGAGATCCCGGGCCTGGCCGACGCCATCCGCATGGCGGGCTGGCCGGAGGTCCCCGGCTCGGTCCTGTCCCGCGGGGTGGCCGGGGTCGCCGGCCGCACCCTGGTCGTCAACCTGCCCGGCTCCACCGGCGGCGTCCGCGACGGCCTGGAGGTCCTCGCCGAGGTCGTCGACCACGCCCTGGACCAACTCCGCGGAGGAGACCACAGATGAGCGTCGTGCTGCGCGCCACCGTGACCGAGGAACCGCTGTCGGTGGAGGAACACGCCGCCCTGGTGACCTCCGACCGCGCCGGTGCGGTCGTCACCTTCTCCGGCGTGGTCCGCGACCACGACGGCGGCCGCTCCGTCCTGGAGCTGGAGTACCACTCCCACCCGTCCGCCGCGGACGTGGTCGCCGAGGTCGTCGCGTCACTGGCGGACCGCTACGAGGGCGTCCACGGCATCGCCGTCTCCCACCGGGTCGGGCCGCTGAAGATCGGCGACGTGGCCCTCGCGTGCGCCGTGGCGGCGGAGCACCGCAAGGAGGCCTTCTCGCTGTGCGCGGACCTCGTGGACGAGGTCAAGGCGCGGTTGCCGGTGTGGAAGCGGCAGGTGTTCTCGGACAACACCGATGAGTGGGTCAACTGCCCCTGATCGGGTGCAGATTTCCGCAACGCACGTGAGCCGCTCGGAGGGCGGTCGGCGCTCGCAATGAGGCTGCCGGGGCCGAGCGAGGCTGCCGCTCGGGCGCGGTCGGCGGGATGGGCGCGGCTGCCGCTCGGAGTGTGGTGGGCGAGGCCGCCGGAGCCGAGCGAGGCGTCTCTCGCCGGACAACGCGTGGGTCCGTGCCCGTCCATCTCACGCCCGTGCCCGTCCGACGCGAACAGGGACCTCACCGCCGGGGGGTCGCGGTGAGGTCCCTGTTCTTGCATCAGCCCGTCACGGGCCAACGACGTTCGACGCTCAGAGCGCCAGCTTGTGACCGGGGAAGATCAGGTCGGGGTTCGTCAGGAACCCCTTGTTCTTCTCCACGATCGCCTGCCACCCGCCGCTGACCTTCTGCTCGTCAGCGATCTTCGACAGCGTGTCGCCCGCCTTGATCTCGTAGGTGCCGTTCGGGTTCGACTTCGAACCCGCGACGACGACCGGGGCGACCGGCGTGGCGGCCTGGCGCTGCTGGGGCTGCACCTGGCGCTGCTGCTGCTGCTGCGGGGCGGGCGCGGCTTGGCGGGCCGGAGCCGGGGCGGTCTGGCCGCCGAGGCCCTTCACGCCGCAGGTCGGCCAGGCCTTGTAGCCCTGGGTCTGCAGGACGCGCTCCGCGATGCGGATCTGCTCCTCGCGCGACGCCTGGGCGGGGTTGCCCTGGCCTCCGTGGCCTTGCCACGTCTGCATCGAGAACTGGAGGCCACCGTAGTAGCCGTTTCCGGTGTTGATGGACCAGTTGTTGCCGCTTTCGCACTTGGCGACGGCGTCCCAGTCCATCGAGGGGGCGGCGTTGGCGGTGCCAACGGCCAGGCCCAGAGGGGCACCGGCGATGATGCCGGCGACCGCGACCTTGGCGATGGTGCGAGCTGCGGAACCCTGCTTGCCCTGCGTGCCACGGTTGAAAGCCATGTGCCTCTCGGTCCACCACACCTGCGTCAGCAGCTCGGGTTCGGGGCCCGGTGTGCTCCTGCGTCCCAGTCCAGCGGTGTCTCTCGCTCGGGGTATGTCCGGGGAACCGTGTGGACTGGGTTCGGTGCTCGGTTCTCCGGTGGTGCTCTCGGCCGGTTCGGGGCCAGCCGAGATGTGACCGTACGTAGCCCATGGCGGCACCGCCAAACGGAACCGACCGTGATGCGCGTCACAGTAACGGTTCGGTTTATTGTCTGAAATCTATAAAACCGCAGCTCAGGAGCGCCGTTATCGGTCTGTTTCCAATCCGAGATCGACCGAGATCTTTCACGGAAAGTGAGTCGTGGCTCACGACCACTAGGCCATCGGAGACGTCCTCCTCACGGTGGGAGGACGCCCCTGCGATCAAGTGGGCGGTGGAGGCGAGCAGACTGCGCGCACTCCTCGATGCACCCGTTCGGCTTACAGCTCGTCCGCCGCCCGAGGCGCTCGCCGGCCGGGCCGCCGTGTTCCCGGTCTCGACTCGCACGCCCGACTCGCGCTCGTGCGCGGACGCCTCGACGATGCACTGGTGACCGAGATCAAGTCCGTCGAGCTCGCGCAGGAGGCGCACAGCGCCGAGGACGAGGCGGAGCGCGCGGGCCCCGCGCTCGTGGCCGAGACCGGGTGCCGTTCCCGGGAGGAGGACCTCGACCGCGCATGACCAGGCTCGACCTGCTCCGCTCCGCACTCGCCGCCCGTCCCGGCCAGCCCGTCCCGTTCGACGAGCTGGTCGTCACCGTCTGGCCCGATGACCGGCCGGCGAACCCGAAGGCGGCGCTGCGCAACCTCGTCCGGCGCCTGCGCGCCACCGAGGCCGTGGTCACCGAACCGCACGGCTACCGCCTGGTCGTGCGCAGGCCCGGTCCGCGCCAGCTGCCCGCCGACCTGCCCGACTTCGTCGGCCGCGCACCGCAGATCGCCGCCGCGCTGGCCGCCACGGCCCCCGTCCTCGCGATCACCGGCCCGCCCGGTGTCGGCAAGACCTCGCTCGCCGTCCACGTCGCGCACCGGCTGCGGGCCGGCTTCCCCGACGGGCAGCTGCACGTGAACCTCCGCGCGTTCTCCGCGAGCGAGCCGGTGACGGTCGAGCAGGCGCTCGCCCGGTTCCTGCGCGCGCTCGGCGCCGAACAGGTCCCCCTCGCGCCGGACGCGCAGCTCGCGCTCTACCGGGAGCTGACCGCGGGGCTGCGGCTGTTGGTGGTGGTCGACAACGCCACCGCCGACCTGGTCACCCCGCTGCTGCCCGCCGGCGCGGGTAGCCGGGTGATCGTCACGAGCCGCACCGACCTGCCGGAGCACGAGCAGATCCGGCTCGACGTGTTCGACGACGCCGAGGCCGACGCGCTGCTCACCAACATGCGCGTCGACGGCGCTTCACCCGACCGCGCCGAGCTCGTCGGCTGGTGCGCCCACCTGCCGCTCGCGCTGCGCATCGCCGCCGCGCACCTGACCGACCGCCACCTCGCCGACTACCTGGTCGACCTGCGCGGCGAGGGACGGCTGGACGCGCTGGAGATCGAGGGCGACGCCGCGGTGCGCGCCACGTTCGAGCTGTCCTACCTGGCGCTGCCCGACCGCGCCCAGCGGCTGTTCCGGCTGCTCGGCCAGGTCCCCGGCCCCGACTTCGGCGTCGAGGCCGCGACCGCGTTGCTCGGCTCGCCCGCCGCCGAACCGCTGGACCAGCTCGTGGCGGCGAACCTGGTGCAACGCGCGCAAGACCGCCACAGCCTCCACGACCTGCTGCGCGCCTACGCACTGCGTCTGGGCGATGCCTCGCCGACCCGGCTGTTCGCGTACTACCTGCTCAACGCCGACCGCGCGGGCCGCACGCTGAACCCGGAGCTGCACCGCCTGCCGCTGCCCGAGCTGCCCGCCGACCTGCCCGCCCACGACCTGGGCACCATGGCCGACGCGCTGGCCTGGCTCGACACCGAACGCCAGAACGTCGTCGCCGCCGTCCTCGCCGCCGCCGACCGGCCCGTCGCCTGGCAGCTCACGGACGCGATGCGCGCCCACTTCCTGCACCACTCGGCGGACGTCGTCGACTGGCGCACCAGCGCCCGCGCCGGCCTGCGCGCCGCCCGCACCCTCGGTGACCAGCGCGCGGAGGCGACCATGCACGGTTCGCTCGGTCTCGCGCACTGGCGGTCCGGCGAGTTCGCCGAGGCACTGCCGCAGTACACCCGCGCCGTCGCGCTGGCCCGTTCCCACGGCGACCACGCGGCGCTGAGCTCGCTGCTGACCAACCTCGGCATCATCCACTGGGAGCTCGGCCACCTCGCGGAGGCGGTGGCGGCGATGGAGGAGTCCCTGACCCTCGACCGCAGCCCGAACGCCCTCTACAACCTCAGCAGCATCCTCGTGGACCTCGGCCCGCTGGACCTGGCCGTCGCCTACGGCGAGGAGGCGCTGGAGATCTCCCGCGCCTCCGGGCTCACCGCGGGCGTCGCCTACTGCCTGCAGGGCCTCGCCTCCGTCTACCTCTTCCCCGGCGACCTGGAGACCTCCGAGCGGTACCTCGCCGAGGTCGCCACCCTCACGACCCCGGAGCTGGGCCCGCACTTCCCGAGCCGCAGCCGGGAGACCCACGCGTTCCTGCGCCTCGAACAGGGCCGCTACGCCGAGGCGGAACGCGACGCGCGCGCCGCCGTCGACCTGGCCGTGGCCGGTGCCGACGACACGAACGAGGCCGACGGCCGCATCACCCTCGGCATGGCGCTGCAACGGCAGGGCCGCGTCGAGGAGGCCCTCGCCGAGCACGAGCAGGCCCTCGCCATCGCCCGCAAGGCGGGCTTCGCCAGGGGAGAGGTGCAGGCGCTCGCGGGCCTGGCCGCCGACCACCGCGCCGCCGGCGACCTGGCGTCGGCACTGCGCTGCGCCACCGAGGCCGACGACCGCGCCGAACGCGCCCAGCTGCGGGTGCGGCAGGTGCAGGTCGTGGCCGAGCTGGTGGAGGTCCACCGGGAGCTCGGGGACTTCGAGGAGGCCGAACGCCAGCGGCTGCGCGGGCTGGAGCTGGCGCGGGTGACCGGGCGGAGGTCGTGGGAACGGCGGCTGACGCAGCCGGTGGACCCCCGCGGCTCGGGCGACGACGCGGGTCAGCCGCCCGCGAACGGCGGCAGCACGTCCAGCTGAGCCCCGGCCCGCACCGGCACCGACGTGTCCCGCACGGCCACCCCGTCCAGCAGGAAGCTCGACGCCGCCAGCACCTTGCCGAGCCGTTCGCCGTGGCGTTCCCCGATCGCGCTGACGACCACGGCCACGCTCGGCGAGCCTTCGAGCACGAGGTCCTCGTCCGAGACACCGGCCGCAGCGCGCGCACCCGCGAAGTAGCGGACCTTCACCGCGGTGGTCACCGTCATCCTCCGATAGCGCTCATGGGCCGGTCGGGCTGGCTGAAGCCCGCGTCGTTGATGCCGTGACCGGCCGCCTTGCCCCACATGGTGGCGCGCCAGGCGTCGGCGACGGCGGAGTCGGGGGAGCCGTCGCGCAGCAACGCGCGCAGGTCCGTTTCCGACCGGCTGAACAGGCAGTTGCGGACCTGGCCGTCCGAGGTGAGCCGGGTGCGGTCGCAGGCGGCGCAGAACGGCCTGGTCACGGACGCGATCACGCCGACGGTCGCGGGGCCGCCGTCGACCAGCCAGCGCTCGGCGGGGGCGCCGCCGCGCGGGACCTCGGACGGGGTCAGGGTGAAGGCCTGCGACAGCATCGCCAGGATCTCGTCGGCCGTGACCATGTTCGTGCGGGTCCAGCCGTGCTGCGGGTCGAGCGGCATCTGCTCGATGAACCGCAGCTGGTAGCCGTTCTCGACGCAGAACCGCAGCAGCGGGACGGCCTCGTCCTCGTTCATGCCGCGCAGCAGCACGGAGTTGACCTTCACCGGTTCCAGGCCTGCCTCGCGGGCGGCGTCGAGGCCGTCGAGCACGTCGGTGATGCGGTCGCGCCTGGTCAGCGTGGCGAACCGGTCGGGGTCGAGGGTGTCGAGCGAGACGTTGATGCGGTTCAGGCCCGCGTCCTTCAGCGACTTCGCGCGGCGGGAGAGCCCGATGCCGTTCGTGGTCATCGACATCCGCGGCCGGGGCTCCAGAGCGGCGGTCGACGCGATCACGTGCTCCAGCCCGCGGCGCAGCAACGGCTCGCCGCCGGTGAACCGGATGTCGGTCACGCCCAGGTCGACCACGGCGATCCGGATGAGCCGGACCAGCTCGTCGTCGGTGAGCAGCTCGTCCTTCTGCAGCCAGTCGAGGCCCTCGGCCGGCATGCAGTAGGTGCAGCGCAGGTTGCAGCGGTCGGTGAGCGAGACCCGCAGGTCCTTGGCCACCCGCCCGAACCGGTCGACGAGCAGCGGCGTGTCCGGACGTGCGGACACGTCGGGGGTGCCGCGCACCACGGGTAGTCCCAACTCCACTGCTGTCACCTCATTCAGCTTAATGAACAACCTCTTGTAGGTACCTCCACAACGGAGGTTTCTCACGTTCCGCCCGGTTGGAGCACATCCACGACCAATTGTCTTAGCGGCTAAGATGTTCCACATGGAACCTGAAGTGCTGGAGAGGTTCACCTGGTACATGCGGGAGCAGAGCGCGCTCACCGTCATGTTCCACACGAAGGTCGCCGAGCAGATGGGCCTGTCGGCGACCGACGAGAAGTGCATCGACCTGGCGATGCGGGCCGAGGGGCCGCTGACAGCCGGTCGGCTCGCCGAGCTCTCCGGCCTGTCCACCGGCGCCGTCACCGGTGTCATCGACCGCCTCGAACGCGCCGGGTACGTCCGCCGGGTCCGCGACCCGCACGACCGGCGCAAGGTCCTCGTCGAGGTCACGGTGGGCGACGTGGAGAAGTTCGGCGAGCTCTTCGCCAACGCCTACCACAGCCTCATCGAGGTGCTCGGCCACTTCGACGACGCCGAGCTCGCGGTCATCGAGCGTTATCTCAAGCTCCAGATCGAGACGTTCCGCAAGCGCGTGATCGATACTTAGACCATGTGGCACTACTTGATGGACATGGACGGCGTTCTGGTGCACGAAGAGCACCTGATCCCCGGCGCTGACGAGTTCGTCGGAGAGCTGCGCGCCTCCGGCACCCCGTTCCTCGTGCTCACGAACAACTCCATCTACACGCCACGCGACCTGCGCGCCCGGCTGCAGCGGACCGGCCTCGACATCCCCGAGTCGTCCATCTGGACCTCGGCGCTGGCCACCGCGCGGTTCCTCGACTCGCAGCGCCCGAACGGCTCGGCGTTCGTCATCGGCGAGGCCGGTCTCACGACCGCGCTGCACGAGATCGGGTACGTGCTGACCGACCGCGACCCGGACTACGTCGTGCTCGGCGAGACCCGCACCTACAGCTTCACCGCGATCACCAAGGCCATCCGCCTGGTCGAGGAGGGCGCGAAGTTCATCGCGACCAACCCCGACGCGACCGGCCCGTCACGCGAGGGCTCGCTGCCCGCGACCGGTGCCGTGGCGGCGTTGATCGAGCGCGCCACCGGGCGTGAGCCGTACTACGTCGGCAAGCCGAACCCGCTGATGATGCGGTCCGCCCTGCGCGCGCTGGGCTCGCACAGCGAGAACGCCCTCATGATCGGCGACCGGATGGACACCGACGTCCGCTCCGGCCTGGAGGCGGGCCTGTCGACGATCCTGGTGCTCTCCGGGATCTTCACCGCCGAGCACGCCGAGATGTACCCGTACCGCCCGACGCGGGTGCTCAAGTCGATCGCGGAGCTCGTCGGTCACTCCCAGGACCCGTTCGGCGACTGGACTGACCACTGACGCGCGAGGGTTCATCACCTATCGTCGCGGAGGTGGACACGGATCGCCGTCCGATGCACGTCGTGGGTGACGTGCACGGGCACCTCGCCGAACTGATCAGGGCACTGCACGTCGCCGGGCTGTGCGACGAGGAGGGGCACTGGACCGGCGGTGCGGCCGAGCTGTGGTTCCTCGGCGACTTCGTGGACCGCGGTCCCGACGGCGTGGGCGTGATCGACCTGGTCATGCGCCTGGGCGAGGAGGCGGCCGAGGCGGGTGGCTCGGTCAACTCGCTGATCGGCAACCACGAGGTGCTGCTGCTGGGCATGCACCGGTTCGGTGACGAGCAGGTGCCCGACAGCCTCGGGCCGCGGTCGTTCGCGCGCAGCTGGCTGCTCAACGGCGGGCTGCGCAGCGACCAGGACCGGCTGACCGAGGCGCACCTCGAGTGGCTCACGACCCGGCCGGTGCTCAAGCTGCGCGCCGACCACCTGCTGATGCACTCCGACACGGTCGCCTACCTCGAATGGGGGTCCTCGATCGAGGAGGTCAACGAGGCCGTCCGCCAGGTGCTCAAGGGCGACGACCTCGTCGAGTGGTGGGAGTGCTGGCGCAAGATGACGACCAGGTACGCCTTCCGCGGGCCGCAGGGCCCGGAGATCGCCGACGAGCTGCTGGCCACGTTGGGCGGCAACAGGATCGTGCACGGGCACAGCGTCATCGCCGACCAGCTCGGGGTCATGCCCGAGCAGATCGACGGGCCGCTGGTCTACGCCGACGACAAGGTGCTGGCGATCGACGCCGGCCTCTACAGCGGCGGGCCGTGCCTCGTCGTCCCCTTGCCGTACACCGGGGCCTGACTACGGTGGGCGGATGACCGCCAGCTACTCCTCGGGCACGTCCACCGCCCCGCTGCTGGGCGACACCATCGGCGCGAACCTCGCCGCGACCGTCGAGCGCTTCGGCGACCGCGAGGCACTCGTCGACAGGGCGACGCGCCGCCGGTGGACCTACGCGGAGCTGGCGGCCGAGGTCGAGCGGGTCGCCGCCGGTCTCACGGCGCTGGGCGTGCGCAAGGGCGACCGGGTCGGCATCTGGGCACCGAACTGCGCGGAGTGGGTCTTCGTGCAGTACGCCACCGCCCGGATCGGCGCGGTCCTGGTCAACGTCAACCCGGCCTACCGGGTGCACGAGCTGGAGTACGTGCTGAACCAGGCGGGCATCCACACGCTGGTGTCCGCGCGGTCGTTCAAGACCTCCGACTACGCCGGGATGGTCGACGAGGTGCGGCCGCGCTGCCCGCAGCTGCGGCACGTCGTGTTCCTGGACGATCCGCGGTGGAGCGCGGCGGAGCTGCCCGAGGTCGAGCTGGACCGCGACGACCCGATCAACATCCAGTACACGTCCGGCACGACCGGGTTCCCCAAGGGCGCGACCCTGTCGCACCACAACATCCTCAACAACGGCTACTTCGTCGGCGAGCTGCTCGGCTACACCGAGCAGGACCGCATCTGCGTGGTGCCGCCGTTCTACCACTGCTTCGGCATGGTCATGGGCAACCTCGCGGCGACCAGCCACGGCGCGTGCGTCGTGATCCCGGCACCCGCGTTCGACCCGGCGGCGACCCTCGCGGCGGTGCAGGAGGAGCGCTGCACCTCGCTCTACGGCGTGCCGACGATGTTCATCGCGATGCTCGACCTGGTCGACGGCTACGACCTCTCGTCGTTGCGCACCGGGATCATGGCCGGCTCACCGTGCCCGGTCGAGGTGATGAAGCAGGTCGTCGAGCGCATGGGCATGGGCGAGGTGTCCATCTGCTACGGCATGACCGAGACCTCGCCGGTGTCGACGCAGACCCGCGCCGACGACTCGCTCGACCGCCGCGTCGGCACCGTCGGCCGCGTCGGGCCGCACCTGGAGGTCAAGATCGTCGACCCGGTCACCGGTGCCACGGTCCCGCGCGGCACGCCGGGCGAGCTCTGCACCCGTGGCTACTCGGTGATGCTCGGCTACTGGAACGAGCCGGAGAAGACCGCGGAGGCCGTCGACGCCGCCGGTTGGATGCACACCGGCGACCTCGCCGTGATGGACGACGACTCGTACGTCACCATCACCGGCCGCATCAAGGACATGGTCATCCGCGGCGGCGAGAACGTCTACCCGCGCGAGGTCGAGGAGTTCCTCCACGCGCACCCGGACGTGCTCGACGCCCAGGTGGTCGGCGTGCCGGACGCGAAGTACGGCGAGGAGCTCGTGGCGTGGGTGCGCCTGCGCGAGGGCGCCGCGCCGCTGACCGCCGAGGCGGTGCGGGAGTTCTGCGCCGGCAAGCTCGCCCACTACAAGATCCCGCGCTACGTGCACGTCGTCGACGAGTTCCCGATGACGGTCACCGGCAAGGTGCGCAAGGTGGAGATGCGCGCGAGGTCGGTGGAGCTGCTCGGGCTGAACGACGGCGCCCGGCACGCCTGAGGCCGTCCGCGGGTCACGGGACCTCGACGATCTCCTTGCCCAGCGGCACCAGCGAGACCTTGACCAGCTTGAAGTTGGCCACGCCCAGCGGGATGCCGATGACCGTGATGCACAGCGCGATGCCGGTGACGACGTGGCCGATGGCGAGCCACAGCCCGGCGACGAGGATCCAGATGACGTTGCCCAGCAGCGAGCCCGTGCCCGCTCCCGGCTTCTCGACGACCTCGCGGCCGAACGGCCACAGGGCGTAGTTCGCGATGCGGAACGACGCGATGCCCCACGGGATCGTGATGATCAGGATGCAGCAGATCAGACCGGCGACCGCGTAGCCGACGGCCATCCAGAAACCGGCGAGCACCAGCCAGATCACGTTCAGGATGAGGCGCATGACTCCAATCTAAGCTGATCGGCATGACGTGGGGTGTGATCGCAACGGGCGGCATCGCGCATGCAGTGACCGCTGACATGCTCAAGGCGGGTGTCCAGGTGGGTGCCGTGTCCTCTCGGGACGTCGCGAAGGCCGAGCAGTTCGCGGAGAAGTTCGGGATTCCGCGCGCCTACGGCGACTACCACGAGCTGCTCGCCGACCCGGACGTCACCGTCGTCTACGTGGCCACCCCGCACGGCCAGCACCACGAGGTCGTGCTCGCCGCCCTCGACGCCGGCAAGAACGTGCTGTGCGAGAAGGCCCTCGCGCTGACGGTCGCGCAGGTCGAGGAGATGGTCGACCGGGCGAGGACCACGCAGTTGTTCCTCATGGAAGCGATGTGGACGCGCTTCAACCCGTTGATCCGCAAGGTCGTGGAGGCCGTCGGCGCCGGTGAGATCGGTGAGGTGCGGCTGGTCCGCGCCGACTTCGGGTTCCGGCACGCCTTCGACGCGAACGACCGGCTGTGGGCCAAGGAGGCGGGCGGCGGCTCCGTCCTCGACCTCGGCGTCTACCCGGTCTCCCTCGCGCACCTGCTCCTGGGCGTTCCCGGCACGGTCCACGCGCACGGCGGCCTCGCACCGAGCGGCGTGGACGCCGACGCGGGCATCCTGCTGGGCTACGAGAACGGCGCGCACGCGTTGCTGGGTTGCTCGCTGACCGCCGACACCGGCGCCGGCGCCGCCATCATCGGCACCGAGGGGCGCATCGACATCCCCGAGGCCTTCTACAACCCCACCAGGGTGCTCATCAACGGCGTCGAGCACACGGCCGAGGACGGCGGCTACACGCACCAGATCCGGTCGGTCGACGACTGGGTCGCGATGGGGTTCGTCGAGCACGCGGACATGACGTGGAACGACTCGGTGGAGATCATGCGCATCATGGAGACCGCGCTCGGTCAGCTCGGTGTGTCCTATGCGGACGTCGTCAGGTAGATCAGCGCCGCGTTCAGCACGACGACGGCGAAGGCGACCGCCCACGCCGCGACGGTGACCGCCCGCCGGTTCGTGAACCCGCCCATCACGGACCGGCGCCCGGTCAGCCACACCAGCGGCACCAGTGCGAACGGGATGCCGAACGACAGCACCACCTGCGACAGCACCAACGCGAACGTCGGGTCCACTCCGGACGCCAGGACCACCAGCGCCGGCACCAGCGTGACGAGTCGCCTGGTCAGCAACGGGACCCGCACGCGCAGCAGCCCGTCCATCACCACCGCACCGGCGTAGCACCCGACCGCGGTGGAGGCGAACCCGGACGCCAGCAACCCGAGCGCGAACAGCAACGCGACCCCGCCGCCCAGCGCGGCACCGACCGCCGCGTGCGCGCCTTCGAGCGTGCCGACGTCCTCCCCGCCCTGCAACGCGGACGCCGCCAGCAGCAGCATCGCCATGTTCACCGCACCGGCCAGCACCATCGCGACGACCACGTCGACCTTCGTGGTGCCGAGCAGCGCCGGGTTCTTGCCGTGCCGGTCCCGTGCCAGCGCCGAGTGCAGGTACACCGCGTGCGGCATCACGGTCGCGCCGAGCATGCCCGCCGCCAGCAGCACGCTGTCCGCGCCGGCGAACCGCGGCACCAGGCCGGTGACCGCGTCCGGCACCGACGGCGGTGCCACGAACAGCCCCGCCACGAACCCGACGGCGATCACGACCAGCATCGTCGTGACGACCCGTTCGAACGGCTTCTGCCCGCGCCGGTCCCGCACCAGCAGCAGCACCGTCGACACCACGCCGGTGATCACGCCGCCGAGCAGCAGCGGCAGGTCGAACAGCAGGCGCAGCGCGATGGCACCGCCCAGGACCTCGGCCAGGTCGGTCGCCATCGCGACCACCTCGGCCTGCCCCCAGTAGGCGAGCCGCGCCGGCCGCGGCAGGTGGTCCCGCACGGCCTCCGGCAACGACTTCCCGGTGACCAGGCCGAGCTTCGCCGACAGGTACTGCACGAGCCCGGCCATGACGTTCGCGACGACGAGCACCCACACCAGCAGGTACCCGTACGTCGCGCCCGCCGCGGTGTTCGTGGCCACGTTGCCGGGGTCGACGTACGCGACCGCGGCGACGAACGCCGGACCGAGCAACGCCGCGCCCGCACGCAGGCGCGCCCCGACAGCGACCACCGGACACCTCCCCTTGTTGCCAGATTATGGCAACAAGGGGAGTCAGGCCTCCAGGGTCAGGCGCGCGACCGTGATCACGGCGTCCATCGCGCCGTCGAGGTCCCCGCTGGGCATCAGCAGGTGGCTCAGCGCGAGCCGCACGGTCGTCTCCGCCGTGAACCGCACGTGCTTGCCGGGGAAGTGCTCGGTGAGGTGCCGCTCGACCACCTCGGTGGCCTGGAACAGCACGGGGTGGCCGCGGATCGTGAGGAACGGCAACAGGTCCTCGGCGTCCTGCCCGGTGAGCACCGCCGAGGCCAGCCGGTCCTTCTCGGTCTGCTCGAACGTGAACCGGAACGCCAGCCGCATGGCCCGCCACGGGTCGGGGTCCTGCCGCAGCCGCTGCGCGATGCCCGCCAGGTACTCCTCCGTGCGGTGCGCGGCAACGGCCTGGACGAGCCCCTCCTTGTTGCCGAACTCGTTGTAGACGGTCTGCCTGCTCACCCCCGCGCGACTGGCCACCTCGATCATGCGCAACCCGTGGAACCCGTGTGCCGCCAACAGGTCGGCGGCCGACTCGATCAGGAGCTCGGTGATGTCGCTCACACGGACAGCTTTACACAGTTACGGATTTTGTAAAGACGTAGAGTCGAGTTCTGTGCCTCTCACCGTGGGTTTCGACCTGGACATGACGCTCATCGACCCCAGACCGGGCATGGCCGCGGTGCTGAACGAGGTCGGCGCCCGCACCGGCCACGACCTCGACGGCGAGCACTTCGCGGCGAACCTCGGCCCGCCCCTCGACATGATCTACCGCGACATGGGCGTGCCGGAGGAGGAGATCCCGGAGCTGATCACGTTGTTCCGCGCGCTCTACCCGGACGTCGTGATCCCCGCGACCGTCGCGCTGCCGGGGGCCTCCGCCGCGCTGGCGTGCGTGCGCGAGCTCGGCGGCGAGACCATGGTCGTCACCGGCAAGTACCGCAAGAACGCCGCACTGCACCTGGAGGCGCTGGGCTGGGAGGTCGACCACCTCTACGGCGAGCTGTGGTCCACCGGCAAGGCCGAGTCGCTGAAGCTGCACGGCGCCGCCGTCTACGTGGGCGACCACGTCGGCGACATGCGCGGTGCGGCCGCGGCGGGCGCGGTGGGCGTGGGCGTGGTGACCGGGCCGTGCAGCCGGCAGGAGCTCGTCGAGGCGGGCGCCGCCGTCGTGCTGGCGGACCTGCGCGAGTTCCCGGAGTGGCTCAGGACCTCCGGCGTGACTTCCTGATCACCGCGACGATCCCCAGCCCGAGCCCGATCGCGGGCAGGTAGGTGGCGGCGACGTTCAGCCACACGGGCAGGTCGCCGTGGCCGGTGAGGAACAGCGCGAAGACCACCACGATCGCCAGTACGCCCACGGCGAACAGGCCGATGGCCAGCGGCATCAACTTCGGAGCGGTCATACCGCCAGCGTAGTCGCGCTAACGGAGGTGCCTTCCCCAAGGTCTTCTGGCTACTCTGGTGGGACGCGTCCTGGGTACGCCCCCGGGGCGCGTTCGTTGTGCAAGAGCAAGGGAATGGTGAGCGCGGTGCCGACCGGCAAGGTCAAGTGGTACGACACGGAGAAGGGCTTCGGGTTCGTCACCCAGGACGGTGGCGAGGACGTCTACGTCCGCAAGTCCGCACTGCCACCCGGCGTCGAAGGCCTGAAAGCCGGCCAGCGCATCGAGTTCGGCATGGCCGAGGGCCGCAGAGGACCCCAGGCGCTGTCCGTGCGCCTGGTCGACCCCGCGCCGTCCGTCGCCGAGGCCCGTCGCCGCCCTGCCGAGGAGCTGCACGGCCTGATCGAGGACATGATCAAGCTGCTGGAGAACAAGGTCCAGCCCGACCTGCGCCGCGGCCGCTACCCGTCGGACAAGAAGAGCATGAAGCTCGTCGCCGAGGTCGTGCGGGCGGTGGCGCGGGACCTCGATCCGTAAAAGGATCGGCGTCATGTCTGACGCGGATCGGATCGTCGAGTTCCTCTACGAGGTCGGCCAGCTGAAGCGCCTGCCCAGGGCGGGGTGGTTGTTCGCCGGGGTCCAGCACCCCGAGTCGGTCGCCGCCCACTCGTTCCGGGTGGGCGTTCTGGCGTACGCGCTCGCCGTGCAGGAGGGCGCGAACGCCGACCGGGCGGCGACGCTGGGCCTGTTCCACGACGTGCCCGAGGCGCGCACCGGCGACATCCCGTACGTCGGCAAGCTGTACCTGGGCGTGAAGGTGCCGCCGGAAGCCGTTGCGCGCGACCAGGTCCAGCACCTGCCCGCGCCGCTGGCCGCGCACGTCGAGGCGCTGGTCGCCGAGCACGAGGCCGCGAAGGACATCGACCACACGCCCGAGGCGCGCTGCTCCCGTGACGCCGACAAGCTCGAACTGCTGCTGCAGGCCCGCGAGTACCAGGCCGCCGGTGTCGCCAAGATGGAGCGCTTCATCCAGACCATGCAGGAGTCGGTGGTCACCGACACCGGCAAGGCGCTGCTGGACAGCGCTCTCCGCATCGCTCCCAGCGAGTGGTGGGAGGCGTTCGGCCGCCGTTAGGGCACGGCAGGGGTCAGGACGTCACCTCGACTGCCCAGTAGCCGCGCAGCAGCGGCTGACCGGTCTCCAGCACCGCGGCGGCCGCCTCGTGGATCTCGATGCCGAGCAGCTGGTCGGTCTTGTCCGGCAACGACAGCGTGTACGTGAAGTTCTCGCCCTTGCCCAGCAGGCCGGTGCCGGTGGTCTGCTCCTTGCCCGCCGCGTCGCGGTACAGGAACACGGCCTCCCACAGCCCGTCGGCGAGCTGGCCGTCGACCGAGATCTGCACGACCTTGCCCGCGGGGACCTTCAGCTTCGCGGGCTGGCTGCGCTCCGCGCAGTTGTCGCCGCCGAGGTCGCAGTACACCGCCGGCTCGACCTGGATGGTCTTGCCGTTCGCGTGGAACGTCACCTCGGGGTAGTGGCGGGGGAGCGAGCACCCCGTCAGCGCGAGCAGTCCAACGACCAGGGCAGCAGCAAGTCGACGCACGTCAGGCAGCCTACGGGGTGGCTCCGGCCGGCCTGCGGACGAGCCGGTGCAACGAGGTCCCGTTGCGGTACATCCAGGTCTGCGCCAACCCCAGCGCCAGCAGCACCGCCACCACCAGGAACCCGATCCAGAACGTCGGCGGCAACAGCACGCCCAGCGCACCGCCGAACACCCACGCCAGCTGCAGGATCGTCTCCGACCTGCCGAACGCCGACGCGCGCGACTCCTCCGGCAGGTCGTCCTGGATCACCGCGTCCAGGCTGATCTTGGCCAGCGACGAGGCCGTGGCGCCCAGCAGGCCCACGATCGCGGCGGTCACCAGGCCCGGCAGCGCGGCGGCGACGACCGTGGCGGCCAGCGCCGTGCCGACGCAGCCCAGCACCACCTCGTCGGGCTTGCCGAACTGCTGGCGCGCGCCGATCGCGTTGCCCAGGAAGCTGCCGATTCCGGCGGCACCGGCGATCACGCCCAGCAGCAGCAACTGCCGGACCGCGTCACCCTCGGTCTGCTCGCGCACCACGAACGCGGCGAACAACGTCAGGAACCCGGTCAGCACCCGGATGGAACCGTTGCCCCACAACGACACCACGATGTGCCGCGACATCGGCCGCCGCGCCGGGTTGCGGGAGCGCAGCGCCGCGGGCACCTCGCCCTCGGTCACCTCGACCCACGACGGGATGCGCATGCACAGCACCGCGTTCGCCAGGCACAGCACCGCCGTGAACCACAGCGCCCCGGGCGAGCCGAAGATGTTCGCGAAGCCCGCCGCGAACGCACCGAACACCGCGCCCGCCGCGAGCCCGAAGACGGTCATGCGCGCGTTGGTCTTCGACAGCGTGATGTCCGGCGGCAGCACTCGCGGCGTGATCGCGGACTTGAGCACCGTGAACGACTTGGACAGCACCATGCTGCCCAGCGCCGCCGGGTACAGCAGCCAGTTGTCGAAGTTCAGCGCCATCACGACCGACAGGCCGATCCGCAGCACGCAGGACGCCGCCAGCGCGAGCCGCCGACCACGCTGGACCTTGTCCAGCAACGGACCGATCACCGGCGCGACCAGCGCGAACGGCGCGACGGTGATCAGCAGGTACAGCGCGACCTTCGTCTTGGACTCCGCGCTCGCCGCGGAGAAGAACAGCGTGTTCGCGAGCGCCACGGCCATCGCCGCGTCGGCCGCGTAGTTCATCATCACCGCGTAGGTGACCGACGACATGCCGGACTTCCCGGCACCGTCGGCGTGGGCCGCGCGCCGGAACGCCGCGACCGCCTGCTGCGACAGCTGCTTGGAGCGGAACCACGCGACGCGGGTGACCGTGAGCTTCTTCGGCGGCTTGGGCGTCGGGGTGGTCTGCTGGTCGGAGTTCGGCAGCGGCCGGGTGCTCTGCGGGCGCGGCGGGGGCTCGAACCCGTGCCCGGACCCCTGCCCGGACGGCGTTGCGCCGCGCGACCGCGGCCGGTACTCGTCGTCCTGCCACGGGTAGCGCTTCGGAGCCGGCTCGTCACTCCACCCGCGGTCGCCCGTCACACCGTCAATCCTGCCCCATTCAGTGGAAGCGCACCCGGAAGACGGTGGGCCAGTTCTTGCCTGTGACCAGGAACTCGTCAGTGCCCGGGACGTGCGCGATGCCGTTCAGGACGTCGACGTCACCCTGCGGCTTCAACGAGGACAGGTCGTAGGTCTTCGTCACCTTCCCGTCGGCCGGGTCGATGCGCACGATCTCGTCGGTCTTCCACACGTTCGCCCACACCTCGCCGCCGACGCACTCCAGCTCGTTGAGCTGCGCGAGCGGTTTGCCGTCCCGCGTGACCCGCACGCTGCCGGTCTCGGCGAACGTCTTCGGGTCGCGGAAGGTGAGCTGCGCGCTGCCGTCGCTCATGACCAGCCGGGACTGGTCGTGGCAGATGCCCCACCCCTCGCCGTCGTAGGACACGCGGCGGATCTCGTCGAACGTCTTCCGGTCGCGTTCGATCGCCACGCCGTTGCGCCAGGTGATCTGCCAGATGGTGTCGCCGACGACCGTGATGCCCTCGCCGAAGAGCTCCTGCGGCAGGTCGACCTCCTTGCGCACCTCGCCGGTCGCCGGGTCGAGCGCCCGCATCGACGACTCGCCCTCCAGACCGGTGCCCTCGTAGAGGACGCCGTCGACGAGTTCCAACCCCTGGGTGAACGCGGTTGTGTCGTGCGGAATCTTTTGCAGGACTTCTACCTGCGGTTTTGTTTCCTGCTGGGCCGAACAGGCGGCGAGAACCGCGACGAGGACCAGCCAGACGGGTGAGCGCACCCCACGGAGGGTGGCACGAGTTTTCGTCCCCGCGAAGTCCTGCGGCACAATTCAGCTCGTGAACGCCACGCAACTGCTCGCCGACGCCGTTGACCTCGCCCGCGCCGCCGCGCAGGAGGAAGCCGGGTTGGACCGCGTCGGTGCTCATGTGGGGGTGTCCGCCGAGGACGAGTTCTCGGTGACGCACCTCTTCGAGGCCGAGCACGCGGGCTACCGCGGCTGGAACTGGGCCGTGACCGTCGCCTGCGCGGGCGAGGGTTCCCCGGTGTCGGTCAGCGAGGTCGTGCTGCTGCCCGGCCAGGACGCGCTGGTCGCCCCGGAGTGGGTGCCCTGGAGTGAACGGGTCCGCGCCGGTGACCTCGGCGTCGGCGACCTGTTCCCGGCCCGCGAGGACGATCCGCGACTGGTCTCCGGCCACGTCCAGTCCGACGACCCGGCCGTCGAGGAGGTCGCGCTGGAGATCGGCCTCGGCCGTGAGCGCGTGCTGTCCCGCGAGGGCCGGCTCGACGCCGCCGACCGCTGGCTCGCCTCCGACTTCGGCCCCCGCTCTGACATGGCCCGCTCGGCGCCCGCGCACTGCGGCACCTGCGGCTTCTACACCCGCGTGGCCGGTGCGTTCGGCGCCGCGTTCGGCGTGTGCGCGAACGAGATCGCGCCGGCCGACGGCCACGTCGTGCACGTCGAGTACGGCTGCGGCGCGCACTCGCAGGTCGAGGTCGACATGAGCCCCATGGTCCCGGTCGCCGACCTGGTCTACGACGACGCGCAGCTGGACGTCTCGGAGTGACCGACCCGTTCGGCACCGAGGCCCTGCGCACCTCGGTCCTCGCGGCCTGGCGCGGCTCGCCCACCCGGTTCCGCGAGGACGCGAACGCGGAGGAGGACCTCCGCATCGGCGGCTACCGCGACCGCCTGCTGGTCGAGCTGGCCCAGAACGCCGCCGACGCCGCGGGCGAGACGCCGGGTGTGCTGAGGATCACCCTCGTCGACGGGGAGCTGCGCGCGGCCAACACCGGTGCGCCGCTGACCGCCGCGGGCGTGGCGGCACTGGCCTCGCTGCGGGCCTCGGCCAAGGAGTCGGGCGTCGGGCAGTTCGGCGTCGGGTTCGCGGCCGTGCTGGCCGTCACGGACGCGCCGCGCGTGGTCTCGGTGTCCGGTGGTGTCGAGTTCTCCGCCGCCCGCACCCGCACGGAGGTCCCGGAGCTGGCCGCCGAACGCGGCGGTGACGTGCCGGTGCTGCGGCTGGTGTGGCCGTGCGACGAGCCGGTGCCGGACGGGTTCACGACCGAGGTCCGGCTGCCGCTGACCGTCGAGCTGTCGCTCGACGACCTCGCCGCCGAGGTGCCGGACCTGCTGCTGGCGCTACCGGGGCTGCGCCGCGTCGAGATCGGCTCCCAGTCGTGGGAGCGCTTCGTCACCGCCGACGGCGTGGTGACCGTCGGGACGGCGCGCTGGCTGGTCGAGCAGGTCTCCGGTGAGCTGCCCGCCGAGCTCGTGCAGGGCGTGGAGCACCGTCCGCAGTGGACCGCCACGTGGGCGTACCCGCTGGACGAGCCGCTGGGCGAGGACGTGCTGCACGCGCCGACCCCGACCGACGAGCGCCTGTCGCTGCCCGCCCGCCTGATCGCGACCGTGCCGGTCGAGCCCTCGCGCCGCCGGGTGCTGCCCGGTGCCGCCGCGTGGGCGGTGCTGGAGTCGGCCGCGGCCCTGTACCCGCGGCTGGTCGCCCGCGTTCCCGCCGTCGAGCGCACGGCACTGGTGCCGCTGCCCGGTTTCCCGCTGTCCGAAGTGGACGACCGGCTGCGCGCGGCGGTGCTGCGGGCGTTGCGCTCGGCCGAATGGCTGCCGCTGGCGTCGGGCGAGTGGATCGCCCCGGCCCGCGCCCGCGTCCTGGACGTCGGCTCCGAGGAGCTCGTCGAGCTGGTCGAGGACGCCCTGCCCGGCCTGCTGGACGCCGAGCTGTCCGCTCCCGTGCACGCGAAGGCGCTGGCCGCGCTGGAGGTCCCGCGCGTCTCGATCGCCGAGGTGGTCGCCGCGCTGGCGGGCATCGATGGCGACCCCGGCTGGTGGCACGACGTCTACGCCGCCCTCGCACCGCTGGCCGAGGTCGACCCGGACGTGCGCGAGGCCCTGCAGTCGCTGCCGGTGCCGCTGGCCGACGGCCGCACCGTGACCGGCCCGCGCACCACCCTGATCGCCGACGAACCGCTGCCCGGCCTGCGCGTCGTGCACCCGGACGCCGTGCACCCGCTGCTGGTCCGCCTGGGCGCCGTCGAGGCGGGTGCCACCGAGCTGCTGGCCGACCCGTCGCTGCGCGAGAACGTGGCGCGGTCGCTGGAGGACGCCGAAGCGGGCCTCGACGCCGACGACCTGATCGACACCGTGCTGCGCCTCGTCGACCGCGCCGCCCTGCGCGCCGGTGAGGAACCGTGGCTCGGCGCACTGGCCCTGCCCGACGCCGCCGGCGAGTGGCACCGCGCCGACGAGCTGCTGCTGCCCGACTCGCCGCTGGTCGGCGTGCTGGAGTCGGACGCGTTCCCGGTGCTGTCGAAGGAGGTCGCCGACACCTACCCGCGCACCGCGCTGGTGGCCCTCGGCGTCGTCGACGGCTTCACCCTGGTGGTCGACGACGAACCGGCCGGCCCAGACCACGACCTGGCCGACGAACAGGCCTGGTGGACCGCCGGCCCCGACGAACCGGCACGCGTCGTCGCCGTCCGCGACCTCGACCTGGTCGCCGACTGGCCTGCGGCACTGCGCCTGCTCGCCGCCGACCCGGTGACCTGGCGCGCCGTCACCGAACCCGACGGCTACACGGGCTGGTGGATCGCCCGCCACGCCACGCTCGCGGGCCGCGCCCCGCAGGAGTACCGCCTGCCCGGCGCCACGGCCCTGGAGGGCCTGTTCGACGTCGTGCCGGACCTGGAGCTCCCCGACCACGTGCTGCGCGCCGCCGGCGTCCGCTCCCGCCTGGAGATCCTCGACGACGACGATGCCGAGCTGGTCCTGAGCCGCCTCGCCGACCCCGGCCGCACCATCGCGGACGCCGTGGTGCTCCGCGCCCACGCGGCACTGCCCGACGGCGACTTCGCACCCCCCGCACGCGTCCGCGTGCTGTCCGGCGAGGTCGTCCCGGCCGACGACGTGGTGGTCCTGGACCACCCGTGGCTCCTGGGCGTCGTACCCGCGTCCCGCGTCCTGCTCGCCGAGGGCTCGGAGGAGCTCGCCGACCTGCTGGACCTGGCACTGGCCTCCGAGGAGTTCGACGGCTCCCCCGACCACGTCGGCGAGATCGTGCAGTGGCACGACCTGGCGGCCGTGCGGATGGCCTGCGAACTGCTCGAAGTGCCGTTGCCCGACGGTGTCGTGGTGGTGCACGAGCAGCTGCTGGTCGACGGTCAGCGGGTGGACTGGTGGATGGCGGACGTCCCGCACGCGGCCGACACCCCGGAGGGCCTGGCACGGGCGCTGGCGTGGGTGACGCAGCGGTGGGAGGACCGGCACACGTTCGCGGCGCTGATCACCGAACCGACGGCGGCGACCCTGCTGGGCTGAGCTGGCCGGGCTGAGCAGCTGGGTGGGCTGAGCTGAGCTGGGTGGAGCTGACGCGGCTGGAGCTGACCGGCCGGGTTCGACCCGGCCGCCTCAGGCCGCCACGTCGGCCGCTTCCGCCGCCGGAGTTCCCTCCCGGGCCGGTCCGCGCCGCCGCAGCCGCGGTCGGCCGATGTCCCCGCGGCGCACCAGGATCACCCACGCGGTCACCGTCACCAGCACCGACAGGACCCCGCCGACGATGATCGGCGCGCGGCCGTTGACCTCCCCGAGCCACCCCATCAACGGCCCGCCCACGGGGTTGCCGCCCAGGAACACCAGCATGTAGATGCCCATGACCCGCCCGCGCATCTCCGGTTCGACGGCGAGCTGGACGGTGGCGTTCGCGGTGGTGTTGAAGGTCATCATCGCCACGCCGACCGGGATCATCATCAGGCCGGTCAGCAGCATCGTCGGCATCAGGCCGGACACGACCTCCAGCGCGCCGAACACCACACCGGACCCGATGAACACCGACATCCGCGGGGTCTTGCGCCGGGCGGCGACCGTCGCGCCGGCCAGGGTGCCCACCGCGATCAGGGTCGACAGCAGGCCGTAGGCGTCGGCGTCGCCGCCGAAGACGTTGCGGGCCATGATCGCCAGGGTCAGGTAGAAGTTGAAGCCGAACGTCGAGATGAAGAACACCAGCAGCATCACGGTCATCAGGTCCGGCCGGCTGCGCACGTACCGCAGCCCGGACAGCAGCTGGCCCTTGGCCCGCGGCACCGGGTCGGAGCGCAGCAGCTCGGAGGTCCGCATCAGCCACACGCCGAGCACCACGCCGACGAAGCTGACGGCGTTCGCGACGAACACCCAGCCGGTGCCGATCGCGACGATCGCGAGGCCCGCGACCGCCGGGCCGATGATCCGGGCCAGGTTGAACATCATCGAGTTCAGCGCGACGGCGTTGGTCAGCGACTCGCGGCCGACCATCTCCACGACGAACGACTGCCGCACCGGCGTCTCCACGGCGGAGAAGCAGCCGAGCAGGAAGCACAGCACGTACACGTGCCACAGGGCCACGACACCGGTCACGTCCAGCAGGCCCAGCGCCAGCGCGCACAGGCCGAGCGCCGACTCCAGCCACAGCAGCAGCTTCCGCTTGTCCATGCGGTCGGCCAGCACACCGCCCCACATGGACAGCAGCAGGACGGGCAGGAACTGCAGGGACGCGGCGATGCCGAGCGCGACGGCCGACCCGTCGGTCAGCTCCAGGACCAGCCAGTCCTGGGCGACGCGCTGCATCCACACGCCGACCAGCGAGATGATCTGCCCGGAGGCGTACAGGCGGTAGTTGTGGATGCGAAGTGAGGAGAACATCCCGGTACGCCGAGGTGACGAGGTCTCCGCTCCACCACCCGCGTAACCCGACACGTCCTTACTGCCCCGCCATCCTGTCGATGATCTCGGCCGCCCTGGAGAGCAGCTCGCGTTCCTCCGGCCGCAGCTCGGCCAGCCGCTTGTCCAGCCACGCCTCGCGCGCGGTGATCTCGTCCTGGAGGTAGGACAAGCCTTCGCCGGTCAGCTCGACGATCGCTTGACGGCCGTCGGTGGGGTGCGGGCTGCGCGTGGCGAAGCCGAACTCCTCCAGCGCCGCGATCACCCGCGTCATCGACGGCGGTTGCACGCCTTCCTTGGCCGCGAGCTCACCGGGCGTCAGCGGTCCGCACTTGTGCAGTGTGGACAGCGCGGACACCTGGGTCAGCGACACCGCCGAGTTGGTGCGCTGCGCGCGCAGCCGGCGGTTGAGGCGGACGACGGCAAGCCGGAGCCTGCTCGCCAGACCGTGCTCTTCGTTCGCCACGTAGTTAGCATACCTCACGAAAATGGTTTCTCGCCGAACGTCAGGACAGCAGGGCCTGGATCGGGCCCAGTGCGAAGTAGACGACGAACGCCGCCGACACGACCCACATCAGCGGGTGGACGCTGCGGACCCGGCCGGTCAGCGCCTTGAGCAGCACGTAGCTGACGAAGCCCGCGCCGATGCCGTTCGCGATCGAGTAGGTGAACGGCATGACCACGATCGTGAGGAACGCGGGCAGCGCCACGGTGAAGTCGCTGAAGTCGATCTCGCGGATCTGCATCATCATCAGCGCGCCGACGACCACCAGCGCCGGTGCGGCCGCCTCGATCGGCACGACCTCGTAGAGCGGCGTGAAGAACATCGCCAGCAGGAACAGCACGCCGGTCACGACGTTCGCGAGACCCGTCCGCGCGCCCTCCGCGATGCCCGACGCCGACTCGATGTAGACGGTGTTCGACGAGCTCGACGCCGCACCACCGGCGACCGCGCCCAGACCGTCCACGAACAGCGCCTTGCTCACGTTCGGCAGCTGGCCGTCCTCGTCGATGAGGTCGGCTTCCTTGCCGAGGCCGGTCATCGTGCCGACGGTGTCGAAGAAGTCGGTCAGCACCAGCGTGAACACGATCAACGCCGCGGCCAGCGCGGGCAGCCGCGTCCACGCGCCGAACGACACGTCACCGAGCAGCGACAGGTCGGGGACGCCGAAGACCTGGTCGGGCAGCGCCGGGTAGCCGAGGTTCCAGCCCTTGGCGTTGGTGCCGGCCGACGGTCCCGCCTTGACGACCGCCTCCAGGACGATCGCGAAGATCGCCGTGCCGACGATGCCGATGAGGATCGCGCCCTTCACCTTGCGCGCGAACAGCACGCCCGTGACCACCAGGCCGACCACGAACACCAGCGTCGGCCAGCTCGCGATCGACCCGTTGATGCCCAGCCCGACCGGCACCGTCGTGTTCGCCGCGTCCGGCAGCCTGCGCACGAACCCGGCGTCGACCAGGCCGATGAAGGTGATGAACAGGCCGATGCCCACCGCGATGGCGGCCTTGAGCTCGTTCGGCACGGCGTTGAACACGGCCGTCCGCACGCCCGTGAGCACGAGCAGCAGCACCACCAGGCCGTTGACGAGGACGAGTCCCATCGCCTCCGGCCAGCTGACCTTCGCCGCGACGCTGACCGCCACGAACGAGTTGATGCCGAGCCCCGTGGCCAACGCGAACGGGTAGTTCGCGACCAGTCCGAAGAGGATGGTCATCACACCGGCGACCAGCGCCGTCACCGCCGCGACCTGCCCGACCGGCAGGATGTTGCCCAGCACGTCCGGGTGCGCGCCGGGTCCCGTCGGGGCGAAGCTGCCGATGATCAGCGGGTTCAGCACCACGATGTACGCCATCGTGAAGAACGTCACGACACCGCCGCGCACCTCCCGCGCCACGGTGGACCCGCGCTCGGAAATCTTGAAGAACCCGTCCAGCATCTGGTCTCCTAACCCCGTGTCCGAACGCGACCCCGCCCCCAGCCCGCCGCCGCTGCCGCACCGGCTGGCCGATCCCGTGCCCGTGGTGCTCGGGGGGACGGCGCTGTGGTTCCTCGGTTTTCTCGTGGTGCTCGTCGTCGACCGCTCGAACAGCACCCTGCTCTGGACGACCCTGTGCGGCGGTCTGCTCGGGATCATCGGGTACGGAGTCTTCTACTGGCAACGCGGGGCGGCGAGGCGCGGATCACGCGGGGCGCAGCAGGGCCTCGACGACGCCTAGTCCGGGACTAGCTCGCGCCCAGCGACCGCAGCAGGAACTCGGTCAGCCCGTCGAGGTACCCGTCGTCCACCGGCGCGTGCCGCACCACCAGCCGCCAGTAGATCGGCCCCGCCAGCACGTCCAGCGCCACGTCGACGTCGAGGTCGGCTGGCAGCTCCCCGCGGTCCACCGCCCGCGTCAGCGTCACCGACGCGATGTCGCGCCGCGGCTGTCCCACGCCGACGGCGATGGCGTCCGCCAGCACCGGGTTGCGCCCGCCCTCGGCGATCAGGTCCGGCAGGATCGCCGAGATCCGGTGGTGCGCCAGCCAGTCGTGCACGGCCTGCAGCATCGCGCGCAGGTCAGCTCGCAACGTGCCGGTCTGCGGCACCTCGGCCGCGGGCACGCTCAGCTCCGCCAGTACGGCGATCACCATGTCCTGCTTGGACGGCCAGCGCCGGTACAGCGCGCTCTTGCCGACGCCTGCGCGTTTGGCGACGGCCTCCATGGACAGCCGGCCGTAGCCGGACGCGGCCAGCTCGTCGAGCACCGCCTCGGAGATCGCGGCGGTGACGTGCGGTTGCAGGACGGCTGCTCCGGTGGGGGCGCGTTTGGTCACGCCCTCAGTGTGGACGATACGGTCCCGTCCCGTCTAATGTAGGACGAGACGAAACCGTATCGTCCTATCCGGAGGGGCGTCGTGCTGGACCGAGCGCTTGACCTGTTGATCAAGAAGGACATGGCCGGGTTCGCCGGGCTGTGGGCCGAGGACGGGCGGATGGAGTTCCCGTTCGCGCCGGAGGGCTGGCCGAGGGAGGTCACCGGCCGGGCGGGCGTCCGCCACTACATGCGCGACTACCCGAAGATGATCGACGTCAGGGAGGTGCTCTGGCAGCGGGTGCACCGGACGGCCGACCCGGCGGTGACCGTGGCGGAGTTCGACCTCGGGGGAGAGCTCGTGGCCTCCGGCAAGCCGTTCCGCAACCGCTACGTCGTGGTGATCACCGAGCGGGACGGGCAGATCGCCGAGTGGCGCGACTACTGGAACCCGCTGGCCGTCGAGGAGCTCTCGTGACCGTCCTCGTCATCGGCGGCACCGGCACGACCGGCAGCCGCGTCGCACAACGGCTCGAAGACCCGCGCATCGCCTCGCGCCGCACCGGGTTCGACTGGTACCGGCCGGAGACGTTCGCGCCCGCGCTGGAGGGCACCGACGCCGTCTACCTCGTCCCGCCCGTCGGCGAGATCGACCCCGCGCCGCACGTCGAGCGGTTCCTCGCCGCATCTGGTGACCGCAGGGTCGTGCTCCTCAGCTCGTCCGCGCTGCCGGACGACCCGAACGCCCGGCTGGTGCGGCAGCTCCCGGAGTGGACGGTCCTGCGCCCCTCGTGGTTCATGCAGAACTTCCTCGGCGACCACGCGGTCGCGCAGGGCGTGCGGCAGGGCGAGATCGTCACCGCCACGGGTGACGGGCGGGTCGCCTTCGTCGACGCCGGCGACATCGCCGCCGTGGCCGTCGCGGCGCTCACCGGAGACGCGCACAACACCGAGCACGTGCTGACCGGTCCGCAGGCGCTCGGGTACGCCGAGGCGGCCGCGATCATCACCGAGCAGACCGGTGTCCGGGTTCGCCACCGCTCGATCCCCGCGGCCGAGCTGGCCGAGCGGCTCGGGCAGCACCTGCCACCGGAGTTCGCCGCGTTGCTCGCCGCGCTGGACGAGGCCATCGCGGGCGGCGCGGAGGACCGGGTGACCAGTGCGGTCGAGGACGTCACCGGGCATCCGCCCAGGTCGTTCGGGGCGTTCGTGGCCGCGCACCGCGACCGGTGGTAAATCCCGTGCATGGTCATCACCACTGACTGGGTCCGGCTGCTGGTCGTCTGCCTCGTGTTCACGGCCGCGGCCGCCGGCGTCGCGTGGGCGACGGGGCTCACCAGGCCCGCGCCGTTCGTCAAGGCCGCCGTCCGCGCCGTGCTCCAGCTCGCCGCCGTCAGCGCGGTCATCACGGTCGTCCTGACCCACCTGGGGCTCACCGCCGCGTTCCTCGTCGTGATGGCCACGGTGGCGACCGCGACGGCCGCCGCGCGCACCAAGACCGGCTGGCAGGGCGCCTGGGTCGGGGTGGCCGTCCTGATCGGCACGGTTCCCGCGCTGGGCCTGCTGGTCGGGCTGGGGCTCGTGCCGGTGAAGGGCATCGCCCTGATCCCGATCGGCGGCATCCTCATCGGTGGCGCCATGACCACCACGATCCTGGCGGTCAGGAGAGCGCTCGACACGCTCAGGGACCGGCACGGCGAGTACGAGGCGGCGCTGGCGCTCGGGTTCGCCGAGCCGGTGGCGGTCCGGTTCCTCGTCCGCCAGCCCGCCGCCGAGGCGCTGCTGCCGCCGCTCGACCAGACCAGGACGGTCGGGCTGGTCACCCTCCCCGGCGCGTTCGTCGGCATGCTGCTGGGCGGGGCACCGGTGTGGCAGGCGGGCGCGTTGCAGCTGCTCGTGCTGCTCGCCCTGCTCGCGGTCGAGGTGGCAGCCGTCGCGACCGTGGTCGAGCTGGTCGCGCGGGGTCTGGTGCGGAGGACTTCCCAAGAAGGAGAAGTTAGGCTAACCTAACTATCGTCGCTTCGTGGTGGGAGCGGCAGTCAGTTCGGGAACGGACGAGGCCCCCGCTCTGGGCAGAGCGGGGGCCTCGTCGTGTTCGGCAGCGGGGGCTTGTCGGAGCATCCACCGCCGAAGCGTCAGGGCAGCAGCAGGCCGTTGCGGCCGGTGCGCGCCGCCTCGAAGCGCGCGGAGACGTCCTCCCAGTTGACGACGTTCCACAGCGCGCTGATGTAGTCGGCCTTGAGGTTGCGGTACTGCAGGTAGTACGCGTGCTCCCAGATGTCGAACGCGAGCAGCGGCGTGACCGCGATCGACAGGTTCGAGTGGTGGTCCTTGAGCTGCAACGTGATCAGCTTCTGGGCGATCGGCTCCCACGCGAGGACGCCCCAGCCGGAACCCTGGATGGACGACGCGGCGGCGTTGAGCTGCGCGCGGAACTTGTCGAACGAGCCGAAGTGCTCGTCGATGGCGGCGGCGAGCTCGCCGACCGGCTTGTCGCCGCCGTTCGGGCTCAGGTTCTTCCACCACACCTGGTGCAGCGCGTGGCCGGCCAGGTGGAACGCGAGCGTCGTCTCCAGTCCGACGATCGACCCGAAGGCCTCCTTGTCGCGGGCCTCCTCGATCTGCTCCAGCGTGTCGTTCGCGCCCTTCACGTAGGCCGCGTGGTGCTTGCCGTGGTGCAGCTCGTTGATCTCGCCGATGATCGCCGGCTCCAGGTCGCCGTAGTCGTAGTCGAGATCCGGCAGCACGTACTGGGCCATGTCATCTCTCCAATTGCAATCTCTTGGTTCTTGCAATCTACTAGCAACAAGGTCCAGTTAACCAGTTGCCGCGGCCGGTAGCGTCGTGAGCGTGTCCGTGCTGACAGCCAGGAAGATTTCGCTGTCGTTCGGTCCGAGGACCGTGATCTCGGAGGTTGATCTCGATGTTTCGCCTGGTGACCGCGTCGGCCTGATCGCACCCAACGGTGTCGGCAAGTCCACGCTGCTCCGCCTGCTCGCGGGGGAGCTCCCGCCGGAGACCGGAACCGTCTCGGCCACCGGGACGGTCGCGCACCTGACGCAGGAGACCCTCCCCGTGGCCGGGGAGTCCCTGCGCGACCACCTCGCCCGCCGCACCGGCGTCGCGCCCGCGGAGGCGTGGCTGCAGCGCGCGGCCGAGCAGCTGGCCGCGGGCGGCGGCGCGGACTACCCGGACGCGCTCGACCACTGGACCGCCATCGGTGCCGGTGACTTCGACGACCGCGCGGAGGCCGTGTGCCAGCGCCTCGGCCTGCCCGCCGACCTGCTCGACGGCCGTGCGCCGGACGAGCTGTCCGGTGGCCAGCAGGCGCGGCTGCGGCTGGCGGCGGTGCTGCTCACGCGCGCCGACGTGCTGCTGCTCGACGAACCGACCAACGACCTGGACGCCGACGGGCTCGACCTCCTGGAGGCGCACGTGAACGGCCATCCGGGCGCGGTCGTGCTCGTCAGCCACGACCGGGAGTTCCTGGCGCGCACCACGACCGAGATCGCCGAGCTCGACGAGTTCACCCACGGCCTCACCGTGTTCGGCGGCGGCTGGGACGCCTACGTCGAGGAGAGGGCGAACGCGGAACGGCGTGCGCACGAGGAGTACGAGAGCTACACGGCCCAGCGCGACTCGCTCGTGCAGCGGTCGCGGCAGACCAGGGAGTGGTCGCGCAAGGGCGCCCGCCGGGCCACGAACGCCAAGGCGCTGAACGACGAACCGGACCGCAACGTCCGGGCCGGCCGCAAGCGCGCCGCGGAGTCGCTCGGCGCGAAGGCGTCCGTTGTGGACCGGCGGCTCGCGAGGCTGGAGGAGGTCGAGGAACCCCGCGAGGCCTGGGAGCTGCGCCTCACCCTGCCGAGCGCGGGACGGGGCAGCTCGGTCGCGTTCACGCTGCGCCAGGCCGTCGTGAGCCGCGGCGACGTGACGCTCGGACCGGTCGACCTCACGATCGGCGCGGGGGAGCGGTGGCGGATCACCGGCCCGAACGGCACGGGCAAGTCGACGTTGCTGGGCGCCCTGCTCGGCCGCATCCCGCTCGTGAGCGGCGAACGCTCGATCGGGCCGGGCGTCGTCGTCGGCGAGGTGGACCAGCTGCGCGCCGAGTTCAGCTCCGGCACGCCCGTGCTGCGGATCGTCGCCGACGCGACGGGCCTGGAGGACGTCGAGGTGCGCACGCTGCTGGCGAAGTTCCGGGTGGGCGCGGACGCCGTGCTGCGCCCCGCCCGTGAGCTCTCACCGGGCGAACGCACCCGCGCGGGCCTGGCGCTGCTGCAGGCGCGCGGGACGAACTGCCTGGTGCTCGACGAGCCGACCAACCACCTGGACCTGCCGGCCATCCAGCAGCTCGAACAGGCCCTGGACACCTACGAGGGGACGTTGCTGCTGGTGACCCACGACCGGCGGCTCGCTTCGGCCGTGCGGGTGGACCGCGAGATCAACGTGCGTGACCTCCTCACGTTTCCACGCGCTAAGGGTGGAAGATAGGAGCATGACCACCGAGGAGGACTGGCCGGTCGAACAGACCTGGTCGATGCGCAACACCCACTGGCACGCCTATGTGGAGCACACTTCGCTCGACCACGCCTCTCCTCGCCAGGTCCGCCTGGAGCGCACGCCGGAGGAGGTGCTGACCTCGCCCGCCGAGGTGGCCGCCTGGCTCGAGGTCAACCTGCGCAGCGCGACGCGCCCGGAGGAGACCGGCAAGAAGCGGGTGAAGGACGAGCGCGACTTCACCGACTCCAACCGCGTGCACGCCTCGCTGGCCTCGCGCGGCGAGTCGATCTACACGGGGGTGAAGGGCGAGCTGACCCTGGCCGTCGAGGCCGTGACGCCGGAGGAGTGCCGGATCTCGCACGACGGCGCCGACGTCGCGCCGCTGAAGGCGGGCCGCCGCCGCTAGTCGATGCGGTGCTCGTGGCCGGCGGCGCCGTTGACGCCGGCCACAGGGGACGACCGGTGCGGACCTACCCGACGTGCCACGAGTGCACGGGCTCGCCCGCGTGCATCAGCTCCATGTACCGCTTGAGCATCCCGGACAGCGCGGCCTCCCGCGACATGCCGCGTTCCTCCAGCAGCGCAACGGTTTCCCGCTGCCACGACGACCCGGTGCGGCGGGCGAGGCAACGCTGCTCGATCACGCCGAGGTAGCGTTCGCGAGCTTCGTCGGAGACACCGCAGTCGCGCAGCCCCTCGTGCGCCATCGGCAGCAGCCGGCGCAGCACCAGCTCGTCCGGCGGGATCCAGCCGATGCCCGGCCAGTACAGCTGGGCGTTCATGCCGTGGCGTGCGCCGGTGTAGAGGTTCTCCTCGGCCGCCTGGAACGACATCTGCGTCCACAGTGGACGTTCCTGTGCGGTGAGCGCGCGCTGGGTCCCGTAGAAGAACGCGGCGTTCGCCATCGTGTCGAGGACCGTCGGGCCCGCCGGCAGCACCCGGTTCTCCACGCGCAGGTGCGGCACGCCGTCGACGACGTCGTAGACGGGCCGGTTCCAGCGCCAGATCGTGCCGTTGTGCAGGCGCAGCTCGGAAAGCCGTGGCGCACCACCGGCTTCGAGGCTCTCGATCGGGTCCTCGTCGTCGGTTTCCGGCAGCAGGCTGGGGAAGTAGCGCACGTTCTCCTCGAACAGGTCGAAGATCGACGTGATCCACCGTTCACCGAACCACACGCGCGGGCGGACGCCCTGGTTCTTGAGCTCGTCCGGGCGCGTGTCGGTGGCCTGCTGGAAGAGCGGGATGCGCGTCTCGTGCCAGAGCGCCTTGCCCAGCAGGAACGCGGAGTTCGCCGCGATGGCGACCTGCACCCCGGCCAGGCACTGCGCCGCGTTCCAGTGCGCGGCGAAGTCGGTCGGTTCCACCTGCAGGTGCAGCTGCACCGACGTGCACGCCGCCTCGGGCAGGATCGACTCCGCGTAGGTCAGGAGCTTCTCCGGGCCCTTGCCCGGCATCGCCGGGCCTTCCATGTGCAGCACCATCTCCTCGCCGCGTGCGGCGAAGATGGTGTCGTTGAGCAGCGCGTACCTCGGGCTCTCCGAGAGCCACTTCCGGTCGAAGTGCCGTTCCCTCAGCGTGGGCAGCACACCGATCATGGCGAGGTTGGCGCCGACGTCGTTGGCCTTGGCGTCGGCGTTGTCGAGCGAGGTGCGCAGCTCCTCCTCCAGGCCGAGCATCTCACCGCCGGCCAGCTCGCGCGGCGGGACGTTGATCTCCAGGTTCTGCTGCCCCAGCTCCAAGGTGTAGGAGGGGTCGTCGATCTTCTCGAGCACCTCGGAGTTCGTCATCGCCGGCCGCATCGCGTCGTCGACGAGGTTCAGCTCGATCTCGAGACCCATCTGCTGACGGGGAAAGGAGAACGTGTCTTCTGCGAGCATCGTCGCCAAGGCGTCCAGACTCCGCTGCATCTTCGAGCGGTAACGCTGACGATCGTCTCTGGTGAACGTGCGGCTGGACACTTCACTTCCCATGCCGCTACCCCTTCGCTCGGCGCCGGTGGGCGCGGGCCAGGCGGAACGCCCAACTTGACACAGCGGTAACCTCGTTGACATCGCCCAAATCGGTGCTCTCTGTCACGTCGGGGTAACAACCAGCGATCATCCCCTGGTCGGGCGTGCGGCGTTCCGCCCTCCGGACTACCCGGCCTGTTCCACGACGAGCCGGGTGCAAAACTTCCCGCGTGGCAACAGTGATCGAGATCAACGACCCCGCGGACCCCCGGCTGGACGACTTCCGCGACCTGTCGACGGCCGACCGCAGGCCCGACCGGCCGGGTGGGCGCGGTCTCGTGATCGCCGAGGGCGTGGTCGTGGTGGAACGTCTGCTGGCCTCCCCGTACCCCGTGCGCGGACTGCTCGGCGTGCGCCGCCGCGTTGAGGCGCTCGACCTCTCTGAGCTGGACGTTCCTGCTTACGTGACGTCAGCGGAGGTTATGGCGTCGGTCGTCGGTTTCCACTTGAACCGCGGTGTGCTGGCCGCCGCCGACCGCGCTCCCGCCGTGGACCTGGACACCCTGACCGACGGCGCCCAGCGCCTCGCCGTCCTGGAGGGCGTCGGCGACCACGAGAACCTCGGCTCGATCTTCCGCAACGCCGCCGCGCTCGGCATCGACGGCGTCGTCCTCGGCCCCGGCTGCAGCGATCCCCTCTACCGCCGCAGCGTGCGCGTCTCGATGGGCCACGTCCTGCGCGTCCCGTTCGCTACCACGGATCAGTGGCCCGTGACGCTGAACATGTTGAGGCAAAAGGGTTATACAGTTGCCGCCCTCACGCCACGCCCCGCTGCCCTGCATCTTGCAGACGCCAATTTGCGCGGCCGCCGCGTCGCCGTCCTCCTCGGCTCGGAGGGCCCGGGCCTCACCGACGAGGCCATCGCTGCGGCCGACCTCGCCGTCCGCATCCCGATGTCGTCCGGCGTGGACTCCCTGAACGTGGCCACCGCCGGCGCCGTCGCCTTCTACGCGCTCCTCTAGAGCAGCGTCAGGATCAGCACGACCCAGGCCACCAGCACCCCGGTGACCACGCCGTAGGACACCCACCGCCACACCGGCACCTTGCGGCCGAGCCACACACTCGGCGCCAAGCCACCCACCACCAGCACGTTGGCGATGAGCGCCAGCCACCGGCTCGTCTCACCCAGCCCGAGCGACAACGACACGACCGTGACCGTGACGATGGCGGCCGTGATGAAGCTGACCGTCAGCCCCGTCCCCCACGGCGTCGGCTCCGGCTCTTCCTCCCGGTCCTCCACCACCGTCTGCACGGTCTGCTCCGCCACCGCCTCCTCGGGCGCGTCGACGCTGACCTGCTCGCCGCTCACCGGGTCCGTGTACCGCACCGGCGTGTTCATGACCGCCGCGAGTCTGCCCGCGAGCTGCTTGCCCCGCCGCGCGACCAGCGCACTGGCCACCCCGTCCGCAGGCGTCTCGGTCCGCACGACGGCATCGGCGACCTTCGCCCACTCGTGCAGTGCCTCGGCCAGATCAGCGCCGAGGGGCAGGCTGTGCGGGTCGACCTCACGCTCGCCGGTCTCGTCCTCCCCGGCGAGCACGGCGCGGCCGTCCCGAACTCGCAACTCCACGAACCCCTCCTCCGGTGGTTACGTCGCAGAACCTATCGGACGGGGGAGGGCGGGGAGAACGATCGACCGCGCTGTTCGATGGAAGCCGGCCGCTTTCCGCCTGGTGACACCGGCGGAGCCGGTTGAGCGAAGCGAGACGGACCGGCATGGTCCGGGCTCAGCCCAGTCCTGGTGGCAACGCGGCAGGCGACGGGCCCACCCCGGCCCTGCTCTCAAGGCGACAGCCGGGGGCTCCTGGCCCACCGCAGGCGACCGCCAAGGCCTTCGAACGCCGCCCGCCAGGCGGCCCAGCCGCCGTCGTGGGATCGCGTTCGCGCCAGATCCCCATTGGCGCGAACGCGACCCAGGCCGCTACGCGAGCGAGTCGCGCCAGGCCGTGTGCAGGGCCGCGAACCGGCCCCGCTCACCGATCAGCTCCGCGGGGGAGCCGTCTTCCACCACAATGCCACCGTCCACGACCAGGACGCGGTCGGCGATCAGGACCGTGGACAGGCGGTGGGCGATGATGAACGCGGTCCGGTCGGCCAGGACGGTTTCCAGGGCGGCCTGGACGGCGCGTTCGGTCGGGACGTCCAGCGACGATGTTGCCTCATCGAGGACCAGGACCGCGGGATTTGCCAGGAAGGCGCGCGCGAAGGCGACCATCTGGCGTTGGCCCGCGGAGAGGCGGCCGCCGCGTTTGCGCACGTCGGTGTCGTAGCCGCCGGGGAGGGCTGCGATGAACTCGTGTGCGCCCACCTCCGCTGCCGCTGCCTCGATCTCGGCGCGGGAGGCCTCGGGGCGGCCGAGGGCGATGTTGTCGGCGACCGAGCCGGAGAACAGGAAGTTCTCCTGGGTCACCATCGTCACCGCGCGGCGCAGGTCCTCGTCCGCCAGGGAGCGCAGGTCCACGCCGTCGAGCTGCACGGCGCCCGCCGACGGGTCGTAGAAGCGGGCCACGAGCTTGGCCAGGGTGGTCTTGCCGGCACCGGTCGCGCCGACCAGTGCCACGGTCTGGCCGGCCGGCACGTCCAGCGTTAACTTCGGCAGCACCATCCGCGCGGAACCGGGGTAGGTGAACTCCACGTCGGCGAACCGGATCGCGCCGCGTGCGTGCGGCAGGGCCACCGGGGACGCGGGTTCCGGCACCGACGGTTCCTCCTCCAGGACACCGGAGATCTTCTCCAGCGCGGCCGCGGCCGCGGAGTAGGAGTTCGCGAACATCGCCAGCTCGTCGAACGGGTCGTAGAAGCGGCGCAGGTACAGGGTGAACGCGGCGAGCACGCCCAGCTCCAGCGAACCGGACGTCACCCGGTACGCGCCCCACGCCAGCACCACGGCCAGCGACACGTTGCCGATGACGCGGATCGTCGCGGTGAACGCGGCCATCACGCCCAGCGCGTCGGTGTTCGCGTCGCGGTACCGGGCGTTCAGGCCCGTCATGATCTGCTCGTTGCGCGGCTGGCGGCGGAACGCCTGCACCGCGCGGATGCCGTTCATCGACTCGACGATCTGCACGATGATCTTGGCGATGGCACCGCGGGTGCCGCGGTAGGCCTCCATCGAACGGCGGCGGAACCAGCGCCAGATCAGGTACGCGGGCAGGAAGCCCGCCAGCACGACCGCGGCCAGCGGTGCGTCGAGCCACAGCAGGACGACCGCGATGCCCACCACGGACAGCGCCGCGTTGAACAGGCTGTCGAGGCCCTCTTCGAGCAGGTCCTGCATCGCGTCGACGTCGCTGGTCAGGCGGGAGATGACCTTGCCGGACGTGTACGACTCGTGGAAGCTGACCGACAGCCGCTGCGAGTGCCGGAAGATCCGTCCGCGCAGGTCGAGCAGCAGGTCCTGGCCGACCCGGCCGGACACCCGCAGGAACGCCCAGCGCAGGAACGTCATCAGCACCGCGCACATCGCGTACCCGGCGACGCACCACACCAGGATCGACGTGCCGCCGTCGACGGCGGCCGGGATGCCCTTGTCGATCGCCGCGGCGATCAGCAGCGGGCCCGCGAGGTTCGCGAGGTTGCCGCCGACGACCGCCGCGACCGCGACCGAGGCGCGGCCGACGTGCGGGCGCAGCAGCGAGCCGAGCAGCCGCCGCGACCGGGCCTGCAACCGCAGCCCCGTCGAGTGCGACAGCTCCTCGATCTCCTCGGCGGCGACGCCGCGCCACTCTTCTTCCCGCTGTTGCTGCACGACCACGTCGCTCACGACGCCACCTCCTCTTCCACCAGTTCGTCGTCCGTGCTGGACAGCAGGCGCCGGTACTCGTCGTTCGTCTCCAGCAGCTCCCGGTGCGACCCGACCGCGGCGATCCGGCCGTCGACCAGCAACGCCACCCGGTCGGCCAGCTGCACCGTGGACGGGCGGTGGGCGACCACCAGCGCCGTCACGCCGTGCAGCACCCGCCGCAGCGCCGCCTCGACCTCGGCCTCGGTGTGCACGTCCAGCGCCGACAGCGGGTCGTCCAGCACCAGCACCGCCGGCCTGCCGACGACCGCGCGGGCCAGCGCCAGCCGCTGCCGCTGCCCACCGGACAACGACAGCCCCTGCTCACCGATCCGCGTCGCGAGCCCCCACGGCAGCGCGTCCACGAACTCCTCGGCCTTCGCCACCCGCAACGCCTCGCGCACCCGGTCCTCGTCGACGTCCGGCACGCCCAGCGCCACGTTCTCGGTCACCGACGCGGAGAACAGCACCGGCTCCTCGAACGCCGTGCCGACCACTCGCCGCAGCTCCTCCAGCGACAGGTCCCGCACGTCCACGCCGTCGATCGTCACGCGGCCACCGGTCACGTCCGCCAGCCGCGGCACGAGCGCCGTCAGCGTCGTCTTGCCCGACCCGGTCGCGCCGACCAGCGCCAGCGTCTCGCCCGGCCGCAGGTCGAGGTCGACACCGGCGAGCACCTCGCGGCCGTCCTCGAACGCGAAGCGCACGTCCTCGAACCGCACGTGCCCGCGCACCGGTTCCGGCAGCGACACCGGCCGCTCCGGCCCGCTGATCGTCACCTCGACGTCGCGGACCTCCCAGTAGCGCTCGGCGGCGGCCGCCGCCTGGTTCGTCTCGGCGAGCAGCCAGCCGATCGAGTCGATCGGCCACCGCAGGTACGCGCTGACCGCCACCGCCGCCACCAGCGCACCGACGGTCAGCCAGCCGTTCACGATGCCGACCGCGCCGACCGCGAGCATGCCCGCGATGGAAAGCTCCGGCAGCACGATCAGCACCGACCACAGCGCGGCCAGGATCGAGATCTTGTTCAGCTCGGTCCCGCGCAGCTCACGGGCCTGCGCCAGGAACCGCTTCGAGAGCTCCGGGCCGCGCCCGAAGGCCTTCAGCACCCGGATGCCGAGCACCGACTCCTCGACCGTCGTGGTCAGGTCGCCCGCCTGGTCCTGCGCCTTGCGCGCGACGACCTTGAACTTCGCCTCGAAGAAGTACGAGATGACGATCAACGGCAGCGCGCCGCACAACGACACGACGACCAGCCACGGCGACAGGAACGCGATGATCCCCATGCCAATGACGATGACCACGGAGTTGACGATCAGGAACACGATCGCGAACGCCACGAACCGCCTGATGGTGCTCAGGTCGTTCGTGGCGCGGGACAGCAGCTGACCGGACTGCCACCGGTCGTGGAACGAGACCTGCAACCGCTGCAGGTGCCGGTAGAGGTCGGCGCGCATGGCGGCCTCGACCTCGGCGGCGGGTCGCGCCGCGAGCTTGCGCCGCACGTAGAACAGGCCCGCCTCGCCGAGCCCGAGCACCAGCACGCCCAGGATCAGCCACGGCAGGACCGCGGTCTCCTTGTTCTGGATGGGTCCGTCGACGATGCGCTGGGTGAGCAACGGGATGCCGAGCCCACACAGCATCGCGAGCATCGTCGCCGTCAGCACGACGGTCATCCGCGCGCGGTACGGCCGCACGTACGGCCACAACCTCCGCAACGTCCTGATCGTCGTGTTTCGTTGATCGCTCACGCGATGAGCCCCCTCTTGGTGTTCCTCGACAGTACGAAGGAGCACCGACACTCAGCATCCGGTTTTTCGCTGCCCCGACCCTCCCGGCTCGACATAGGTCGAGGTCAAGGGCACGATGACCACCATGACGCGGTTTCTGCGCACCCAGCAGACGATGGCGTTTCCACACGGACGGCTCATCGCATCACGCGATGGGGTGAACTACGTCCTGGCGCCCGACGGCTGGGACCACCTCGGCGGCCAGCGCCCGAAGCACGCGGCGGTCCTCTCCCGCGAGGAGGCGGAGGACTGGTGCGAGCGCGAGGGCTGGGACCTGCACCTGCTGGACGAGGTGCCTACGCCTTCTTGAACGTGAACAACGCCACGAGCCCGTAGGCCACGGCCGCGAGCAGCGCCTCGGCGTGGTGCCGGTTCGAGAACCACGCGAGCAGCGGCTCGTGCACCTTGAGGTACAGCCCGATGCCGAGCAGCACCGGCCCGAGCAGGATGACCGGCCACACCGGCCGCACCCCGAACACCCACAGCACCGGGCCGGCGAGCACGAGCGACGACACCAGCGCGAGCGGCAGCCCGACCAGCACCAGCAGCAGGAACTCCGACATCGACTGGCTGTCGAGCCACGACTTGAGCACGCCGCCCTCGTAGGCCCACGTCCAGCCGAGCACCAGCCCGGCGCCGACGGCCATCGACAGGACGACGCGCAGCAACAACCGGCGCCCCGCCTTGCCCGTCTTGCCCGCGGTGCTCTGTTCTGTCACGCCTGCCACCGTAATCGCTCGTGGGGACCCGAAAAACCTGCCGACGGGTACCCCTGGCAGTGGCCGTCCCACACCTTTCAGCTGTGTGACTCCACGGGACGTCTCGATGTGAAGAGCGCCGCGAGCGCGTAGGCCACACACGGCACGAGGATCAACGCGGTCTCGGCGTACTGCGGGTAGGCGTGCTTCGAGAACGTCCGCGCCATCACCAGCGACACGACCACCACGACCCACAGCCCGCTGCCGATCCCGGTCGCCCACCAGCCGCGCTCCTGCCGCCCCAGCCGGAACCCGCCGGCGATCAGCACACCGGCCACGAACGTCCAGAACGCGAACAGCACCGGGATCGCCGCGAACACCAGGTAGGCCGGACCCCTGGACGGAAGCTGGTGCAGCGTCACCAGAAAACCCGCGCCGACGACCGCTCCGGTCACCGCCCCACGACCACGCGCACCACCATGCGCCCAGGACTACCTGATCAAGCACCTGGTCAGGCCGTTGTGCACGGAACCTCCACAACACCTTCACGACCGCGGCGGGGTGGTGAGCACCGCGGCCAGCGCGAAGAACACGGCGAAGATCGGCACGGCCGCCCAGAAGAACCCGAGCGCGAAGAACACCGTCGTCGCCACGGCCATGACCACCGCAGGCACGGCCAGCCACGGCCGGGCCAGCTTCACCGCGCGCAGCGCGAGCCACCCCAGCACCGACGCCACGACCGTGAACACCGGCACGGTCATGACGGCGGTGCCGAGGCACCCGTAGTCGTCCTTCGTGCAGACGGCGCCGGACGCGATGAGTCCGAACACCCCCCACCAGACCAGCCCGAGGAGTGCACCCACTCCGGCAGCCAGCGCGACACGACGTCCCATGACGGCGTCGGCCCTTCAGTCAGCGGTTCGACCGCACGCCGAGTAAAACGTCTTCCCACGACGGCACGATGGGGTGGTTCTTCTTCCCCCTCTTGGGCGGAGCGTCCTTGCGGACCGGCTTCTCCGCCGCGGGTGCCTCTGGTTCCGCCACCGCGGTGGCGGGGGAGTCCGTCGCCTGGGCCGGAACGGGCTCCGGCTCGGGCAGGTCCTCCTGCGCGGGCTTCTCCACCACCGGTGCCGGCGGTGCGGGTGCGACCGGCTCGTCCACCACGGGACCGGGGCCGATGATCACCGGAGCCGCCTCCAGCGCCTGCCGGGCCAGCTGCGTCACCGGCCGCACCGTGCGCAGCGTGCGGTTCGGGTTCGGGTCCATCAGGTCGACCGCGGCCTCGTCCAGCGCCGTGACCGTGCCGCCCTGCGCACCGGGGTGGAACGCCCAGTGCGCGCGGTTGTCCGAACGACCGGTCTTCCAGTGCAGCTGCACGATCCAGCGGCCGTCGTCACCACGCCACGAGTCCCACGACGTGTCGCTCAGGTCGTGGCCGCGCAGCCCGAAGGAGTGCGCGACGACCTCGCCCAGCGTCTGGACGTCCGGCCCGTCCTCGCGCACCGGGTGCGCGCGCTGGGCCATGTCGGCCGTGCGCGACCGCTCCAGGAGCACGGGGTAGGCGAAGCGCTCGACGCGGTGCGTGGGCAGCCCGGCGGCAGCGGCGACCTGCTCGATCGACTCGCCGGCGCGGATGCGGGCCTGGATCTCGCGCGGCCGCATCTGGGCCTCGCCCGACTCGATCTGCATCTGGCCGAGACGGGCCAGGTCACCGCGCAGTGCCGCCCGCAGGCGCTCGTCGGCGGGGAGCTTGAAGCGCTCGCCGCGGTTTTCGGGGTCCTCGAGGATGACGGACTTGCCGTCCTCGTCGAGCCCGATGACTCGCAGCGCTCGCATCGTGGCCTCCCTGAATCTGCACCTCGCCAGCGAAGAACGTTAAGACAACGAGCCGCCAAGAGGTGGGAGACTCGCCGATATCTTTACGTGATCTTGCCAGTTCACGGGCCCTGCCGCACGCCGGTTTCCGGAAGGTTCACCTGGACCACCAGCCCTCCTCCCCCGTTCGGACGAGCTTTCGCCGAGCCGCCGTGCGCCTTCGCCACGGACTGCACGATCGACAGCCCGAGGCCCGATCCGGCCGTGCCCGTGCGGTCGCGCAGACGTCGAAAGGGCTCGAACAAACCGGGTACCGCCTGCGCAGGCACGGTGGGACCGGTGTTCGCGACGACGAGGTCTTGATCAAGCTCTACCGTGACGGACCCGCCCGGCTCGTTGTAGAGCACCGCGTTGCGCACCAGGTTGCCGACGAGCTGGGCAAGTAGGACGGGGTCGCCGTCGACCAGATACCTGCGTGTCCGAACCGCAAACGTGACCTTTTTCTCGGCGGAAAGTGCCGCGCACGCCTCGATTTCGTCCTCCACGACCTCGTCGAGCCACACCAGCTCACGCGTGGTGAGCCCGCGGTCGCTCCGCGCGAGCACCAGCAGCCCGTCGATGAGCTTCTCGCTCCGCTCGTTCGTGTCGAGCAGGTGCGCGCCGAGCCTGCGCGTCTCCTCGGTGACGTCCGGGTCGGCCAGCGCCACCTCGATCAGGGTCCGCTGCACGGCCAGCGGGGTGCGCAGCTCGTGCGAGGCGTTCGCGACGAACCGCTTCTGGCTGTCGAACGACGAGGCGAGCCGGTCGAGCATGCCGTCGAAGGTGTCCGCGAGCTCCTTGAGCTCGTCCGGCGGGCCCTCCAGCTCGATCCGCTGGTCGAGCCGGGTCGCCTCCAGCCGGTGCGCGGTCGTGGTGATCTCGTGCAACGGCGCCAGCACCCGCCCGGCCACCACCCAGCCCAGCCCGGCGGCCAGCACGGCGGCGACCACCAGCGCGATGGCGGACTGCCACAGCACGGTGCCCATGACGTCGGTCTTGACCGCCGCGGCCGTCATGACCACGGCGTCCGCGGGCAGCCTGGTCACGTCCACCGTCTGCTGCACCGGCTCCACCTCCAGTGGCCGCGTCACCATCCCCTGCGTGGCCAGCGCGACCCCGTCGGCGGGCAGGAACCAGTCCGCGAGCAGCCAGTAGTTCAGCCCGACCAGCGCGACGCCCGCGATCAGGAACACCCCCGCGTACCAGGCCGTCAGCCTGGTCCGCAGCGTCACGGGCCGAACCGGTAGCCGGCACCGGGCACGGTCTCGATGACCTGCGGTGCGCCCAGCTTGCGGCGCAGCGTCATCACCGCCACCCGCACGGCGTTGGTGAACGGGTCGGCGTGCTCGTCCCACGCCTTCTCCAGCAGCTCCTCCGCGCTCACGACGGTGCCCTCCGCCCGCATCAGCACCTCCAGCACCGCGAACTCCTTGGGTGAGAGCGGCAGGAACCGCCCGTCCCGCGACGCCTGGTGCCGCGGCAGGTCCAGCGTCACGCCCGCGCGTTCGAGCACCGGCGGCAACGCGGGCCGCGCCCGCCGTCCCAGCGCCTGCACCCGTGCCACCAGCTCGGCGAACGCGAACGGCTTGGTCAGGTAGTCGTCGGCACCGAGCCCCAGTCCGGCGACCCGGTCGTCCACCTCGGCCGCCGCGGTCAGCATCAGCACCCGCGCCTCACCACCGCGGGCGTGCACGGCCCCGCACACCTGGTCGCCGTGCACCAGCGGCAGGTCCCGGTCGAGCACCACCACGTCGTAGGCGTGCACGCCCACGCGTTCGAGGGCCGCCTCCCCGTCGTAGCAGACGTCGACCGCCATCGAGAACCGGCGCAGGCCCTCGGCGACCGTGTCCGCGAGCAGCCGTTCGTCCTCGACCACCAGCACACGCATGCCGCACAGTCTCCGCGAACGGGGCATAAGCACTGGATAAAGCCTTTCGCTTAACGC
The DNA here is from genome assembly GCF_040647275.1 of Lentzea sp. NPDC042327. NCBI lineage: Bacteria > Bacillati > Actinomycetota > Actinomycetes > Pseudonocardiales > Pseudonocardiaceae > Lentzea > Lentzea sp. NPDC042327. Next base: position 322,430 of record NZ_JBEZBX010000002.1, read on the forward strand.
CGTCGAATGACGTCCTCCGTAGACCTGTCGCCATGAAGACCACCACCGCTGTGCTGCTGGGGCTGCTCCTCGCGTTGAGCGCCTGCGGGACGGAAGAACAACCGGCCGCCCAGAACGACCAGAAGAGGGGCGACATGGTCGAGTTCGCCCAGTGCATGCGGGAGAACGGCATCAACATGCCGGACCCGCAGGACGACGGCCGCGTCGGCATCGCGATCGGCGGCGAGGACGGCGTCGCACTCGACCAGGACAAGATGAAGACCGCCCACGAGGCCTGCAAGCAGCACCTGCCCAACGGCGGCGAGCTCAAGCCGCCGTCGCCCGAGGAGCAGGACAAGCTGCGCCAGCAGGCGAAGTGCATGCGCGACAGGGGCTACAACTGGCCGGACCCGCAGTTCGAGGGCGGCGGCCCCACCGACACGATCGAGCTCCCCGACCTGGAGAACGACAAGGTCAAGCAGGACATGAAGGACTGCGGCCTCGGTGAGGGCATGGTCGCGGCGAGGCCCGTCGGATGACCCGCCGCATCAACAGGAAGGTCGTCGTCGCCGCGCTCGTCGCCGCGGTGGTGCTCGGCACCGGCGGGGTCGTGGTCCTCACGAGGGTCGCGGCCGACCAGGCAGGCGCCGCACCGCTGCGGAACGACCCGGCGAAGACGGTGCCGGTGAAGCGGACGGACCTCGCCGACCAGCAGCAGCTGACCGGCCAGCTCGGCTTCGGTGCCGAGCGCGGTCTGGCGAGCCGGAAGGGCGGCACCGTCACCGGGCTGCCGAACCAGGGTGCCGTCATCGAGCAGGGCAAGCCGGTGTTCCACGCGGACGCCAAGCCGGTGCCGCTGTTCTACGGTTCGTTGCCGCTCTACCGCGACCTCGAACAGGGCATGTCGAACGGACCCGACGTCAAGGTGGTGGAGGAGAACCTCGCCGCGTTGGGGTACAAGGACTTCGGCACTCCGGATGAGAAGTTCACCTACTACACCGCCACGGCGTTGAAGAAGTGGCAGAAGGCCAACGGCCTGGAGCAGACCGGGAAGCTCGGCACCGGCGACGTCGTCGTCCAGCCGGGCGCCATCCGGGTCGCGGCGCTGACCGCCCAGCTCGGCGCCCCCGCCGGCGGTGACCTGATGAAGGTCACCGGCACCGAACGCGCGGTCACCGTCGAGCTGGACACGGCCAAGCAGCGCCTCGCCAAGCAGGGCGAGAAGGTCGAGCTGTCGATCACCGGCGGCAAGCCCACCACCGGCACGATCACCGGCATCACCCGCACGGCGGGCGACCCCAACCAGGGTCAGAAGGCCAAGATCGTGCTGACGATCTCCGTCGACGACCCCGCTGCCGCGGAAGGCGTCGAGACCGCCAACGTCACGGCGCTGTTCACCGTGGCGAAGAAGCAGGACGTCCTGGCGGTGCCGATCGGCGCGCTGCTCGCGTCGGCCGAGGGCGGCTACGGCGTCGTCACCGACGACGGCAGGACCATCCCGGTCACCGTCGGCATCTTCGCCAAGGGCCAGGTCGAGGTCCAGGGCGACGGCCTGCGCGAGGGTGTGAAGGTGGTGACCACCGAGTGATCACCGTCGACCGCGCGAGCCGCACCTACCCCGGTGGCGTGCAGGCGCTGCGCGACGTCTCCCTGACCGTCGGGGGCGGGGAGATGCTCGCCATCGTGGGACCGTCCGGTTCGGGGAAGTCGACGCTGCTGCACCTGATGGGCACGCTCGACAAGCCCACGACGGGCCGGGTCGAGATCGACGGCCACGACATCTCGTCGTTGTCGGACAACGCGCTCTCGGCGCTGCGGGCCCGCACGATCGGGTTCGTGTTCCAGCAGTTCTTCCTCACGGACGGCTTGTCCGCCATCGAGAACGTGGCCTCCGGCCTCGTCTACGCCGGCGTGCCGCGCTCGAAGCGGCGTTCGATGGCGATGTCCGCACTGGACCGGGTCGGGCTGATCCACCGGGCGCTGCACAAGCCGCACGAGCTCTCCGGTGGTGAACGCCAGCGGGTCGCGATCGCGCGGGCCGTGGTGAACACGCCGAGAATCCTGCTGGCCGACGAACCGACCGGCAACCTGGACACGAAGAACGGCGCGGGCGTGCTGGAGCTGCTGGACAGCCTCAACTCCGACGGCACGACGATCGTGATGATCACCCACGACCGGGACATCGCGGCGTGGGCACCGCGCCGGGTCGAGGTCCGCGACGGGGTGGTCGTGTGATCGACCTGCTGCGCCTCGGGTTCTTCGGCATGAGGACCCGCCCGGTCCGCGCCGTGCTGTCGGCACTGGGCATCGCGATCGGCATCGCCGCCGTCGTCGCGGTCGTCGGCATCCCCGCTTCCAGCGCCGCCGCGTTGCGGGAGGAGATGTCCAGGCTGGGCACCAACCTGCTCACCGCCGCACCCGGCCAGGACTTCTTCGGCCAGGACGCGAAGCTGCCGGAGACCGCGGTGCCGATGGCCAGGCGGATCGGCGCGGTGTCGGCGGCGAGCGCGACGGGCAAGATCTCCGCGAGCGTCCGCAAGAACGACCTGGTGCCCGCCAGCGACACGCTCGGGTTGCAGGTGCAGGCCGCCGAACAGGACCTGCTCGCGGTGCTGCACGCCGAGGTCCGCGCCGGCCGGTGGCTGTCGCCGGGGGAGAAGTCGGTGGTGCTCGGGGGCACCGCGGCCGCGCGCCTGGGCGTGCAGGAGCCCGGTGTGCAGCTGTGGATCGACGGCCAGTGGTTCACCGTGGTCGGCATTCTCGGCCCGCTGCCGCTCTCGCCGGAGATCGACCGTTCGGCGCTGGTCGGCTGGGAAGCGGCCAAGGAGGCGTTCGGGTTCGAGGGCAACGCCGGCACGGTCTACGTGCGCACCACACCCGACCAGGTGGACGACGTCCGCAGGCTGCTCGGCCCGACGCTGAACCCGAAGCAGGCCAACGAGGTCAAGGTGTCGCGGCCCTCGGAGGCGCTGGAGGCGCAGAAGCTCGCGGAGAGCTCCTACAACGCCCTGTTCCTCGGTCTGGGCGGGGTCGCGCTGCTCGTCGGCGGTGTCGGCGTGGCGAACACGATGGTGATCTCGGTGCTGGAACGGCGCAGGGAGATCGGGCTGCGGCGGGCGCTCGGGGCGACCCGGCGGCAGATCCGGTGGCAGTTCCTCACCGAGTCGGTGCTGCTGTCCGGCCTCGGCGGGCTGGTCGGCGTGATCGTGGGTGTCGCGGTCACGGCCGGGTACTCGATCAGCCAGCGGTGGCCGGCGGCACTGCCGTGGCCCGCCCTGCTCGGCGGAGTGGGCGCCGCGATCCTCATCGGCGCGATCTCCGGGCTCTACCCGGCGGTGCGGGCCGCCCGCCAATCCCCCACCGAGGCCCTCGCCTGAACGCACGCGGGGACCTTTCGTACTCTCCGAGAGTACGAAAGCTCCCCGCGTGCGCTGTCAGAGCTGGCCGACGACCCAGTCGATCGCCTGGGTCAGGGTCGTGACATCGCTCGGCTCGATGGCCGGGAACATCGCCACCCGCAGCTGGTTCTTGCCGAGCTTGCGGTACGGCTCCACGTCCACGATCCCGTTGGCGCGCAACACCTTCGCCACGGTGGCGGCGTCGACGTCGTCGGAGAAGTTGATCGTGCCGACGACCTGCGAGCGGTCAGCGGCCTTCTCGACGTACGGCGTGGTGTACGCGGTCTTCTCGGCCCACGAGTAGAGCCGGTCCGACGAGTCCTTGGTGCGCGCGACGGCCCAGTCGAGGCCGCCGTTGCCGTTGATCCAGTCGATCTGGTGCGCCAGCAGGAACAGCGTGGCCACCGACGGCGTGTTGTAAGTCTGGTCCTTCGTGGAGTTGTCGAGCGCGGTCGGCAGCGACAGGAACTCCGGCACCCAGCGGTCCTTGAGCTCCTCGACGCGCTCCAGGGCCTTCGGCGACATCAGCGCGAGCCACAGGCCGCCGTCGCTCGCGAAGGACTTCTGCGGCGCGAAGTAGTAGACGTCGAAGTCCTCTGCCTTGACCGGCAGGCCACCCGCGCCCGACGTGGCGTCGATGGCGATCAGCGCCTGCTCGGAGCCCTCGATGCGGGTGACGGGCATGGCCACACCGGTCGAGGTCTCGTTCTGCGCCCATCCGACCAGGTCGGCGCCCTCGGCGTAGAACAGCTCCGGCGCCGTGCCCGGCTCGGCCTTGGTGACGAGCGAGTCCTTCAGGAACGGCGCCGTCTGCGTGACCTTCGCGAACTTCGACGAGAACTCACCGTTGGTGAAGTGCTGCGCCGTCTCGCGGACCAGCCCGAAGGACGCCGCGTCCCAGAACGCCGTCGTGCCACCGTTGCCGAGCACGACCTCGTACCCGTCGGGCAGCGCGAACAGCTCGCGCAGACCGGACCGCACCCGGCCCACGAGGTTCTTGACGGGCTTCTGCCGGTGCGACGTCCCGAGCAGGGCCGCACCCTCGGTGGCCAGGGCCTGCACGGCCTCCGGGCGCACCTTGGACGGTCCACAGCCGAAGCGGCCGTCGGACGGCTTGAGGTCGGCGGGCAGCACCAACGAGGTCGGATCGGCGGTCTGGGTCATGTGGTCACGCCTCCGGGGCGGTGAGTCTTCTAACGGACCTGACCGGCGCCGTTGCCGGAGTTCACAGTGTTGCAGGCCGGTGGCCGGCAGGTGACAGGCGGGTGTCCTGGGTCACTGCCGGAAGCCGCCCGGCGTGCGGTGGGGCCGGGGAGCTCGGCGCGTCACCGCAGCATCCCGCGCTCCATCGCCGTGGTGACCGCCGCGGTCCGGTCGGACACCCCGAGCTTGTTGAACACGCGCAGCAGGTGCGTCTTGACCGTGGCCTCGGAGATGAACAGCGCCCGTCCGATCTCGACGTTCGACAGGCCCTTCGCGACCAGCCGCAGCACCTCGGCCTCCCGCGCCGACAGCGGCGGGGTCCGGACCTGGCCGACGACCTTGGCGACCATCGACGGCGCCAGCACCGTCTCCCCGCGCGCGGCGGCGCGGATGGCGGCGATCAGGTCCTCGGTCGTCGAGTCCTTCAGCAGGTAGCCCGACGCGCCCGCCTCCACCGCGCGGAGGATGTCCGAGTCGGTCTCGTAGGTGGTCAGCACGAGCACGCGCGGGCCCGTCCCGACGATCCGGGCGGTCGCGGCCACACCGTCCATCTCCGGCATGCGCAGGTCCATCAGCACGACGTCCGGGAGCAGCGCCGCGGCCTGGGAGATCGCCTCGGCACCGGAACCGGCCTCACCGACCACCTCCAGGTCCGCGGCCACGAGCATGCCGCGCAGGCCCTGCCGCACCACCGGGTGGTCGTCCACCAGCAGTATCCTGATCACAGCGGCACCTCCACGAGCACCGAGGCCCCCTCGTCCGACGACAGGGACAGCCTGCCACCCACCTGCTCCAGCCGGGCGCGCATGCCCCGCAGGCCGAAGCCCTCCGGTGCGTCGCCGAAGCCGCGGCCGTCGTCGCGGACCTCCAGCGACACGCCGTCGGCGTCGAACCGCAGCACGACGTCCACCCGGGACGCACCGGAGTGCCGCAGCACGTTGGTCAGCGCCTCCTGGGCCGTCCGCAGCAGCACCACCTCCACCGACGTCGGCAGCGCCACCGAGTCGCCGATCACCCGGAACGCCGACGGCAGCGCCGCACCGGTCACCAGGCGCCGCAACGCGTCCTCCAGCGACGAACCGTCCAAAGGCGACGGTGCGGTGGAGGCGACCAGTGCCCGTGCCTCGCGCAGGTTCTCCCGTGCCGTGGCCAGTGCCAGCTCCACGTTCGGCTGCGCGCCCTGCAGCAGCGTGATGATCGACGTGAAGCCCTGCGCCAGCGTGTCGTGGATCTCCGCCGACCACCGGGCCCGCTCGGCCTCGATGGTCAGCGCCTCGATGCGGTGCAGCAGCTCACCGCGTTGCGCGTTCTGCCGCGAGATCTGGCTGATCGCCCACCCGAAGGCCTGCGAGAAGCCGATGATCAGCAGCGCGGCCGGCCAGGGCAGCGCGGGCACGGCGCCCGCGGCCCAGGTCAGGATCTGCGGCGTGAACACGAACACCGCCATCGGCAGGAACGCCCACGCGGTCGGCAGCACCATGTAGATCTGCGGCACCAGGCCGAACAGCGCGAAGGTCGCGTTGCCGCTGAACCACACCGCCGGCGCGAACGTGGCGAGCGAGCCGGCGGCGTAGACGAACCCGTGCCAGTCCTCGTGCCCGCGCCGGACCAGCTTGCGGCCGTAGAACAGGAACCACAGCGCGTTCAGTCCCAGCAACCCCGCCGCCGTCAGGCGGTCGGCGAGGGTGTTGTTGTCGATCAGGATGAGGACGAGCGCGGTGGCCTGGGTGACCGCGAAGAGCACGTACCAGGTGATCAGCGACTGCCGTTCGTCCACCTGAAGGTCCGGCTGACCCCCACCAGGCCCACCAGCGTCCACGCCCCGAGCACCAGGGCGGTCCTGCCGAGCTCCCATGATCCCGCCGCCTCCATGACCGCGTAGTTCTCGTCCAGAGCGAACACCGAGCGGAAACCCTGGCACACCCACTTGAGCGGGAAGAACGACCCCACCGTGCGCAGCGACTCTGGCAGCGCCGACTGCATGATGAACACGCCGCTGAGGAACTGCAGCACGATGTAGGGCAGGTTCAGCACGCCCGCCGCGCTGCGGGTCGAGGTCGCGATCGAGCTGAGCGCGACACCGATCAGCGAGCACGAGACGACGCCGAGCACGAACACCCACGCGAACGTGCCCCACTTCGCCGCGGTCGACGGCAGCTCCAGGTCGAACCGCAGCACGCCCACCGCGACCAGCAGCACCGCCTCGAACAGGCTCGTCACGAAGACCAGGACGATCTTGCCGATGAAGTAGGACGTGAACGGCATCGGCGTGCCGCGCAGGCGCTTGAGGGTGCCGTCCTCGCGGTCGGCCACGACGCTCATGCCGAGCCCGACGAACGAGGTCGAGATGATGCCCGCGCCGATCATGCTGGCGGCGAACATCTGCGCGGCGGCCGGTTCCTTCACGTAGACGGTGCCGAGCAGCAGCATCAGCAGTGCCGGCAACGACACCGTGAAGATGAGGTTCTCCTTCTGCCGGAAGAAGTCCCTCAGCTCGGCCGCACCCCTCGCGAGGCCGAGCCGCAGGGTTCCGGGAAGCACGGCGGTGGTCATTTGATCAGCTCCAGGTAGACGTCCTCCAGCGACGGCCGGGTGACGGTGAGTTCGGCGAGCTCGCCGTGGCGGGACAGCTCGGCGACGGCCTTGGTGGGTTCGGAGGTGCGGATCTCGGTGTAGCCGCTGTCGGACAGCCACCGCACGGTGGCGTCGGCGTGTGCGCGGCCGCCGAGCGTCCGCGGCGTGCCCTCGGCGACGATCCGGCCGCCGGCGAGCACGGCCACGCGGTCGGCGAGCGCCTCTGCCTCGTCGAGGTAGTGCGTGGTCAGCAGGATCGTGGTGCCCTCGGCGGCCAGCAGCCGGACCAGGTCCCAGAACTGGCGGCGCGCCTCCGGGTCGAACCCGGTGGTCGGCTCGTCCAGGAACACGAGCTCCGGCCGCCCGATGATGCCGAGCGCCACGTCCAGCCGGCGCCGCTGACCCCCCGACAGCGTGCCGGCGCGGGCCTTGGCCTTCTCGGTGAGCCCGACGAGGTCGATGACCTCCTCCGGGTCACGCGGGTTCGCGTAGAACCCCGAGTAGTGCCGCACGGCCTCGCGGACGGTGAGGTTCGCGGCGTCGCTCGCGCTCTGCAGGACGATGCCGAGCTTCGAGCGCCACACCCGCCCCGCCTTCGCCGGGTCGCCGCCGAGCACGCTCACCTCCCCGGCGTCCCGGTCGCGGTGCCCCTCCAGGATCTCCACGGTCGTCGTCTTGCCGGCGCCGTTCGGCCCGAGGACCGCGAACACCTCACCGCGGGCGACGTCGAGGTCCACCCCGGCCACCGCCCGGTGCCCCCCGTAGGCCTTCTCCAGCCCTCGCACTCGAATCGCGTTCATGCCACAAATCCTGCTTCTCCACCCCCTCCGGCCGGGACGACCGCCCCGCCGACCCCGGTTGTCCACCGGTCGGTGGACACGGCGGCACGCGGGGCCCTTTCGTGCGCTCCTGGTGAACGAAAGCTCCCCGCGTGCGTTCATGTTTCGGCGAGGTTTCCACTGTGCGGTAAACGGCTTTCGAGTGGTAGAACGAAGCTGTGCACCTGACGCCGCATGAACGGGACAAGCTCCTCGTGCACGTCGCTGCCGACGTGGCGCGGCGGAGGCTCGAACGCGGAGTGCTGCTGAACTACCCCGAGGCCGTCGCGCTGGTCACCGACCACGTGCTGGAGGGCGCGCGGGACGGGCGGACGGTCAGCGAGCTGATGGAGAGCGGCCGCACGGTGCTCGCACCGGAGCAGGTCATGCGCGGGGTGCCGGAGATGATCGACTCGGTGCAGGTAGAGGCGACGTTCCCGGACGGCACGAAGCTCGTCACGGTGCACCACCCGATCGCGCCGTCCGCCGGTCCCGCCCCGGGCGAGGTCGTCGTCGGCAGCGAACCGGTCGAGCTCAACCCGGGCCGGCCGCGGGTCGCGCTCACCGTCGTCAACGCCGCCGACCGGCCCGTGCAGGTCGGTTCGCACTTCCACTTCGCGTCGGTCAACGCCGGGCTGGAGTTCGACCGGGAGGCCGCTTTCGGCTACCGGCTGGACATCCCGGCGGGCACGGCGACGCGCTTCGAACCCGGCGTCGAGCGCGAGGTGTCGCTCGTTCCGCTGGCCGGCCTGCGGATCGTCAGGGGGTTGCAGCGGTGATCGACCGGGAGCGCTACGCCGAGCTGCTCGGCCCGACCGTCGGCGACAAGATCCGGCTGGCCGACACCGACCTGTTCATCGAGGTCACCGAGGACCTGAGCCGCGGCACCGGCTCCGGCGACGAGGTGATCTTCGGTGGTGGCAAGGTGGTCCGCGAGTCGATGGGGCAGGGGATCGCCACCCGTGCCGAGGGCGCGCCGGACCTGGTGATCACCGGTGCCGTCGTGCTCGACCACTGGGGTGTGGTCAAGGCCGACGTCGGCGTGCGGGACGGCCGGATCGTCGCGATCGGCAAGGCGGGCAACCCGGACACGATGGACGGCGTCCACCCCGACCTGGTCATCGGCCCGTCGACGGAGATCCTGTCCGGCAACGGGAAGATCCTCACCGCGGGCGGCATCGACTGCCACGTGCACTTCATCTGCCCGCAGATCGTGGACGAGGCGCTGGCGTCCGGCCTGACCACGCTGGTCGGCGGCGGCACCGGCCCTGCGGAGGGCACGAAGGCCACCACGGTCACGCCGGGCGCCTGGTACCTCGACCGGATGCTGACGTCGATGGACCACATGCCGGTCAACGTCCTGTTGCTGGGCAAGGGGAACACGGTCTCCGAGGAAGCGCTGCGCGAACAGCTCAGGGGCGGCGCCGGCGGGTTCAAGCTGCACGAGGACTGGGGCACCACGCCCGCCGCGATCGACGCGTGCCTGCGCATCGCCGACGAGTCCGGCGTCCAGGTCGCCATCCACACGGACACGTTGAACGAGGCCGGCTTCCTGGAGTCCACAGTGGACGCCATCGGTGGCAGGTCGATCAACGCCTACCACTCCGAGGGCGCGGGCGGCGGGCACGCACCGGACATCATCCGGGTCGTCTCGCTGCCGAACGTGCTGCCGTCGTCGACCAACCCGACCCGCCCGCACACCGTCAACACGCTCGAAGAACACCTCGACATGCTGATGGTCTGCCACCACCTCAACCCGTCGGTGCCCGAGGACCTGGCGTTCGCCGAGTCGCGCATCCGCCCGACCACGATCGCCGCCGAGGACCTGCTGCACGACCTGGGCGCCATCTCGATGATCAGCTCCGACTCCCAGGCCATGGGCCGGGTCGGCGAGGTCGTCATCCGCACCTGGCAGACCGCGCACGTGATGTCGAAGCGCCACACCCTCGACCCGAACCTGCGGGCCCGGCGGTACGTCGCGAAGTACACGATCAACCCGGCCATCGCGCACGGCATCGCCGACGAGGTCGGCTCGGTCGAACCCGGCAAGCTCGCCGACCTCGTGCTGTGGGAACCGAAGTTCTTCGGCGTGCGGCCGTCAGTCGTGCTGAAGGGCGGCTTCATCGCGTGGGGTGCCATGGGTGACGCGAACGCCTCGATCCCGACGCCGCAACCGGTGTGGGCGCGGCCGATGTTCGGTGCCACGGCCGGTGCCGCGTCGAGCGTCTTCTTCGTCGCACCGGAGGCGGTCGAGGCCGGTATCGGCGACCGGTACGCCCGGCGGGTGCTGCCGGTGGAGAACACCCGCTCGGTGTCCAAGGCGGACATGGTGCTGAACGACGCGCTGCCGGACGTGCGGGTCGACCCGGACAGCTTCGCCGTGCACGTGGACGGCGAGCTGGTGGAACCGGCACCGGTCGCCGAGCTGCCGATGGCCCAGCGGTACTTCCTGTTCTGATGCTGACCGCGCTGATCCTCGCCGACTCCCGCTTCCCCGGCGGCGGGCACGTGCACTCCGGTGGCCTGGAGGAGGCGGCCACCCGGCGGCTCGTGCACGACGAGCCGTCGCTGGAGTCGTTCCTGCGCGGGCGGTTGCAGACCGCGGGGCTGCTCGCGGCCGGGTTCGCCGCCGCCGCGGCCCGCGGTGAGGACCTCCCGACGCTGGACGCCGAGCTCGACGCCCGCACGCCCTCGCCCGCCCAGCGCGCGGCGTCGCGGGCGCAGGGCCGCGGCATGCTGCGGGCGGCCCGGCGGGCGTGGCCGTCCGCGCGCCTGCGCGACCTGCCGCCGGACCCGCACCAGCCGCTGGTCATCGGCGTGCTGGTCGACGACCCGGTCGAGGCCGCGCTGACCTGCGCCTACCTCGCCGTCAGCGGACCGGCGTCCGCGGCGGTGCGGCTGCTGGGACTCGACCCGTTCGGGGTCAACGCGATCGTGGCGGCGCTTCCGGTGGAAGAGGTCGCCGCGCGGGCCGCGAAGGAGCTGCCCGCGCTCGGTTCACCCGCCTTGGACCTCTTGGCGGAGGCTCATGTTCGACGTGAAGGGGTGCGTCTCTTTGGGAGCTGACCACGGTCCTGACCCGCACGACCACCACCACGGCAAGGCGCCGCGCATCGGCATCGGCGGCCCCGTCGGCAGCGGCAAGACCGCGCTGACCGCCGCGCTGTGCCGTGCTCTCGGCGCGCAGCTGGAGCTCGCGGTGGTCACCAACGACATCTACACGACCGAGGACGCCGACTTCCTGCGCCGCGCGGGCGTGCTGGACCCGGCGCGCATCGAGGCCGTGCAGACCGGGTGCTGTCCGCACACCGCGATCCGCGACGACATCACCGCGAACCTCGACGCCGTCGAACGCCTGGAACACCGGTTCACCGGCCTCGACCTGGTGATCATCGAAAGCGGCGGCGACAACCTGACCGCCGTGTTCTCCCGCGGCCTCGTCGACAGGCAGATCTTCGTCGTGGACGTGGCCGGCGGCGACAAGGTGCCGCGCAAGGGCGGCCCCGGCGTCACGACCGCCGACCTGCTGGTGATCAACAAGACCGACCTCGCCCCGCTGGTCGGCGCCGACCTGGACGTGATGACCTCCGACGCGCACCGGATGCGCGGCGAGCTGCCGGTGATCGCGCAGTCGCTGGTGGAGACACCGGACGCGCCCGAGGTCGCGAAGTGGGTGCTGGCGCAGCTGTGAGGGCGTCCGCGCGGTTGGTCGTCGAGCTCGACCGGCACGGCAACAGCGTCGTGCGCGTCCTGCGCTCCCAGGCGCCCCTGACGCTGGTGCCGCACCGCCGCGCCGGTCCGGTCGCGCTGGTGCACCTCGTCAGCTCCGTGACGTCCCCGCTCGGCGGGGACGCCCTGGAGCTGGACGTCGCGGTCGGTCCCGGTGCCGCGCTGGACCTGCGGGGCGTGGCGGCGACGCTGGCGCTGCCCGGCCCGTCCGGTGCGGAGTCGTCCTCGGTCGTGCGGTTCACGATCGAGGGCATTGCCCGGTACCTGCCGGAGCCCACGGTCGTGACGGGCCGCGCGCGTCACACCGCAGTGGTGGAGGCCGAATTGGACGGTCACGCGGTGTTGTCGTTGCGCGAGGTGCTGGTGCTCGGCCGCGTCGGCGAGAAAGCCGGTGTGCTCTCCACGTCGGTGCGCGCGACCCGGTGCGGCACGCCGTTGTTGCACCAGCAGCTCGTCGTCGGCGACCCGGCGGTCGACGCGTCCGCGGCCGGGCTCGCCGGCAAGCGCGTCCTGGGCAGCCAGGTGCACCTGGACGCCGTCGAGCGCCCCGCTGACGGCGGTGAGTGGTGGAACGTCGTGCCGTTGGCGGCGGGCGGATCCCTTGCCACCGCACTGGGTGAAGACGTGGTCACCGTCACACGTGTGCTCGACGCCATCTGACTCGATCACGTATTCGATCCAGATCCGTTCAAACCACGGACAGTCACTGTTCAGGTGGTGGTCATCACCGCGCAGGCGGTTTCGGGATCGGGTCGCCGTGCGTATGGTCGCGGGTCCAAGGACCACGAGTTCTGCGCTGTGCTGGGAGGTTCGCCGATGACGGAGACCACGAACATCGCTCTGCCCGCGATGCGCGTGTCTTATGAGCAGGGCTCGCTCGCCGAGTCGGAGCTTGCCGCCACCTGGCACGAACAGCTCCAGCTGTGGCTCGACCACGCTTCCCGCGCCGGTCTGGCGGAACCGAACGCCATGGTCCTCGCGACCACCGACACGCAGGGCCGCCCGTCCTCGCGCACGGTGCTGCTCAAGGGCCTCGACGAGCGCGGCGTGGTGTTCTTCACCAACTACACCTCGAACAAGTCGCACGACCTGATGGCGACCCGCTACGCCTCCGCCACGTTCCCGTGGTTCGCGATGCAGCGCCAGGCGCACGTCCGCGGCACGGTCGAGAAGGTCGGGCCCGTCGAGACCGCCGAGTACTGGAACTCGCGGCCGCGCGGGTCGCAGATCGGTGCCTGGGCCTCGCCGCAGTCGCGCGTGGTGGCCGGCCGTTCCACTTTGGACTCGGCGCTGCACAAGATCGAGCGGCAGTTCGCCGACACCGAGCAGATCCCGGTCCCCCCGCACTGGGGCGGCTGGCGGGTCCGGCCGGAGGAGGTCGAGTTCTGGCAGGGCCGCCGCGACCGGATGCACGACCGGCTGCGGTTCCGCCTGGGCCGCGACGGCTGGCAGGTCGAGCGAGTAGCGCCGTAGTCCGCGGCGCGAGGCTTTCGCGAGGGGGCGTCTCCTGTGGGCGGGAGGCGCCCTTTCGCATGGCCTTGACACACTGTCGCGGAACCTGGTGGCGGCCTCACACGTCCTCAGGCTGACCTAAGCGCCCAAACCACCCCTCGGCATACTGGGCGCTCAGCCACAGCGAACTACGAGGTGTGACTTCACGTGTGCGGAGTGCTCGGACTCATCTGCCCCACCGAAGCCGGCGCCGGCTCGGCGCGCGGCTCAGTGGCCGCCGCACTGCGCTGCCAGCGGCACCGCGGTCCTGACGAGAGCGACACCTGGGCCGACGCGGAGGTCGTCTACGGGTTCAACCGGCTCGGCTTCATCGACCTCGACCACTCGCACCAGCCGCTGGTCTGGGGCCCGCCGGAGAACCCGGCGCGGTACACGCTGAACTTCAACGGCGAGATCTACAACTACAAGGAGCTGCGGGCCGAGCTGGCCCTGCGGTTCGGCGCGCAGTTCCGCACCCAGGGCGACGGCGAGTCGATCGTCGCCGCCTACCACTACCTGGGCGCCGACTCGGTCAAGCGGCTGCGCGGCATGTTCGCGTTCATGATCTGGGACGCGCAGGAGCGGGTGGTCTTCGGCGCGCGCGACCCGTTCGGCATCAAGCCGCTGTACTGGGCGTCCGGGCCCGGCGGGGTGGCGTTCTCGTCGGAGAAGAAGAGCCTGCTGCAGCTCACCGGCACCCTCGGCATCAGCCAGGAGCTCGACCAGACCGCGCTGCAGCACTACCTGGTCCTGCAGTACGTGCCGGAGCCCGAGTCGCTGCACAGGGCGATTCGCCGCGTCGAGTCCGGCACCTCGTTCCGCGTCACGCCGGGCGGGCCGGTCCTGTTCAACCGGTACTTCAAGCCGGTGTTCGCGCCGCGGCCGGTCAACGGCGAGCACGAGGCCGAGGCACTGCACGAGCGGATCGCCGAGGTCATGCGCGACTCGGTGGCCAAGCACATGATCTCCGACCCGGACGTCACGGTCGGCGCGTTCCTGTCCGGCGGCATCGACTCGACGGCCACGGCGACGCTCGCGAAGCTGCACAACCCGAACCTCATCGCGTTCACCAGCGGCTTCGACCGCCAGGGCTACTCGGAGGTGGACGTCGCGGCCGAGACGGCGGCGGCCATCGGCGTGCGGCACGTGGTCCGCACGGTGTCGCCGGACGAGATGATGAACGAGCTGCCGCTGATCCTCTGGTACCTCGACGACCCGGTCGCGGACCCGGCGCTGGTGCCGCTGTGGTTCATCGCGCGGGAGGCCCGCAAGTACGTCAAGGCGGTGCTGTCCGGCGAGGGCGCGGACGAGCTGTTCGGCGGGTACGTGATCTACCACGAGCCGCTGTCGCTGTCGCCGTTCGAGAAGGTGCCCGGCGGTGTGCGCAAGCTGATGGGCGCGGTGTCGAAGTCCATTCCGGAGGGTGTGCGGGGCAAGGACCTGCTGCGGCGCGGCTCGCTGCGGCTGGAGGAGCGCTACTACGGCAACGCCCGCAACTTCAGCGACGCGCAGGTCCGCGCCGTGTTCCCCGGCTACGTCGAGGGCGTCGGCTTCCAGGACGTGACCGCGCCCTGGTACCGCGAGTCGGAGGGCTGGGACCCGGTCGCGCGCATGCAGCACATCGACCTGTTCACGTGGCTGCGCGGCGACATCCTGGTCAAGGCCGACAAGGTGACCATGGCCAACTCGATCGAGCTGCGGGTGCCGTTCCTCGACCCCGAGGTCTTCCGGGTGGCCGCCGAGGTGCCGCTGGAGCAAAAGCTCACCGAGGGCACGACCAAGTACGCGCTGCGCAAGGCGCTGGCCAAGATCATCCCTCCGCACGTGCTGAACCGGCCGAAGCTGGGCTTCCCGGTGCCGATCCGGCACTGGCTGCGCGCCGAGATGTACGACTGGGCGCGTGGGATCATCGCCGACTCGCAGACCGGCCACCTGCTCGACAAGAACGCCGTGCTCGACCTGCTGGCCGAGCATAGGTCGGAGCAGTTCGACCGGTCGCGCCAGCTGTGGTCCGTGCTGTGCTTCATGATCTGGCACGGGATCTTCGTCGAGGGCCGGATCAGTCCGAAGGTGCCGGAGCCGGTGTACCCGGTCCGCCTCTGACGAGTGGTCTTGGTGACACCTCACGTGAAGTGCTTGTTAGTTGTCATAGGCTAACGAAGTGGCCACTGTGGGGAGAAGCGCGCGCTCGACGTTCGTGATCGACACGCGACCGTTGAAGATCGTCGCGTACCGCCGGTTGTGGCTCTCCACGATCGTCACGGCGGTGGGCTCCCAGCTCACCGCCGTCGCCGTGCCCAAGCAGGTCTACGACCTCACCGGCTCGTCCGCGTGGGTCGGCATCGCCGCGGGCGTGGCGCTGGTGCCGCTGCTGGTCTTCGGGCTGTGGGGCGGCGCGATCGCGGACACCGTCGACCGGCGCAAGCTGCTGCTCGTCACCAACACCGGCATCGCGGTCTCCTCCGTGCTGCTGTGGGTGCAGGCCGCGCTCGACGTCCGATCAGTGTGGCTCGTCATCGCGCTGCTCGGCCTGCAACAGGTGTTCTTCGCGGCCAACGCGCCCGCCCGGTCGGCCTCCATCGCCCGGCTCGTGCCGGCGGAGCTGCTGCCGTCGGCGGGCGCGCTCGGCTCGACGGTCATGCAGTTCGGCGCCGTGCTCGGGCCGTTGCTCGCCGGCGCCCTGATGCCCGTCGTCGGACTGCCCACGCTGTACCTCGTGGACGCGATCGCGCTCGTCGTCACCGTCTACGCGGTGTGGAAGCTGCCGCCGATGCCCCCGCTCGACGGCGTGGTGCGGCGGGCCGGGCTGAAGGACGTGCTGGCCGGCTTCGTCTACCTGTGGGCGCAGAAGGTGCTGCTCGCGTCGATGCTGCTGGACATCATCGCGATGGTGTTCGGCATGCCGCGGGCGCTGTTCCCGGAGATGGCGCAGCACACGTTCGGCGACCCGCCCGGCGGTGGGTTCGCCCTCGGCGTGCTGTTCGCCGCCATCCCGATCGGTGCCGTGCTGTGCGGGCTGACGTCCGGGTGGATCGCGAACGTCGGCAGGCACGGCGTCGCGGTCACCGTGTCGGTGGTCGCCTGGGGCGTGGCCATCGCCGGGTTCGGGCTCTCCGGCAACCTGTGGGTGGCGGCGGCGTTCCTCGCGTTGGCGGGCGCGGCGGACATGGTGTCGATGGCGTTCCGCGGCGCGATCCTGCAATCGGCGGCCACGGACGAGATGCGCGGCCGCATGCAGGGCGTGTTCATCGTCGTCGTGGCGGGCGGCCCGCGGATCGCCGACCTGCTGCACGGCACGGGCGGTGCGGCGTTCGGCACGGCCGCGGCGGTCACGGCCGGCGGCGTGCTGGTGGTCGTGGCGACCGTCGTCGCGGTGCTGCTGCTGCCCGCGATCTGGCGCTACCGCGTCAGTTCCGCTGGCTGACCACGGCCGGCACCGGGTCCACGACCCGCGCCGACGTGCCCCAGTCGGTGAACCTGGCGTCGTCGACGATCGTCGCCTGGCCGAACTGCCGGGAGACCTTCAACCGGGTCGGCAGACCGGCCCGGTCGAAGTCCAGCTCGGCGACCGACGCCTGCACGCCCTGGTCGAGAGCGATCTTGACCTCGTTCTTCAGGAAACCGTCCGGCAGCGCGTCGTAGGCCTTCCGGTGGTCGATGTCCACCGTGTACAGCGTGCGGTCGCCGAACTGGCCGGACAACCGCACCACACCGCCGGCCGCGATGATCGGCAGGTGGTACCGGGTGAACACGGCCTCCTGGTGGACCAGGTCGTAGAAGCCCAGCATGGTGTCCGTGAACTCGTCGGTGTCGGCGCGGGTGAGCTTCACCCACGGCTTGTCCGCGGGCAGCCCGAACACCGGGGGCAGCTCGACGTACGCGTTGTCCTCGCTCGTGGACACGTAGTGCAGCTTCTGCGGCGCCCCACCGGTCTGCACCGGTCGCTCGGTCGTGGCCTCGACGTCCGCGCCGTCACCCGCCGTGAGCCGCACGACCCCCGACGCCGACGCGACGGCGCCACCGCCCACCGGCGCGGTCACCGTGAAGCGGTAGGAGGTCTTCTCCGACACGGCACGGGTGGTCGCCGACACCAGCGAGGCGATGTCCTCGTGCACCACGGCGGTGGGCCCCGGAGCGGCCGGCGGCGGGGAGGAACAGGCCGCCAGCACCGCGGTCGAGATCAGCAGGACCGCGCGCTTCATCGCGACACCCCCAGGTCGGAACGAGTCCGGTCGATTACACCATACGGGTGAGGAAAGCAGTCATCAGTGCTGGTCGTCACACCGAACCGGCACAATTCCACGGCATGGCTGAAGCGACTCCACAAACGGAACAACCGGGGCTGCACCGGGCGATCGGGCCCAAGCTGCTGTTGTTCTTCGTCGTCGGCGACATCCTCGGCACCGGGATCTACGCGCTGACCGGCAACGTCGCCGGCAAGATCGGCGGCGCGCTCTGGTTGCCCTTCCTGCTCGCGTTCGTCGTCGCGTTCCTGACCGCGTTCAGCTACCTGGAGCTGGTCGGGAAGTACCCGAGAGCCGCGGGCGCCGCGCTCTACACCAACAAGGCCTTCAAGATCCACTTCCTGACGTTCATGGTCGCGTTCGCGGTCATGTGCTCGGGCATCACGTCCGCCTCCAGCGCCGCCCTCGCGTTCGGCCGCACCTACCTGCGGCAGCTGCTCGTGGAGTTCTTCGACATCGCGCTCAGCCCGGAGTCGCTGGTCATCACCGGCATCGCGATCGTGTTCATCGCGGCGCTCGCGATCATCAACTTCCGCGGCGTGTCCGAGTCCGTCAAGGCCAACGTGGTCCTGACCTGCATCGAGCTGTCCGGCCTGATCATCATCATCGCGATCGGCGCCTACGCGGTCATGGTCGGCGACGGCGACCCCTCGCGGCTCACCGAGATCCACACGCCGTCCGGCTCCAACGTCCTGCTCGCGGTCACCTCGGCGACGGCACTCGCGTTCTTCGCCATGGTCGGCTTCGAGGACTCGGTGAACATGGCGGAGGAGTGCCGCGACCCGGTCCGGATCTTCCCGCGCGCGATGCTGTGGGGCATGGGCATCGCCGCCCTGATCTACGTCCTGGTCGCGATCACGTCGTCGCTGCTGATCCCGTCCGACGAGCTCGCCAAAGCCGGCTCCGGCGCGTTGCTGAAGGTCGTCACCGTCGGCGCACCCGGCTTCCCGCTGTGGGTCTTCGCCCTCATCGGCCTGCTCGCCGTCATCAACTCGGCGCTGATCAACATGCTGATGGCGTCCCGCCTGCTCTACGGCATGGCCAACGAGAAGATCATCCCGAAGTTCTTCAGCGCCGTGCACCCGTTCCGCCGCACGCCGTGGATCTCCATCGTCTTCACCACCGGCATCGCGGTGATCCTGGTGTCCACGGCCGACATCGGCAAGCTCGGCGGCACGACCTCGTTGCTGCTGCTCGTCGTCTTCACCATCGTCAACATCGCGTGCCTGGTGCTGCGCAAGGAGAAGTCCGAGCACAAGCACTTCCGCGCACCCACCTGGGCGCCGGTGCTGGGCGCCATCACCTGCGCGTACCTGGCGCTGCCGTTCACGTCCGGCCGGCCGTGGGACGACTACAAGATCGCCGGCTACCTGCTGCTCGCCGGCCTGGTGCTCTGGGGCATCAACCGGGTGCTGCACGGCAAGGTCGACATCAGCCCGGAGAACCTGTCGAAGTGACCGGTTCGGCACGAGGAACCGGTCGGGCCCGCCCGACCGGTTCCGCTGCCTTTGTCGCACCCGAGCGCGCGGACGGCCGTCATCCCAGCCTGGCCAGCTCGACCGGGTCGTGCGCGCAGAACACCTCGACCTCACCGGTCGCCTTCAGCTCCCGCAACCGCTCCACATTGGACAGCCGCTGCACCCGGATCGTCTCCGTCTGCCTGGCGGTCATCTTGAGCGCGAAGATGCTGCTCGGCGGCGTCTCGACCTCACCGCGGTAGAAGTAGGCGTCCCCGGCGTGCAGCAGCCAGCCGTCGTCCGACCTGACCGCGATGCCGCTGTGGCCGCGGGTGTGCCCGACCAACGGCACGATGAGGACGTCCGCGGGCAGCCCCGGGATGTCGCGGACCGCCTCGAACCCGAACCACTCCTCGCCGGTCGCGTGGTGCGTCCGGAACGTGACCCCCTCGCGCTGCGCCTTCGGGAACCGCATCTTCTCCTTGGTCGTGCGCGGGTTGGTCGCGGCCTCCAGTTCGGTGTCGAGCACGTGCACCGTCGCACCGGGGAAGTCCCGCAGCCCACCCGCGTGGTCCATGTCGAGGTGCGTGAGCAGCACGTGCCGCACGTCGCTCGCCCGAAACCCGCGCTTCTCGACCTGGCTGACCGCGGTCTCGTTGACGTCGAGCAGCGGCCGCAGCAACCGCCGGCTGAGCCCGTCGATGGTCTGCGCCGGGTCCTTCACCTCGTGCGTGCCGAAGCCCGTGTCGACCAGCACCAGCCCGTCGTCGGCCTCGATCAGCAGGCAGTGCGCCACGAGCCCGCCGGGCACCAGCGGCGGCCGCATCGAACCGCAGTTGAGGTGATGGACCTTCATGGGCAATTCCTTCCGTTGGCCCCGTAGGCTTCAGCCTCATGTTGGGGATCTCGTACGAGGGTGCCACCGCTGTGATCACGACTGTAGGCGCGGGCCTGCGGTCCTTCGAGGTGAACGGCGTCCCGTACGTGGAGACGTTCGGCCCGGACGAGAAACCACCGATGTCCGCCGGCGCAGTCCTCGTGCCCTGGCCCAACCGCACAGCCGGCGCCTGCTGGACCCTCGACGGCGAGGTCCAGCACCTGGAGGTCACCGAACCGGCCCGCGGCAACGCCATCCACGGCCTGGTCCGCCGCCGCCCCTGGTCCGTCCTCGAACACACCGGCTCCCTGGTGACCCTCGAAACGGTCATCGACCCCCAGCCCGGCTGGCCCGCGGCCCTGCGCACCACCATCTCCTACGCCTTGGACGACAACGGCCTGACCATCGCCCACCACGTGACGAACGTCGGCGAGCTCGCCACCCCCTTCGGCGTCGGCACCCACCCCTACCCCCGCGCTGGGAACGCTTCCACGGACTCCTGCACGCTCACCCTGGCGGCCACGACGGTCCTCCCCCTGGACCTCGAGCGGATGGTGCCCTCCGGCCCCGCCGTACCCGTCGAGGGAACCTCCTACGACTTCCGCGCCGGCCGCCCACTGGCCGGGGTCCAGCTCGACACGCCGTTCGGCGGCTGCGAACCGGGCCGCGACGGGCTGGTGCGGCACTCGCTCGCCGGTGACGGCTGGGGGGTCGAGCTGTGGGCCGATCCGGACTTCCGGTGGGTGCAGGTGTACACGCCGGAGGCCTATCCGGGGCGGGGACGGGCGGTGGCCGTTGAGCCGATGACCTGTCCGCCGGATGCGTTGAACTCCGGGGTGGATTTGATCTGGGTGGCTCCGGGGGAGTCCTGGGGGGCTCGGTGGGGGATTCGGCCGCTGTGACTCGCTGAGGGTGGCTGTTCCTGGGGCTCCGCCCCAGACCCCGGCACTCCCGAAGAAGCCGCCGGCGCCGTTCGCAGGTTGATGACACGCCTGTTGCTTTGTGCGGCTGCCGGTTGCGTTGCGGTGTGCGTCTTCCCCGTCGAGCGCTTCGGAGCGCGCCAGACCTGGGCAGGACGATCGGAGCGCTAGACGGGGAAGCCACCCACCGCGGAACCGCCCGAGGAAAGCCCTTCACGCCTCGCCTCCGGCTCGATCACAAGCCGATCCCCTGACGCTTCCCGCTATGCGGCTCTTACCCGGCGGCTCCCGCCGTGCGGCTCACGCCTGGCCCCTCACCCCACCATCCCCCGGCGCACCCCAGCCCGTTCCCCGGCCGCGAGTCCCGCGCACCCCCGCCACGGCTCCCCACCCGATCCCCACGCACCCCCCGACGCGCCTCCCCAGCGCGCCCCAACCCCCTCCTTCCATCGCACCCTCACCTCCACCCCTCGACGCGATCCCCGACAACGTGCCGTGCGCCCCTCCCGCGCTTCCTTGTCTGCGGGCGAACGAACCACCTGCATCCGGACATCCCAACAGACGCCCAGGCGTGCAAATCAGGACAACCTTCACCCGATCAGGTCACTGCACGCGAAACGCAAGCAAAGCGGGAGCGAGCCACGAGGGCGGACTGGCCCGAGCGGCGTCCAACCGTTAGCGTTGCTAACCATGAACATCGCGATCACCGGGGGCTACGTCGTGCCGGTCGACGGGGAGCCCGTCGAAGGCGGCACTGTTCTGATCCAGGACGGGAAGATCGTCGCCGTCGGCGCCGACGTCGACATCCCGGACGGGGTGCGGGTCGTCGACGCGGACGGGGCCTGGGTGTTGCCGGGCTTCGTCGAGGCGCACGGGCACATCGGCGTCCACGAGGAGGCCGAGGGGTGGGCCGGGCAGGACACCAACGAGATGACCGACCCCGTCGGGGCGCGGATGCGGGCGCTCGACGCGATCAACCCCGCCGACATCGGGTTCGCCGACGCGCTCAGCGGGGGTGTCACCACCGCGGTGATCAAGCCGGGGTCGGGCAACCCCATCGGCGGGCAGACGGTCGCGATCAAGTGCTGGGGGCGCACGGTCGACGAGATGCTCGTCAAGGAACCGGTCAGCGTGAAGAGCGCGCTCGGGGAGAACCCGAAGCGGGTCTACGGCGACAAGGGGAAGCTGCCGTCCACGCGGCAGGGGGTCGCGGCGGTCATCCGCGACGAGCTCACCAGGGCGCAGGACTACCTGGCGAAGAAGGCGGAGGCGGAAGCGGACGGCAAGGCGTTCGACCGCAACACCACGCTGGAGGTCCTCGGCAAGGTGCTCACCGGCGAGCTGCCGTGGTGCCAGCACGCGCACCGGGCCGACGACATCGCCACGGCCATCCGGCTGGCGGACGAGTTCGGCTACCGGCTGATCCTCAACCACGGCACCGAAGGCCACCTGATCGCGGACCTCATCGCCGAGAAGCAGATCCCCGTGATCATCGGTCCGCTGTTCACCACCCGGTCCAAAGTGGAGCTGCGCAACCGCGGGCTGCGCAACCCGGGCATCCTCGCGCGGGCCGGGGTCGAGCTCGCCATCACGACCGACCACCCCGTCATCCCCATCCACTTCCTGGTGCACCAGGCCACGCTGGCGGTGAAGGAGGGGCTCGACAGCGACGTCGCGCTGCGGTCGATCACCACCAACCCCGCGCGGATCATGGGGCTGGACGACCGGGTCGGGGCGCTCAAGCCCGGTCTCGACGGTGACGTCGTCATCTGGTCGGGGGACCCGCTCGACGTGATGAGCCGCGCGCTGCACGTCTACATCCAGGGACGCGAGGTCTACGCGTTCGACGAGCGCAAGGGCGAAGGGACCGTCGCCGATCCCTTCTACCGGGAGAACCAGGGCTAACGCAGGCCGCGGCCGATCACGAGGCGCTGGATCTGGTTGGTGCCCTCGAAGATCTGCAGCACCTTGGCCTCGCGCATGTAGCGCTCGACCGGGAAGTCGCGGGTGTAGCCGGCGCCGCCGAGGACCTGCACGGCGTCGGTCGTCACCTTCATCGCCGCGTCCGTGGCGACGAGCTTGGCGATCGACGCCTGCTGGCGGAACGGCAGACCGGCGTCGCGGCGGCGGGCGGCCATCAGGTACGTCGCCCGCGCCGACTCGACGGCGGCGGCCATGTCGGCGAGCAGGAACTCCAGGCCCTGGAACTCGATGATCGGGCGGCCGAACTGGGTGCGGGACTTGGCGTACGCCACCGCCTCGTCCAGTGCCGCCTGGGCCAGGCCGACCGCGCAGGCCGCGATGCCGAGCCGGCCGGAGTCCAAAGCGGACAGAGCGATCTTCAGGCCGTCGCCCTCGGCGCCGATCAGGCGGTCGGTGCCGAAGCGCACGCCGTCGAACGACAGCTGCGCGGTGATCGAACCGGTGAGACCCATCTTGCGCTCGGCGGGCGCGGCGGACAGACCGGGCGCCTCACCGGGGGCCAGGAAGCAGGAGATGCCGCGGCCGGCGTCGGGGGACGTGCGGGCCATCAGCGTGTAGAAGTCGGCGGCGCCGGCGTGCGTGATCCACGCCTTGGTGCCGTTCACGACGTACTCCGAGCCCTGGCGCACCGCGCGGGTCGACATCGCGGCCGGGTCGGACCCTGCCTGCGTCTCCGACAGCGCGTAACCGCCGAGCAGCTCGCCTTCGAGCATCTCCGGCAACCAGCGGTCCTGCTGCTCGCGGGTGCCGAACGTGGCCAGGCCGTAGCAGGACATCACGTGCACGGAGAGGCCGACGGCGACCGTCATCCACGCGGAGGCGACCTCCTCCAGCGCCTGCAGGTACACCTCGTAGGGCTGCGCGCCGCCACCGAACTCCTCGGGGTACGGCAGGCCCAGCAGACCGCTGCGGCCCAGCAGCCGGAACGCCTCGCGGGGGAACTTCTCGTTCTCCTCCGCGTCCGCCGCGTGCGGCTTCAGCTCGTCCCGCGCGATCTCCTTGACCAGCGCGATCAGGTCTTCGGCCTCTTGGGTGGGGAGCAGCCGCTCGGCGGGCATCGTCGACCTCCGGTGTGTACTGGTAGCTGTACTGTAGGACGTACCGCAGTACACCTGCCAGTCAGTGTGGCAAGGTCGTCACATGACGCGGGCTCTCACGCAGCGGCAGGCCGAGCTGCTCTCCCGGTTGGAGGTCCTCTTCCTCGACGAGGGCTTCGGTCACCTCACGCTGGACGACATCGCGGGCAGGCTGCACTGCTCGAAATCCACCCTCTACGCGCTCGCCGGCAGCAAGGAACAGCTCGCCGTGCGGGTCGTCGGCCGGTACTTCAAAGGCGCGGCCGAACGCATCGAGAAGCGCATCGCGGGCCTCCACGACGTGCGCAAACGCATCGGCAGCTACCTCGCTGCCGCCGCGGAGGAGCTGAACAGGGCCTCGGCCGCGTTCATCGCCGACGTGTCCGACTTCCCGCCCACGCGCGCCACCTACGAGCGCAACGCCCGTGCCGCCGCCGAGCGCATCAAGGCGTTCATCCAGGACGGCGTCGAGCTGCACGTGTTCCGCGAGGTGCACGCCACGTTGTTCGCCGAGATGGCCGGTCTGCTCATCGAGAGCATCCAGACGGGGGTCCTCACGAAACGGGCGGGTGTTTCGGATGCCGAGGCGTTCACCGCACTGGGGGAACTGCTGTTGGATGGTCTGCAGAGGACCGGGGCCGGCCAGAGGGAGTAGGACGCTGTGATCGTGGTTGCTGGTGAGGCACTGGTCGACATGGTGCCGGTGGGGGACGACGAGCTGGCGCCGCTCGCGCCCAAGCTGGGGGGCGGCCCGTACAACGTCGCCGTCGCGCTCGGGCGGCTCGGTGTGCCGACGGGTTTCCTGTCGCGGGTGTCGGCCGATCACTTCGGCGAGCAGCTCGTGAAACGGCTGCACGCGTCGAACGTGGGCACGGACCTCGTCCAGCGCGGGCAGGAGAACACCACCCTCGCGGTCGTCGGTCTCGCGGACGACGGCAGCGCGCGCTACTCGTTCTACGTCGACGGCACGGCCGACCGGCTCGTCGAGGACCCCGGCCCGCTGCCGGAGGGCGTGAAGGCCGTGTCGTTCGGCACGCTGAGCCTCGTCCTGGAACCCGGTGCGAGCGTCTACGAGACGGTGCTGCGGCGGGAGAGCAAGCGGCTGCTGACCGTTCTCGACCCCAACATCCGGGCAGGCCTGATCGACGATCCGGGCGCCTACCGCACGCGGTTCACGTCGTGGCTGCCCGATGTCGGGCTGCTGAAGGTGTCCGTCGAGGACGCTCAGTGGCTCGCCGAGGACGGCGACGTGATCGAGATCGCACGCACCTGGATTTCACAGGGACCCGCCGCCGTCGTGCTCACCAGGGGTGGTGACGGTCTCTCCGTGATCACCGCCACGGACCGGGTCGACGTGCCGCCGGTGGAGGTCGACGTCGTCGACACCATCGGTGCCGGCGACACCGTGCAAGGCGCCCTGATCGCGTGGCTGCACGACCACGACGCGTTGTCCGCCGAGAAGGTCCGCGCGCTGTCCGCGGAGGAGTGGACCAGCGCGTTGACCTACGCCGGTGCGGCCGCCGCGATCACATGTTCGCGTGCGGGCGCCGAGCCGCCCTTTGCGAGCGAACTCACCGCCGCGTTGGGTGGATAAAGCGCCGAACCGGACTACCGTGGGGGAGCCGCGCTAGAAACCTGCATCGCGGATGTGATGCCGGTCCCATCTCACAGAATCGGTTCACACCGCTGCTGCGAGGCGGGCCTTCCGCCGACTAGCGTGGATGAACTTGAAGACTCAGATCCCAACGGGGTGGTCCGAGACGACGGCAGTCCGCGCGGGCTGCCGCCACCCCGTCCGAGCGTTGAGAGGGACTTGAATGCCCGACGCGACGACTGCGCCGAACGACACCCAGACCGTCGCGCTGCGCCACGGGGGCGGAGAGCTCGAGATGAAGGTGGTGCCGGCGACCGAAGGCGCGTCCGGCATCGAACTCGGCAAACTGCTGTCGACGACCGGTCTGGTGACCCTGGACACCGGTTTCGTCAACACGGCCTCCTGCTCCTCCGAGATCACCTACATCGACGGTGACGCGGGCATTCTGCGTTACCGCGGGTACCCGATCGAGCAGCTGGCCCAGCGTTCGAACTTCGCCGAGGTCTCCTACCTCCTGATCTACGGCGAGCTTCCGACCGCCGCGCAGCTCGAGGACTTCACCTCCAAGATCAGCCGCCACACGCTGCTGCACGAGGACCTCAAGCGCTTCTTCGACGGCTTCCCGCGTGACGCGCACCCGATGCCGGTGCTGTCCTCCGCGGTCTCGGCCCTGTCGACCTTCTACCAGGACTCGCTGTCGCCGTTCGACGCCAACCAGGTCGAGATCTCCACGATCCGCCTGCTGGCGAAGCTCCCGACGATCGCGGCCTACGCCTACAAGAAGTCGGTCGGCCAGCCGTTCCTCTACCCGGACAACTCGCTTGGCCTGGTGGAGAACTTCCTGCGGATGACCTTCGGGTTCCCGGCGGAGGCCTACGACCTCGACCCGGACCTGGTCCGCGCGCTCGACCTGCTGTTCATCCTGCACGCCGACCACGAGCAGAACTGCTCCACGTCGACCGTGCGCCTGGTCGGCTCCTCCGAGGCGAACCTCTTCGCGTCCATCTCCGCGGGCATCAACGCCCTCTTCGGCCCGCTGCACGGCGGCGCGAACAGCGCGGTGCTGGAGATGCTGGAGAAGATCAAGGCCGACGGCGGCGACGTGGCGTCGTTCGTCAACAAGGTCAAGAACAAGGAGGACGGCGTCCGCCTGATGGGCTTCGGCCACCGGGTCTACAAGAACTACGACCCGCGCGCCGCGATCATCAAGAAGACCGCCGACGAGATCCTCAACAAGCTCGGCGCCGACGACCAGCTGCTCGACATCGCGAAGCAGCTGGAGGAGACCGCTCTCGCGGACGACTACTTCATCTCCCGCAAGCTCTACCCGAACGTGGACTTCTACACGGGTCTGATCTACCGGGCGATGGGCTTCCCGACGAAGTTCTTCACCGTGCTGTTCGCGCTCGGCCGGCTCCCCGGCTGGATCGCGCACTGGCGCGAGATGATCAACGACCCGGCCACGAAGATCGGCCGCCCGCGGCAGATCTACACCGGGCCGACCGAGCGCGACTTCATCCCGATGGAGAACCGCTAGTCACCCACCGCTTCACCCGTGCGGGGTGCGCCTGTCATGCAGGCGCGCCCCGTTCGCCTTAGCGTCGGCTGGTGAGCTCTTCCCCCTCGATCGTCTGGTTCCGCCGCGACCTGCGGACGGCCGACCACCCGGCCCTCCTCGCCGCCGCCGGGCGTTCTCCCCGCGCGCTCGGGTTGTTCGTCCTGGACGACCGGTTGCTGAAGCCGTCGGGGCAGCCGCGGATCGAGTTCCTGCACCGCTGCCTGCACGCGCTGAACGACCAGCTGGGCGGCCGGCTGATGGTCGTGCACGGCGACCCGGTGAAGACGGTCCCGCGCATCGCACAGGAGATCGGCGCGGGCAGCGTCCACGTCTCCGCGGACTACGGGCCGTACGGGCGGCGCCGCGACGAGGCCGTCGAGGAGGCGCTGGGCGACGTCGAGCTCGTCCGCTCCGGCTCGCCCTACGCCGTCGCACCCGGCCGGGTGCTCAAGGGCGACGGCACGCCGTTCAAGGTCTTCACGCCGTTCCGCAACGCCTGGCTCGACCACGGCTGGCGCGCGCCCGCCGACACCGGCGCCTCCACTGTGGACTGGCTTGAACCGCCGCACAGCACCGCGATCCCGAAGACCACCGAGAAGCTGCCGGACGCCATGCGGTTGTGGGAGGAGTTCCGCGACGAACGACTGCCGGACTACGACAAGACCCGCGACCGGCCCGACCTCGACGCCACGAGCCGGCTGTCGGCGTTCCTGCGGTGGGGCGTGCTGCACCCCCGCACGCTCCTGCGGGACTGCGACGGCACGTACCGCAGCGAGCTCGCGTGGCGCGAGTTCTACGCGGACGTGTTGTGGCACAAGCCGGAGACCGCGCGGCAGAACCTCGACCGCAAGTTCGACCGGATGGTGCACGACGACGACCGGGAGCTGTTCGAGGCCTGGAAGCAGGGGCGCACCGGCTACCCGATCGTCGACGCCGGCATGCGCCAGCTGCTCGCGGAAGGCTTCATGCACAACCGGGTGCGCATGATCGTCGCCAGCTTCCTCGTGAAGGACCTGCACCTGCCGTGGTGGTGGGGTGCGCGGCACTTCATGGAGCACCTCGTCGACGGCGACCTCGCGTCGAACCAGCACAACTGGCAGTGGGTTGCCGGCTGCGGCACGGACGCGGCGCCGTTCTTCCGGATCTTCAACCCGATCACGCAGGCCAAGAAGTTCGACCCGGACGGCGCGTACGTCCGCAGGTACGCGCCCGACTCGGCGGACCTCACGCCGATCGTCGACCACGCGGTCGAACGCCAGGTCGCGCTCGACCGCTACCAGGCCATCAAGTCCTGAACGCCTCGCGGAGCTTGACGCGAGCGCCGGTCCGCAGCACGGCGTTCGCGTAGACCTTGCCGCCCAGCCACGTGATCACCGCGATGGCCACCAGCGCCAGCACCACGGCCAGCACCACCTGCCAGGCGGGGGCGACGCCCAATGCCATCCGGCCCGGCATCAGGATCGGGGCGAACGGCGGCAGCAGCGACAGAACCGTCACGGTCACCCCGGACGGGCTGCCGATCATCAGGTTGATGCCGGCCACGAACGCCACGATGATCGTCATGCTGATCGGCGTCAGCACCGACTGCAGCTCCTCCTGCCGCGACACCAGCGACGCGGCGGCCGCGAACACCGTGGCGTACAGGAAGAACCCGAGCAGGTACCAGAGCACGCCGGTCGCCAGCGCCGTCACGCCCACCGCGCCGACGTCGACCACGTCGAACCCCGACGACAGCGCGAGCCCGACCGTGGAGATCACCAGCAGCTGCAGCAACCCGACCGCGCCGAGACCGATCACCTTGCCCAGCAACAACTGCCACGGCCGCACGGTCGCGAGCAGGATCTCCACGACCCGGCTCGACTTCTCCTCGACCACGCCCTGCGCGACCATGGTTCCGTAGACCAGCAACGAGTAGTACAGCAGCGCGGCCACTACCAGCCCGATGGCGAGGCGCTGACCTTGTTGCGAGTCAACGGGTTCCAGCGCTGTCACGCCCACCCGCACGTTGGCGAGGTTCTCCGCGACCTGCTGCGGGGTGATGCCCGCCTCCGCGAGCTGCGCGACCAGGACCTGTTGGCGCAGCACGTCGTTGAGCGCCGTGGTCAGCACCGAGTCGCCGGAGCCCTTGACGATCATCTTCAGCTCCGGTGGCGCACCGGTCACCAGCGCGTCGAGCGCGCCGTCGCGGACCAGCTGCTCGGCGTTGGCGTCGGTGGTGACGTCGCGCGTCTCCAGCTCGACGCCGAACGACATCGCCTTGTCCCGCAGCGGTTCCGCGAGCTGCGTGGCCTGGCCGGACAACCCGACGACGCTGCGCTGGTGGTCGTCGAACAGCACCGACTGCAGCACCACGTACCCGGCGAGCACCGCGATGATCACCGCGGTGCCGATGAGGAACGACCTCGTGCGCACCTTCGTGACGAACTCGCGCCGCGCCACCAGTCCGACCGCCCTGGCGGATGTCATGCGGTCCTCTCCCCGGTGGTCACGACGTTGCGGAAGAGCTCGGTCAGCGCCGGGCGCTGCCGGGAGAACTCGTGCACCGGACCGGCCGACAGGGCCGCGTGCAGCACGGCCTGGTCGTCGGTGCCGTCCACGAGCTCCAGCACGCAGCGCGTCCCGTTCTCCTCGATCACCCGCACGCCGTCCAGCGTGGCAGCCCAGTCGGTCGTCGGCGATTCGACGACCAGGCGCGGCACCCCGCCCGAACGCAGCTCGTCCACGGTGCCGACGGCGACCATCGCACCCTCGCTCACGATGCCGACCCGGTCGCACAGCCGTTCCACCAGGTCGAGCTGGTGGCTGGAGAACACCACGGGCACCCCGGCGGAGGCCTTCTCGCGCAGCACACCGCTCATCACGTCCACCGCGACCGGGTCGAGCCCGGAGAACGGCTCGTCGAGCACCAGGACGTCCGGGTCGTGCACCAGGGCCGCGGCGAGCTGCACGCGCTGCTGGTTGCCGAGGCTGAGCCGCTGCACCTCGTCGGTGCGCCGGTCGCGCAGCCCGAGCCGGGCGATCCAGTTCTCGGCGTTGCGGTGCGCCTCGTTCGTGCCCAGGCCGTGCAGCTCGGCCAGGTAGACGAGCTGGTCGAGGACCTTCATCCGCGGGTAGAGCCCGCGTTCCTCCGGCATGTAGCCGATCCGCCGCCGGGTGTCGAGGTCGACGGCTCTGCCGTTCCACCGCACCTCGCCGGAGTCGGCGGCGAGCACGCCCAGCGCGATCCGCATGGTCGTGGTCTTCCCGGCGCCGTTGCTGCCGACGAACCCGAAGAGCTCGCCCGCACGCACGTCGAACGACATGTCCCGCAGGGCGACGACCTCTCCGTAGCGCTTGGAGACCGCGTCGATCTCCAGCACCCCCTCAGGCACGGTGCACCCCTTCGTTAGCCCGGATGGCGGTAATCGGACTCAAAGTATCGATGAGCAGGGAACGGGTGAAACGATACGGGCGTCTACGGCGAATCGAACGAACGACTGATTCACTCAACGGGGGTGACCATGCAGCCCATCGAGCCCGACCAGTGGCTCGCCCAGTACGGGGCGAAGATCGAGCAGGCCAAGCAGCAGGCCGAGCAGGCCCGCGACCAGCTCGGAGGCGTGGGCGGGAGCGCCAGCTCGCCGGACGGGATGATCACGGTGACCGTCAACGCCACCGGCGTGTTGACAGATCTCCGCATCAAGCCGGAAGCCCGCGGCATGGACCCCGGTCAGATCGCGTCCGAGATCCTCACCGCCTCGGCGAAGGCCCAGCGTGAGGCGTCCGGGCGGGTGGTGCAGATCATGACCGACTTCGTCGGCGAGAGCCCGGCCCTGGACTTCGTGAAGCAACAGATGCCGAACGGATACAAGGGCGACGGAACCGACGAGGACGAACCGAAGTCGGAGTTGGAGCGCAAGGACACGCGGCCCGACGACGAGTACTTCACGAACCCGCCCGACGTCATGGCCTGAGTGCAGGAGGGGGTTAAGGCATGAGCCAGTTCAATCTCGATCTCGACGAGCTCAGACGCCACGCCGCGAGCGTGGAACGGCTGACCGATCGGATGCGCAAGGCCACCGAGACGTGTGATCCGGGTGCTCTCACGACCGAGGCGTTCGGCGTGTTCGCGGGCTTCCTGGCCTCGCACATCCTCAAGACCGCCGGACTGTCGCAGGACGGTCTCGGCAAGGCCGCCAACTCGCTGATGGACATGGGCATCGGGCTCAAGGAGACCATCGAGCAGTACGAGCAGGTCGACCTCGACAACATGTTCGGCTTCACCGGAAAGGGCCGAGGATGAACGCGCCCGCCACCCAGGCCGCGGGAACCGACCCGCAGCAGCTGATCAGCACCATTTCGAGCACCTACTCCGCGATCGAGCGCGGTGACTGGGTGCAGGGCGGTCTCGGCATCGCCAACACCGCGATGGGCATCGTCGGCATGGCGTCGAACCCGCTCAGCGGCTTCCTCTCCGCCGGTTTCAGCTGGGCCATCCAGCACGTCGACTTCCTGCGCGAGCCGTTCGACGTCCTGCTCGGCAACCCGGAGGCCATCGGCAAGATGGCCGGGTCGTTCCGGTCGGCCGGCAAGCAGGTCCACGACATCGCGGCCGAGTACAAGAAGATCTGCGTCGAGCAGACCCGCGAGTGGGAGGGCAAGGCCGCCGACGGCTACCGCGCGGCCGCCCAGAAGCACGCGGGCGGCCTGGAGTCGCTGGCCAAGGCCGCCGACGGCATCGCGGGTGCCGTCGAGGGCGCGGGCCAGCTGGTCGGCACCGTCCGCAAGATGATCATGGACATGATCAGCCAGGCCGTGTCCGACATGGTCATGAAGATCATCCAGTGGCTCGCGGCCTCGTTCCTCACCTTCGGCGCGGCCATCGCGGGCGCGATCTCCGACATCGTGACCACCGCGGTGAAGTACGCGAAGAAGCTGGCCGACTTCCTGCAGAAGCTCTCCGGTTCGCTGCAGAAGCTGATGAAGCTGGTCCAGAGCGTGCAGAAGATCGCCCAGACGGCCGAGCAGGTCATCAACGCGATCTCCGCGATGGCGCACAAGGGCGCCGGCGGTGGCGGCGGTGGCGTGACCCGCCCGTCCTCCGGCGGCCTGGGCATCGACGCGGGCCACCTCGACCGGGTGTCCGGCGGCGCGAACGGCCAGTACTCGCACGACCAGGGCGGCTACCGCGGCGGCCCCGGTGGCGGCAGCGGCGGTCCGCAGGTCCAGCCGGTCTACAACCCCGGTGGCGTCCCCGTCGGCGCGGGCGGCGGCAACACCGGCACGTCCGGCACCGGCGGCCCGGTGGTCCGCCCGCCGTACACGCCGCCCGGCCAGGGATCGGGCGGCGGTCAGTGGGTGCCCGGTCCCGGCGGTGGTTCCGGCGGTTCCGGCGGTCAGTGGGTGCCCGGACCCGGTGGCGGCTCCGGCGGCTACCCCGGTTACCCCCAGGGACCGGGTGGCGGCTCCGGCGGCTACCCCGGTTACCCCCAGGGACCCGGTGGCGGCTCCGGTGGCACCGGCAGCCAGGGTCCCGGCCGCTGGGTCCCCGGTCACTGGGAGTACGACCAGACGACCACGGCCGGTGGCAACACCGGGACGAGGCCGCCGTCGATCGGCACCCCGAGCACGGGTGACTGGTACCGGCCGGCCGTCGAGCACCCGGCGTCGCCCGCATCGTCCACGTCGGCGCACTCGGCCACGTCCGCGGCGGGCGGTGGCGGCGGTGGCGGCGGCATCCCCAAGGGCATGGGTGGCGGAGGCGGCGGCATCCCCGCCGGTGCCTTCGGTGGCGGCCCGGGCGGTGGCGGTGGCACGGGTGCGACCGCGATGCAGCACGGTGGCGCGGCCGGTGTCATGCCGACCGCCACGGGTGGCGTCGGTGGCGCTGTTCCCGCCGGTGGTGGCGGTGGCGGCGGTGGTGGTGCCGCGGGCGGCATGATGGGTGGCGCTCCGATGGCCGGTGCCGCCGGTCAGCAGGGCGGCTCCAACGAGCACAAGCGGAAGGTGCGGATCGAGGGCGACGCCCTGGTCGACCCGCCCAAGGCCGCGAAGCCCGTCATCGGCGAATAACCCGCGTTCCTCGCGCTGAGGGCGTCTGCGAGTACCACCGACTTCGTGTCGGTAGTACTTGCAGACGCCCTTTTCACACGGTGGCGAGGAGTTTCGCGATCTCCGGCTCCGCCCTGGCGCGGTCCGCGGGCACCAGGCCGATGCGGGTGCGCCGGTCGAGCACGTCGTCGGCGGTGAGCGCGCCCTCGTGTCGGACGGCGTGCAGCACGTCCGCCTCCGTCACGCCGGGAGCGATCGGCGTGGTCGGGTGCGGCCGGTCGTCGACCAGGCGGATGTCCTTGGTGCGGCACGGCATCCGGGTCAGGCCCGTCGC
Source organism: Lentzea sp. NPDC042327 (assembly GCF_040647275.1). NCBI lineage: Bacteria > Bacillati > Actinomycetota > Actinomycetes > Pseudonocardiales > Pseudonocardiaceae > Lentzea > Lentzea sp. NPDC042327. The sequence continues at coordinate 355,695 of NZ_JBEZBX010000002.1, forward strand.
GTTCACCGCGTCCGCCGCCATCCTGCGGTAGGTGGTGAGCTTGCCGCCGACGATCGTGAGCACGCCGTTCGGTGCCGTGAGGACGGTGTGGTTGCGCGACAGGTCGGCCGAGCGGCCCTCGGCCTCCAGCAGCGGCCGCAGCCCCGCGTAGCTGCCGATCACGTCCTGCCTCGTCAGCTCCCGCCGCAGCACATGGGAAGCGGTCCGCAGCAGGAAGTCCACATCGGACTCGGGAACGACCGGCACGTCCGGGACGTCGTCGACCGGCTCATCGGTGAGACCCAGGTAGGCGCGGCCGTTCGGCTGGGGGAGCAGCAACGCGTACCGGTTGCGCTCACCGGGGACCGGGATCGTGACCGCCGTCCCCGCGAGACCGACGCCCTTCGCGTCGACCACCAGGTGCGAGCCCCTCGACGGCGTGAGCCGCACCGGTGCGAGCGTCCCGGCCCAGACACCGGTGGCGTTGACCACCGCCCTGGCCCTGACCGTGAACGCGGTGCCGGTGAGCGTGTCCACCGCCTCGGCACCGTCACCCTCCAGCGCGGTGACCTTCGCACGGGTGATGATCCGCGCGCCGTGCCCCGCCGCGGTCCTGGCCAGCGCGACGACCAGCTGGGCGTCGTCGGTCAGCTGGCCGTCGTAGCTGAGCAGGCCGCCGAGGAGGTTGCGCGGGCTCAGCCCCGGGACCAGCGCCAGCGCCTCGTGCCGGTCCACCCGGCGCGGCCGCGGCAGGACCCGCGCGGACGTGCCGGCGGCGATGCGCAGCGCGTTGCCCGCCTTGAGCCCGGCCAGGACGAGGTTGTTCGCCTTGTCGTGCAACGGGAACAGCATCGGCAACGTGCGGGTGAGGTGCGGTGCCGTGCGCGTCATGAGGATGCCGCGCTCGACCGCGCTCTCGTGCGCGAGCTTCACGTCCCCGTTCGCCAGGTACCGCAGCCCGCCGTGCACGAGCTTGCTCGACCACCGCGACGTCCCGAACGCCAGGTCGTGCGCCTCCAGCAGCACGGTCCGCAGCCCGCGCGAGGCCGCGTCGAGCGCGACCCCCGCGCCCGTGACCCCGCCGCCGACCACGAGCACGTCGACGACCTCCCGTTGCGCCGCCTCCAGGTCCTCCTGGCGGCGGGCGGCGTTCAGCGACGTGTTCACGGCTTCAGCGCCCCGTCCAGCTGCCGGGCGAGCTCGTCCAGCAGCGAGGCGGGGTCGAGGCCCGACGTCGCCGGCCGCGTCGACAGCACCATGCCCTGCGTCGTCAGCAGCACCACGCGGGCCTGCGTCTTGGCGTCGCCGAACCGGATCGACCCGTCGAGGTGCCCGGCCTCGATCTGCGCGACCAGGAACTCCTCGACCAGCCGCTGCGTGCTGCCCAGCCGCTCGACCAGGTACGGCAGCATCAGCTCGGCGTCGAGCTGGAGCACCCGCTGCATCAGCGGGTTCGCGCCCAGCAGCCGGATCGCGTCCACGGCCCGGCTGACCAGCTGCTCACGGGCGTTGCCGCGCCCCTGCGTCCGCTCCAGCAGCGCCGCGAACTCGCGCGTCATCAACGCCCGCACCAGGTGGTCCACGTCGGGGTACCGCCGGTACAGCGTCATGCGGCTCACGCCTGCCCGTTTCGCGACGTCGGTGAGGGTCGTGCGGCGCACCCCCACCTCCAGCACGCACTCGCGGGTCGCGTCCAGCAGGTCCTCGTCGGTGTGACGTTGAGACGTCATATGTAACACTGTAGCAGTGACTAGGGCCCGCTGGACCACCGAGACCACACCGCTGCCGCCGCACGCGCTGGCCTGGCTGAGCGCCCGCGTGGGCCTCGGCGACCCCTTCACGCCCGCCCCGGTGCAGGCGCCGCCGTCCGCGCTCTCCGAGGACGCGTTCACGGCCCTGGAAGCCGTGTGCACGATCAGCGTCCTGCCCGCCGACCGCCTCGGACACGCCGGCGGCCTCTCGTACCTCGACCTGCTGCGCCACCGCGGCCACGGCGACCTGCCCGTGCCCGACGCCGTGGTCGTCCCCGCCTCTCCCGAGGAGGTCTCCGAGGTCCTGCGCGTCTGCGTGGAGCACGACGTGGCCGTGGTCCCGTTCGGCGGCGGCACCTCGGTCGTCGGCGGTGTCGAGGCCCTGCGCGGTCCCAAGGACGCGGTCGTCGCCCTGGACCTGGCCGGACTCGGCTCCCTGGTGTCGGTCGACCCGGTCTCCCGCGTGGCCGTGCTCCAGGCGGGCGTCACCGGCCCGGAGGCCGAACGCCTGCTCGGCGAGCACGGCTTCACCCTCGGCCACTTCCCGCAGTCGTTCGAACGGGCCACGATCGGCGGTTTCGCGGCCACCCGCTCCGCCGGCCAGGCCTCCTCGGGCTACGGCCGCTTCGAGGACATGGTCGAGTCGGTCCGCATCGCCACCCCCGCCGGTGAGTGGGTCGTCGGCACCGCACCGGCCTCCGCCGCAGGCCCGGACCTGAAACAGCTGGTCATCGGCTCGGAGGGCCAGTTCGGCGTGATCACCGAGGTGTCGGTGCGGGTGCGCCCCAAGCCGAACGGCCCGCGTTACGAGGGCTTCGTGGTCGACGGCTGGGAGGCGGGCGTCGAGCTCGTGCGCACGCTGGCCCAGAACGGCGCTCTGGCCGACATCACTCGTCTGTCCGATGAGCACGAAACGGAGGTCGCGCTGGCGTTGGCCGGTAGCAAGGCCTCCGTGGTGACGCGCTATCTGCGCCTACGGGGAGTCCGCAACCCGTGCCTGGTCATCCTGGGCTGGGAGTGCCGTTCGCGGTCGGCGACCATGAGCTCGTTGAGCGGCCACCGCGTCGTGCGCCTCGGCCGCGCCATGGGGGCGTCCTGGCTGCACGGCCGGTACAACGGGCCGCGCCAACGCGACGCACTGCTCGACGCCGGTGTGGCCGTGGAGACGCTGGAGACCGCCACGCACTGGTCGCGGGTCTCGCAGCTGCGGGACGCGGTCCGGGAGGCCCTGCTGGGCGAGCTGGGGGACGCGGTGGTCATGTGCCACATCTCCCACGCGTACGAGACGGGTGCCTCGCTGTACTTCACGGTGCTGGTGCCGCGCGACCTCGCCGACCCGGTGGGGCAGTGGGCGCGGGCGAAGGTGGCGGCGTCCGAGGCGATCTCCCGGCTCGGGACCATCACGCACCACCACGCGGTCGGACGGGACCACCGGCCGTGGCTGGAGCACGAGATCGGCGCCATCGGCGTCGGCGTGCTGCGCGCCGTGAAGACCCGCCTCGACCCGACCGGCATCCTCAACCCCGGCAAACTGCTGCCGCTGTGAACGCACGCGGGGCGCTTTCGTGCTCCAGAAGAGTACGAAAGCGCCCCGCGTGCACTCGAAATCAGAACTTCACGAGCATCTTTCCGGTGTTGTCGCCGCGCAGCATGCCCAGGAAGGCCGCCGGGGCCTGCCGGACGCCGCCCTCGACGACGGTCTCGCTGTACTTCAGCTCCCCGGACGCGATCCACGCCCCGACCTCGGCCACGAACTGCGGCTGCAACGCCTTGTGGTCACCCACGAGCATGCCGCGCAGCGTCAGCCGCTTCGCCAGGACCTGGATCAGGTTGCGCGGGCCGGTGGGCGTCCCGGCCTCGTTGTACTGCGAGATCGCACCGCACATCGTGATGCGCCCGTTGAGGTTCAGCGCGCCGATCGCGGCTTCCAGGTGCTCGCCGCCGACGTTGTCGAAGTACACGTCGATGCCGTCGGGTGCGGCGGTCGCGAGCTGCGGTGCGACCGGGCCGTCCTTGTAGTTGAACGCGGCGTCGAAGCCGAGCTCCTCGACGAGGTACTCGACCTTCTCGGGGGAGCCGGCCGAGCCGATGACGCGGGAGGCGCCCTTCAGACGGGCGATCTGGCCCACGAGCTGGCCCACGGCACCCGCGGCGCCGGAGACGAAGACCGCGTCGCCCTCCTTGAACTCCGCGGTGGTCAGCAGGCCCGCGTAGGCGGTCAGCCCTGGCATGCCGAGCACGCCCAGGTAAGCCGACAGGGGAGCGACGGACGGGTCGACCTTCACGGCGTGCGTGCCGGCGACGACGGCGTACTCGCGCCAGCCCAGGCCGTGCAGGACGTGGTCACCGACCGCGAAGCCCTCGGCGTTCGAGGCCACGACCTCGCCCACCGCACCGCCGTCGAGGGGGGCGCCGACCTGGAACGGGGGCACGTACGACTTCACGTCGTTCATCCGGCCGCGCATGTACGGGTCGACGCTCATGAACACGTTGCGCACCAGGACCTGCCCCTCGCCCGGCGTCGGGATCTCCACCTCGGCGATCTCGAAGGTGTCCTCGGTCGGCCAGCCGGTCGGGCGGGACGCGAGCCGGACCTCGAGTGCGGTGCTGGTCATGGTCGAACCATCTCCATCCAGAGTCGTGTGAACGTCGGTACCTCGCACAACGCCCCGTAAACGGATAAAGATTCCACTTTGTGAGCTAGGTCGCAGGCAGCAGGGTCGTCACGTCGCGGTACGCGAACCCCAGCTTGCGGTACAAGGCGATGGCCGGCTGGTTGGAGTTCTCCACCAGCAGCGCGCAGGTGCCGTACAGGTCGAGCAGCGCCGACGCCACGAACTGGCACACCCGCAGCCCCAGGCCGCACCGCGCGTGGGAAGGGTGCACCGCCACGCCCATCATGAAACCGACGTCCACCGACGACCACGCCTCCGCGGCCGTCGCCACCAGCGCGTCGTCCTCGACCACACCGGCCCAGCGGCGCACGCCCGGTTCGCCCGGCCACGCCCACGACGACGGCAACGCCTTGCGCAGCAACGGTTCCACCTCGTCGTCCGAGGACAGCCAGCCCACGCCGGGAGGAGCGGCCAGCGAACCGGAGCGGTCCATCCACCCGAACGGCCCGTCCTCCACCCACGGCTCAGGCATCAGCGTCCGCACCTCCGCCGCCACCGACCGCTCCAGCATGGGCCGCAACGAGACACCGCGCCCGTGCGCCGCCAGCAGCGACGCCACGCCCTCGCTGGGACCGGACAGCACCAGCCTGCGCCGGCGCGTCAGGCACGGTGCGTGCACGGCGACCGCGCCGCGGTGCTCCCAGGCCGCACCGCCCGCCGACAACGCCTGAGCGGCCCACCGGACCAGCGGGTCCGCGCAGGCGTCGAGCACGTCGGCGGTGGTGCGCAACCGGCGCACTCAGTCCTTCTGCTTGCGGCGCAACAGGGTGCGCTTGGCCAGCGCGTTCTCCAGCGCCTGGTAGGCGAGGTCCATCCGCTCGTTGTACTCGCTCTGCGGCCGGGGCTGCACCGACTCGTCCGGCAGCGGCGGCGTGGTCATCTGCAACCAGCGCTCGTTCCACAGCTGCTCGACGGCCTGCTCCCAGTGCAGCGCGGCACCCATCCGCACCACCCGCTCGCGGTCGCGGACCTCGGCGATCTGCCGCTGCGTGGCCGCGATCCGCTCGGCCAGCTCGGCGCAGCGCACCTCGTCGAGCTTGCGCTGGCGTGCCGCCGCTTCCGTGGCGATGGCGATGATCTCCTTGTAGCGCTCCACCGCGGACAGCGCCGGCGCCTCGACCACCTCCTCGCTCTGGCGTTGAGCCGGAACCGACTCGAACATCGCCGTAGTCATCGGGTTCATGACACCTCACCTGTGTCGAACGGGATGATCACCTGCGGTCGCGAGTGCTCGAACCGGTCGAAGAACAGGCCGCGCCGCGGTCGTGGCGACCACGCCATCACCTGTTCCGGTCCGAGCGACAGCAGCTCCTTGCCCTGGACGTCGAACGCCACCCAGGCGCCGATGTCGTCGTACACACCGGGCGGAAGACTCGACTTCAGCCGCTGCACACCGCGCCACCAGCCCAGCACGTGCGTGCGGTGCTCCGGGCCGTGCTTCAGCACCGCCCGCAGGCTGTCCACACCGGACGACCGCGTCGCCGGGTCCTTCTGCTCCAGCAGCGTGAGCGCCGCGTCGACGCCGTACAGCACCAGGTAGTGCGGTTTCAACGGCGCCTCGGCCTGGCCCGTGCCGATCGACTGCAGCCGGGCCGCCGTCTGGTCCAGCACCTCGCGGATGCGGTCGATCTGGACCACGTCCGCGTCGTGCCCGTCGTGGCTCAGGCGCTTCATCAGGTGGAGCGCGGAGGGCATCGCCTCCTCGACCAGGCAGGCCAGCGTGAACACCGCCTCGTGCGGGTGGTGCTGGCGGCCCAGCGACGCGGCCGCTCCACCGAGCACCGCGGCCGCGTCCTGGACCACGGAGCCGATCACCGCGATGTTGCGTCCCGGCGTGCGGGCGAAGCGCACCTTCGCCGCGCTGCCCGCGACGTCGATGACCTGTCCGAGGAGCACCGTGGGCGATGCGTCGCCCGGTCGCAGGTCGAGGAAGTCCGGTGTCGCGTCCAGCAGCGGGACCTTGCTGCCGTCGAACAGGCCGGGTGCCTGGCCGGGTTCGCGCCGCCACAGCTCGGACTGCAGGAAGTCCATGGTGCCCTTGGACGTCGAGTCCGGGATGCGCGCGATCTCGTTGCCCGGCTTCACACCTGACTCGTGGTTGATCACCGCGTGCCAGCGCGGCAGCTCCACGGCGGCGTCGTTCTGCGGCTCGGCCAGCACCCGGCGGGCCTTCGGCAGCGCGATGCGGACCGTGAACTGCTCGAAGATCGCCGACTTGCCCCAGAACCCCTCGATGCCCGAGACGTCCTGCGACGACAGCACCAGGTGGATGCCCTGCGACCGGCCGCGCCGCGCCACGTCCTCCAGCAGCTGCGTGGCCGCCGCCGTGACCTGGTCGCGCTCGCCGAACAGGTACTGGAACTCGTCGATCACCGCGACGATCCGCGGCCACCGGCCGCCGGGGTCCTCGACCCGCAGGTGTTCGAGCTTCGTCACCTCGTGCTGCTTGGCCGCGTCCGCGCGCCTGCGCATCTCGTCGGACAGGAACTTCAGCAGCGCCACGCCGAACTCGCGGTCGGTGTTGACGTTCACGCCGACCAGGCGCGCGTGCGGCAGCCACGACGGGTCCTTGCGGCCCGGCGCGAACTGCGCGAACGACACGCCTTCCTTGAAGTCCAGCAGGTACAGCTCGAGCTCGTCGGGCGAGTAGCGCGCGCACAGCGAACCGAGCATCGCGTAGAGGAAGTTCGTCTTGCCGGAGCCGGAGGGCCCGCCGATCAACGCGTGCGGCGAGGTGTCGCCGAGCTGCACGCAGACCTGCTGGCCGTCGTCGAACCCCACGGGCGCAACGACTCCGGCCGCCGAGTTCTCCGTCCACGGACGCTCCGGCAGCAGGTCGCCGAACTTGCCCATCCGCGAACGGCGTTCCTCGCGCTTGTCCGCGATGGCGGCACATGCGCGCGGCACCAGCGTCCGCGGCAGCGCGGGGTCCAGCGTCACGGTCACGTGCTTGCCGGTCATCGTGCAGGTCGCGGTTCCGTCGCCGCGCAACGACACCGTCTCCACCGGCGAGTTGACCGTGATCGGGATGTCCACGATGAACAGCTGCACGCCGCACGCCAAACCGTTGCGCGCCACGCGTTGCAGCTGCTGCTGGTGCTCTTCCCGCAACGCCTTGCGGTTGCCGAACAGCACGGCGATCCGCCACGGCTCGGTGCGCCGGCCCTCACCGCTGACCGACCGCACGGTGAGGTGCCCGTCGACCAGGACCTTGGTGTGCACCTGGCGGATGTGCTCGGACAGCTCGTCGAGCAGTTCGTGCAGGCGCGCAGGGTCGTGCACCGTCAGCAGACCGGCGCGGGTCAGCGGGTACAGCCCCGGCAACGACCCGGTCAGCTGCCCGACGTCCCACACGTGCACGTGCACCAGACCCGGCTGGAAGTGCGAGAGGACCCGCAGCAACAGGTTCTCCACCAGCGTGTCCGCGAGCTGGCGGCTGTCCGGTGTGGACGCTACGTGCAGGTGCGACTGGTCCAGCAGCGGCACGGCGACCGGGAACGGCTGGGCCTCCGGCGCGGAGGTGACCACGCCGGTGCCGATCCGCCACAGCTCCGGCACGCCCTCGCTGCCGTCGTGCGCGCCCGGCGTGCCGAGCCACGACTCGTGCGGCCACGACGCCGGTCCGGCGGCGACCGAGCTCACCAGCGCGGTCAGCTGGTCGGGCCCGGTCGCGGACCACTCGTGGTAGGACTGCTGCCAGTCGTGCCTGATCTGGTCGAGCCGCTCGGCGAACTCCGGCATGGACAGCGGGGCCTGGCGCGGGTGCCCGGTCCGCTTCTCGTCCACGGTGAGGAACGCGGTCACGTCGGCGAGCGCCGCGTCCCGCAACGCCCGGTCGATGCCCACGCCGCGCACGGTGAACTCGACGATGTCCTTCGCGTGCTCCGTGGCGAGGGCGCGGTGCTCCCGTGCCACGGAGCCCAGCGCGGCCGCTACGGCGCGCTGGAAGTCCGCGAAGGCCTCCTCGATCCGGCGCCGCCGGTCGTCCCGCCTGCTCATCACAGCTCCACGGTGAGTCGTTGGATGCGCTCGAGGGTTCCCACCATCAGCTCCAGCTGTTCGGGGAATCTTTCCTTCGCACGCACGAACTCCGCTGGAAGCAGCGACTCGTGGTGGTTCTCGCTCGACTCGGCGAGGATGGCGACCGCCTCGTCGAGACCGTCCTGCGCGCTGCGCACACTGCGGTACGCCTCGCGCAGGATCTCGCTCGCCTGCTCGAGCGCGGCGCGGACCTCGCCGATCGATGCCATCAAAGCCTGCTGTTGATGCCCTCGGCCCCGGAGATGCCGGCGCCGAGGTAGTTCTGCAGCTCGCTCACACCGGAGACGACCTGCTGGAACTGCGCGTTCGTCGTTTCGACGTCCGCCTGCACGGAGCCCTGGGTGACCGATGTCAGCAGCTGCTGCGCGTCCTCGGCGAGATCGGCCGCCTGTTGGAGGGCCGACTGGCTTTGGCTCGCCTTGTCGATCGCCTGGGCAATTGCGGCACGGACCTCTTCGATGCTGGCCATGTCGACTCCCGAACCCTCCCGGAACAGGGTGGTCGCACGGCCACCCCAGTAGAGATTGTGCCCAGATTTTCACAGTTCATAACGAAGATCGGCTAACCGGGTGGATGCCTGAATGCACTCGAACGGGCCTTGCTTTAATGATCAGTTAGCCGCGTCACAGAACCCTTGCCCCGAACGTGAAGTGACGCTCTCGCACGCCTCACGTCCCGTGGTCGCCGCACCCCGCCGGCCGGGTGACTCACGTCTTTCTTCCAGGTGACCTGTCACGCGGAGTGCCTGCCCCGAACGGGTCATCGCCGGCCCACGCCTCGACCAGCACGCGCTCTGCCCCCGGCACCAGCCCGTTGATCAGCTCGGGCTCGTCGAGCACCGTCCACGCCGTCGGTGGCTCGCACGCCACCCGCGGTGTCGTGAACCCGTCGCCCAGCCCGCGCACGAACGTCCGCACCGCTCGCGCGAGCGCCGCGGACACGTTGTGCGTGGTCTTCTCGGCGCTGGGCTCGGTGATGACCACGGCCCAGCAGTTCGGTTCCTCGTCCGAGCAGTCCCTGGCGTCCAGGACCCGCGCGCCGGTACGGCTGCTGAGCGCGTCGCACGCTGCCCGCGCCTGGTGCTCGTCCGCCGCCTCGACCACCACGGTGATCAGCAGCACGAGGTCGTCATCGCTCATCTCGGGCGTGATTGTCCCCCAGCGCGGACGGAGTCCCGGTACCGGGCCGCTTGCGCCGTACGGATGATTGTGGCCCCCTGCGCGCGCATCGTTAGCGTGGAAGACCCACTTCATAGGCCGATGGGGTGAGAACTTCCGCCGGGACGAACGGCGGCGGGCTCACCGTGCCGGAGCACGACGAGCCCGTCGCCGGTTCCTCAGACCGCGTAGAACGCGCTGATCGTGATGTGGCCGCCCGAGCACACCGGTCCGAACGTCCACGGCACGCTCAGCGGCGCCGTCTCGTTCGGCGGGATGGCCGCGACCTTCGACGGCTCCGGCTGGCACGCACCCTGCACCGGCTCGGAGCCGGCGGGCACGACACCCCAGTGCAGGTTCGCGGCGGCCTTGGCACCCGGCGCGAGGTTCAGCGGCTTGGGGCCGGGATCGGCCATGCGCTCCAGCTTCGTCGGCACCGCTCCGGCGCCGTTCTCCAGCTGGAAGCCGCTGTAGCCGTTCAGCGTGCACGGCTGGGAGCCGGTGTTCGTGACGACGAACTTGCCGTACCGGTTGCCCGCGCCCGCGTCGGTGGGTTCCACCGCGCCCTTGAGCACGGTGGCGTTGCAGCGGTTCGAGACCTCGCCGCCCGCGTTGCCGACTGCCGTGGACGGTGTGGCCGATGAGTTCGAAGAGCTCGAAGAGCTCGACGTGGACGGAGCCGCGGTCGGCAGCGTGCCCGATCCGACCTCCGCGCTTCTGTCGCCGCAGGCCGTCACGGAAGCGAGCACCAGCAGGCTGCAAGCGATCAACCGTCGGGTCATGGGTGCACCTCCTACCAGTGAGGATGTGCCCATTCACCAACTAGCTCACACAACCTGCCGGAAATTCACCGGATCTGGTGGACGTCCCACCCGTCGGGCAGCTCGGCGAGCCCCTCCACGGCGGCGGTCCACAGGTACGTCCAGGCGATCCGGCCGTCGGGCAGCACGACCCGCACCCGCCGGTAGTCCGCGCCCTCGTACTCGTCGAGCTGCGGCAGCGCCACCTCGGGCGACCGCAGCCGCAGCACGAAGCCGGGCACGCCCAGGCCGGCGCCGGGCCGCAGGGCCGGGTAGCCCAAGCCGGTGTCGAGCAACCTGCCGGGCAGGTGGGTCTCCTCGGAGTCCACGACGTGCGGCTCCATCAGGTGCCAAGCGCTTGCCCCCGGCTGGAGCGTGCCGTAGGCGAAGAGCAGCTCCGGCCAGTCGTCCGCCGACGGGTCGCCCTGCACCTCGGTCACGTCCAGGCCGTCGGTCGGCGCAGGACGGCCGCCGAGGTGGAGGGCGTGCCGCTGCGAGAGGTTCGAGCACGGCACCATGCGCCCGTTGACGAGGATCGGCATGCGCTTCTTCGAACCGGCCGTGTAGGCCAGAACGCTGTCGACGACACCGCCGTTGTAGAGCACCACACGGCCCGTGTGCAGGCGTACAAGGCGATAACGCAGACCGCGGCCCTCGCAGCGGTCCAGCACGCGCAGCTGCTCGGGCGTGGCGAACCAGACCGAGTGCTCCTCGACGACGCCGGGAGCCGCTGCCAGGGTGGCCGGGCGCTGGCCATCGCGCGCACGCGTGCCATCGGCCCACACCGCGGAGATGCCCTCGCAACGCGCGCGCAGCACGACCGCGGGGCCTTCGAGACCCAGTTCCTCGCGGAGCCAGGTGACCTTGCTGGGGTTCGCGTTGGAGCCGTAGCCGAGCACCGGCATCCGGGCCGCGAGGGGCGGTTCACCTCGGCTGATGAGCCATTGGTCCAGATCGATGTCATCCGGCTCGACCCGCCATCCCGACTCCATCGTGAGGTCCGGTCGCACTGGCCAGCCCGTTTCGTCGACGTGGACGAAACAGTGGTCTGGACGAGTGCCCGGATAGGGCTCCGCCGGATGGCTTTCGTCGGTGAACGGTTGGGCCATTGGTCCATTGTGCCAAGGATTCGCTCGGTTTGCCGCCCCCAGATCGTGACCTATCCGATCTCTACTGCCGACGGAGGGCGGTTAAGTGAGAACGTTCACTGCGCAAACGGGTGACTGACCCGATGTCTGTGGCGAGATGTTCCGGTGAAGCTCAGGAGGCGTCATAGCTTTCCTGCGCTTCGGCCACCTCGGCGCTGTTCGCGGAGATCCACGAGGCGAGCGCCACGAGGTGGACGGCCGCGCCCTTGCCGAGCGGTGTGAGGGTGTACTCGACGTGCGGCGGGATCACCGGGTGGACCTCGCGGTGCACGAACCCGTCGCGCTCCAGCGTCCGCAGCGTCTGGGTGAGCATCTTCTCGCTCACGACCTCCAACTCGCGGCGCAGGTCGCTGAAGCGCCAGGACGCCCCGTCGAACAGCGCCTGCAGCACGAGCACGCCCCACTTGCTTGTGACGTGCTCCATGACCGCCCGCTCGGGACAGATCGTGACCTGCATGCTCACCTCCGGGTAAGTACCCCACTCAGAAGTAGGTACTTTCCACAGGTTAGCGCTAACCATAACGTCGACGCCATGACGATCCTCATCACCGGCGCGACCGGTCAGCTCGGCGGCGGCGTCGTCCGCCACCTCCTCGCCCGCACCGACGAGCAGCTCGTCGTGTCCGTGCGCGACCCGAAGAAGTTCGACGTCCCCGGCGTCGAGGTCCGCCAGGGCGACTTCGACCGCCCCGAGACCCTCGACTTCCGCGGCGCCGACCGGCTGCTCATCGTCTCGGCCGACGCGCACGACTCCGACGTGCGCATCCAGCAGCACGCCAACGCCGTCGCCAAGGCCGTCGAGCACGGCGTGGGCCACGTCTTCTACACGAGCATCACCGACGCCGACACCTCCACCGTGGGCGCGGCCGTCGTGCACAGGGCCACCGAGGAGATCATCCGCGACTCCGGCCTGACCTGGACGTTCCTGCGCAACGGCATGTACCACGAGAACTACCTCGGCCCGCTGTCCGCCGAGACCGTCGCCGTCTCCACCGGCGACGGCCGCATCGCCAGCGCCGCCCGCGACGACTACGCCCTGGGCGCTGCCGTCGCGCTGAGCACCGAGGGCCACGAGAACCAGACCTACGAGCTCACCGGCTCCACCACCTGGTCGTTCCCCGAGCTCGCCGGCGACCGGTTCCGCGACGTCAGCGACGAGGACCTGATCGCGGCCGGCGTGCCCGCGTTCGCCGTCGACTTCTTCACCGCCATCCGCAACGGCGTGTTCGCGCAGGTCCGCCCGGACCTGGAAAAGCTGATCGGCCGCCCCACCACCCCGATCGCGGTCTAGGGACGGCGCAGGAACGCGCGCCAGGCCGGGGTGCTGAAGACCAGCACCTCACCGGTCGGGTTCTTCGAGTCGCGGACGAGCGCGTCGTGGCCGAGGGACACCTCGACGCAGGCGCTGTCCTCGCTGCCGCCGCTGTGGCTGCTCTTACGCCATTCGCGGTCCTCGCTCATCGACACCCTCTCGCGGCAGGCTGATGTACTCCATCAGCTTCTGCCGCGATTGTTCCTCATCCAGGGCGACCTGCTTCAAGCGATCGAAGGTCAACCTGATCCGCGCGATGGCTCCGGGTTCCTGGACGAACACCTTCGCGAGGTCCGAGTCGTTGAACGCGACCGGCAACGCCTTCTCGAACTCCCAGAGGATCAGTCCCGTCGAGATGGCGGGTACGTCGGCAGGCACGATCCGGATCAGTCGCACGTTGAAGAGCAGGTGGAGGTACTGCTCCTCCATGACCTGGTCGTCGCCGAACCGCTGCCGCAGGGCCAGCTCGTGGATGTAGAACAGGCAGTCCGGCCGGTCGTGCCGCCGCAGAACCGCCTGGCGATGACCCCGGATCTGCACGAGGGCCGGGATTCGCTCCTCCACGACGAGTCCGGAGTGCCGGTAGAGACCATCCGCGTACCTGTCGGTCTGCAGGAGACCGGTGATGGTCAGCACGTCGTAGGCGGTGATCGTCGTCGCGCTCGCCTCAGCCATGGCGACCGTGCGCAGGTTCTCCGGCACCAGCACGATGTAGTCGTCGAACGCGCGTCGGTAACGCTGCTTGAAGTCCTCGAAGAACGGCAGGTCCTTGCCGCACATCATCAGGAACTGGATGAGGTCGACCTCGCTGGGCCGCACCTTGCCGTTCTCGATGTTGGACACCTTGCTCGGGTCCCAGCCGAGTCGGACGGCGAGGGCGCGGCCGGTGAGGTTCGTGGTGGACTCGCGCAGCTTCTTCAGCTCGTCGCCGAGGTCCCGGCTGTACGCGGTGGACGGGGTGGTGGGCGCCATGACCATGGACGCTATGACTAGGACTTGTTCCACGGTACGGACTCATCCGGGTGAAAACGGTCTACGTGAACTCGGGGTGCGCCTCCGGGTGCGAGTCCCACCACTTGCGGTACTCCGGGTTGCGGTCCAGCACCGAGCGGTAGGCGTCGGCGGCGCACGCGAACACCTCGTGCGCCCGTCCCGCCACCGGTGAGTCCCGGCGGGTCGCCACGAAGATGTCGACCATCAGCGGCACGCCGCGCAGCCGCCGGATGACGATGCCGTCGCCGGTGCGCGACGGGGCCGCCGCGAACGAGACGGCGCCGCTGGCGACCAGGCCGCGGGCCATGCCCGCGTCGCCGGTGTGGTGCGTCAGCCGGGGCACGAACCCGGCGTCCGCGCAGGCCTGGAACATCTGCATCCGGTTGCCCTGCTGCTGGGCCGGCGGGGTGACCCAGTCGCGGTCGGCGAGCTGGGCGAGGTCGATCTCGTCCTGCTGTGCCAGCGGGTCGTGCTCGGAGACCGCGACGAACGCCGGTTCGGCCACGAGCCTGCGCAGCTCGATGCCCGCCAGGTCGCGCGAGGGCATGCCGTCGAAGAACTCGAACAGCGCCACGTGGATCTGGCCCGCCTCCAGCATGTCCACGACCTCCGCCGACGAGATGCGAGCCTCCGCGCGCACGTCGGCGTTGAGCTGGCGCAGGTTCTCCACGAGCTTCGCGAAGTACAGGAACGAGACGCTGCCGAAGAACAGCGGACCCCGGCGGTCGGCCTCCCTGGTGGTGCTCATCAGCTGCGCCATCTCGTCGAGCACCAGCCTGGCCGTGCCCAGCACGCGCCGGCCCAGGTCGGTGGGCACGCAGCCGTTGCGGGTGCGGTCGAACAGCTGACCTCCCACGAGCCGTTCGACGGTCCGCAGCTGGGCGGACAGCGCGGGCTGGGTCAGACCCAGCCGCGTGGCCGCCCTGGTGACGCTGCCCTCCTCGGCGATCGTGCGGACCGCTCGGAGGTGGCGGAGCTCCAACTCGGGCATAAAGACCTTGTATCCCGGTTCTGTATGAGCCGCCACCCTTCTAACGGGTCATAGTGGTTGCGCGATCTTCCGGCCCGGTGCTTGCGGCAGCACCGGGTCCGGCGCGGGAGGGTGCGCACCCCTTCGGTTCGACGCTGCTGCCGGGCACCCTGCAAGGCGCGGCAGCAGCGTCGGGCCCTCGCGGTCCCTTGCAGGGGAGCGCACAGCCGGTCCCTGGAACCGGGACCGGCTGTGACGGCTCGTGGTGTCAGGAAGAGGGGATGACGACGGCGGCGCCGGTCACCGACACCCGGCGGTCGGCGCGCGTGGCGTCGACCTCCAGCCGGGACGGGCGGCCCATGTCCTCGCCCTGGCTGATGACGAACCGCTGCGGCCCTTCGAGGTCGCGCAGGTAGCCGCCGAACGCCGCGGCGGCCGCGCCCGTGGCCGCGTCCTCCACGACACCGCCCACCGGGAACGGGTCGCGCGCGTGGACCAGCTCCGGCGACTCGCGCCAGAACAGGTGCACGGTCGTGAGGTCGTGGTCGAGCATCAGGTCGCGCAACGCGTCGAAGTCGTAGTCGAGGTCCGCCAGCTGCTCGCGGCTGCGCACCGGGACCAGCAGGTGCCGCGCACCGCCGAAGCCGACGTGCACCGGACCGTCGCCGACCTCGCGGTACCGCAACGCCTTCAACGCCCGTGCGACGAGCTCGGGGTCCGCCTCCTCGGTGCTGGTCGGCACGCTCGTGAGCGTCGCCGTGCCGTTCGCCGTCTCGACGGTCACGTCGCCGGCGAGCGTGTGGAACGTCAGCGGCCCGTCCCCGATCCGCTCGGCCAGCGCGACGGACGTGGCGATGGTGGCGTGCCCGCAGAACGGCACCTCGGCCCGCGGGCTGAAGTACCGGACGACGAACTCGCGGTCCTCCGCGCCCGGGAACAGGAACGCGGTCTCCGAGTAGCCCACCTTCGCTGCGACGGCGAGCATCTCGTCGTCGGTCAGTTCGGTCGCGTCGAGCACGACACCGGCCGGGTTGCCGCCCGCCGGATCGGTCGTGAACGCGCTGTACCGCAGTACCCCCGTGTCGCTCATACCCCGGTCCAACGCGTAGCCGTGCTGAAGTCTTCCGAACACGTACCGGCTGGTGAAGTAGGTCAGCCCGGCCTTCTCCAGCACCCGGCCGGAGGCGGTGTTCTCGGCCTGGTGAGCGGCGACCACCCGGTCCTTGACCGCCAGCGCCTTGTCCCGCAGCAGCGCGGCGACCTCGGTGGCGACGCCGCGGCCCCAGTGCTCGGGCGCCACCCAGTAGCCGATCTCGACCTCACCCGGCGCGTCGAGCATCTGCGCCAGCCCGACGACCTCGCCGTCCTCGACGACCGCGTGCAGGCCGAAGCCGTGCTCCTCCCAGTGCCGCAACGCCTGCTCGTGCCGCTGCGCCACGTACTCCGGCGACCACGGCCGGCCGTTGCCGACGTACTCGGTCATCCGCGGGTCGGCCCCCCACCGCAGCATGTGCTCGAAGTGCTCGTCCCGCCACCGCACGAGTTCCATGCCGACCATGGTGCCCCACCCGCCGAATCGGTCAGGGCAGTTGCGGCAGCAGCCCCTCGCAGCTGCGGACGACGACCTGCGCGGCCCGGCGCTGGTCGTTCGGCGCGTGCACGTCGGCGGCCCGCGCCTGCCACCGCACCAGCGCGTCGAGCAACGCCTCGCGCTGCTCGCGCGGGTCGGCGTCGTAGTCGAAGCCCAAGCGCGCCAACGAGTTGGTGCCCTCGGCGCCGACCAGCCGCATGGCCTCGGCCTGCACCTCGGCCGGCAGCCTCGTGCGCCCGGACTGCAGTGCCGCGACCAGCCGCAGCTCGCGGAAGTCGTGGGCGGAGGCCACCACGCGTTCGAGGTCGGCCATCAGCTTGCGGGCGGCCGGCCGCGGTTCCACCCGGAACAGCACGTCCAGCGCCAGCAACGCCGAGCGGGCCTTGAGGATCTCCCTGCGTTCGGTGAAGTGCACGGCGATCGAGTCGCGCAGCTCGCCCAGGCCGCTGCGCTGCACGAGCTGGCCGGTGAGCTTCACCTGCGTGTCGAAGCCCTGCCGGATGAGCGCGATGACCAGCCGGACCCCGAAGATGCCGAACCGGCCCAGCAACGCCTGGCGCACAGCGGGTTCCATCGGCACCGGGAACACCTCGCCGACGAACCGGTCCGCCGACAGCAGGTGGTCCTCCAGCTCCTCGCGGCCCAGCGCCGACAACGCCCGCAGCGCCGCGAACTCGTCCTCCCGCAACGTCCTGCCCGCCACCGCGAGCAGCCCGGCGACCGAGACCACGTTCTGGCACAACGGTTGCACCGCGACGTCCCTGCGGTAGCGGCGGGCGATCTGCTTGGCCGACGACAGCGCGTCGATCCGCCCCGCGCCGATCTCGTCGGCCCGCGCGAGCACCGCGACCGTGTGCACGGCGGCGGTGCGGGCGATCGGGTGGTCGTTGGCGGCCTGGAGGAACTTCAGGTCGTCGTCCTGCACGTGCCGCATCAGGTACAGCAACGCGTCGGCGTCGCCGAGCACCTGCTCCGGGGCCGCCGACGCCGGCGTGTCGATCAGGACCACGTCCCGCAGCGACCGCGAGGGCCACTCCACGACGACCCGGTCCGGCCGGTCGAACTGGCCGACCTCCACGTGCCGGCGGTGGTTGCGCCCGGTCACCGCGACCTCGTGCGGACGGCCGGGCCCGGCGAACACGTGCGCCCGCGCCTGCGCCCCGCCGCGGTACCAGACGAACGAGTCCAGCGGCGCGAACTCGTCGCCGACCAGCGCGTTGACGACGGTGGACTTGCCGATCCCCGGCCGGCCGGCCACCGCGATCCGCACCGGTTCGGTGTAGCGCTCGACCTGCGAGCGCAGCCAGCCGGTGGCGCGCGGGCTGTCGCGGTAGACGGCGGAGGCCTCCTGCAGCATCGACCAGACGACGCGGTCCAGGGTCACGCCGACAGCTCCATGACCGGTCCGCCCAGCGCCTGGACCCGCTTGTAGAGGCTGACGAGCTTGTCGAGCTCCTTGCGGCCCTCGCGCAACCGCCGCTCCCGTTCGGTCTGGTCGTCCTGGATGGCGCGCTTGGCGCTGCGGGCCGACTCCAGCAACGTCTCCTGGAGCTCCTCGGCCAGGGTGCTGAAGTGGGTGCGCAGCGCACGCTGGATGTGCCGGCCGGAGTCGCGGACGTCCTTGGAGAACTTGACGAAGAAGTCGTCGACGTGGCGCTGCGCCGCGGCCTTCGCGGCGGCCTGGCGGCGCTTGAGCCGGGCGTCGCTCTCGTCGAGGATCGACTTGCCGCCGAACAGCGCACCGGCGCCGAGCGAGACCACGTTGATCAGCGGCATCCCGGCCAGCGAGGTGACCAGACCGAACATCAGCAGGCCGCCGTAGGAGCCGCGCAGACCGGTGAAGAGCTTCTGCGACACCGAGAACGGCTCGATCTTCGGCTTCTCCAGCCGGCTGACCGGCTCCAGCAGGTCGTCGGGCAGCACCGAACCGGGGAGCAGGTCCTCGCGGTAGACGGGGAAGTTCTTCGCGACCTTCGCGGCCACCCACTCCGCGCGTTCCATCAGCCAGGCGAAGTTCGTGGTGGCGGCCTCGTTGAGGTTGTCCTCCAGCCACTGCTCGAACTTGTCCCAGCCGATCGCGGGGTCGGCCTCGTCGTAGGTCTTGTCGACCTCGCGCAGGATTCGGCGGGTGCGGTCGCGCAGGTCGTACTCGACGTCGGAGATCAGGTCGGCCATCTCGTCGTTGAGCACGTTCTGCCAGCGCGCCGACCGGCG
Organism: Lentzea sp. NPDC042327; assembly: GCF_040647275.1. NCBI lineage: Bacteria > Bacillati > Actinomycetota > Actinomycetes > Pseudonocardiales > Pseudonocardiaceae > Lentzea > Lentzea sp. NPDC042327. The sequence goes on from NZ_JBEZBX010000002.1 coordinate 374,326, forward strand.
GCGCAGCTCGTCGACCCGGCGCTGCGCCTCCTGCAGCGTCGCGACCGTGTCCGCGGTGCGCGCCGAGTCGTGCGCCGTCAGCTCCTCGCGCAGCGGCGTCACCAGCTGCGTCAGCGCGGAGGACGCGACCACGGCGACGGCGCGGCGGGCCAGCAGGTCGGCGGAGGCGACGATGTCGCGCTGCACGCACGCCAGCAGGTCGGGGAAGCCGGACTCGGCGTTCAACCCCTGGTCACCGGTCTTCGCCGCGCGCAGCCGCAGCGCCGACGACACCGGGATGAGCTTCGCCGGGACGCCGGCGCGTTGCAGCAGCGCCCTGTTGCGCTCCACGACGGCCCGCCAGCTCGGCACCAGGTCGATCTTCGTGACGACCACCGTGACGTTCGGGCAGGCCTGCATGACCTTCTTGAGCAGCGTCATCTCGGCGCCGGTCAGCTCACCGGTCGCGTCGGACACCATCAGCACCGCGTCGGCCTGCACCAGCGTCGCGAACGTGCTGGCGGTGTGCGCTGATCGGGTGTCACCCACCCCGGGGGTGTCGATGAGGACCAGGCCGTTGTCGAGCAGCGCCCGCGGGATGCCGACCTCGGCCCGCACGACCTCGCGCGCCTGCGGCGTCGACACCTGCTTGGTGACCTGCTCGATCGGCACGGCGATGCGCTCGGTCGGCGCGTGGAAGATCGAACCGCCGGCGGAGGCGTTGCGGACCAGCGCGGCCGAGGGCGTCTCGGCGTGCTGCACGTAGGTCGGCACGGTGGTCGTGATGTCGTCGCCCACCGCGCAGACGGGGGCGTTGATCAGCGCGTTGACGAGCTGGCTCTTGCCCTGCTTGGACTCGCCGACGACCAGGACGCGCAGCCTGGGGTCCAGCTGCTGGGCCCGCTTCTCGCGCAGCCGGGCCTCCAGGTCGGGCCGCCGGTGCGTGACGCAGGCGCCGATCGTCTCGTCCAGCACGTCGAGCCAAGGCGGTGCCATCACGTGACGCATAGTGCCGTGTTCACCCCCCTGGGTGAAAGCCTGGAGTGCACAACCGGGTGCCGACCGGCGCGATGCGGCCGGTCGGCGCAGCCGGGTGACGTTGCTCACCGGCCGCCCGCCGGGACCGGAGAAGCAGAACCGGCCCTGTCCGCGGGGGGACAGGGCCGGTTCCTCGTGCGGGAGGGGGAGAAGATCAGCCGAGCAGGCCGTCGAGGCCGAGGTCGCCGACGACCGGCACGCCGTGGGTGACGTGGCCGACGGTGTCGGTGACGCCGCCGAGCACGTTGCCGACGCCCGCGGTGTCACCGGCCAGGCCGGTCGCGCTGTGCGCGACACCGGTGGCGGTGCCGACGACGCTGCCCGCGACGCCCTGCGCGGAGACGACGGTCTCGGTCGAGTGGACGTTCAGCGCGCCGTGCGACAGGTCGTCGAGGCCGGACACGCCGAGCACGTTGCCGAGGCCCGCGTCGCCGCCGCCGACGGTGCCGAGCAGGCCGTCGGCCAGGCCGGTCACGCCGCCCAGGTGGCCCACCACCGAGTCGGTGCCGGGGACGACCGAGGAGACGGTGTCCAGCGCGGCCGAGTCGATCGTCGAGACGCCGGTGTCGGCCACGTCGAGGACGGAGCCGGTGAGCGGGGAGGTGGTCTGGTCGAGCACGCTCGCCACGTCGCCGACGGCGGAGAAGTCGCCGTCCAGGCCGATGTTGGTCGAGGTGTACTCGCCGAGCGTCCGGTTGGCGGCGATGATGTTGAGACCGTTGCCGTCCGCGGCCAGCACGCCGGCCGACGAGGTGTGGATGTCGCTGAGGGACAGGCCCGACGAGGTCAGCTGAGACGCGACGGCCTGCAGCTGGCTGATGGCGCCGAGCGGACCGTCCGCGAGCAGCTCGTCGGCCGGCAGGTCCAGGTCCACACCGTCCACGGCGGGCAGGCCGTCGACGTCCGGGACCAGGTCGAGGACCAGCGGGATGACCTCCTGGACGTCCACGGCGGTGATGTCGGCCAGGCCGGCCTGCTCCAGGCAGCCCTGGGCGTCCGCCGCGAACGCGGCCTTCAGCGCCGGGTCGCTGAGCAGGTTGAGCACGAAGTCGTGGAGCGTGCCGGGCGACGACATCATCGAAGGATCTCCTGGTGGAAGCACGGGTCGGGGTCTGGCGGCTGGCTGTCGCAGAACGTAGGAGAACCGGCCCGTCTCGAACATCGGGGATAACTCCCAGTGAATCCCCGTTCCCCGATGGGGTGACGCTCGTTGACCCCCTAAGGGGTTAGGGGCATCGCTTGAGCGTGCTTCCTTCACCCGTGTAGGTACTGGTCGCTGCTGCGAACAGGTGAGGAAGAGACGTGTCGTACGTACTCGGAGTCGATGTGGGCACCACCCGCACCACGGCTGCCGCGTGCCGTCTCGAGGGCGGCCGGGACGCCGAGATCGCCCTGGTCGTGCCCTCGTTGCTGCAGCTCACGGACGCCGGGACGTTCTCGGTCGGCGACGTCGACCCCGGCGGCTGGCTCGCCTCCGGGTTCGCCCGCCGGATCGGTGACGCGGTGCCGTTCTCGCTGGGTCCCGAGGTGGTCCCGGCCGAGGAGCTGACCGCGTTGCTCGTCCTGTGGGTCGTCAGCGAGGTCGTCGCCCGACAGGGTGAACAGCCCCGGCACGTGGCCGTGACTCACCCGGCCGGGTGGGGCCCCTATCGCCGGGGGCTGCTGCACGCCGCCCTGCGGCAGGTCGGGCTGCCCGAGGTGACGCTCGTGCCGGAGCCGCTGGCGGCCGCGGAGAACCACGCCGTGCTCGCCCGCGTCCTGCCCGGCTCGACCCTGGCGGTCTTCTCGCTCGGCAGCCACGCGTTCTCCGCCTCGGTCGTGCGGCGCACCCCGGGCAGGACGTTCGAGCTGCTCAACCACGTCGACGCCGTCGACCACCCGGCCGGCGCCGACTTCGACGACGTGCTGGCGGCGCTGGTGCGCGGCCGGCTCGGCAAGGACGCGTTCGTGTCGGCCGCGGAGTGCGAGGCGGCGAAGCGGGCGTTCGGGCCCGCGGTCGTGGTGGCCGGCGCCGAGGTGACCCGCGACGAGTTCGCCGAGGAGCTGCGGCCCGCGGTGGACCAGCTGGTCAGCACGTTCGTGCGCGCGGTCGGCGCGGACCGGCCGGAAGCGGTGCTGATGGTCGGTGGGGCGGTGCGGACACCGGTGATCGGTGACGCGCTGTCCGCGACGGTCGACTGCCGGGTCCTCGCCGAGGCCGCCCCCGAGCACTCGGTCGCGAAGGGTGCCGCCGTCGCCGCGCGGCTCGTGGTCGTCGGCCCCGAGGCCGAGCCGGAGCCGAGCGACACGTCCGTGCTCGTGCACACCCGCGAGGCGTCCCTGCGGTTCCCGGTCGGCGAGGTCCAGAAGCCCGACGACGAGGAGTTCACCGCACCGCCGCCGCGCCCGCCCGTGGACGTCCCGCCGCTGGAGCTGCCGCCGCCGCGGTCCAAGCGCGTGACGCGGGTGCTGAAGCCGACCGGTCGCCGGTCCGGCTCCCGTTCCGACTGACTTCCCCCCACAGAAGAGGATGGCCGTTGAGCGTGACCACGCGAGCCCGACTGGTGCTGGACGACTCCACCAGGGGTGTCCTCGACCGGATCAACGACGCCGCGCCGGGCACAAGCCTGCGCGTGGTCGTCGCGGCGCCCGGAGGTCACGGCAAGACAGCGTTCCTCGGTGAGATCGGCAACCCCGCGGTCCGCGTGGTCGACGACGCCCACCTGCTGGACGACGCCGCGTTGCGCGCGCTGGCCGCGGAACCGTTGCTGGTGCTGGCTTACCGGCCGTGGCCGCGCCGTGCCGTGCTGGCCGAGCTGACCCGTGGCGCGGTCGTGGTGCCGTTGGCGCCGTTCTCGAAGGACCAGGTCCGCGAGCTCCTGCACGCCCCGCGGCCGGTGGTCGACTTCGTCCACGCCCAGACCGGCGGCGTGCCCGCGTACGTCGAACGGCTCGGTGCCGCCTCCGAGGTCACCGCCGAGGTGCTGTCGGCGTTCCGCGGCGACCTCGACTGGCTCGACCCGGACCTGCAGAAGTTCCTGCTGGCCGCGGAAGCCGGTGCCGCCCAGCGCCTCGACCTGCTGTCGGCGTTGCTGGACAAGGACTTCGACGAGGTCAGCGACATCATCGAGGCCGCACGCGCCACCGGCCTGCTCGCCGAGGACGGCACCCTGCTGCCGCTGGCGCAGCGCGCGGTCGGCGCCCTGACCCGCACCGAACGCCGCATCGCCGTCCGCCAGCGCCTCGCCCAGCTGCAGCTCGACCGCGGCGGCCCGGTCCTCGACCTGGTCCGCCCGCTGGTCGACACCGGCATCGGCGGCCCGGTCTTCGCCGCGGCCGCCCGCGAGGCCCTGTCCTCCGACCCGGCACTGGCCGCGCGCCTGTTCAAGGCCTCGACCGGCGGCGGTGTCGTCCCCTCCGACACGGCCGCCCAGTGGGCCACCGCCTCCGCGATGGCGGGCGACCTCGACTCCGCCCTGCGCCTGGCCGACCAGGTGATCAGCGCCCCCGACTCCCCGCACCGCCGCACCGCGGCCGAGGTGGCCGCCGTCGCGCTGGCCCACCGCGGCCAGCTGGCCCGCAGCACCGAGCTGTTCCGCTGGGCCGCCACCCCCTACGCCGCGGCGTTCGCCGGCATCGGCGCCCTCGGCACCGGCACCCCGTCCGACGACACCCCCGCCCAGCCCCCGACCCTCCTGGGTGGCGCCGCATCCCTGATGCTGCAAGGCGTCCGGCAGTCCGTCTCCGGCTCCGAGACCGCCGCACTGTCCACTTTGGTCCGCGCATCCTCCCTGCTCGAACCGGCGGGCGGCGCCGTCCTGCTCCCCGACAGCCCGGCGTCGCTGGCCGCGCTGGTCGCCCTGCACTGCGGCGAGCCGAACGTCGCCGAGTCCGTCCTCGACCGCGCCGTGGAGGCCGGCACCGGCGGCGTCCTGATGTCCGTGCGCCACCGGCTCCTGCAGGCCTGGCTGCACATGCTGCGCGGCAACCTCGCCGTGGCCCGCGAGACCCTGATGTCCGTCCGCGGCACGTTCGAGCCCCGCGACTGGATCTTCGCCGTGGCCCTGGAGGTGGGCGTGGCCCGCCGCAACAGCGACCTCGCCACCCTGCGCCGCACCTGGGAGCAGGCCTGCGAGGCCGTGCTCCGCCACCCCGTCGACCTGTTCTCCCTGCTGCCGCTGGGCGAGTTCGCCGCGGCCGCCGCCCGCCTGCGCGACCAGGACCGCCTCGCCCCGCACCTGTCCCAGGCCCTGGCACTGCTCCAGTCGCTCGGCACCCCGCCCCTGTGGTCCACGCAGCTGCGCTGGAGCCTGCTGCACGCCGCGATCATCGACGACGACCTCACCTCCGCCGAGGAACACGCGGCGGTGCTGGCGGCGTCCCGCGACCACAGCCGTTACTGCGCGATCATCTCCACCGCGGCCGAGAGCTGGCTCGACGTCGTGGCCGGCGAGGTCGACGCCGACCGCGTGGAAGAGGCCGCCCGCAGCCTGCACGCCGTCGGCCTGTGGTGGGACGCCGCGCGCCTGGCCGGTCAGGCGGCGATCCGCACCTCCGACCGCCAGGCGATGGTCCGCCTCCTCGACTGCGCCCGCCTGCTCCAGGGCCGCCCGGTGTCCGCCCGCCGCGCCGAGGCCGACGCCCCCGTCGTGGTCGAGGACGCCGGGAAGCTGAGCGAACGCGAGCGCGAGGTCGCAGGGCTGGTGCTGGAGGGGATGACGTACAAGCAGGTGGGGGACCGGTTGTTCATCTCGGCCAAGACCGTCGAGCACCACATGGCGCGGATGCGGCAGCGGCTGGGGAGCACGAGCCGCAGCGACCTGCTGGCACAGCTGCGGCACATCGTGGGGTGAGTGGCTGCTGGGTGGAGTGCCCAGGAACTGCGTTGCTCGAGTGACAATCAACTGGGCTGCCGTAAGGAGCTTTGCGCGGCAAAAGTGCTGCTGGTTTTCTGTAGCCGACGAGGGAATCTGTGATACGAAGGCGGCTCAGTCATCGAATATTGTTCGACGATGGCTTGCTAGTTGTCTCTCTCGGGGAGAATTTCTTAGAAGCTCATTCACGGCAAGCGGCACGACCAGGCTCTCTTCAGGGTATTCGTGTCGCCGCAGGATGACGACCCTCTGGTCGAGATGATTGAGACGAGTTCCTCGATGGGGAGGTCAGGCTCGGTCACGTCAAGCAGAATGGGCCGTCTTCATGGTCCTCACTTGACTGGGTGATCTGCGACTGTGCACATACGACATCATTCGCTCGACAAGTTGTAAAGGCCTCAGCGCAGGCTCGTCGCCGCCAAAAACTGTCGGTGAGCTGGATCCGCAGGTCGCCGACGACGCCGCTGAGTAAGTCAGAGCGCCAGCTTGGTGGGGCCGATGCAGAATCTCAGTGAGGCTGACACGCTACGCGAGCTGGACCTGACCTTCACGGGCGAGCCACAACCGAATGTTCCAACCTCCCACATTACGGGCAGCCGCAGCGCCATGGTCGGGTTGCCGCTGGTTCAAGAGCGCCTCCTGCATCCTGAGGGAGCCGCCGCGCGCAGAACCCTTGTCGGCCAGGTTCGCTCGCTCGCAAGGCAGGCGTCAACACACGACGACGACCATGAGGAGACGACGACGACCATGAGGAGACGGCGATCGCTCTGAGCGATGACGTATGTGGACGGACGCGGAAGGTCCACATACTACTGAGCGGTGAGGGCTACACCTCGGCCATTTTGCGCATACCAACAACCTGCCCTTCACCATCACGGGCAACCTCGCGTTCGCGCGTGGCGCGTGGCGGCTGCGTGGACCGGTCGAAGTTGACTCGAGCCACTTGCAACCTCGCCGAAGCTGAGCGGCCTTCGGGTCTAAATGGGAGAAAACCGCAGGTCAGCGGTTGTGTGCCCTCGGTTGCAGACGGGGTTCATCGCCCTCCCCATCCTGTGTTAGATGATATTAGTTCTTGACATCAGCACCTTGCATGGGTTGAGCTCGTACCAGCAGTCGCCCGGTTGTCGGGCAACTCGGACTTCAGAAGGAGAGCTAGCGTGGGGCGTGTCCGCGGCTCGGTTCTTTCGCTCTTCAGCGGGGCGGGAGGTCTGGACCTGGGGCTTGAGGCTGCTGGCTTCAAGACGGTGGCTTGTCTGGAGATTGACCAGACCTGCCGAGACACGCTGAGGCTCAACCGTCCCAAGTGGAAGCAGCTGGACTGCAGTGACGTGACGGAAGCGGCCAAGACGCTCGAGCCGAAAGACCTCAGGCTGAAGGTGGGCGAGCTGGACCTCATCGCTGGTGGCCCACCGTGTCAGCCGTTCTCCATGGCTGCGCAGTGGGCGAACACCGGCCGCCTGGGCATGAAGGACGATCGTGCCCAGACTGTGGTCGCCATGTTGGACCTGGTGGAGAAGTTCCTGCCGAAGGCACTGCTGATTGAGAACGTGGCTGGCTTCCTTCGCGGTGAGATCTCGGCGTCTCCCTTCATCAACGAGCGCCTGAAGAAGATCAATGCAGACCACGGCACCTCGTACAAGCTGGTCCCGCGGGTGGTGGACGCCGCTGACTACGGCGTGCCACAGCGTCGCAACCGCGTGATCGCGGTCGCTGTCAAGGATGGTCGAGAGTTCAGCTGGCCCGAGGCGAACTATGCGGACAACCCGGTTCGAGCTTGGGATGTGCTGGCAGACCTCAAAGAGGATGATCTCCCGGTTGGTCAAGGAACATGGACGGAGCTGCTGCCCTCCATCCCTGAGGGTGGCAACTACCAGTACCTCACGTCTCGCGGTGCTGGGGATGAGCTGTTCGGCTATCGCACGCGCTACTGGTCGTTCCTGCTGAAGCTCGCGAAAGACCAGCCTGCGTGGACGCTCTCCGCGAGCCCTGGACCCTCGACAGGGCCGTTCCACTGGGACAACCGTCCGCTGACCTCGCGGGAGTGTCTGCGGCTGCAGAGCTTCCCTGATGACTGGAAGTTGGCGGGCAACCACCGTCAGCACGTGAAACAGGCTGGGAACGCCACGCCGCCGTTGCTCGCAGAGGTGGTTGGTCGTGCTCTCATCACCCACCTCTACGGCGAGCCACCCAAGAGGAAGAACTTGAAGTTCCTGAGGAAGCACGTCAAGGGCGAGGTGCCCGAGGCGGTACCTCCTGCGCCGGTGCCGGCTCGCTTCCTCGGCTTGGTCGGAGCCAAGAAGGCACACCCAGGTGAAGGGCAGGGTCCGTCACCACGGCAGAAACCCGTCGCCACCGACGAGCCGATGGATACCGTCCTTGTGGGGAGTTCGGTCAGCGAGCTCGCGAACGGACTGCGAGCAGTAGTGCCCATAGACCGCTCAGCTCGCCGAGCGCAGCGGGGGCTTCAGCCGCTGTGGTGAGCTCTGACGTGAAGCGGACGTTTGAGACTCCGCTCGGGAACGGCGGGCTGACCTGGGGAATGTCCTCCGCTCTGTAGAGGCGCAGGTTCTCGGCAGCCGCTTGCATATCGAAGCGCGTGTCATCCGCTTCGGCGATGCGCGGACCAACGAGCGTCATGACTTGGCGATGCAGCTTGTCGCCCGCCTCCTTGGCATCTCCCAGCCTCACTGCAGTTCGCTGGTACAGCTCCAGGACACTAGGCCCTCTGTCGCTCTGGTCGAGAACCAGGCTGGCAACGAGAACCTGTGATGCGGGCGCGAGCTGCGACGCGGAGAACGTGTGTTTGCGCTCCGCGTGGGTTGATGCTTTGACCTCAACCTGGTAACCGCTGTCGGTGAAGTCGTAACGGCTGGTGCTGTCCGAGTGCCATGCGGTAGTGGCGAACACCGGGTCGGCGATCTCGTGCAGCAGGAACAGCTCTGCCCAAATACCTGTCATGTTCTTGTTCGCAGCTGAGTCGAAGCTGCGGAAAAGCTCGTTGAGCCAGGCCACCTGGTCATTGAGCGCATCAGCTCCGAGATCACCGACCCGCTCGAGCAACGCTGGCAGCAACCGCAGGAACCAGTCCTGCACAGCTCGGTCGTGAGCGACGCATTCCAGCACCGAGTACGCAGCGGGTTCCTGGCTTTTGAGGAGTCGGAGCACCCGCCCGTGACGGAGCCGAATGTTCGCGTAGTGCCTGTCTGGCAGGGAGATGCCCAACTTGGTCAACTCGGAGATGATTAGAGCGGGCATCCCGTCGCGTGTCTTGGCCAGCCGGATGTGCGGACCAACTAGTTGCTCCGTTGCGTACGACGTGGCAAACGTGTTTTCGGCTGGCAATGTGAGCCGGTCGAAGACACGTCGTATGTCCACGTAGGTCAGGGTCATCACGTCTGCCGGCGGTAGCTGCGCATGTCCTCAGGTAGCCAGGCGGTGAGCATTGGGCACCCACGATGCAGGTAACCGCCTGGACCAGTGAGGCTTACACCATCCGCAGTCAGGTCCATGTCGTGCAGCTGGATCGTCAGCAGGTCGTCGCTGTGCTGCGGGATGCCTTCACCGCCGGCCCTGAACTCACGGTCGCCGGGGTAGAACCGGAGGGACGCCGGATCGCGGTCATTGCCTCGACCTTGGAAGATCTGGCTCACTCTTCCATTACGGGTAGAACGGCGTGCGCGGCGTTCAGGGCGCATGTCGACTACGATGCCGACCGCATCTGGTTCCTCGTCTCTGAGATGAGCGATCAAGTCCTCGATGACAGCGTGGTCAACCTCGTCACCGCCGAAAAATCGATAACTGCTGATGAAATCAGCGAGTTGCTTCAACGGCACCTCTGCGAAACGGTGCTTCCGCGCCGGTTCTCCGTTCGGGGGAGTCCAGCCCATCTGCCAGGTCTGCACGGAGTCGCGAAGATCTTGCACCAGCGCGGCGTTCCTGGCAGCTTCGTCAGCTTCGTCAGCACAAGGCAGAGTGGTCTGGCTCAGCCATTCAGCTACTGGTCGCATCCGGAACCACTGGCTGGTCCGGCGGCACAGGCTGAGGCCGGGGTCGAGCCAGAACATGCGCGACCACGCCGTCATGGGCAGACCCTTCGCGATGTGGTTCCGCACTGAACGCCACAGGGTCGTCTCATGTCGGGCGAAGAGGGCGTAATGGTCCTCGTACAGCCCGCGCGGCAACCAAATTCGGCAGTAGGGGAGGTAGTCGCGGCGATAGCCGAAGAACCGGCCCCGTTGCATCAGCACGTCGACCTGTCCGGTACCCGGCCCACGCGACATCCAGGTGGTCGTGAGCCCCTGGAATGCAAAGCCGCGCTGAAGAACATCACCGCCGACGAAGATCCACGAGGATGTGTCCTCCCAACCGATGTCCTCTGCCGCCTTCCGAGAGTTGATCACGCGAATCTCGGTGTCGTGGAGGCGCTGAAGAAGCTTGCTCGTCAGATCGTGAAGTACGACCTGCGTCGTAGACACAGTCTCGTCGAGCACGCCAAGTGTTGCTGTGACCTGCTCGTAGAACTCCTCGGCGAGGTAGCTTTTTGGCTTCAGCAACGCATGCTCCGCTGACCGGCGCAGCCAGGTGACGATGTTCTGGACCCAGCGCTGAGCGAGCTCGTGAGACGGTGTGAGGCGGTGCGGGTGCACCAGCATGCTCCGGGTTTTCGGGTTTCCACCGTCTGTCAGCTCCTCCAACGCAGAACCGACGAAGAAGAAGCGAATCGCATCTTTCAACGACACCGGTGGCTGATCCGACTGCTGGTCCACAGCAGCCACATCATCGGGCGGGATCTCAACCCAGTAGGTCGTCTTGTCAGGCGGGAAGAATTCCTCAGCTCCGCAGTATCCGGCTCCTGGAGGAAGGAGTTCGCAGAAGTCCGGTGACAGGTTCTCAGTGAGTTCGACGAGCAGGTTGGCTTGAGGGGTTGCCGTGTACTGGATGAAGGCGTGCCTGTCGAACAGGTCGGTAAGTCTGTTGATCGCAGTGTTGGTTGTGGTCGGGCCGGCGAGCCGGCCATTCCTCCGCGCATGCGCGGAGTTGTCCAGGCTCGCTTCGTCTGCCTCGTCATCAATGATGAGAACGGGCTGCCGACGTAGCTCCTCAGCTTGGGTGGAATTTTTGAGCAAGGCCACAAGCCGGTGGATACCCTCCTCCGCTGATGACCCTGCACCCGCACGAGTGCGCTTTAGGATTGTCACCACGAGAGTTCTGGGCACCACTGGCGACAATGCTGTCTGGAGGGTCGCGTCGAAGTCGAGGTCGTTCGCGCCCGGTTCGAAGTTGAACACCTTCCAGCTTCGGTCACCGCGTGAAAGCTTGCTCACCACCTGGCGGTAGGTCTGGCTCTTCAGGATGTTCTTGGTTCCCGACAGCAGGATGATCAGGCGGTACCCGTTGTCACTCGCAAGGGCGGACAGAGCGAGGAACGAGTTGGTCTTTCCCGACTGAACCTTGCCGATGACAAGTCCAGTGGAGCGGCCGTCCTCCTGAGGAGGGCTGCATTGGCCCAGGACTCTGGGAGTGAAGCTGCGGAGTTGTTCCTTGGCGTCGTCAGGTAGGCCTGATGCTTCCAAGAAGCGTGCGAAGTTGGACCCGTCAATCCGCGGGTTCCATCGCCATAGCGCTGCGTGTACGCCATAGGGGTTGTTCGATTCTTCGACCAGCGTCTCCACGGGTGACTACCTCCTGCCAAGGCTTCCGGACATGAGCCGGTTGAGCTGGTCAAGCATGTACATGGGCCCGTCCACGCCAGCTTCGCGCGCCGTCACAGCGGTGAGCCCGATCCCAGCGGCGACGCGGAGAACTGCTTCTGACTCGACTGCGTCGCGCTCACCGAAGTTGCGCATGAACTGGTGGTTGAGGCTGATCTCGACGATGAGGCGTTTGGGAGATGGAGCTGTGGTGGCCGGAATGTCCTTGAGTGAGATCCAGTCGTCGCCACGGTCTACGAGACGGAGCACGATCTCCCAGGTCGTGCCATCAACCGACGTGGTGAGGACTTGTTCAGCGGCCAAGCCGTCGATCCGGGCGTTGTTCGTTGCCGGAACCAGAGGCGTGAGCTTGGGGGCAGGCTGTACCGGAGCCTTGAGGCGTTCCGGAAGCTCGTGCTTGACAGCTTTCTCGAGCGCTGGGCCCATGGAGCCGAGAGCTTTTACAGCTGCTTGACGTTGCTGTGGCGTCACCTCACGTGCGCGGTATCCCTCCGCCTGCTTGAGCAGCGGGAGGGGCTCACTGTCGAGGTGTTGCCTGAGCTGCTCGACCAGCTCCTCTTCGGACGCCTGCCAGACGAAGCCGTTCTTGCTGTAGGTCACCTTGACGTCGTCGAGGTGCAGCTCACCGAAAACACGCTGGCTTCGGAAGCTGTTGCCTTGACCGAAAATCTCTGTCGGACGCCATGGGTCATCCTCAAGCCCTGTGATCACGCGATTGCGGCGGAACAAGCTGAAGCCGGCCCCGTTGGCGCGACCGATCTTGCGGACCGCAGCGAACCCCGTCACACGTTCACCGCTGCTGAGCACGAAGTCAAGTTCTTTGCGCCACTCCACTGCGTCAACACCGCTACGGTAGAACGGAGCGCGTAGCACCTCAGGTTCCTCGTACTGGAGCGTCTCGCCGTCGTAGGTCAAGATCAACGATCCATTCCGGATGAAGTGGCGGTAGATGCTGCGCAAGTGGTCGCGAACTTTGCCGTGAGTCTTGGTCCGGATGGGGTTGCGCAGGTCTGACAGCACAATCCTGGTGCCGTGGTCTTCTGCGGGAACCCGAACTTCGGTCACTTCAAGGTCTTGCAACCCCTTGTTGACGATGTCGGGGAAGTTGTACTCAACTGTTCGTTCGACCTCCTCGCCGAAGGCGGTCGTGGTGATCTGCACCCTACCGGCGAACCATGCAGCTGCGCTCTTCATGCCGATGCCGTACACGGATAGGCCACTGGCGTCGGGAGGCGGGGTGCCTACTTCGAACGCGGAGGCGAACCGCGCAAGCGGGATGCCACCTGCGTCGTCCTTCACGATGATCTTGCCGTCGGACCCGCTGCTGGTTTGGATCGTGACGTGCACAGGGGCTGCGAGGTTGTGTCGCTCCCAGAGGTCTAGTGCGCTCTGGATCGAGTTGTCGACGAACTCCGCCAACGCGAACCACTGCTTGTAGTCGACCGCCTCGAAGACGCCGAATACCCCCACTTGTGGACGAATAGGGACACGCACTGTGGAGCGGATCCTTTCCTTAGCTGAACGAAATGCATAGGCAGCTTGGTGAGACCCACGCTCCGCTTGTGCACCGCAACAGCATTGGCTCAGAAGGTATCTCTATCCTACGCAGCGCCGCGACGGTAGGATTTTCGGCAACTTCGGAGGTGGAGGTTGGGCAACGAGGCTGGCAGGTGGGTCTCGACCACCGCTGGGACCCATCTTCGCGGCAGGCGCAAGGTGGACACTGAACCTGAGATGATGCTCCGTCGCGCTCTGCATGCGCTCGGTGCCCGGTTCCGTCTGCACCGCAAGCTTGCGCCAGGTTGCACACCGGACATCGTCATGCCATCTCGACGCATCGCGGTGTTCGTCGATGGCGACTACTGGCACTCCTGCCCCGCGCACGGGCGCAAGACGGCTTTCACCGGGCCCAACGCAGATCTATGGCGGGAGAAGATGCGGCGCAACCGTGAGCGCGATGAGCGCAGCTCCAGGTTGGCTGTTGAGGCTGGCTGGCAAGTTGTCCGGATGTGGGAGTGCGTGGTGAGGCGAGACCCAGAGAAGGCGGCACGCGCTGTGCTGCGCGGACAGTCTCTTCCACCTCGTTAGCGTGGGGTTGCCCTCAAACTGCAGCCGCTTCGACTTACCTTCCTTATTCCAAGGCTTGTGACATGACCCGATCGAGAGGCGGCCACTCCGTCGATCGCATGTGAGAATTGCTCCGATCGAGCGCCGCAAGCCGGTGACCCTGCGAGGTCGTTCCTCGCCCGAAGGGGCGAACGCCGCCGTGCGGCGGGACGATGTGGTTTGCTGGCGGTAGGCTTCCGCACCGTTGCTCGTCGAGCAGGTCAGGTGGAACGATTTTGCCGAGCCAGGACGACGCGAGATCGTCACGCCCGCCGGGACGTGACGAGGTGGCGCGCGACTGGGCCCGCGAGGTCAGCCGGACCTCCTACATCCCCCTGTCCTCCGCGAAGCTGGCGGAGGAGCTGCGCGAGCTGGTGAACCTGATCGCCGAAGCGCTCGCCGGGGACGCGAAGACCGCCGCGCGGGTCGGCACGCGGCTGGTGGAGATGCACTGCGTCGGCGCGGACAGCCTGCGCAGGTCCGTCGAGGTGCTGGCCGGGTTCGTGGCGCACGAGACGGAGGACGCGCACAAGAGCGCGTTGGTCATCGGGGAGATGTCCGCCGGGTACACCGATGCGATGCAGGCGTTCGTGCTGGAGCAGCAGGAAAGCGTCAGCCAGGCGATGTTGCGCGCGACCCGGGCCGCGCAGCTCGACCTGCGGGCGAGCGAGGAGCGGTTCGAGGACATCTTCGCGCACTCGTCGACGGGGATCGCGATCGTCGGCCTCGACGGGCGGCTGGAGCGGGCCAACGAGGCGCTGTGCACGATCCTGCGGCGCGAGGAGGTCGGCGGGATGACGCTCGGCGACCTCATCGCGCCGCCCGACCTGCCGTTGGTCGAGAACGCGCTGGCCGGCCTGCGGTACGGGCGGATGCGGCGGGTCCAGGAACGACCGCGGCTCATCGACCGCGACGGCGAGCACTTCCGGGTGCTGCTCGCGGCGACCGTGCAGAAGGACGCGGAGGACACCCCGCGGCACTACGTCGTGATGATCGACGACGACAGCCAGCTCACGTTGCTCGGCGGGCGCTTGCAGTACCAGTCGCTGCACGACGCGCTGACCGGGCTGCCGAACCGGCAGTACCTCACGACGCGGCTGGAGTCGTTGCTGCACAGCGACATGGAGCACGGCGTCACGCTCTACCACCTCGACCTCGACGCGTTCGCCGTGATCACCGACGGGCTCGGACGCGAGATCGGCGACCGGGTGCTCAAGCTCGTCGCGGAACGGCTGAGCGCCGTCTTCGCCGGCGAGAAGGCCATGGTGGCGCGGCTGGAGGGCGACGAGTTCGCCGTGCTCGTCGAGAACGGGCCGGACACGCCGGACGTCGACAGCACCATCCGCACGATCGAGCACGAGCTGGCCGAACCCGTCTACTTCACCGGGCACGGCGTCGCGGTGTCGGCGTCGATCGGCGTGCTGCCGCGGCTGCACCCCGGCGGCCACCCGGCCGAGGTGCTGCGGGCGTCGGACATGACGCTCAGGAGGGCCAAGCGCAGCGGGCGCCGGCAGTGGGGGCTGCACGACGCGACGCTCGACAAGCGGGAGCAGGAGGAGTTCGCGCTCGCCGCCGTCATGCCCGGCGCGTGGGAGAGCGGCGAGATCGACGTCGTGTTCACCCCGGTCATGCGGCTCGACGGCGCGGCACGGGTGTGCGTCGAGGCCGAGCTGCACTGGCGGCACCGCGACGCCGGGCTGATCCCGCACGAGAAGTGCGTGTCGATGGCCGAGCACACCGGGTTGATGCTGCCGCTGGGCGAGTGGATGTTGCGCAGGGCTGCGGAAGCGGCGTGCGGGCACGACGAGGTGCTCGCCGTGTGCCTGACCGAGGGCCTCGCGAACAGCCCGGACCTCGTGCGCGACGTGCGGCGGGTGCTCGCGGACACCGGGCTGCCCGCCGGCCGGTTGCTCCTCGGCTTCCCGGTGCGCGTGCTGGCCGCGCAGGACAGCGAGGCCGCCGACAACCTGGAACTGTTGTCGGACATGGGAATCCACATCGGCGCCCGTGACTTCGGGGGATCGACCGCGGAGATCGAGCTCGTCCGCTCGCTCGGCGTGATGGCGGTGCGGATGACCGGCCGCAGCCGCACATCGGACGAGCTGGTGTCGCGCGTGCTCAGCGACGTCATCGGGTTCGTGCACGAGGCCGGTGGGCTGGTCGTGGTCGACCCGGTCGAGGACGCCGAGCAGCGCGACTGGTGGAGTGGTCTGGGAGCCGACGCGGGGGTCGGCCCGGTGTTCTGCCGGGAACCGGTTACGAGCTGGCCCGCCGCGGGCTGAGGTGCACGAGGACCAGCGCGAAGCCCGCGACGGTCACCATGCGCAGCGCGGCGCCGATGCCGTTCCAGTCCTTCGACTGCCACATCGCGAACCACTCGCCGCCGACCGTGATGAACCCGCCCAGGAACAGCGCCACGACCATCAGCAGGCCCGCCGACGCGAAGCTGCGCGCGCTGTCGTCGCGGTTGCGGGCGTACGCGACGGTGCCCGCGGTCAGCAGGAGCGCGGAGACCGCCTCCCACGCGATGATCGCGACGTAGACCAGCGTCACGACGGCGGAACTGGTGATGGCCCGCCACTTCAGCCCCTCGCCGAACGTGGTGTCCATCGCGAGCACGTGCTGCACGAACGCCTCGTTCGTGCCGTAGTCCGTGACGTTGCCGATCACGACGAGGACCATGTTCAACGCGATGAACCCAACGGTCACCGCGACGACCGCGCGCAAGCTGCCGACCCGAGCAAGTAAACGCATGGCGCGGACAGTAACCGATAGGGTGCGGGCGGTGAGCCGTGTTTGTGTCGTCTCCCACCGGCTGGGCGGGTTCGACGGCGTCAGCGTCGAAGCCGCGAAGTGGGCGCACGCCTTCGCGGTGCTCGGCTGGGACGTCACGCTCGCCGCCGGTCACTTCGCCTCGGGTTCCGGGGTCGTCGTCCGCGGCCTGTGGGCCGACCGGCCCGGCGGTGACCCGCCACCCGTCGACCACGCCCTGATCCGTGAGCTCTGCGCGACGCACGACCTGGTGGTGCTCGACAACGCCGGATCGCTGTGGAGCGCACCGGAAGCCTCGGTGGCGTGGGAAGAGCACGCTCTCGCGGCCCGCGTTCCGGTGGTCCTGCGCCACCACGACCCGGCGTGGCAGCGCGTCCAGCTGCGGCCGGTCGACGGTGACGTCGTGCCGCTGCACCACCCCGCGCACCTGCACGTGCTGATCAACTCGTTGACAGAGCGGGAGTTCCGCGCGCGCTGGCCCTCGGTGCACACCAGGGTGGTGCACAACCGGGTCGACGTCGCCGGCCTCGCGCACGGCGACCGTGACGGCACCCGCGCCGCCCTCGGTGCCGCACCCGGCGACTACCTCGTGGTGCACCCGGCCCGCGTCGAGGGCACGTCCAAGAACATCCCCGGTGCCGTCGACTTCGTCCGGCGCCTGTCCGCGCGCCGCCCGGACGTCCGCTACTGGCTCACCGACGACGCTCCCTGCCCTGCCGCGGACCGGCTCCCGGGTGTGCTGCGCGGGCGCGTCGCGAACCAGGCCGACCTCTACGCGGCCGCCGACCTCGTGCTGCTGCCGTCCACCTGGGAGGGGTGGGGGCTGCCCGTCTGCGAGGCCGCGGCGGCGCGGAAACCCGTTGTGGCAGGGCCTTATCCGGTGCTGGACGAGATCCGCGCGCTCGGCCTCACCGTGTTCGACCCCTCCGACCTCGACGGTCTGCTCGCCGCCACCGACGCCGTGCTCGACGCCAACTTCGCGGCAGTGCAACGACATCTGGACCTGCGCGAGCTGCCGCGCGTGCTGGCGGGGCTGGTGGAGGACGCCGTCCGGCTCAGCACGGGTCCCTGAAGTCCATCTGCGGCAGCTTCTCCTGCCACACCGCGGGGGTGAGCGCGCCGCGCGTGGCCGTGCAGATCCGGTCGACCTGGTGCGGCACGTCGAGGTCCCACAGCCGCACCACGCCGTCGGCGTTGCCGGTGGCCAGCAACCGGCCCTGCGTCGAGAACCGCACGTACGGCTCGGACGTCCAGTCGCCGGTGATCTGCTGACCGGTGAAGAACGGCTTGGCCGGGTCGCTGATGTCCCACAGCCGGAACGACTTGTCCGCACTGCTGCTCGCGAGCAGCCGGCCGTCCGCGCTGACCGAGATCGTGGTGATCACGCCCGTGTGCCCCCGCAGCTCGCTCACCAGCCGCGGGTGCTCGCGGTCGCGCACGTCGTAGAACCGGATCACCCGGTCCTGCCCCGCGGTGATCAGCGTGCCCCCGTCCGCGGTGAAGACCGCCTTGTGCACGATCTGCGGGTCCTGGATCGGCGTGCCGATCAGCCGCGCCCGCGTCGGGTCGCTCACGTCCCACAGCCGCACCGTCCGGTCGCTGCTCGCCGTGGCGACCGTGCGGCCGTCGGGGCTGAAGTCCATGCCGTTGACGTACGCGTCGTGCCCGGTCAGCGGTTCGCCCAGCGGCACGGGGTGCGCCGGGTCCGCGGCGTCCCACAGCCGCACCGAGTTGTCGTCCTGGCTGGTCAGCAGCACCGTCCCGGCCGGGTCGAACCGCGCGGCCGTGGCGAAGCGGGTCGGCAGCAGGACCGGTTCGCCCAACGGCCGCGGGCGGCTCGGGTCGGCCACGTCCCACCGGCGCACGGTCTGGTCGCCCGCCGCGGACACGAGCACCTTCCCGTCCGGCCGGAACGCCGGAGGGCCGACCGAGCGCTCGTGGCCCAGCAGCGGTGGTCCCGCCGGTTTCGGGTGGTGCTGGTCGGACAGGTCCCACAGCCGCACCGTCTTGTCCGCGGACCCGGTCGCCAGGAGCCGGCCGTCCGGGCGGAACGACGGCTCGCCCACCCGCGCGGTGTGGCCGAGCAACCACTCGCGCGGCAGTGACCACAGGTTCGCGCCGCTCTCCTGCGACCCCGTGGCGAGCGTGGCGCCGTCCCCGCTGAACCCGACGGCGAACAGGGACCCGCCACGCCCGGTGAGCGGGCGCCCGAGCGGGTTCGGCACCGCGGGGTCGCTGATGTTCCACAGGCGCGCGGTCGCGTCGGCGCCCGCGGAGGCGAGCACGGGCTCGGCGGGGCTGAACTTCACCGACCACACGGCCTCGGTGTGCCCGGCGAGCGGCAGACCGACCGGTTCCTGCGTGGCCGGGTCCCACAGCCGCACCGTCTTGTCCTCCGAGCCGCTCGCGAGGAGCTTCCCGTCGCCGCTGAACGCCACCGAGTGGATGCCGTCGCGGTGGCCGGTCAGCGGCTTGCCGGTCCTGGTCCCGGTGGCCACGTCCCACAGCCGGATCGTGGAGTCGTCGCCGGCGGTGGCCAGCGTCCTGCCGTCCGGGCTGAACGCGAGCGAGCGCACCGCGGCGCTGTGGTCGCGCAGCGGTTCCCCGACGGGTTTGGCGTTCGCGGGACTGCTCACGTCCCACAGCCGCGCCGACCGGTCCTCGTTCGCCGCCGCGAGCAGCCTGCCGTCGGGGCTGAACTCCAGCAGGTAGGTGGGGCCGTTGCCGGTCTCGATCGTCTTGAGCGCCCGGGGCGAGCCGGGGTCCGCCACGTCCCAGAGCCGGATCGTCGCGTCCTGGCCGGTCGTCGCGAGCACCTTGCCGTCGGGGGAGAAGACCGCGGAGCTCAGCCAGTCCTCGTGCCCGCTGATGACCGCGACCTGCCGTGGGCGGCTGCGGTCCCGGACGTCCCACAGCCGCGCGGTGCGGTCGTAGCTCGCGGTCGCGAGGAGCGTGCCGTCCGGGCTGAACGTCGTCAGGTAGACCGCGCCGGTGTGCCCGAGCACCGGCACCGCGAGGGGCACCTGCTGGGTGGCGAGCACCTTCGCGGCCACCGCCTGGTCGTCCGGGCGCATCCGGTGCGCCACGAGCAGCAGCTGCGCCGACAACGACACGTCCGTCGTCGCCAGCCGGTCCGCCTCCGCCACGACCTGGCGGTACTGGGCGTCGTTGCGCTGCTGCACGCTGATCACCGCCGCACCCGCCGCGATCAGCGCGAACACCGCCACCAGCGCGACGGCACTGCGGCGCAGCCAGGTGCTCTTGCGGTGCTGGCGCTCCGACGTGTGCACGAACTCCCTGGCGAGCACGGTGACGTTCCGCTGCTGCCGCACGCCCTCCAGCCGGGCCCCGCGGTAGAGCATCGACGAGTCGCGGTCGTGCGCGGACCAGGTGGCCGCGTCCTCCTCCAGCCGCTGCCGGGTCAGGTTGCCCGCGCGGTCCTCGTCGATCCAGCCGCGCAGCCGCGGCCACGCGTGCAGCAGCGCCTCGTGCGTGATCTCCACGCTGCCGGCGTCGAGCGTGATCAGCCGGGCCCTGGCCAGCACCTCCAGCGCGCGTTCGGTCGCCGGCAGGTTCGTGCTCGCCTCCAGCAGGCCGTGGCGGCTGGAGCGGCGCCGGGTGTCCTGGGTGTCGTCGCCGACCCTGACCAGGCGCAGGAGCAGCTGCTTCGCCGCCTGCTGGCCCGGGTCGTCGAGGTCGGCCCAGGCCCGTTCGGCCGTCGTGGCGACGGCACCCTGGATGCCGCCGGCCGCCCGGTAGCCCGCGATCGTGAGCCGGCCTGCCTGCCGGCGCTGCCAGGTGACCAGCAGGGCGTGGCTGAGCAGCGGCAACGCCCCCGCGTCGTAGGCGTCCTTGCCGCGCCGGTTCTGGGCGCCCAGGTCGCGCAGCATGAGGTCGACCAGGCCCGCTTCGAGCTGCAACCCGGCGGCCTTCGCCGGGTTCGTGACCGCGTCGCGCACCTCGGCCGCCGACATCGCGCCGAGCACCATCTGGTTGCTCTGCAGCGCCTCGGCGAGCTCGGGGAAGTCGAGGCAGCGGGCGTAGAAGTCGGCCCGCACGCCCAGCACGACCGCCGTCTTCTGCGCGGCCGCGTGCAGGGCCTGCACGAACACCCGCAGCCGGTTCGCGTCGCCGCCGAGCGTGAACGCCTCCTCGAACTGGTCGACGACCACCACCCGCTCGCCGACCGCGATCTGCACCTCCTGCGCGAACTCGACCAGCGCGTCCGAGTCGGCGGCGGCTTCGAGCACCGCTATCAGTTCCGGCAGCTGGAGCGCGAGCTCCTTCAACGGATCGGTGCCGGGGGAAATCACCACCGCCTCTTTGCGGAGGCGGGGCAGCACGCCCGCTTTGATCAGGCTCGACTTACCGGCACCCGACGCGCCGACGAGCATTGTCAGACCGTTGTCGTTCATCCGGGCGAGAAGTGCGTTCGTCGCTCGTTCCCGCCCGAAGAACCAATTCGTGTCCTGCGGTCCGAATGCGCTGAGACCCATGTAAGGGCACACCGCGTTTTCGTCCTGAGGGGGTGTGTCCGCGTCACCCACCGGGCTGGCGAGCGCCTCCTCCCAGAGCGTGCGCCAGACCTCGACGTCGTAGAGCCCGTCGACCGCGGGCTGCGGCCGGCGCTTGCGCGCCTCGCCGGTGAGGACCTCCAGCACGGCGCTCAACCCGCTGAACCTCGCCGGCACGTTCCGCCCGCGCCGCCAGTCGCTGACCCGCTGCGCCGGCACGCGGACCGGTCTGCCCTGTTCGTCCGTCCGGCGGGCGCGGGTCACCGACTCCGTGACCCGCTTCAGCGGCGGGTCACCTGCCTCCGCGTACAGCAGCGCGAAGCGCTCCGCGAAGACGCCACGGGGTCCCAATCGCCCTCCACCTCGTCCGGACCGGAAAACGCACACCACCCGCCTGAGCTGCGGCGCACGCGCCGGACGGGCCCTTCCGAACCCACCCTAACGAGATGGTCTGACAACCTCGACCGCACGTCCTTTCACGAGACCGGGAGACCGTCACAGTGGTAGCGGCTAGCTGGGGAAGATCTTCCACGGCTGAGGAGCGCTGGGGGTCTCCTCAGCCGTGGCCTCGACCGAGTGAGTGGCAGGGTGCTGCCTGCTAGTCAGGCGGCCGTCCAGAGCGCGTCGGCCTCCGGCTGCTTCGGCTGGACCCGGTTGGGGTCGGGCAGGTACTGCTCGACCGGCAGCGTCACGTAGCCGATGCTCCCCGGTCGCAACGCCGTGAGCTTGCCGGCGAGGCCCGCCAGCGCGCTGATCGATCCGAGCTCCGCGTCCGTCACGATCGACCTCGTCATGACGTCGGCGAGCTCGAACGTCCGCTGCGGGCTGCCGAGCCAGTTCTCGTCCGCGAGTTTCTGACTGAGTGCGGTCAGGAAAAGCTGCTGGTTCTTTATCCGGTTCAGGTCGCTTCCGTCCCCGATGCTGTACCGGGTCCGCACGAATGCGAGTGCTTGGGTTCCGCTCAACCTGTTCGGCCCGGCCGGAACGCGCAGTCCGCTCTTGTCGTCGTCGATCGCCTCGGGCAACGTGATGTCGACTCCGCCGAGGCGGTCGACCACGTCGCGGAAACCGTTGAAGTCGATCTGCACGAAATGGTCCATCCGCAGATTGCTCATCTGCTCGACCGTCGCGACCGTGCACGCCGCCCCACCCGTGGAGAAGGCGCTGTTGAACATGGCGATGCGCGCCGGCGGGTGGTCACCGCACCGCGGCCGCGGCACCATCGTGTCGCGCGGGATGCTGATCACCCTGGCCGCGTCGCCCCTGGCGTTCAGCCGCACGACCATGGCGGTGTCGGACCGCCCGTCGTCCCTGCCGATGAGAAGGACGTTGAGCGGCCTGCCCGGCGTCGACGGCGTCTGCGTGGGTCGCGGCGGCCGGGCGTTGCCGCTGAGCTCCTCGGCGAGGTCGACGGTCTGGAGGTTGCCCTCAAGCCGGGCGTAGGACCCCCAGACGACGACGCCCGCCGCGATGACCGCAGCGGCCCCCGAGACCACCAGCCATCGTTTCCAGTGGACGTTCACACCCCCAACGGTCCCGGCACTTTGTCCGGACCGGGTAGGGGATTTGTCAGGGTTGTGTCACAGCCTCGCGGAGCCCGTCCGTGCCGATGGCGACCACCTCGCCTTCAGGTAGTACAAAGCGAGGGCATCGTCAATGCCGCGACCCGCGTCGACGATGATCCGATCACGCCACTGGGGGCACCGATGACAATCCGCAAAGCCGTGGTCTCCGACGCACCCGCCGTCGCCGCCGTCCACGTCGACTCGTGGCGGACCACCTACCGCGGCCACATGCCCGACGACGTCCTCGACGCCCTGTCCGTGGAGTCGCGCACCTCCATGTGGGAACGCCTGATCCCCTCCGGCACCGTCTGGGTCGCCTTGGCCGACGACGAGGTGGTGGGCTTCGCGAGCGCCGGCCCGTCCCGCGAACCGGACGCCACCCACGAGCTGTACGCGATCTACTTCCTGGAGTCCGCCCAGGGCACCGGCCTCGCCCACCCCTTGGCCGCCGCAGCACTGGAAGGCCTCCCGGACACCATCGTCTGGGTCCTCGCCGGCAACCAGCGCGCCCGCCGCTTCTACGAACGCCTCGGCTTCACCCCCGACGGCACCACCCGCCGCGAAACCCTCGGCGACGCCGTGCTCGACGAGGTCCGCTACCACCGCGCATGACCACGATCTTCCATCCGCCCAGCAGGGAGCCGCCGTGGTGTTCCGCCCCGTGTTTCGCCGCGCCCTTGAGTCCCGCGAAGCCGACATCGCGCGCAAGGTCTTCGGCGACGCCCTCGACATCAGCGCCCTCACCCTCGCCGAAGGCGGCCTCCTCGGCGCCTTCGGTGTCGCCCGCACCCTGCCCCGCCTCGTGACGTTCCCCAGGGGAATCCTCACGTCGCCGCAGAACCAGGCCCGTTACGAACGCTGGCTGGTCCACGAACTGACCCACGCCTACCAGTACCAGCACGGCCGCAGCGTCCTCAGCCTGCTGCCGACGGCGTTCGCGGGGTTCTTCGTGAAGGGGCTCTACGACTACGGTGGGGTCGAGGGGCTGCGGGGGAAGACGTTCGAGGAGTTCAACTCAGAGCAGCAGGCCAACATCATGGCCGACTACTACTACCTCAGCACTTATGAGCCTGGGCGGGATGTTTCCGCTTATGAGCCGTACGTCGACTTCGTGCGGTCGCAGGTGAGGTGATCCGTCTTTGGCGGGAAAAGATCAAGCTCCGACCGCGTTGCCGCTGGTCAGAGCTTGATTTCACCCGGCGAAAGGTGGTGCCCCAGGCAGGATTCGAACCTGCGACACGCGGTTTAGGAATGTGCTTATCGGGCGAGGAAGATGGCTCTACCTGCGGCGATGCCGTCGCAAACACTCGCACCATGCGCCGCGTGGTCTCGGTTTGGCCACAGTTCGCACCACGACCCGCACCACGAAGTCAGGCGACGACAGCGAGCACGTGTTGGCGTTCCTGGATTGACTCGTGGAACTGGTCGCCGACGTGCAGCAGCGCTACCGCAGGATGCGCGAGCTGGACGACCTGAAGTGTCCTGAGTCGAAGGTGACGCCCGACATGTCGTGTGATCCATCCTTGGACATGCCGATCACGGCCCTGTTCGTGGATGAGCTTCAAATCCCGCTGGAGGACCGTACTCCCGTTGAGGTGCAAGGGAAGAGGCTCACAGCGGGGGAGTACATTGGCGAGTTGCTGACGTGGCTGGCGAAGTAGGCGCCGGCCGCTGGACTGATCTTGGTGCTCGCGACGCAGCGACCGGCCGCCAAGACCCTTCCGACCAGGCTGCGCGTGGTGCTCGGCTCGCGGTTCACGTTGCGCGTCATGGACTACCGGGACAGCAACATCATTCTGGGCGAGCAGATGAACCCACACGGCTACGACTCCAGCCGTCTGCCCTCGCGCAAGGGCGTGGGCGTCCTGCGACCGGACGGGGAGACCCAGGCTGGGGCCGAAGTCCTCGCGCTGACCGTGCGGACGTTCTACATGCCCAACGAGGACTGGAGGGAGATATGCCAACGCGGACGGGCGTTGCGCGAGGGCCGAAGGAACGCTCACCGGACACGCGGTAGGACAGGAAGCACAACCGATGCTCGACCACGCGGCCGTAGCGAAGGCCGTTGGCAGCGCTCCGACGCCCGCTGAAGCGGAGCGGGCCGACGAGATCGAGTTGCCCGAACCACTGGCGTCCGTTGTGGACTATCTCACCGAAGAGGCTGCCGCTCGACACGGGACCGGGTGGCCACAGAGACGGCGTGAAGCAGGTACGTGGCTACGCCGTCGCCGACATTCGCGCGTCGGTCGAACGTCTCCGCGAAGCGGCCGCGCTCGACGGTGAGGTGATCGACGATGACGACCGCTGACCCGTCACAACCCGTCCCAGGCACCCGTCACCCCGTTACACACCCTGTGACAGGTTCGAAAGCAGCATCTAGCAGCGTAAACGGGCCGCCGTGACGGTATGGCATGTGACGGGTGACCCCGTCACATGGCCCTGAAACGGCCGTGTGCCACACCATCTCGACGCAGGTGTGACGCATGGTCAACCCGTCACCACCGCAGCGTTCTGACTCCCCTAGTTGGCGCGTGGCCAGCGATTGCGGCCCTGAGCGCTAGGCCAGCAGACGCTTGAGCGCTTTGGTGAGGCCGACGCCCTTGGTGTGGCTGAGCAACCGTTTTCCGGGTTCGAGGTCACCCCAGTTTTGGCTGCGAGCCTTGGTAGTCGAGTAGTGGCGCTTCTCGAAGTCCATGGCTTCCACGTAGCTTGTGCTGAGGTCACGCACGGCGTGATCGTGGGTGAAGAAGAACGTATTGCGGCCGTGAGCCGTGTTCATGTTCTCCGTCTCGATCAGGATGACCTTCTTTAGGCTGCCGTCCGCGAGCAACACAACGAAGTGCTCTTCATGGCTGGTCTCCTGATTGGTGTGAGCCCGTGTTTTCGTCGTGTGTTCGATGTGGTGGTTGCGTCGTTCAAGAACCCAGTGACGCCCAACTACATCAATCCGTTTACTGACCGCGACCTGCTCGCTCTTGCGCTCCGTCTTGGTGAACAGACCAAAGGGGCCGTGTTTCACTTCGATCAGCTTGATCTTGGTCTCGTACTCCGTCGTGGTGTAGGAGATGCCCTGCTCGGCAGGCGTACGTGTTTCTCGAGCAACACGCTGTGCGAAGGCCCGAATGCGGGGCCAATCGATGATGGATGCGTTGTACGCCTGCCGATCGGGCATCAGATCACTTGCCGCTCGTGGTGGGCCGGTTGCTCTGGTCGACACCCTGTTCGGTGTCGTCCTTGATCTTGTCCCGAATCCTGCGGGCCTCTGCGTCGGATTCCGCCATGTCCTGGATGCTCTTGATGATCGCGGGTGGTTCCGGGGGAGTGTTCATGGCCATTGGAGTTCTCCAGAGGGCTTGTGGATTGAGACTGACAGTGGGATTAATCGGACTAGGTCTGGCCTGCGTTACTGTGTAACGGAAACTCGTGCGCATACGATGATTGAAGGACTAATTGGAGGTTCGATCACTGAAAACTGGATAGGGGCTGTATTTTGCTGTTTTACGTAGCAAAGCCCGTCGCAAAAAGTGTCATGAAACGATCGTGGCACCGGTTGGTGCGGTGTCCTTGATGTGCTGCGCCGCCCGGTAGAGGTGTCCGGTCGTCACAGCGGCCGGGAGCGCAGCCGACGTCAGCCGCTCGAACGACTCCACGTCCTCGAACGGAGGTGAGACGGAGCCCCGGAGGCTGACGGCTTCGGTGGTATCAGCTGTCAACCGGGCTGACGGTTCACGGTGGCGCTTCAGGCTGCATTGCGCTCAGTCGTGGTGCGACCGTACGCCCGGCTCGCACCACGAAACGGGCTGTAGATCGACTTCAGTCCCGGCTAAAGACCAAGGGCTCCGACCTGTTTTCACTGGTCAGAGCCCTTAGTTTCACCCGGCGAAAGGTGGTGCCCCAGGCAGGATTCGAACCTGCGACACACGGTTTAGGAAACCGATGCTCTATCCCCTGAGCTACTAGGGCTGGCGTGAGCAGTCTAGCGGTCCACCGCCACCGAGTTGACCAGGCCCCCGCCTCGCAAGGCCATCACGCTCGGTAAGGGACCGAACGAGTTGGGTGCGGCCGTTCGAAGGAAGTGAGGCAGGCCACCTTCTCCCGACGGGATGCGTCGGGTACGCAGAGGGCGTGAGCAGACCCTGGCCCGACTTTCGTCCTGGCCCGCTGGGGGCCGTCCGGTCCTGGTGGCGGCGGCGGGTGCCGAACCGGCGTGACGACTACACGTACGTGCCGCCGGCGAGCAGTCATCAGCAGGAGTTCGAGACGCCGTTGCCCAGTGCGGTGTACGGGTTGGACTTCCTGTTGAAGATGAACGTCGTGTGGCGGTTCGACCTGGCCACCGGGTTGCGGCACAACTCGCCGAAGAGTGCTGCGATCCACCACGTGGTGCAGCGGGCCACGGAGATCAGTTCGTCGCGGATGTTGGTGCACCACGCGGCGTTGCAGGTGCACCTCGGGGACGAGTTGGCGCGTGAGCAGCAGGTGCCGGGGACGCACGTGTGGGCGCGGGCCGAGCAGGTCAAGGTCGAGGTGGACGACGGGGACCTGGAGATGGCGCGCAAGCACATCGAGTTGTTGCGGAGCTCGACGTTCAAGTTGGCGGAGCGGGACATCGAGCGGCAGGAGATCCGGTACCTGCGT
Organism: Lentzea sp. NPDC042327; assembly: GCF_040647275.1. Taxonomy (NCBI): domain Bacteria; kingdom Bacillati; phylum Actinomycetota; class Actinomycetes; order Pseudonocardiales; family Pseudonocardiaceae; genus Lentzea; species Lentzea sp. NPDC042327. The sequence goes on from NZ_JBEZBX010000002.1 coordinate 401,502, forward strand.
GACGAGGTGCTGACGGACGTCGGGACCGCGACGATCTGGTGGTTGCAGCGCAACGGGTACCGGGTCGAGGAAGCGGTGAAGCTGTCGGACGAGCTGGCGCAGCTGGTGCGGATCGCGCAGCAGCAGCCGGCCAAGCACTGGGCGGAGTCGCTGATCAGCAGCGTCGAGAGGGCGTTGCCGGAGCTCGGGGACCAGCACCGGGTGGAGTTGCAGCAGCACCTGGCCAAGGCGTTGAGCGTGTACGGGGGCAGCCGGATCGCCACCGAGTTCGCCGACCAGGTGGGGTTGCCGGCCGGGGAGCAGGACGACGGTGTCCACAACGGACACAACAACGGGCATAAGTAGAGGCCGCCGACCCCTGGGGGTGGATCGGCGGCCTCATCTCGAAGGCCTACGAGCTGTAGACCTCAAGTTCGTACAGGGAGTATCCGTACCGAGTGGCCCGGTGGGTACCGGTCATCCGGAGGTGCCTCGCGTCCTGTGGCGTAAACGCTACGACATCGGAGCCGCCGTCGCCACTACTTGTCGCGAAAACGTTGCGCCAGTTTGTCCCGTCGCTGGACAGCTCGATGCGGTAGCCGGTGGCGTAGGCCGATTCCCATTGCAACACAGCGCGACCGACCCGTTGCACAGAGCCGAGATCGACCTGGATCCATTGGTCGTCGCTCCAATCGCTGGCCCAGCGCGACTGCGGGTTTCCGTCGACCACGTGCTGTGGCGGGAGGGTGTTCCAGCCGGTCTCGTGCGATGACGCGGTGGCCGTCGCGGAGGTGGCCAGGTTGGTGATGTTCTGGCCGCGGCGGGACGGGAACTGCACGACCTGCTGGTAGGTCGGGCGGTTCTGCCAGTGGATCTTGTCCTGGGTGATGCCGCCCATCGCGCGGTGGATGATCGTGTCCGCGCACCACTGGTTGCCCGCGGCGCAGTCGGCGTCGCCGGGGTAGACCTGGGTGGCGGGCTTGGCCGCGGCCTGCTTCAGGGAGTCGACCAGTGCCGTCCGGCAGCCGGACAGGGTGCCGCCGCCGCAGTAGGTCTGCGGGAACGCGCCCTGGACCGGGTCGCCGAGGACCTTGCGGAGGTCCTTGTCGACGAAGCCCCACCAGCCGTACTGGAACGAGGAACCCTTGTGCGGGGCGGCGCCATGGGTGTCGGACGGGGCCTCGTCCACCTGGATGGCGCCGACCAGGGCGGTGTACAGGTCGGTGCCGAGGGACGGCTGGAACTGCGCGGCGACCAGCAGCGGCCACCACGCGTCCAGCACGCGGATCGCGTCGGTGTGGGCGTAGGTCTTGCTGCCCTTGCTGGTCTCCTTGCGCAACGAACCGGAGCGCTGCCAGTCCTTCAGCTGCTGCACGACCGGGGCGAGCGCCGGGTCGACCGGTGCGGACTCGACGACGCGCAGCAGTTCGGGCAGCACCTGTTCGGCGCGCAGGTCGGCCACCGCGGCCTCGGCCATCGCCTTCGTCAGCGCCGCCCGCGTGACCTTCTGGCCGGAGGCGATCAGCGCGCGGACGCGGCCGTCGAGCAGGTCACCGCGGTGCACGGCGCTGTGGCCGAAGCCGCCGAACGTGAAGTCCTTGGCCTGCTTGTTGTTCCACGAGATGTAGTAGTCCTGGTTGATCGAGTTCGGGTGGCCGGCGAACGGCATGTACTGCGCGGTGTTCTCGTCGCCGTCGAAGCCCTGCCACTCGAACTCCGGGCGGCCCCACACCGGCAGGTTGGGGTCCACAGTGGACTTGCGCACCGGGTTCAGGCCCGAGTTGAAGTACGCCGTGTCCTTCGAGTCGACGTAGAACCAGTTGAACGCGTACCCGATCCGGTCGGCCGCCCGCTGGAAGTCGGTCGCCGACCGGATGGCGGTCGGGTCGTTGAGCTCCTGGAAGCCGATGATCGAGTCGACCTCGTGCAGGTAGGTCGAGCGCAGCGTCGTGTACGCCACGACCTTGCCGCCCACGGTGGCGCGGCTCGCGACCAGGCCGTACTTGGTCCGCCACATCACCAGGGTGTACGAACCGGCCGGCGTGCCGTCCGCGACGGTCGGCTTCCACGCGTTCTTGCGCTCCAGCCGCTCCATCGGCAGGCACGCGCCGCGGTACAGGTAGTGCGAGGACGCCTTGGAGGGCGCGGAACCGTCCGGGTTGCACAGTTCCACGGCGTAAGTGTCGACGATGTCCTGACCCGCCGAGGTCGCGCTCCACGAGTAGTCGACGCCGCGGCCGAGCTGCACGTACATCGAGACGCCCGCGAACGACACGCCACGCGAGCGGATGCCGGGGCCGTTGAGCTCCTGCAGCATCAGCAGCTGCGGCGCGAAGTACCCGGTCTGCGGGCCCCACACGGCGACCGGGTTGCCGGAGTCGGTGTGGGCGCCGGACACGGCCAGCGCGTTCGACATGCCGTGCTTCTTGTTCAGCAGGTCCGCCGGCAGCACGCCGTCCGCGAAGATGCCGGAAGCCTTCTTCAGCTCGTCCGGTGCGGGAACGGAGACCGCGGCACCCGTTCCGCCCACCTCGTCGTAGATCATCCGCTCCGGGGTCAGGCTGCCCGCGTCCGGGAGTGCCACGCCCGCGGGGGACGCAGGGGAGGCCGCGTACGGGAACGACTGTCCGTTGTGGAGGGTCAGCACGGCCTCGGGGTCGTTCTGCGCCCGGAACGCCTTCCACACCTGCTCGCCGACCGCGGCGCCGTAGCGGTTCTGCGCGGCCAGCTTCACCAGCGCCGACTGCACCTCACCGCCGCCGCCCGCGCCGAACAGGCCGCCGACGACCGCGGCGATGGCCACCATGTCGGTCGACTTGAACGGCTGGATGTCGTTCCAGTTCGTGATCGCGTCCGCGTGGCCGGTCAGCACGTACTCGCCGGGGAAGTTCCGCGCGCTGATCGCCTGGGTCAGGTAGGCGTTGATGCCGGCGATGTAGTCGTTGACGTCGGCCAGCGCCTGCCGGCCGCGGTCACCGCCCTTGGCCGCGGCGGTGTCGATCTGCTTCTGCAGGTCCGCCTCGGTGTAGGGGATCTGGTTGTAGAACGACTGCTCCAGCACCCGGTTGCCCGGCGCGCCGCCCGCGAAGCCGCTGAGCTGGCCGCGGCCGAGGTGGCGGAAGAGGTCCATCAGCCACATCCGGTCCTGGCCCGCCGCGTAGCCGGCGCCGAACATCGTGCCGGAGCGGGTGGTGCCGGTGATGTGCGGCATGCCGATCTTCTTGTCGCGCACGATCGTCACGTCCGCGCGCGGCTTGACGGTGCTCTCGACCTGGTCGGCGGGCACGCCGAACGACGCGTCGTTGAAGAAGTCGGTCAGCTGGGCGTTGGACAGGCCGCCGTAGCCGGCGACGAGGGCGTCGTACTTGCCGAGCTGGTCGGCGGAGTGCGCGGGCCGGGTGCCGAACGCCTTGTGGGCGAGGATCTCGGCCAGCGTCGCGTGGCCGTTGTTGCCGGGCGGCAGGACGTCGCCGCACTGGCCCAGGCAGTAGTCGTCGGCGGTGAACGTGGGCGCGGGCGCCGCCTGGGCGGGTGCGCCGGGGACGATGACGAGGGAGGCGGTGACGGCGGCGGAGGCCAGCAGGGACGTCACCGGGTTGGCTCTCCGCATCCGCGAAGCTCCTCTCCGTGCAGGGCTGATGTGGCGCAGATTACTTTCTGCCACGCCTATTGCGAAAGACCTTCGCATTTCTGGAACTGCTTCCAGATGCGCTGTATCGATCACGTATGCGACGAAGATCAGCATGATCCGCCGACGCACGCTCTTGACATCCCTCACCGCGACCGCCGCCGTCCCGGCCCTGTCCGTCACGCCCGCGACCGCGCAAGCCCCTGTTCAGATCTATTCCTGCGCCGACTGGGGTGCCCGCCCTCCGGGCGAAGGCATCGAGGTGGTGGTCCGAAAGCCGGAACGCATTGTGATTCACCATTCAACTTCCCCGAACCTCGACAACCAGTCGATAGGCCGGGCCTATGAGCACGCGCAGTGGATTCAGAACCTTCATATGGACCAAAACGGCTGGGTCGACTCAGGTCAGCACTTCTCGAACAGCCGCGGCGGGTTCGTCCTGGAGGGGCGGCACGGCAGCCTCAACGCCCTCGAGCTCGGCGACCGCATCGTGGTCGGCGCGCATTGTCCAGGTCAGAACGACTGCGCCATCGGAATCGAGAACGAAGGCCTCTACGTGGACGTCTCCCCACCGCTGGCGCAGTGGGATTCACTGGTCGCCTTCTGCGCGCACCTGTGTTTCCGGTACGGCATTCCAACAGGTGAGATTTTCGGCCATCGGGACTTCATGGTCACTCAGTGTCCAGGTGATGCCCTCTATGCCCTGCTGCCGCGCCTACGCAGCGAAGTCACCGCGCTATTCCGGTAACTGTGAACGCCTCCCGCCATCTCGAAAAACGGTTACCACATGATGAGATAACTGAGAATTAACGTGACCTTCGGCGGTTGTACGCGAAGATCACGGCTCATGAGGGAGCACGGAACGCCAATGCGGGAGGCGTCGTGATCAAGGTTCTGCTGGCCGACGACGAGGACCTCGTCCGTTCTGGCCTTCGCATGATCCTGAGCAGTGTCGGGGACATCGAAGTCGTCGCCGAATGCGATGACGGGCACCTGGTGGCCGACCTGGCGCGCCAGCACCGTCCCCACGTGGTCCTGCTCGACATCCGGATGCGCACCTCGGACGGACTCGCGGCCCTGCGGCGGCTGCGGACCCTGCCGGAACCACCACGGGTGTGCATCCTGACCACGTTCGACGTCGACGAGTACGTCTCGGAGGCGTTGAGACTCGGGGCCTCCGGGTTCTTGCTCAAGGACACCGAACCGGAACAGCTCGTGAAGGCCGTGCGCGACCTCGCGCGCGGGGGAGCGGTGCTCGACCCCGGTGTCGCGGCCCGCGTCCTGGCCGCGGTCGCCGACGGTGAGCGGATGGCCGAGCCGGCCCGCCGGTTGCTGGCGTCGCTGTCGGAACGCGAGCGCGAGGTGCTCGTGCTGATCGGGCAGGGCATGTCGAACGCGGAGATCGGTGGCACGCTGCACCTGTCGGAGGCGACGGTGAAGGGCTACGTGTCGTCGGTGCTCGGCAAGATCGGCGCGGTCAACCGCGTGCAGGCCGCCCTGGTGGCCTACCGAGGTGGGCTGATCGCCTGAGGACGGGCTGGGCCGGGCTCCCGCACGGGGCCCGGCTCAGCCACCGGAAACGATCTCCTGCACCTCGTCGGCGGAGGGCTCGACCTCGACCCGGTTGCGGCCGTGCCGCTTGGCCCGGTAGAGCGCCATGTCCGCTGCCGCGAACAGCTGGTCGAGCTTCGCGGGACCGGCCGCCACGCCGATGCTCACGGTCGGGCGGCGGACCGCGCCGAGCACCATGGTCCAGTCGTGGCCGTCGACGGCCGCGCGGATGCGTTCGGCCACGGTGGGGCCCACGTCCATGTTCGGGCCGGTGTCGCCGAGCAGCACCACGAACTCGTCGCCCGCCCAGCGGGCGACCAGGTCGTCGGAACGGCACTCGCGACGCAGCAGCGCGGCGATCTCGCGCAGGGCGGCGTCGCCCGCGGCGTGACCGGCGTCGTCGTTCACGCCCTTGAACCAGTCCACGTCCACCAGCACCAGCCACGGAACCCGGCCGCGGGCCGCGGTCGACTCCAGCAGTGCCTGCGCCGCGCGTTCCAGGCCCAGCCGGTTGGCCAGGCCGGTCAACGGGTCGCGGGCCGCGGCTTCCTGGGCGGCCACCGCCAGGCGTTGTGCCTGGACGGCCACCCGGCGTTGTTCGAGCGCCTGGCCGAGTCCCTCCTGGAGGGTCTCGGTGGCGGTGCGGGCCGCGGTCATCGACCGGCGCAGCGCCTCGGCCTCCCCGACGGAGTCGCCCAGTGCGTGGCAGATGTCGGCGAGCTCGGTGGAGAAGCGCAGCAGCAGCGAGGTGTCGTTGATGCGCTCGGCGTTCGCCACCGCGCGGGCGGCGAACGTGCGGGCCTCGTCCAGCACGTCCTTCTCGCGGCGGACCACGGCGAGGACCCAGTTGCCGACCGAGATGCCCCACAGGTCGGCGGCGTCGAGCGCCAGGCGCAGCGTCTCCTCGCCGAACTCGTCGGCCTTCTCCAGCTGGCCGACGCCCGCGAGGGAACGACCGCAGGCGCCCATCAGGGCACGGCGGATCTTCTCGTCCTTCACCAGCCCGAGGCCTTCCTCCAGGTGGGCGAGGGCCTCCTCGAAGATCGCCGGTGCGGCGGCGGGCGGACCGGAGCAGGCGCGGAAGTTCAGCGAGCCGCCGAGGCGCTGCAGGCAGCGCGCCAGGGTGTCGGTGTTGCCCGCGCGGCGGGCCACCTGCACCGACAGCCGCAGCATGTCGAGCGATGCCCGGCGGTTGCCGATGCCCTCCATGAGGTAGCCCAGGCCGGCCATGGTCTCGGCGACGGCGGGGCTGTCTGCGCGGTCGGTGTCGAGGTCGGTCCAGCCCTCCGCGGCCAGCTCCAGTGCGAGGGGGATGCGGCCGAGGCGCCACGCCATGACCGCGCGGTTCACCAGCACGGCCGACCGCACCCAGCGGTCTGCTCCGGGGGACACCTTGGTGACCACCTCGTCGAACAGGCTGTTGGCCTCCGGCTTGCGGCCAGCGTCGAGCAACGCGCGGACCTCCCGGTCCAGCCGCGGTACCTCGCCCGCTACCAGCGGATCGCGCTGCTCCACTCGTTCATCGACTCCGTTCCGACTCGCCGAGCGGCCCGCACAGGCTACCGGGTCGGTCGCGCCCCGTACCGATCGTGGTGCAGGACGTCATCGAGGGGTAGGCGGTTGCGCCAACCGTGACGTTCCAGATCAGGCGTGTCGGGCAGTGATCGGACCGGACCCACGCACAGCCACGCGACCGGGCGGACCCTCGTGGGGATGCCCAGCAGTCGGCGCAGCACATCCTCCCGGTAGAAGCTCACCCAGCCCACACCGAGGCCCTCCTCGGTGGCGGCGAGCCACAGGTTCTGGATGGCCAGGCACACCGAGTACAGCCCGGCGTCGGCGATGGCGTGCCGGCCGAGCACCGCGGGTGAGCCGCGGTCGGGGTCGTAGGTGACGACGATGCCCAGCGAGGACTCCAGGACGCCCTCGACCTTGATGCGGGAGAACGTCTCGGCGCGCTCGGCGTCCAGCGAGGCGGCGAACACGCTGCGCTCGGCCTGCACGTGGTCGCGGAACGCGCGGCGCACGGAGTCGTCGCGCACCAGCACGAAGTCCCACGGCTGGGAGAGCCCCACGCTGGGGGCGGCGTGGGCGGCGGTCAGCACGCGGCGCAGGACGTCGGGCGGGATCTCCGCACCGGTGAACTCCGCGCGGGTGTCGCGGCGGCGGTGCACAGCTTCGTACAGGTTCATTCGCGTGATCGTGCCTCACACGAAAGCACCAACTTCACACCGGAGAGGTGGCGCCGATCTCAACTTCGCGATATGGACCACGGATGACGAGAATGGCAGGTGGTTATGGCTCCGCCCTGGGTTTCGGCGCCGGGGTCGGTGTGACCGCGTTCACCGGTGCCTGGCCGGTGCTGGCGCTCGCCGGGCTGGCCGCGGTCGTGGTGGTCGTGTCGCTGCGCACGACGGTCCTCGGTGCCGCGCTGGCCGCGTTGCAGTGCTGGGGTCTGTACGCGACCTTCCTGGTCGGTGTTCGGGGCGATCTCACGGTCGACGAACACACGACCTGGGTGCTCGCGTTGCTGGTGCAGCTCGCCGCGCTGGCCTTCCTGGCCAGCGCGGCGATCCGCGTCATCGCCCTTGTGACGGGTACGGCAGCAAAGCCATCTCCCGTGCGTTTTTGACCGCGGTGGCGACCTGGCGCTGCTGCTGCGGCGTCAGGCCGGTCACCCGGCGCGACCGGATCTTGCCCCGGTCCGAGATGAACTTGCGCAGCAGCGCGACGTCCTTCCAGTCGACGACCGCCACGCCCTCCCTCGCGAGCAGGTTCTGCCTGCGCTTCGCAGGCCGCGGCGGCTTCACCAGCTGGCCTTCGACACGCCGGGGAGCTCACCGCGGTGGGCCATCTCCCGCAGCCGCAACCGCGACAACCCGAACGCGCGGAAGTAGGCGCGTGGCCGTCCGTCCACGACGTCCCGGTTGCGCAGCCGGGTCGGCGACGCGTCCCGCGGCAGCTTCTGCAGGCCCCGCAACGCTTCCGCGCGCGTCTCCGGGTGCCGCAGCATCTCCTTGAGCTCGGCGCGGCGGGACGCGTGACGTGCCACGACCTCGCGCCGGCGCCGGTCGGCCGCGATCTTGGACTTCTTCGCCATCAGCGCTCCTCCTTGAAGTCGACGTGCTTGCGCGCCACGGGGTCGTACTTGCGCAGCACCAGCCGGTCCGGGTCGTTGCGGCGGTTCTTGCGGGTCACGTAGGTGAACCCGGTGCCCGCGGTCGACCGCATCTTGATGATCGGCCGGACGTCGTTGCCCTTCGCCATCAGACCTTCACCCCCTGCTTGCGCAGCTGGGCCACCACGGCCTCGATGCCGCGCTTGTCGACGGTCTTGACGGCCTTCGTGGACAGCGTCAGCGTCACGAACCGGTTCAGCGACGGCACCCAGTACCGCTTGCGCTGGACGTTCGGGTTCCAGCGCCGCCGCGTCTTGCGGTGCGAGTGCGAGACGCGGTTGCCGAAGCCGGGCTCACGGCCCGTCAGCTGGCAGCGCATTGCGTACCTCCCAGGTCGGAACAACACAGATTGAAACGACATTCGTTTTCAACTACGGTAGCGCACATGGAAACCGTTGTCGTCATGGTGGCGGGGCTGGTCGAGCACGACGTGGCCGTGCGGGTGTGGCGCGACCGGCCCGGATCGGTGCTGGTGCGGCACGTCGCCACGCCCACCGCGGTCCGGCGCTGGGTCGACGGCGTCGCCACCGAGGTCGACCTGCTGCACGGCTGCGTGTCCTGCACCGTGCGCGACGACCTGAAGGCGCTGCTCGAAGCACTCCGAGGTCACACGGTCGTGCTGCACCTGGACCCGTTGCTGGAACCGGACGTCGTGCGCCGCGACCTCGACGTGGACGTCGAGTGCGTGATCACCGTGCTGGACGCGGCGACCTGGCTGGACGACGCGCTGGGTGACGCCTCGGTGGTCAGCGACCAGCGCACGGTCGCCCAGGTCGTGGTCGCGCAGGCCGAGGCCGCCGACGTGCTGGTGCTGAAGGGCGACGCGGACGACCGCACCCTCGCCGTGCTCGACCGGCTGGCTCCAGGCGCGCACCGCTGCACGCCCGACACCGTGGAGGTCAGGCGCGGCACCAGGCCGCGGATGATCCCGCTCGTCCCCGAGTGCGGCGTCTCCACGGCGGTCTTCACCGCCGACCGCCCGTTCCACCCGAAGCGGCTCGACGACGCGCTGGACGCGTTGCTCGACGGCACGGTCGTGCGCTCGCGCGGCCGGCTGTGGGTCGCCGACGAACCGGACACCGCGCTGCACCTGGAGTCCGCGGGCGGTGGCCTGCACGTCGGCACCGGCGGGCCGCGCGAGGGCAGGACCACCCAGATCGTGGCGATCACCGTGGGCGAGCCGGACGGCATCACCGCGGCGTTCGCCGACGCACTGCTCACCGACGACGAACTGTCCTTCGTGGACTCGATCAGGAAGTTGCAGACATGAAGCCCGGCATCCACCCCGACTACCACCCGGTGGTCTTCCAGGACGCGTCCACCGGAAGGACATTCCTGACCCGCTCGACCGCCACCTCGAACCGGACGGTCGAGTGGGAGGACGGCAACACCTACCCGTTGCTCACCGTCGACATCACCGCCGACTCGCACCCGTTCTGGACGGGCACGCAACGGCTCGTCGACACCGCGGGCCGGGTCGAGAAGTTCAACCGCCGCTACGGGAAGCGTGAGCGCTGATGGCCGTTCCCAAGCGCAAGACCTCGCGTTCCAACACCCGCCACCGCCGTTCGCAGTGGAAGGCCACCGCACCGGACCTGGTACGCGTCAAGACGTTGGACGGCAAGGAACTCCTCGTCCCACGCCGTCTCGTCGCCGCCTACAAGCGCGGACTCCTCTAGTGGGCCAGCTGGGTCGTCCCGTCCGGTGAGTCGCGCCACTGGACGAACGGGCGATCCAGCCTCCACCGCGTCCCGTCGTGGTCGAGCACGCGGTGCTCGCACGTGTCCGGGTTGGACAGCGACTCGAACAGGTCGATGCTCCAGTCGAAGAACCTGCGGCACAGCAACCTGATCGTCAGCCCGTGCGACACGACCAGCACGGTCTTCGGGTGCTCCTCGTCCTCGTGCATCCGCACCGTGAGGCCGTCGAGGAACGCCGCCACGCGGTCGTCCACGTCCGCGCCGGACTCGCCGTTGGGCAACCGGAAGAAGAAGTGCCCGAACGCGTGCCGCTGGTGCTTAAGCACCTCCTGCTGCACCGGGTCCTGGAGGTTGCCCCAGTCCTGCTCGCGCACCCGCGGCTCGGTGACGACCCGCTCGGTGTCGAGGCCCAGCAGCTCGAACGTCCGCCTCGTCCTGCGGTACGGCGACACGTAGGCCGCGACCGGTTCGTCGCCGGCCAGCGCCCTGATCACCGGGCCGGCCGCGCGGGCCTGCTCCTCACCGGTCTCGGTCAGCGGCAGGGCGTGGTCGGGGATGCGGCAGTAGGCGAGCTCGTCGACGTTGCCGAGGCTCTGGCCGTGGCGCAGCAGGATGATCCGCACCTCTCCATCGTGCCCTGCGCCCGCGGGTGCCGTCGGCGTTACAGTGCTCGGCGAGTCGAGGAGGAAGCCGTCACATGATCAAGTACATCGCGCTGTACAAGAGGCCCGCCGACCCCGAGGGCTTCGACCAGAGGTACTTCGAGTCGCACCTGCCGATCGTCGCCTCCGTGCCCGGATTGGTGCGGGCCGAGGTCGCGAGGGTGCAGCAGGTGTTCTTCACCGGATTCCTGGGCGACACCGAGCCGCACCTGGTCGCCGAGATGTACTTCGAGTCCGCCGAGTCGATGAGGGCCGCCGTGCAGACGCCGGAGTGGGCCTCGTCGGGCGCCAACCTCGCCGAGATCGGCGGCATGGAGCTCGTGGCGATGTTCAGCGCCGAGGTGGTCGAACGGTGAAGGCCGTCGTCATCGGCGGCGGCACGATGGGCGCCGGCATCGCCCACGTGCTGCTCGCGGGCGGCCACGAGGTCACGCTGGCCGAGGCGGACGCCGAGCGGGCCGAACAGGGCGCGCGCACCGTCAAGCGGTCGCTCGACAAGGCGCAGGAGAAGGGCAAGCTCGCGGACGCCGGCGCGGTGTTCGCGAACCTGAGCACCGGTGAGCTGCCCGCGGACGCCGAGCTGGTCGTCGAGGCCGTGCCGGAGAACGTGCCGCTCAAGCAGCAGGTCCTCGGCAACGCCGCCCGGCGGTGCCCGGACGCGGTGCTCGCGTCCAACACCTCGTCGCTGTCGATCGCCGAGATCGCCGCGGGACTGCCCGGCGAACGCGTGCTGGGCATGCACTTCTTCAACCCCGTCCCGGTGCAGCAGCTCGTCGAGCTCGTCCACCACGACGGCGTCGACCCCGCCACCGTCGCCAAGGTGCGGACCTGGGCCGAACAGCTGGGCAAGACCGTCATCGAGGTCAGGGACTCGCCCGGCTTCGCGACGTCCCGGCTCGGCGTCGCGGTCGGCCTGGAGGCCATCAGGATGCTGGAGGAGGGGGTCGCCTCCGCGGCCGACATCGACACCGGCATGAAGCTCGGCTACCGCTGGCCGATGGGCCCGCTGGAGCTCACCGACCTGGTCGGGCTCGACGTGCGGCTGGCCATCGCCGACCACCTCGCGGCCCAGCTCGGACCGCGCTTCGCGCCGCCGCGGCTGCTGCGCGACAAGGTGGCGGCCGGTGAGCTGGGGCGCAAGACCGGCCAGGGCTTCTTCACCTGGTAGAGAGGTGCCCGTGCACATCCGTGAGTACGGCGAGGACGACCTGGACGCGGTGTTCCGGCTGCGGAGGGTCGCGTTCAACTCGACCGAGCGGCCGGAACGGCTGGTGCGCCCCGGCACGCACGGCCTGGTCGCCGAGGTCGACGGCCAGGTCGCCGGCGTCCTCGGCATCGGCGCGTACGCCCAGTTCTACGGCGGCGCCGCGGTCCCCATGGGCGGGATCGGCGGTGTCGCCGTGGACGGGTCGTTCCGCGGCAGGGGCGTCGCGGGCGCGCTGCTCGACGCGGCGCTGGGCGTCATGCGGGAGCAGGGCCAGGTCGTCTCCGCGCTGTACCCGACCGTGCCCGCGCTCTACCGGGGCTTCGGCTGGGAACGCGCGGGGCGCTTCGAGTGGGTCGAGCTGCCGATGGACCGGGTGCTCTCGATCCCCGGTCCTGCCGAGCGGGTCCCGGCGCGGCCCGCGCGGGAGAGCGACCTGGCGGCGATCCACGAGTGCTACCTGGAGGTGGCGCGGACCGTTGACGGCCTCGCCGACCGGCGGCCACCCCGGATCGACCCGGCCGAGGTGCTGGAGCTGGACGTCGTCACCGTGCTGCCGGGACCGGACGGGCTGCGCGGCTACCTCACCGCCAAGCGCGAACCCGGCGACGGCATGGGCCGGCTCAAGGTGTTCGACCTCGTCGGCGCCGACCTCGACGCCCAGCTGACGCTGCTCGCGTCGCTGAAGTCGTGGGCGGGCACGCTGGAGGCCGTCGACCTGCGGATCGTGGACCCGGCGACGGTCGACCTGCTCGGCGCGACCCCGGTGCGCCACTCGGTGCTGACCTCGACCTGGATGCTGCGGGTCGTCGACCTGCCCGCCGCCGTCGCCGCACGGGGCTGGTCGTGCACCGGCGACCCGGCCGCGGACCTGGCCGTGGACCTGGAGGTCGTCGACCCGCGGGCGCCGTGGCACGCCGGACCGTGCCGGATCGTCGCCTCGGACGGCGTGGTGCGGGTCGAACCGGGCGGGTCGGGCGCGGTGCGGGTGCACGCCCGTGCGCTGGGACCGTGGTTCTCCGGCCTGCAGAACACGCACGCGCTGCGGCGGGCCGGGCTGCTCGAAGGCGACCCGGCGGACGCGGTGGCGCTGGACCGGCTCGTCGGCTCGGCGGGCGTGCCGCGGCTGGCCGACTTCTTCTGACGGCGCCGTTACCGGCCGTCCCGCATGTCACTCGTCGCCCGACCGCCCCCATCGGGTGACAATGGCGGCATGTCTGGGGAGATCAGGCGTGCGCAGTGGTACCCGAACGGGCACCCGCTGTGCCGGGACCGGGAACCGGTGGCCGCCGCGCGGGACCTGCTCGACGAGCACTTCGCGCTCGCACGGGCCGCGTTCCTCGGTGGCAGTGCCGCCGCCGGTGACTACACACCGAACTCCGACCTCGACCTCGTCGTGATCATCGACGGGCTGCGCGGCGCGTACCGGGAGACGTTCGTGCACCGCGGCTGGCCGGTCGAGCTGTTCTGCCACACCGTCGAGTCCTTCCTGGACTTCGTCGCCCGCGACACGAAGGAACGCCGCCCGCCGCTGCTGTACATGTGCGCGGAGGGGCTGATGATGCTCGACGCGGACGGCACCGGCGCGCGGCTGCGGGCCGAGGCGCGACTCCTGCTCGACGCGGGCCCGCCGCCGCCGACCGTGACCGAGCTGGAGGACCGCCGCTACGCCGTCACCGACATGCTGGAGGACCTCGTCTCCGCGCGGGACGACGACGAGCTGCTGTTCGTCGCGGCGAAGCTGCTGACCGGCGCGGGCGAGCTGGCGCTGGTGGTGCGCAACCGGTGGCTCGGCCACGGCAAGTGGCTGCTGCGCCGGCTGCGCGACGCGGGCGAGGGCGAGCTCGTGGACGCCTACCGGGCGCTGGCGCGCGGCGGTGACCCGAAGTGGTTCGCGCAGTGCGTCGAACGCGTGCTGGCCGCCGCGGGAGGGCGGCTGGAGGCCGGTTACCGCAGGGAGGCGCCACCCCGGTGACCACGTACCCTTCTCGTCCGTGCTGCTCACCGCACTCGAGCTGATCGGGATCGCCGTCTTCGCCGCCTCCGGCGCGCTCGCCGCCGTGCGGGCCAGGCTCGACGTGTTCGGCGTCGTGATCCTGGCGCTCACCACGGCGCTGGGCGGCGGCATCGTGCGCGACGTCCTGCTCGGCGTGCACCCGCCCACGAGCCTGCGGACCTGGCCGTACCTGCTGGTCGCCGGCGTGACCGGGGTGCTCGTCTTCTGGTTCAGCCCGCAGGTGGCGAAGCTGCGGCGCTCGGTGCTGGTGCTCGACGCCGTCGGCCTGGGGCTGTTCGTCACCTCCGGCACGACGACCGCGCTCACCCTCGGCGCACCCCCGTACGCGGCGTGCCTGGTCGGCATGACCACCGGCATCGGCGGTGGCGCGTTGCGCGACTTGCTGCTGCGGGAGATCCCGTTGGTGCTGCGGCGGGAGATCTACGCCGTCGCCGCGCTGGCCGGAGCGGTGGTCGTGGCGGTCGGCGAGTGGGCGCGGCTGCCGAAGGGCCTGGTCGCGCTGGCCGGTGCGGTGCTGATCATCACCGTGCGGCTGGTGGCGCTGTGGCGGAAGTGGAACGCCCCCGTCGCGCGGGGCCTGGACGGCTGAGCGGCGGCTAACGCCGAACTCACACCCGCTGTTGAGGACCTTCTCAGGCGCCTCTCAGTTCCCTCGGCAAGACTGACCCACATGCGCATCCTCGTTGTCGATGACGATCGGGCGGTCCGGGAGTCGCTCCGGCGCTCGCTGCAGTTCAACGGCTACCAGGTCGAGACCGCCGGTGACGGCATGCAGGCACTGGAGTCGGTGACCGCCGCCAGGCCGGACGCGATGGTGCTCGACGTGATGATGCCGCGCCTCGACGGGCTCGAGGTGTGCCGCAGGCTGCGCAGCACCGGTGACGACCTGCCCATCCTCGTGCTCACGGCGCGGGACGCGGTGAGCGACCGGGTGTCCGGTCTGGACGCCGGTGCCGACGACTACCTGCCCAAGCCGTTCGCGCTGGAGGAGCTGCTCGCCCGGCTGCGGGCGCTGCTGCGGCGGGCCACCCACGACACCGAGGCCGCGTCCGGCTCCGCCGCCGTGCTGAGGTTCGCCGACCTGGAGCTCGACCCGTCCACGCGGGACGTGCGCCGCGGCGAGCGGCCGATCAGCCTGACCCGCACCGAGTTCGCGCTGCTCGAGCTCCTGCTGGCGCACCCGCGCCAGGTGCTCACCCGCGGCCGCATCCTGGAGGACGTGTGGGGATACGACTTCCCGACCTCGGGCAACGCGCTGGAGGTCTACGTGGGCTACCTGCGCCGCAAGACGGAGGCGGAGGGCGAGCCCCGGTTGATCCACACGGTGCGCGGGGTGGGCTACGTCCTGCGGGAGACGCCTCCGTGATCGCCGAACCCCAGGGACGGCTGCAACGGGCGTCGCTGCGGGCTCGGGTCACCTGGCTGGCGGCCTTCTGCGTCGCCGGCGCGGTCGCACTGGTGTCGTTCGGCGCGTACATGATCGTGCGCAAGAACGTCTACGACGCCCTGGACGAGAGCCTGCGCGAACGCGCCGTGGCCGTCGTCAACGGCGTGGCGATCAACGACGCCCAGGTGACGACGTACCCGGCGGCGTTCCTCGCGGCCGGTGACGTGCGGATGGGCCTGCTGTCCGGCTCGACCGGGACGTTGCGCTACCCGGAGAACTCGCAGGAGCCGCCGAACGCACCGCAGGCGCGCGAGGTCGCGCAGGGCCTGCGCAGCGACTTCCTGTGGACCGACTACAAGACGGACACGCGGGCGATCGCCGTCGGCTACCGCAACGGCTCGGCGATCGTGATCGCGCAGTCGCTGGAGCCGCAACGCGCCACGCTCGCGAAGCTCAGCATCGTGCTGCTGCTGATCGGCGGTGCCGGCGTGCTGCTCGCGGCCATCGCGGGCACGGCCGTGGCACGCACCGGTCTGCGGCCGGTGCAACGGCTGACCGAGGCCACCGAACGCGTCGCGAACACCGGTGACCTCACGCCGATCCCGGTCTCCGGCGACGACGAGCTGGCCCGGTTGACGCACAGCTTCAACGCCATGCTCGGCGCGGTCGCGGAGTCGCAGGAACGGCAACGCCGCCTGGTCGCCGACGCGGGCCACGAGCTGCGCACCCCGCTGACGTCGATGCGCACCAACCTGGAGCTGCTGCTCGCGTCGGAACGCCCGGATTCACCCACGTTGTCCGAAGAGGACAAGCGGGAGATCCAGTCCGATGTGCGCGCTCAGCTCGACGAGCTCACCACGCTCATCGGTGACCTGGTCGAACTGGCCCGTGAGGACGCACCTCAGGTCGTGCACGAGCCCGTCGACCTCGTGGAGGTCGTGGAACGGGCGCTGGACCGCGCCCGCCGCCGTGCCTCCGGTGCCGTCACCTTCGACGTGCGGCTGCAACCGTGGACACTTCTGGGTGATTCGAGTGCGCTCGAACGCGCGGTGCTGAACCTCCTCGACAACGCGGTGAAGTTCAGCCCCTCGGGCTCGGCGGTGCGGCTGGAGCTCCGCCAGCTCGGCGACGGCAGTGCCGCGGTGGAGGTGGCGGACGCGGGCCCCGGCATCGCGGATGCCGATCTACCTCACGTTTTCGAGCGGTTCTACCGTTCGTCGGAGGCGCGCACGCTGCCGGGTTCCGGGCTGGGGCTCGCCATCGTGAAGCAGGTCGCGCAACGGCACGGCGGCACGGCCACCGCGGGCAGGGCGCCCGAGGGCGGTGCCCTGTTCACGTTGCGCCTACCCGGACGTCCGTAAGGTGGGGGTGTGAGTCATCGCGTGAACGACGATTCTTCGTCGACCTGGGAGACGACCCCGCCGGCCGGGGACGGTCCTGCCGAGCCCACGTCGCGCTTCTCCACGTCCGCGTCCCGGTCCTCCGCGCAGTCGTCGTCGTCCTCACCCGACGACGACTCGACGCCGGGGTTCTCGAAGAAGAAGCCGAAGAAGAAGCAGCCGTTCTGGAAAGAGCTGCTGGTCATCTTCGGCGTGGCGCTGCTGCTGACCGTCGTCATCCAGACGTTCATCGCGCGCGTGTTCGTCATCCCGTCGGCCTCGATGGAGACGACGCTGCACGGCTGCACGGGCTGCGTGAACGACAAGGTGCTGGTCGAGAAGATCACCTACCTGTTCCGCGACCCCCAGCCCGGTGACGTGATCGTCTTCCGCGGCCCGCCGAACTGGACCGGCGGCAAGCAGCCCCCCGGTTTCGTGCAGGGCACGCTGCAGGACCTCGGCTCGATGGTGAACCTCTCCGAGCCCAGCGGCACCGACTTCATCAAGCGCGTCATCGCCGTCGGCGGGCAGACCGTCGAGTGCTGTGACGACAAGGGCCGCGTCCTCGTCGACGGCAAGCCGCTGGACGAGCCGTACATCAACTTCGGTCCCGGCCCGAAGCAGCAGGAGACGTTCGAGAAGGTCACCGTTCCCGCGGGCAAGCTGTGGGTGATGGGCGACAACCGCAACAACTCGTCCGACTCGCGCAAGCACGGCGACCCGACGCCCGCCGACGGTGCGATCCCGATCGACAACGTCGTGGGCAAGGCGCGGGTGATCGTGATCCCGGTCAGCCGGTGGGGCACCATCTCGGACCACAACCCGCAGACCGGCGGCAAGTAGTCCGCACACGACAACGCCCCCGAGCCGATGGCCCGGGGGCGTTGCGCGTTGCCCGGTCAGCCCTTCGTCGACCCCAGCGTGAGGCCGCCGACGAACTGCCGTTGCAGCACGAAGAACACCACCAGCGTGGGCAGCGCGACCAGCAGAGAGCCGGCTGCGACGAGGTTGTTGTCGGTGAAGAACGTGCCCTTGAGGTTCTGCAGCGCCGAGGTGACCGGCATCTTGTCGCCGTCCTGGATCAGCACCAACGCCCACAGGAAGTCGTTGTAGATCCAGGTGAACTCCAGCGTCGCGAGCGCGGCGAGCACCGGACGGCACAGCGGCAGGGTGAGCTGCCAGTACTGCCGGAACACCGACGCGCCGTCCACGCGGGCGGCCTCGGTCAGCTCGTACGGGATGGTCTTCATGTAGTTCGACAGCACGAACGTGCAGAAGCCCATCTGGAACGCGATGTGGATCAGGATCACGCCGAGCGGGGAGTCGATCAGCGACTCGCTCTCCGACAGCCACGCCGGCAGCTCGATCAGCCGGTACAGCCGCCACAGCGGCGTCACGATCACCTGCTGCGGCAGCAGGTTGCCCGCCGTGAAGACCATCAGCAGCGCGATGTTGAACTTGAAGCTGAACCGGGACACGCCGAACGCGACCATCGAGCTGAGCACCAGCGTGACGACCAGCGCCGGGACGGTGATCAGGAACGTGTTCCGGTAGAAGTGCGGCAGGTCGCCGACCTCCCACGCCTTGGCGAAGTTGTCGAGCGTCAGCGACTTCGCGATGGAGAAGTAGCCGTTGACCGACGTGTCGTCGTAGGTGCGCAGCGAGGCGTAGACCGCCCACAGCAGCGGCGCCAGGGTCACCAGGCAGGTGAGGACCAGGAACACGTGCAGTGCGACCCGCGCGGGGGTCACCGGGTGCTTCTTCACGGCCGGCACCGAGGGCCGTTCCAGCGTGGCCGTCACGTCCGGTTCTCCTTGCTGAACACCTGGTACAGGTACGGGATGATGACGCCGAGCGAGATCGTCAACAGGATCACCGCGACCGCGGAGCCGCGGCCGATGCGGGAGGCCTCGCCGATGATGTTGTCGGTCACCAGCACCGACAGCAGCTCCAGTCCGTTGCGGCCCTTGTTGATGACGTAGACGATGTCGAACGCGCGCAGCGCCTCGATCACCGTCACGACGGCCACCACGATGTTGACCGGCTTCATCACCGGGAAGGTGACGCGGAAGAACGTCTGCGCCGCCGACGCGCCGTCCAGTGCCGCGGCCTCCTTGAGCGCCGGGTCCACCGCCTTCAGGCCCGCCAGGTACAGCAGCATGATGTAGCCGGTGTGCCGCCACGCCGCCGCGACGAGCACCGCGTACAGGTTGATGTCCGAGTCGCCGATGAAGTCGACCGGGTTGTCCCCGAGCCCCAGCAGCGAGTTGAGCAGGCCGCCGTCGGGCGTGTAGATCAGCTGCCAGATGAAGCCGACCAGCGCGAGCGACAGCACCATCGGCATGTACAGCGCGCTCTGGTAGACCCGGCTGAACCGCAGCTCGCGGTCGAGCAGCACGGCCAGCAGCAGACCGGCGCAGGTCGGGACGACCAGCAGGAACGCCAGCCACACCAGGTTGTGCTGCACCGCGGGCCAGAACCGCGGGTACTCGGTGAAGATCTCGGCGTAGTTCCCGACACCGATCCACTCGATGTCCTCGAAGCCGCCGATGCCGTTCCACTTGCTGAACGACAGCGCGACCGAGCCCAATGCCGGGACCCACACGAACATGAGGTGCACGAGCGTGGGGATGCCGAGCATGAGCGCCAGCACCAGCTTGTCCGTGCCCGCCAGCGCGGTGGCGCGCTTCCCACGCCGGCGAGGCGGCGGCCCGCTGGGGACCACCGCCTTCGGCTTCTCCTGGACCGCGGTCACTTGAAGATGTTCTTCGCCTGGTCGGCCATGCCCTTGAGCACGGAGTCGACGCTGTTCGGGTCCTTGATGAACGCGATCAGCCCGTTGGTCGCCGCCTCGCTCGCGAAGCCGGGGTCGGTGTCGCGGTCGAGGAACTGCGTGATGTGCTTGGCGTTCTTGATGGTGTCCGCCACCTTCTTCTGCAGCGGGCTGTAGCTCGCCTGGTCCGCCTTCTGGTTGGTCGCGACCGCGGTCGGGTCGGCCTTGAGGTAGGCGAGCTGCGGTTCGGCGGAGGACAGGTACTCCAGGAGCTTGAGCGCGCCCTCGGAGTTGGCCGGCTTCTTCGCCATCAGGTAGCCGTCGATCGGCGCCTCGACCGTGTCGGTGCCGTGCGCGGGGTTGATCTCCGGGAACGGGAAGAAGTCGAGGTCGGCCTTGTCGGCGTCGGGGAACTGCTGGCCCACGAACGCGCCCAGCAGGTACATGCCGGACTTCTTCTGCTGCAACGTCTGCGCGGCTTCCTGCCACTCGCGGCCGAGCGCGTTCTCCTGGTGGAACGGCAGCAGCCGCTTCCAGGTGTCGAAGACGTCCTTGACCCGCTTGTCCTGCCAGTCCTCCTTGCCGGCCAGCAGGTCGACGTGGAACTGGTAGCCGTTGATGCGGAAGTTGAGCTGGTCGAACGTGCCCATGCCCGGCCAGCCCTGCTTCTGCGCGAAGGCGATCGGGATCAGGCCGTCCGCCTTCATCCTCGTGGACAGCGCCACGAGCTCGTCGAGCGTCTTGGGCACCTCGTAGCCGCGCTCCTGCCACAGGCTCTTGCGGTAGAACATGCCCCACGCGTACTGGGTGAACGGCACGAAGTACTGCTTGCCGTCGGTGCCGGTGGAGGCCTGCTTGAGCGCGTCGGAGTAGTTGCCGCCGACCTTGCCCCACAGGTCGCTGAGGTCGCCGGTCAGGCCCTGGTCGGCGAAGAACCGCATCCGGTAGCCGGCGAACCACGCGAGCACGTCGTCCGGCTTGCCCTGCAGGTAGTTGTTGATCTGCTCCTGGTACTGCTCGTGCTGCTTGGTGTTGATCGTGACCGACAGGCCGCCCGAGCTCGCCTCGAACGCCTTCAGCGCCGCGGTGATCGCGTCCTTCGGCACCTGGTCGCTGAGGTTGTTGCCGAACGTCACGACCTTCGAGTCCGCACCGGAGCCCGAGCCGCCGCCGCAGGCCGCGAGGCCACCGGTGGCGGCGACACCCGCACCGGCCAGCATGACGCGCAGCATGGTGCGCCTGCCGAAGTGCGGCAGGGGAGTGGAACCCGACGCGTACCGAACCATCATCGCTCCTACAGGTGACACTCGCTCGTGCGAACCGAACAGGACTCCAACAAAGTTGCGCACAATGTGGTCCCAGCCACACAGCATGTCAAGTCCCGTTACGGAGCTGTTAAACCAGTGCACACGCAGTGCACGCGCTGTGTCCGGACCGTTCCCGGTACTCGTTGCGGTCAACCGCCGAACAGAGCCAAACGCGAAGTGTTGTTTGCTTGTGTTGACGTTGGGGGTTGTTGTCGGCCACGCTTGCCGCCGTGACGACTTGGCCCACGGGCATGCCAGGCCTCGGCTGGGGTGCCGACTACAACCCCGAGCAGTGGCCGGAACACGTCTGGGCGGAGGACGTCGAGCTCATGCGCGGGGCCGGGGTCAACCTGGTCAGCGTCGGGATCTTCTCCTGGGCGAAGATCGAGGTCAGCAAAGGTGAGTACCGGTTCGGCTGGCTCGACCGGGTGCTCGACCTGCTGCACGACAACGGCATCCGCGCCGACCTCGCCACCGCCACCGCCGCACCCCCGCCGTGGCTGACGACCGAGTACCCCGAGATGCTCCCCGTCCGCGCGGACGGCGTGCGGCTCTCGCACGGCTCACGGCAGGCCTACTGCCCGTCGTCGCCGGTCTACCGCGACCGGGCGACGGCGCTCGCGGCCGAGATGGCCGGGCACTACCGCGACCACCCGGCGCTGGCCGCGTGGCACGTCGGCAACGAGTACGGCTGCCACGTCAACCGCTGCTACTGCGACACGTGCGCGGCGTCGTTCCGCGAGTGGCTGGCCGCCCGCTACACGCTCGACCAGCTCAACGACGCGTGGTCCACGGCGTTCTGGAGCCAGGGCTACACCGACTTCGCGCAGGTCCTGCCGCCGCGGGTGACGCCGACGTTCGCGAACCCCGCGCACGTGCTCGACTTCGACCGCTTCAGCGACGACGCGCTGCTGGAGCTCTACAAGGCCGAGCGCGACGTGCTGCGGATGATCACGCCGGACGTGCCGGTCACGACGAACTTCATGGTCAACTGGACGTTCGGCGCGCTGGACTACTGGAAGTGGGCGCGCGAGGTCGACTTCGTCTCCAACGACCACTACACGCAGGCGGAGTCGCCTGACCGGCACGTCGAGCTCGCGATGTCCGCCGACCTCACCCGCGGGCTGGCCGGCGGCAGGCCGTGGCTGCTGATGGAGCAGTCGACGTCGGCGGTCAACTGGCAGCACCGCAACATCGCGAAGCTGCCCGGCGAGATGCGCCGGCACTCGTTCCAGCACGTCGCGCACGGCGCGGACGGGACGCTGTTCTTCCAGTGGCGGCAGTCGCGCGGCGGCAGCGAGCGCTACCACTCGGCGATGGTCCCGCACGCCGGCCCGGACACCAAGGTCCACCGCGAGGTCCGCCAGGTCGGCGCGGAGTACGCGAAGCTGGCCGACGTCGTCGGTTCCACTGTGGACGCCGCGGTGGCGGTGCTGTTCGACTTCCAGTCCGGCTGGGCGCTGCGCCAGGACGCGCACCCCACCGCCGACTTCGACCACTGGCAGCACGTCCTGGGCTACTACAGGGCGCTCTGGCAGGCCGGCGTCACCGTCGACTTCGTCGCACCCGGCACGAACCTCTCGAAGTACGCCCTGGTCGTGGTCCCGGCGTTCTACGCGGTGTCCGACGCGCACGCGGCGGTGGTCGCGGACTACGTGGCCGGCGGCGGTCATGTCCTGGTGACCTACCTGTCCGGGGTCACCGACGAGCACACGCGGGTGCGGCTGGGCGGCTACCCCGGTGCGTTCCGCGACGTGCTGGGCGCGTACTCGGAGGAGTTCTTCCCGCTGCGGCAGGGGGAAACCGTCTCGCTGACCGACGGGTCGACCTGCTCGTTGTGGACCGAGCACCTGCACACCCGCAGCGCCGAGGTCATCGCCTCCTACGCCGACGGGCCGCTGCCGGGCGTCGCGGCGGTCACGCGGAACGCGTTTGGGAACGGCGTCGCGTGGTACGTCGCATGTGACCTCGACGAGGCAGGTCTCCGCCGAACGGTGGAAAGCGCGCTTTCCGGTGCGGGGGTCGCGGTGTCACGGACCGGGATCGAGCTCGTGCGGCGGCACGGGGCCGTATCGTGGCTCTTCGCCGTCAACCACACCGACACCGACGCGGAGATCGAGGCGTCCGGTGTCGACGTGGTGTCCGGCACGCAGGTCTCCGGGCGCCTCACCGTGCGGGCCGGGGACGTCGTCGTCCTCAGGGAAGAGGTGTGAGGTGCTGGCACGTCAACGGCAAGCGGTGATCCTGGAAGAGGTCAGGCGGACGGGAGCGGTGCGCGTCAGCGACCTGGTCGTCCGCCTCGGCGTCTCCGACATGACCGTGCGCCGCGACCTCGACGTGCTCGCCTCCCGCGGACTGGTGGAGAAGGTCTACGGCGGCGCCACCACGGTGGTCGGCCGCTCGACCGACGAGCCCGGGTTCGAGGCGAAGTCGGTCCGGCAGCTGCCGGAGAAGGAAGCGATCGCGGCCCAGGCCGCGGGCCTCGTGCGGCCGGGGACCGCCATCGGCCTGTCCGCGGGCACCACGACGTGGACGTTGGCCAGGTTCCTCGACGACATCCCCGACCTGACGGTCGTCACGAACTCGATCCGGGTCGCGGACGTGCTGCAGCAGAGCGGGCGCACCGACCGCACGGTGGTGCTCACCGGTGGCGTGCGCACGCCGTCCGACGCGCTGGTCGGCCCGGTGGCCGTGCAGGCGCTGCGGTCGCTGCACCTGGACGTGGTGTTCCTGGGCGTGCACGGCATGGCCGAGCGCTCCGGCTTCACCACCCCGAACCTGAACGAGAGCGAGACGGACCGCGCGCTGGTCGACGCCGCGGGCCGGGTCGTGGTGGTCGCCGACCACACCAAGTGGGGCACCGTGGGCATCTCCACGATTGCCGATCTCGACGAGGCGGACGTGCTGGTGACCGACGAGGGTCTGCCGGACGCCGCGCGCGCAGTGCTCGCCGAGCAGGTGGGCGAGATGGTGCTGGCCCATGTACCGGGAAGTGGCGAGGAGTTGGCGTGAGGCGTACCGCGGGGAAGCTGGCGGACGGCCGGGAGATCATCTACTTCGACGACAGCGCTGAGGCACCACCGCGGGTCGCGGCGGACACGCGGGACCTGCCCGCGACCCAGCCGATGTCCGAGGTGCGGCTGGACCCGTTGACCCGCGAGTGGGTCGCCATGGCGGCCCACCGGCAGACGCGGACCTACAAGCCGCCGGCCGACCTGTGCCCGCTGTGCCCGTCGACACCGGGGCGGCCCACCGAGATCCCCGAGGCCGACTACGACGTCGTCGTGTTCGAGAACCGGTTCCCGTCGCTGGCGCAGAACGTGCCGGACGTGCCGTCCACTGTGGATGGCGAGGAGCTGTTCGTGCGCGCGCCGGGGCGTGGGCGGTGCGAGGTCGTGTGCTTCACCTCGGACCACGGCAAGTCGTTCGGCGAGCTGTCCGAGTCGCGCGTGCGGACCGTCGTCGACGCGTGGGCGGACCGCGTCGCCTTCTTGTCAACGTTGCCAGGGGTCGAGCAGGTCTTCCCGTTCGAGAACCGCGGCGAAGAGATCGGCGTGACGCTCTCGCACCCGCACGGGCAGATCTACGCCTACCCGTTCGTGACGCCGCGGACCGAGCGGATGCTCTCGGCGGCGCTGGACTACCACGAGCAGCACGGGCGGCCGTTGTTCGGCGACGTGCTGGAGGCGGAGCTC
This sequence comes from Lentzea sp. NPDC042327, assembly GCF_040647275.1. Lineage (NCBI taxonomy): Bacteria > Bacillati > Actinomycetota > Actinomycetes > Pseudonocardiales > Pseudonocardiaceae > Lentzea > Lentzea sp. NPDC042327. Next base: position 425,962 of record NZ_JBEZBX010000002.1, read on the forward strand.
CGCGCGGGCACGCGGGTGGTGGAGGAGTCGGCGCACTGGGTGGCGTTCGTGCCCGCCGCGGCGCGGTGGCCGGTCGAGGTCGTGCTGGCACCCCGCCGCCAGGTGCCCGACCTGGCCGCTCTGTCCTCTGTGGAGCGTGACGACCTGGCCGCGCTGTACCTGAAGGTGCTGCACCGCCTGGACGCGCTCTACGACCGGCCGCTGCCCTACATCGCGGCCTGGCACCAGGCGCCGGTGAACGCCGGTCGCGCGGAGATGTGGCTGCACCTCCAGGTGTTCTCGGTGCTGCGGACCAAGGACAAGCTGAAGTACCTCGCCGGCTCCGAGTCCGGCGAGGCGGTGTGGATCAACGACGTGACGCCGGAGCAGATCGCGGAGCGGCTGCGCGCGCTCTGAGGAACCCTCACGGACCTCAAAGGCTGGTTTAAGGCTGCTCTCAGGACGGCACCCGACACTATGGGTATGACCGAGAGCAACGAGCCAGCGCAGCAGCCGGACGAGTCCCGCTCCGTGCCGCCGACCGCCGGTCACCCCGACTCCGGTGCGCGGGAGCAGGGCCCGCAGCCGCCGGAACCCGGCCAGCCGGATCCTTTGCAGGGGGGATCCGGCCAGGCCGGGACAACTTCTCCACCGGCCCAGCCGCAGGTGCACGCACCTGACGCGGGCCAGGCGCAGCTCGGCGGGTCCGGACCCGGCCGGCAGCAGTTCCCGCCCACCGGGTCCGGCCAACTTCCCCCGGCGCACCCGCTGGGGCTGGGGAGCACCACCGCGCAGTTCGACACCCCCGGTCAGCCGGGTCCGTTCAGCCCTCCCGGTCAGCACGGCCAACCCGGTGAGCACGGTCAGCCGGGCCAGCCGGGTCCGTTCGGCCCGCCCGGTGAGCCCGGTCAGCCCGGGACCGGTGCCTTCTACCTCCCGCCCGGCTACCAGTCGTCGGTGCCGAACCGCCCGAAGGGCCGCGGCAAGGTCGTGGCCGGTGTGGCGGCGTTGATGCTGCTGGTCGGCGGTGCCTCCGGCGGTGTCGGCGGCTACCTCGGGTACACGTTCGCCAACGAGTCGTCCGCGGTGAGCTCGCTCGACACCCCGCGCCCCGCCTCGCAGACGAGCAACGCGGCCCCCGGCTCGGTCGAGGAGGTCGCGGCGAAGATGCTGCAGTCCGTCGTGCAGATCCAGGTCGTCACGCGGTCCGGTGCCGGCGAGGGCTCCGGGTTCGTGATCTCCAGCAACGGTCAGGTCGTGACGAACAACCACGTCATCGAGGGCGCGGCGAGCGGCGGCAGCATCAAGGTCGTCTTCCAGGACGGCAAGACCGCCACCGCCAAGATCCTCGGCCGCGACCCCAGCTCCGACATCGCCGTGATCCAGGCCGACGGCGTCTCCGGCGCCCCGGTCGTGCAGCTCGGCAACTCCGGTGACCTGAAGATCGGTCAGAGCGTCGTCGCCATCGGCTCGCCGTTCGAGCTGTCCGGCACCGTCACGTCCGGCATCGTCAGCTCGCTCAACCGGCCGGTCTCCGCCGGCGGCGACGCCCGCAACTCGCAGGCCACCGTGCTGAACGCCATCCAGACCGACGCCGCGATCAACCCCGGCAACTCCGGCGGCCCGCTGGTGAACATGCAGGGCCAGGTCGTCGGCATCAACAGCGCCATCTACAGCCCGAACTCCGCGGGCGGCCAGGCCGGTTCGGTCGGCATCGGCTTCGCCATCCCGATGGACCAGGCCCGCCGCACGATCGACGAGATCGTGAAGACCGGCAAGCCCAAGCAGACCGTGCTCGGCGTCGAGGTCCGCGAGGCCCAGGACGGCGGTGCCCAGATCAGCAAGGTCACCTCCGGCGGTGCCGCGGAGCAGGCCGGCCTGAAGGAGGGCGACGTCATCACCAAGTTCGGCGACCGCCGCATCGACAGCTCGGACACCCTCGTGGCCGCCGTCCGCTCCAAGGCGCCCGGCGACAAGGTGACCGTGACGCTGTCGGACGGCAAGACCGTGGAAGCCACCCTCGGCGGAGTCGAGGTGGGGTAGGTCGGGGGCACGCCCGGCTCGGACAACCGCCCGTCCGAGCCGGGCGTGACGACCCGGAGGCCACATCTGCACGCACCTGCCCCGCGCGCAGATGTGGCCCCCTTTTTTCAGGTCACGCGGGAGTCCCGCGTGCCCCACAGGGGAACGCGGGACTCCCGCGTGACCTGATTACGGAGTGCTGACGGGTGCGGGTGACGGGGTCGTTCGTGGCCTAGCGTGGTGACGTGGTGGAACGGGTGCTGGTCGTCGAGGACGACACGACGGTGCGGGACGTGGTGCGCCGGTACCTCGAACACGCCGGGTACGAGGTGGAGCTCGCCGGCGACGGGGAACAGGCGTTGCGGGTGCTCGCCGTGCGGGAACCGGACATCGTGGTGCTGGACCTGATGCTGCCCGGCATCGACGGCCTCGAGGTGTGCAGGCGGATCCGCGAGCGCGGGGCGACACCGGTGGTGATGCTGACGGCGCTGGGCGAGGAGGAGGACCGGATCGCCGGGCTGCAGATCGGCGCGGACGACTACGTCACGAAGCCGTTCAGCCCGCGCGAGCTGGCGTTGCGCGTGAGCTCGGTGCTGCGAAGGGCCAACCGCGCCTACGAACCGCGCACGGTCCGCGACGGCGACCTCGTGCTCGACCTGGCCGCGCACACGGCGACGTTGAACGGCATGCCGTTGCAGCTGACGACCCGCGAGTTCGACCTGCTGGCGTTCTTCATCGGCAACGCCGGCCGCGCGTTCGGCCGCGCCGAGCTGCTGGAACGCGTGTGGGGCTGGCAGTTCGGCGACCAGTCGACCGTGACCGTCCACGTGCGACGGCTGCGGGAGAAGATCGAACAGGACCCGGCACGGCCCGTGCGGCTCAGCACCGTGTGGGGCGTCGGCTACCGGTACGACCCGTGTTCGACCGGCTGAGCCGCGTCTCGCTGACGAGCGCGATGACCGTCATGGTCATCGTGCCGGTCGTGGCGACCATCGCGGGCGTGCTGATGGTCAGCGGTTTCATGTTCACACCGATGCTGACGGCGACCCTGTTGGCGTGCGCGCTGGTGGCCGTCGTGACGGTGCCGTTCTCGATCATGCTGGGCCGCGCCATCGCCCGCCGCAGCGTCTGGGAACGCGAGGCGGAGGCCCAGCGGCGCCAGCTGGTGGCGTGGATCAGCCACGACCTGCGCACGCCCCTGGCGGGCATCAGGGCCATGACGGAGGCGCTGGAGGACGGCGTCGTGTCCGAACCGGGCGAGGTCGCCGTCTACGCGAAGCAGATCGCCCAGGAGGCCGACCACCTGTCGAAGATGGTGGACGACCTGTTCGAGCTCTCCCGCATCACCGCGGGCGCCCTGAAGCTCACGCTGCACGACGTGCGCCTGGCCGACGTGGTGAGCGACGTCGTGGCCGCCTCCGCTCCGGTGGCCGCGCTGAGGGGCGTGGAACTGCGCGCCGACGCCCGTGAATGGCCGGTCGTCCGCGGCACCGAACCGGAGCTGATGCGGGTCGTGCGCAACCTCGTGTCGAATGCGATCCGCCACACCCCGCAGGGCGAGGCGGTGGCCGTGCAGGTCGATGTGGACGGACCCGACGCGGTGGTGCGGGTCGACGACGCGTGCGGCGGCATCCCCGCCGACGTGCTGCCGCAGGTCTTCGACGTGGGCTTCCGCGGCGCCGTCCACCGCAACCCGGTGGGCGCGGGCCTGGGCCTCGCGATCGCCCGCGGCCTCGTCGACGCCCACCACGGCCGCATCGGCGTCGAGAACCACGGTCCTGGCTGCCGCTTCGAAGTCCGACTCCCGCTACGGTGATCGGTATGGAACGCAGCGCGCAGCGCCTTGGCCGCGCTTTGGTCGTGATCGTGGACGACCGGGTGGCGCACGGCGAGCAGGACGACAGCTCCGGCCCCCTCGTCACCGAACTCCTGGAAGAAGCCGGCTTCATCGTCGACGGCACCGTCGCCGTCGAGGGCGAGGTCGTCGACATCAGGGCCGCCCTCAACACCGCCGTCATCGGCGGCGTCGACCTGGTGGTCACCGTCGGCGGCACGGGCGTCTCACCCCGCGACGTCGCCCCCGACGCCACGCAGGGCGTGCTCGACCGCCCCATCCACGGCATCGCGGAAGCCCTCCGGGCCTCCGGCCTGGCCGCAGGAGCGGTCGACGCGGGCATCTCGCGCGGCCTCGCCGGCGTGTCGGGCAGCACGCTGGTCGTCAACCTGGCCGGGTCGCGCTCCGCGGTCCGCGACGGCATGGCGACCTTGTCGTCGCTGGTGCCCTACGTGATCGAACAGCTGTCCGGGCTCGACGAAGAGTGAAGTAGCAGTGGCGGAGCAGGGAACACGGGCAGCCGATGACGGCGACGACGCGGACCGGCGTCGGCGGCGGCGTCGGCTGGCCGAGGTGTTCGGGGACGTGCTGCCGGAGACCACGTCGGACGAGCGCGGGGAGACCGGCGGGGACTCCGAGGTCTGGTACCGGGAGAACCGGCCGCCGCACCACGGCGGTTGAGGCCGGGGCGCCTCGGCGCTCCGGCCGGTGAACGCAGCGCGTCCCGCCCTCGCACCGCACCCCGCCCGACCTCGGTACCCGAACCACCGGCGGGTGCGCTGAACCAGCGCCGCCTCGCCCGCACGGCGCTCGCCCCCGCACGGCGCTTGCCCCCGCACGGCGCGTGAGAGGTGGGTGGGCCGGCCGCCGTCGGGACGGCGGCCGGTGGGGACTCAGATCGCCGGGTCGCGGCGGTCGCGGACGGGAGTGGTCGGCGGCTGGCTGGCCTGGGCGGCCAGGAGGTCGCGGATCTCCTTGAGCAGTTCGACGTCGGTGGGCTCGGCCGGGCCGCTCTCCTCGCCCCTCTTGCGGCGCTCCTGGATCTTCTTGATCGGCAGCACCAGCACGAAGTAGACGACCGCGGCCACGATCAGGAAGTTGATGACGGCGTTGATGAACGAGCTCAGGTCGATGAAGGTCGAGTCCTTCAGCGCCTGGGTGTCGGTGCGCAGGGAGAAACCGAGGCCCTTGGTCTCCGCGCCGCCGAACACGTTGATCAGCGGCTTGATGATGCTCGTGGTGAACGCGGTGACGATCGCGGTGAACGCCGTGCCGATGACCACGGCCACGGCCAGGTCGACGACGTTCCCGCGCATCAGGAAGTCCTTGAAACCCTTCAGCATCAGCGGAGAGTAACGGCTAAGGCGTGCTCCAGTGATGCCGCGGCCACGCGCGTCGCGTTTCGTCTCGGCAACGTCAGGACGACGACCTGGCCCCTCGTCTCGCGGACGGAGGCGTCCGAGGCGAGGACCTCGCCCTCCGCGGACACGACGTCCACGCGGTCCTGCACCCGCACCACGGCGGCGAGCTCCTGGTCAGCGACGCGGACGGCCACGGAGGCGAGGTCGGGTGGACCGGTCGCGAGGGCGAAGTCCGTCAGCGGGACGCCCGCGCGGGTCGGGGTGGACAGGGTGCGACCGATCACCGCACCGGGTGAGGGGAACGACCCCGGTAGTGGGACGGACAGCGGCTGCACGCGGACGTCGGAGGGGCCGAGCGGCACGCCGGCGGGCAGGTCGCGGGTCGCGACGACCGCGGGGTGGCCCACGTCGGGCCAGAAGAACGTCGAGAGCGCCAGCAGGGTCAGCCCGAGCGCCAGGAGACGGCGCCAGAACGGCGGGACACCGCGGCGGAGCAGCGAGCGGAGGCGGTCGGACGGGGTCGGGGACAGCGTCATGCCCTCGACGGTAGGACCGGCGAGGGCATGACGGAGGTGTCGAGCCGCGAGGTTGTGGACAACTCGCGATCTTCAGGAGGCCGCGGCCGCCGGGGAGCTCGTCGAGGACTTCGCGGAGTTCGAGGAGGACGCCGTGGACGACGACGACGAAGACTCCGTGGACGAGGTCGAGGTCGACGAGGCGGCGGGGGCCTTGGTCGACGAACGGCTGTCCGTGCGGTAGAAACCGCTGCCCTTGAAGACCACACCGACGGCACCGAACAGCTTGCGCAGCTTGCCCGAGCACTCCGGGCACTCGGTGAGGGAGGCGTCGCTGAACGACTGCACCGCCTCGAACCGGTGCTCACACGCGGTGCAGGCGTACTGGTACGTAGGCACTGGGTTCGCTCCTAGATCTGGCACTCGACCGTTGTGAGTGCCAACACGATTTTCGCCCAGGACCTTCCCCGAGCGCAAACACCACAGGTCAACGTCACAGCCAGCGCAGGCCCGCGGCGGGCGTCAGCACGCCGTTCATCCGCACGTCGTGGGGTTCCGCGGGCACCGACTCCAGCACCTCCGCATCCCTCACCACGGCCACCAGCGGCGCGGTGACCAGCGGCAACGACCGGTCGTAGTGCCCCTTGCCCTTCCCGAGCCGCACCCCGTCCACCGACACCGCGAGCGCGGGCACGAGCACCAGCGCGGCTCCAGCGATCGCCGAGGCGCCGAGCCGGGGCCCGGTGGGTTCGAGCAGCCGCAACGCCGCCGGGGCGAGGTCGGCGGGACCGGTGTGGACCGCCCAGTCGAGCGGCGAGTCACCCGTCACGACCGGCAGCAGCACCCGGCACCGCAACCCGTCGAGCCACGAGGCGTCACCGGGCTCCGACCCGACCGGCAGGAACGCGCACACGGTCTGATCGGGCCCCACCTCCAGCCGGGCCACGTGCGCGGCCAGCGCGGCGGCCTCACGGGCGCGCACGTCGGCGGGCACCGCGCGGCGCTGCGCCAGCAACCGCGAACGCAGGGTGGCCTTCCGGTCACGAAGATCGGACGTCATGGTGGGTATCCCCCGGTATGTCGTTAGCATCGCAGCCCATGAGCAGCGCTTTCCACACCGCCATCGTGCCCGCGGCCGGCCTGGGCACTCGCTTCCTCCCCACGACCAAGGCCGTGCCGAAGGAGTTGCTGCCGCTCGTCGACACCCCCGCCATCGAGTACGTGGCCAGGGAGGCGGCCGGTGCGGGTGCCACCAGGCTCGTGATCGTGACCTCGCCGGAGAAGGCGTCGGTCGCCAACTACTTCGACGAGAACCCCGAGCTCGAGCAGACGCTCGCCGACCGCGGCAAGCCCGAGCTCGTCGAGAAGATCCGGCGTGCCCCTCAGCTGATCAAGGCCGAGACCGCGATCCAGGAGCAGGCCCTGGGCCTCGGCCACGCGGTCGGCTGCGCAGAGGCCAACCTGACCGGTGAGGACGAGGCCGTCGCGGTGCTGCTGCCCGACGACATCATCCTGCCCACGGACGCGCTCAAGAAGATGGCACAGGTGCGCGAGGAGAAGGGCGGCAGCGTCCTGCTGGCGTTCGACATCCCGCGCGAGCAGATCTCCGCGTACGGCGTGTTCGACGTCCGCGACACCGGCTCCGACGACGTCAAGCAGGTCGTCGGCATGGTCGAGAAGCCGAAGCCGGAGGAGGCGCCCTCGACGTTCGCCGCCGCCGGGCGCTACCTGCTCGACCGGGCGATCTTCGACGCGCTCAAGCGCATCACCCCCGGTGCGGGCGGCGAGCTGCAGCTCACCGACGCCATCGCGCTGCTGATCAACGAGGGGCACCCGGTGCACGTCGTGGTCCACCGCGGTGGGCGACACGACCTCGGCAATCCCGCGGGATTCCTGCGGGCTGCGGTTGACTTCGCACTCAACACCCCGGAGTACGGACCCGACCTGCGCGAGTGGTTGCGGGAACGCCTCGACAAATCCTGATCAACACCATTCTGGGCGCGAGGACCAATCACATGAGGTCAGTGGACGAGCAGCTCGCCCGGGTGATCGCGGCCGCGGTGCGGCCCGCGCCGGTGCGGGTGGCGATCTCCGAGTCGCAGGGCCTGCTCTGCGCCGAAGAGGTCGTGGCGGAACGCGCGTTGCCCGGTTTCGACCAGGCGGCGGTGGACGGGTACGCGGTGCGCAGCGTGGACGTGTCCGGTGCGAACGCGGACCCGGTGCAGCTGCCGGTCGTGGGGGAGATCCCCGCGGGCTCCCGGCAGCCGCGCAGGCTGCAACCCGGCCAGGCGGTGCGGGTCGCGACCGGTGCGCCGCTGCCCACGCTGGCCGACGCGGTGGTGCCGCTGGGCTACACCGACGGCCACCACGCCAAGGTCACCGTCAACCGCAGCGTGCCCTCCGCCGGGTTCGTCCGCCGCACCGGTGAGGACGTGCAGACCGGTGACGTCGCGGTGCGCCGCGGCGCGTCCATCGGGGCCGCCCAGGTGGGCCTGCTGGCCGCCGTCGGCCGCAACAAGGTGCTCGTCCACCCGCGCCCGCGGGTGTCGGTGATCTCGCTCGGCGAGGAGCTCGTCGACGTCGACCGCACGCCCGGCCAGGGCCAGGTCTACGACGTGAACTCGTACGCGCTGGCCGCCGCCGCCCGCGACGCGGGAGCCGAGGTCAGCCGGGTCGGCATCACGTCGGCCGACCCGCGCCGGCTGCGCGAGGTCGTCGAGGGCCGGCTGCTGCTGTCCGAGATCGTCGTCATCGCCGGTGGCGTGGGCGGCGCGATCGGCGACGAGGTCAGGGCGGCGCTGTCGGAGCTGGGCGACATGGACGTCACCCGCGTCGCCATGCACCCCGGCTCCGCGCAGGGCTTCGGCCGGCTCGGACCGGACGCGGTGCCGACGTTCCTGCTGCCGGCGAACCCGATGAGCGCGCTGGTCGTGTTCGAGGTGCTGGTCAGGCCGCTGATCAGGGCCGCGCTCGGCAAGAAGAACCCGTACCGCCGCGCGGTGTCGGCCCGCCTGCTGTCACCGCTGCAGTCGACGAAGGGCCGCCGCGGATTCCTGCGCGGCCAGCTGCTGCGCGACGCCGACAACGGCGAGTACCTGGTGCAGCCGCTGGGCACCTCCGGGTCGCACCTGCTCGCCTCCCTCGCCGAGGCGAACTGCCTGGTCATGGTCGACGAGGACGTCACGGACGTCTCCGCCGGCGAGGAAGTGCGGGTCAGCTTCCTGGCCCAGAGGAGTTGATGAGCGCCTTCGCCGATCTCGGACGGCACCCCGGCTGGCCCGTCCGGCTGGGGCCTCTCGACGTGCGCGCGGGAACCGTCGTTCTGCGCGGCCCGCGGCTCTTCGACGGCGCGCGGTGGTCGCGGCTGCGCATCCGCGACCGCGAGTACCTGGAGCAGTGGGAACCGACCGCCGTGGAGGGCTGGGACGAGCGCAACGCCGTGCTCTCCTGGCCCGCCCAGTGGTCGACGCTGCGCTCCACGGCCCGGCGCGGCACCACCCTGCCGTTCATGATCCTCGTCAACGGCGAGGTGGCCGGCCAGATCACCGTCGGCAACATCGTCCGCGGAGCACTGCGCTCGGCCTGGATCGGCTACTGGGTGGCCGCCGACCGGGCGGGCGGCGGCGTCGCGACGGCCGCCGTGGCGTTGCTCACGGACCACGCCTTCCGCGGGGCTGGTCTGCACCGCCTCGAAGCGACCGTCCGGCCCGAGAACGGGCCCTCCTTACGGGTGCTCGCCAAGTCCGGGTACCGCGAGGAAGGCCTCCTCAAGCGTTATCTGGATGTTGCCGGGCAGTGGCGTGACCACCTCTGCCTGGCCCTCACGGCCGAAGAGGTCCCTGATGGCCTAGTGCGCCGTTTGGTCGCACGCGGAGAGGCCCGTCTTCCCTGACATCCGCTTCCGTTCGTCCTAATCGCTTCACCCGAAAGTGGGTGATACACCACACTTTGGTACGCACCGCGCTCGGCGAGCCTCCGACACAGGTGTGACTGTTGTGACTAGCGTGGTGACAGCACCACGCGTGGGCCGGGGGAGGTGAACGGGGAATGCCGAGTTCGCTGATCATCGTTGCGCTGGTAGTGGCGTGGCTGGTCGTCCTCGTCCCCATGGTGGCCCGCAAGCGCCAGGAGAGTGCGCGCAGCGTGGGGGAGGAGTACGACGCCATGCCCGACGCCGAGTACGACGACATCCACGACATCGACGACGACTACTTCGACGAGGAGGAGTACGTCGAACGCCCGTTCCGGCGTGGCCGCGGTGGCTACGACCCGGAGACCGCCGCGCTGGTCGCGCAGGCGAAGTACGCGTTCCGCCGCAGAGTCGTGGCGTTCCTGCTGGTCGCCGCCGTGGCGACCGGTGTGGTCGCCGGCGTCTTCTGGACGCCGCTCTGGTACGCCCACGCGGGCCTCGACCTCCTGCTGGCCGGCTACCTGACGTACCTGCGCCGCCAGGTGCGGATCGAGGAGGAGATCCGCGCCCGCCGGCTCGCCCGCCTGCAACAGGTCCGCCGCCGCCGTGCGACGGGCCCGCAGCAGCAGACCCCGGCCGTCGAGGCGGACGCGCCGGTGGTCGTCGAGGCGCTGGAGACCACCGAGGTCGAGGTCGTCGACGTCGCCGAGGTGGCCGACGACCTCCCGGCGCTGCCGCCGTTGCCGCGCTACGAGCACCACGTGCTCCCGGGCACGATCCCGGTCGACTCCGACGACGAGGACCCGGTGTTCGTCGAGCTCGACGGAGTGGAGTCGCTGCGGTACCGGGGCGCTGTCGGGGCATAGGAGGGGGGTGGTGAAACACCTCTTTCCGCCCTGCTATAGTTCTCTCGTAACACCGCAAGGGGCTGTAGCACAGTTGGTAGCGCGTCTCGTTCGCATCGAGAAGGTCAGGGGTTCGATTCCCCTCAGCTCCACGCAAGAAGAAGTCCGGTGGTCACCACGACCACCGGACTTCTTCTTTTTGTCCTGAATGGACGTTCGGTCCACTGGGCCTTTTGAGTGACACGGGTAACACCGGATGCGGGGCTTCGCGATGTGACGGCCATGACCGCCGCACGCGCCCTCTGGCGACAACTGCCGAAGAACCCCCGCATCCTCCTGGTCGCCATCACGGCCGTGTCCCTGATGGTCGTCGCGAGCTGTGGGCAGGAACCCGCCGACCTCGCCGGTTCCACGTCCACGTCGAACACGACGACGACCACGACCACCACCACGACGACGACCACGACGACGCCGCCGCCGGTGACCGTCGCGTCCGTTGTGGACGGTCGCACGGTGGCGTTGTCGGACGGCAGCAAGGTGGTCGTCGCCGGGCTGGCCGTGCCCGGCGAGTGCTGGGCGGCGGCGTCGGCCGAGTTCGCGACCAAGACCTTGGTCGGCAAGCCGGTGAAGGTGTCGGGGCTGCGGCTGCTCCTGTCCGACGGCAACGACTACTCGGTGCTCGCCGTGAGCCAGGGCGCCGCGCGGGCGCTGGCCGAGGCCGACACGGCCGTCCAGCAGGCGCAGGCGGTCGCGAAGCAGGCCGCGCTGGGGTTCTGGGGCCCGTCGTGCGGCGGCCTGGACGTGAAGCCCGCTCCGCAACCCGTTGTCCCGCAACCGGTCGCCCCGCAGCCCGTGGCGCCCCAGCCCGTCGCACCCCAGCCGCAGCCGCAACCCCAGCCGCAGCCGGCGCCCGCTCCCGCGTACTACGCGAACTGCGCAGCGGCCAGGGCGGCCGGCGCGGCGCCGCTCTACCGCGGCCAGCCGGGTTACCGGTCCGCACTCGACCGGGACAACGACGGCGTGGCGTGCGAATAGCGCAAGGACACGGGCGTCCACAGGCGTAATGCCCGCGGCCTTTTCGCCTATACAACGGTCATAGCCCCCGATCCGGAAAGGCCGTGCCCGTGAGTGACACGCCGCAGGACAAGGTCACCGTCATCTCGCCGGATGCCCTCGCGCAGATGAAGCCGTTCCCGCTGCACGGCGACGAAGGGCTGCAGAACCGCATGCTGTGGAGGTCACCCACCGGCGACACGGTCGTCGGCCTGATCCAGATGGCACCGGGCGCACGGGACGCCGGCCACGTCCACCCGACGGCCGCGCAGCACACGTGGGTCGTCGACGGCACGGTCAGCATCGGCGGCGTCGAGGCCACGGCCGGTTCCTACGCCGTCGTCCCGCCCGGTGTCGACCACGAGACGGTCGCGGGTGACCAGCCGGTGACGATGTTCTACGTCTTCCAGCCGTTCGCGCCGAAGCACGACCACGGGCACTGACCCGTCCGGTGTGGACTCGGAACCCTGAGTCACCTGCGGTACAACGTTTCCGGGCTCACCCGCCCGTGGGGTGAAGCTGGTCGGCGAACGCGCCGGTCGGGGCTAGGTTGGTCTCATGGAATCGGTGGTCGCCGCCTTATTACTCGGGGCCGCCACCTCCGGCGGGTCACCGGCGTCAGCCACGACCCCGCACGCGAGGTGAGCGGCCGCCCACCCCACGGTCGTGCCCGGCGCGACGGCGGTCGAGGCGCGGGTGCTGGTCGGTAGCACGGCCGGCGAGCCCGTCGTCCTCCGCGCCGCCCTCGCCGCCCGCACCCACGGCCCTGCACCGCGACTCGCGGGCCGGGGGACGGGAACCGAGCCCGGTCGCCCGCCTCGAACCGGCCCGCGCTCCCGGACGGGCGCCTCGCCCCACACGCCAGCCGTGACGCGTCGAGGACGGACATCCCACCTCGCACGCCAGCCGTGGCGCGTCGAGGACGGGCGCCTCGCCTCGCGCACGCCACCCCGCGCACGCCAGCCATAACGCGTCGGGACGGGCACCTCACCTCGCACGCCGCGGTCGACGCACCCGGCTGCTGGTCGAGCACGAGGTCTACGACGGCTGAGCCCGGCCCTTCTGCACCTTGCACGCGATGCGGAAGATCCGCTGGATCTCCGAGCGCTTGGCCGGGTGCTGGAAGCACACCGCGTCGACCGCGTCCCTGCGCCGCCACCACGACAGGTCCGGCGCGATCAGCCGGGTGAGCCGGACGAGCTCGGCCGCCTTCACGGCGTCCCACCGGGCGTGCAGTGCCAGCTCCCCCAGGTGTTCGAGCACGTAACCGCCGAACTCCTCGTCCGCGAGCACGTGCTTGAGCAGGTCCCTGACCTGCTTCGGGAACGCGCGGCCGAACTCGACGAAGTACTCGTGGCGGGTCCGGTAGATCCCGGAGACCCAGAGCCCCAGCACGAGGGAGATCGGCTGCAGGCCGGTGCGCCGGTAACGCCCCGCGGTCCAGGACACCACCGTGTCGAGCGCGATCCCGCGGATGTCCTCCTCCACGAGCATCGCCAGCACGGCGAGGACCACCTCGCGCTGCGGTGTGTACTGCTCGGACTTGCCGATCTCGGTCAGCTTCGCGAGCGCGGTGGTGAGGTCCCGGCGGCCGAACGCGGACGAGTACACCCGAGCCGCCGTCGACTTCTGGTAGGCGCTGTCGGACCTGACCCACTTCTCCAGCGCCTTCTCGGCGAGCGGCTGGACCACGACGTCGTCCATCAGCACCTCCAACGCCCGCGCCGCCAGCCCGCGGCGGCCGTAGTGCCGTTGCAGGGCGAGGTTCTCGACGATCGCCAGCGGCTCGTGGGCCGGAACGGTCCGCACCACCTCGCACACGGCCTGGGCACTCTCCTCTTTGAACCGGTCGAGCGCGGCGTCCGCGGACATCCAGTCGCGCAGGACCTGGTGGGCCGCCGGGTACTGGCGCCACATGTGCTTGAACACGCCGCGCGCCCAGTCGTGGCGTTCGAACCGGACCGTCTCCTCGAACATGTCCTTGTGCTTCGGGTGGGCGCGAACCTCGGTCGTCGCCCTGATCTCCCGCAGCAGCTGGTCCTTGGGCTTGTGGAGCACGCAGCACGGCCGCAACCTGCGGCCCTCGGCGAGCCGCGCCTTCCTGATGTCCATGTCCAGCGCCCAGGCCCGGTCCATGACGTGCTCGTAGGGCTGGTTCTCCAGCACAGCGACCGCGAACGAGTAGGCGTGCGCACGGACGTCCAGCTCCTCGAACCACCGCGCGACGGCCGCGGTGACCTCCTCCCGCAGCGACGCGAGCGCCTCCGCGACGGGCAGGCCTTCCTCGTGGATCTGCACGGCGAGATCCGCTGCGCGCACGGCCTTGTCCGGCGAGGCGCCGTCCAGCGCGGGAGCCAGCTCGTCCTTGAGCGTCTGCATCTCCGCCTCGCCGGCGTGCCCGCGCCGGCGCAGCTCCGCCTGCGCGACCTCGACCGGTGCCGGTGCGGTGAGCAGGACGGCGTCCTTCGCCGCACCGGCGGGTACCTGGCCGAGGTGGTCCAGCAGGACCACGAGGTGGCAGCCCGCGTCCTTCAGGACGTCGCGGCACTGGGAGAAGTCCTGGTCGGTGAACGGCCGGTCGCGGCTGTCCCGGACGTCCAGCACGACACCGGTGCCCGGTTCCAGCTCGGTGGCCCGCAGGGTGCCCAGCGTGCGGGACCGGTTCATGTCGGCGATCCGCGCGACCCGCAGCTCGTAGGCCAGCAACCGGCGGGCGGCGAACGTGCGCCCGGTGCCCGGACCGCACAGGACGACGACGTTGTCCCTGCGCAGCGCGGCGAGTGCCGACGCGAAGCCTCCCGGCGGCACGAACTCGCGCTGCACGTCCTCGATGTCTTGAGGCGCCGCGTAGCGCACGATGAGATCGGCTTGTGGCTTGATGATGGCGGCGTAGTAGTTGACGTCGCCGGCCACGTCCCCGGTCTGCATCCCGTGCATGTCGCCGTGCGAGACGTTCGACATGCGCCGGACGTCGTCCGGTGACAGCGGCGCGGCGTCGGCCGGTACTTCCTCCGCGGCCGGCTGCGGCTGGTCCTTCTTCTCCTCGCTCACGGCCGGTGCCCCGCGTACAGCGTGACCCCGCCGTGGATGTCGCCCGCCTGCACCCCGTGGTTGGTGCCGTGCACCGTGTTCACCACCCGCGCCGCGCTCTCCGGCGGCGCGGGCGTGGTGGTCAGCGCGGTCAGTGCGCGCGGGTCGAAGCCGGGCACGCGCACCCACGCGGTGTGCCGGTACTCCTTGTTGGCCACCGGGAGCGGGCCGAACTCGGCGCGCCGGGCCAGGCGGGTGTGGTTGCCGCTGAAGGCGGTGTCGAGGGCTTCCGCGGAGACGATGAGGCCGGTGTTGGCGGTCTCCTCGCCGCCCTCTTCGCGGCAGCGGGTGAGCAGGGCCTTGAACTCCCTGGCGTCCAGGAGCCGGGTGTGGGTGATCCTGGCCTGGTAGAAGCCGCCGTCCGCACCGACCGGACCGGTGTGGACGGCCGCGCGCAGGCGGACCTCCGGCTTGCGCCAGCGGTTGTGCTCGGTGGTGAGCTGGTCGAGGTGAGCGGCCGCGTCGACGGCGGCGCCCAGCAGCTCGCTCGGCAGGACGAGCAGGGCGCCGTCGCCGGGTGACTCGACGGCGAGCACGTCCGACCGGTCGATGCCCGCGGCCGAGAGGGCGGCGTGCAGCAGCTCCGAGACGGTGGTGGGGACTGCCGCCAGCAGGTGGGGCGGCAGCTGTGCCGAGCCGATGACGTCGACACCGAGCAAGGTGCGGTGCTGGGGAACGGGGTTCAACTCACTGCCTCCGAGGTGCTCGCGCCCGAACTGAGCTGTCGAGTCTGGCGGCTCGCGGCGGTGGCCATCCCCGGAAAACCGGGACAACAAGTTGTCAGTTCCCGCGGTCCGCTTTGGCAATGAAATGTCCCAGCCGGTCCGGGTCCGGCAGCCAGAACCGCAGCCGGCCGGTGTGCAGCAGACCCTCGGACCGCAGTGCCTTCAACGTCTCCTGGACGTGCTGCACCGACGCCGCGACCGCCTGGGACAGCTCGTCCTGGCTCAGTCCGCGCAGCTCCAGACCTCCGCCGTCGACCTCCTCGCCGAACGCCAGGGCCCACCGCAGCAGGCAGAGCGCCACCCGCTCCGGCACCGGCCGCACGAGCAGCCGCTGGAGCTCGTCCGCGTTGCGCTGGCGGTCGCGTCACGTCTGGTCGACCAGGCGCTGCACGTCCGGGTTCGTCGCCCGCAGCGCCACGAACCGGCTGCCGGCCACGTGCCACGCCGAGCCTGCGGCGAGCGCGATCACGTGGGCGCTGCGCGGGACGCCGCCGGTGACGCCCAGCTCGCCGAGCAGGTCGCCGCGGCCGAACAGGCCGGTGATCGGCTCCCGGTCGCCCGCCGTCGGCAGCACGACCTTGACCAGGCCCGAGTCGAGCAGCAGCACCTCGTCGCTGCGCTCACCCGCGTTGATCAGGTGCTCGCCCGCGGCGAACGGCCGCAGCGCACCCGCGGTGCGCAACGCGCCGCGTCCGCGGGCTGCCGAGGGATCCGCCACGGTCGTCCATCGTGCCCGGCTTAATCCGTTGGAGTCCATACGACCGGCTGCCATGATTCCGCGATGCAGCCGCAAGCCTTCGTCGTCTGGGCGCACAGCAGCCCCGGCTGGGACGCCGCCCGCGTCCAGGCGTGGCGGGACACCGTGCACGCGTTCGCGCAGCTGCTGCACCGCCTCGGCGTGGACGCCGACCTCGACCTGTTCAACCAGCACCTGCCCGTCGACTGGTCCACGTACTGCCTGCAGCGCATGGAGGACGCGGACCGGATCGTGGTCGCTGTGTCGGCGGGGTGGCGGCTCGCGTTCCGCGGTGACAGCCCCATGAGCGCCGGTGCCGAGTACGAGCTCAAGCACCTGCGCGGCATGCTCATGCGCAAGCCCGAGGAGTTCAAGCGCAAGGTCGTCGTCGCGGTGCTGCCGGGCGCGAGCGTCGACGACATCCCGTTCGCGCTGAACTGCGTGCCGCACTTCCGCGTCGACCCCTCGGTGCCGTCGACCGCCGTGGAGCTGGAGCACGTCCTGCACGGGCGGCCGATGTACCGCAGGCCGCGCGCGGAGCCGCGGGTCCGCGAGCTGGCGCGGGCAGGTGATCCCGGCGTGGCCGCGGAGCTGCTCGGCACCACCGTGTTCCTGCCCGACCCTGGGGAGCCGGGGCTGGTCACCACGAGCGTCGACGGCTACGAGAAGGCAGTGCTCGTGTTCACCGGGCTCGACCGGCTCGTGGCCTACCGGCGGGCGAAGGAGCTGCCGTGGGAGGACCGGTGGCTGGAGGTCGAGGGCGCGGAGCTGCTGCCGTTCGTGGCGTCGGCGCGGCTCGCGGTCGTGGTCGACGCGGGCGCCGCGGAGGAGGAGACCGTCTTCCTGTCCAGTTCGGACGTCGGCGCGCTCATCAGGTAACAGGTTGGTATCGTTCAGCGTCAAACTTCCGGTGTGGAGGGTGCCGTGCGGGGGTTCGAGGTCGACCCGGCCGAGCTGAGAGCGCTCACCGGACCGCTCGCGAGGGCGGTCGAGCAGGTCGCGGAGCAGGCGGTCCACCCGGACGGCGAGGTGGACGGGCGGCGCGGTGAGCTGTTCGCGGCGCTGAGCAGGTTCCGCGGTGCGGCCGGCCACGCGACCGGCGTGCTGGGCGGCGACGCCGACGAGACCGTGCACCGGCTGAGGGACACCGCTCGGTTGTACGAGCAGGTGGACACCCCGCCGGCGTGACGCTCCCCGACGAGTTCCACTCCCTGCGGACCGTCCAGGAGTGGCTGAGGCGGATGCGCGACGAGAGCGCATCGGCCGCGGCCGCGCACGCCGCCGCGACGGCACCGGCGTGGCGCGGGGCGGCGAGCGAGGCGTTCGACGACTACCGGCACCGGGCGCGGATGAGGTGGCTCGACACGTCCGAGGCGTTCGGGTCCGCGCACGACGCCGTCGAGGCCTACCTGCACACGGTTGCCGAGGTCGTGCGGCTCGGCCTGGGCGCCGACGGCGAGCTGCTCGACCGGCTCGACCAGCAGCGGGCCGGGGAGGAACGGCTGGCGGTCCGCGCGGTCGACCGGGCCGCGGAGGAGCTGTGGAACGTCCGGTCGGAGCTGCCGGTGCTGGTCGCGCCGCCGTTCGTCCCGCTGGTGCCGCGCCCGGCCGTACCACCACCACCCGTGCCCGCCGCTCCGGAGCCCGCCGCCCAGCCGGGGCCGGCGAGGTCGCGTGCCGCGGACTTCATGGCGAAACCGCACGTGGAGGGGGTCCTGACCTCGCTCGCCCTGGCCGCGCGGTACCGGCACTGGCTGCGCAGCAACTGAGCGGCGATTCCACACCGCAGGTCGTGGCACGTGACGCTTCCGAGTCGCAAACCGGCTCCAACCGTGATGAGCCGCCGTTCAACGGACAAGGCCGCGGACACGTCCTAGAGGGCAGAAGAGCGCATTTCTCGCGAGGTCCGGCCAGGTGCGGGAGGTGCAACGCAGTGGACGCGATTTTGGTTGCTGTGGCGTCGGCCGCACACCGATCACGCACCGTAGGCTGAATCGGCACCTAGGCTGGGGATGATCGCGGAAGGGGTGGTTCGAGTCGTGGGGCTCGCGGAGTCCTTGCTCACGTGGCTGCACGGTTTCGTGGGCGCCAGCGTCTGCCCCGGTGACTGGGTGTGGACCACGACGGCGCTCGGTGCCGTTCTCGGCCTTTTCCCCACCGTGGCCGCGTTGCTCGCCATCGCGGTGCGCCGGGTGGTCGGCAACTCCTACGGCGCCGTGACGGGCGCCGTCTTCGCCGTGCTCGGCGTCGCCGGCACGCTGGTGCTGCCGTGGCTGATCCTGCGCGGCACCGTGCAGGGCCTCGGTCAGCGCACGATCGCCGGGTCCGACTCGCTCGACCAGGCGACCTGCTTCGGACAGTTCTCCCAGGGCGCCTACCTCGTCGACGGCACGCCGTCGATCCTCGGCGTGTTCCGCGCGCCGGGCGACGAGTGGCTGTTCCTGGTCGCCGCCGGAATCACGATCGTGCTCGGCCTGCTGTGCCTGCTGTTCGTCATGCTGCAGGCCGGGTCGGCGTTCCGGCTCGGGCCCAACTGGCCGCGCCGGGTGTTCTGGCCGCCGTTCCTGGTGCTCCTCGCGTCCACGTCGGCACTGCCCGTGACGCTGGTGGGGCACGTCCTGCTCGGGTTCTTCCCGATCGCGGTGATCGGGTCGATCGTCGTGCGCATCTTCGGGTTGACTACCGCCATGCTGAATCGCCCCGGCCGTGACCGGTCCCAGGACCGCAACGCGAACCAGGCGCCACCCCAGCCGGTGGCGCGCAACACCGCGCAGCAGCCCTCTCAGCAGCCCCAGCTGCCGCAGAAGAAGGCGGCGACCAAGCCGATCACGGCCGCCCAGCAGCAGCCGCCGCCCTACCAGCCGGCACAGGTGCCGAAGTACCAGCCGGCGCCGATGAACCGGCCGATGCGCCCGGTGAACCAGCCGCCGCCCCCGCCGCAGCAGTACCCGCCGACGCGGGTGGCCGAGGTGCTCCAGCAGCCGTCCCAGGCGAACCCGCAGCCACCGCAGCCGTCCCGGCCCGCGGTGCTCGCGGACACCCCCGGTCCGCTGCCGTTCGGCCCCGGCGCCGCGAACGCGGAGTCGCCCGCACCGGTGCAGAAGTCGGGCAAGGTGTGGAACCCCGGCAACGGCCGGTTCCGCCGCGTCCGCCAGCTCGGCTCCGGCGGCTTCGGCACGGTCTGGCTCGCCGTCGACGAACAGCTCGACCGCACCGTCGCCGTGAAGCTCGCGCACGCCCCGGACAACGACACCGAGCAGCGCATGCTCCGCGAGGCCCGCGCACTGGCCGCGGTCCGCCACCCGAACTGCGTGCGGGTGTTCGACATCGTCCAGGACCCGGACGGCCTCGCGCTGGTGATGGAGTACATCGAGGGCGCGTCGCTGTCCGAGACGGTCATGAAGAACGGCCTGATCGACGACAAGCTGGCGGCCCGGCTGTGGCTGAACATGGCCGACGCCCTCACCTCCGCCCACACCCGCGGCGTCCTGCACCGCGACGTGAAGCCGTCCAACGTCATCGTCGACGTCCAGGGCACCGCCCACCTGATCGACTTCGGCATCGCCCGCTCCAAGGGCGACAGCACCCTCACCGCCACCGGCATGATGGTCGGCACCCCCGACTTCCTCGCGCCGGAGACGGCACGCGGTGAGGCCGCGTCCCCCGCCTCGGACTCGTGGCAGCTCGCCGCCACCGTGTCCTACGCCCTCACCGGCCATCCGCCGCGCGGCTCCCGCGAGAACCCGATCTCCTCGCTGATGGCCGCCGCCCAGGGCGAACCGGTGACGAAGCTGCCGCAGAACAGCGCCCACGCGCGGCTGCTGCTGGCGGCGATGGACCCGGAACCGGGCCGCCGCCCGACGCTGGCGCAGGTGCGCGGCGAGATGGCGCAGTTCCTGGAACGGGCCGGGATGAGCAAGGAGGGGCCGGTCACGAAGTTCATCAGCAAGCCGGGACCGCCGCCGACGAAGCACATGCCGATGTAGGCGAACCGGGTGAACCCCTCGCGGGGCGGTAACGGTTGTTTCGTCGCCAACGACCTAGGCGGTGGTCCACCCGCGAAGCCCCGGCATCGGAGCACCACCGCGATGCCCCGCGAAGAGTGGTGAGGCGGTTTCCGCCGATCGCCTCACCACTCACCCGCGCACCGGCCGCGACCGCTCAGCGCCAGCTGGGCAGCCACAGCTGCTGCTGCCACATCTCCGGCGTGATCGGGTTGCCGTTGAGGATCGGCCACAGCCACACGAAGTTCGCCACCACGATGCCGACGTACAGCGCCACGACCAGCAGACCGGTGCCGCGGCGTTCGGAGCCCGCGCGCGCACGGCCGAGGACCTCGCCCAGCGCCAGCACGATCAGCAGCACCAGGAACGGTGCCATCGGCGTGACGTAGAAGAAGTACATCTGCCGGTCGAGGTTGAGGAACCACGGCAGCAGGCCCGCCAGGTAGCCGACGAGCACGCCGGCGTAGCGCCAGTCCAGGCTGCCGACGGCCCGCCAGATCGCCCAGCCGATCGCCGGGAACGCCACCCACCACAGCGCCGGGGTGCCGATCAGCATGATCGCGCCGAGGCACGAGGCCTGGCCGCAGCCGGTCACCGAGTTGTCGTAGTAGTAGAGCATCGGGCGCAGGCCCATCGGCCACGTCCACGGCTTCGACTCCCACGGGTGCCGGTTGGTCTCCGAGGTGACCAGCTCGACGTGGAACTTGTAGACGTTCTTCGCGTTGTACCAGAGCGACTGGAGCACGTCCGGGACGTAGCTGATGTCCTGCACCTTCGTGCCGACCACGTGCCGGTCGATGCCGGTCTCGCTGGCCATCCACGGGAACCACGTCACCAGGTACACCAGGACCGGGATCGCGACCAGACCGCCCAGCGAGGGCAGGACGTCCTTCGCGATCGACCCGAGCCACGGCTCCTCGACGCCGGCCGCCCGCCGCGCCAATGCGGTCCAGACGACCGTCAGCAGGCCGAACGCCGCGATGTACCAGATGCCCGACCACTTGATGCCGCACGCCAGGCCGAGCATCACGCCCGCGCCGAAGCGCCACCAGCGGAAGCCCAGCCACGGGCCGAAGGCCGAGTTCGTCACGAAACCCTCGCGCACGGCGACCGCGAGCCGTTCCCGCACCTGTTCGCGGTCCACGACCAGGCAGCCGAACGCGGCGACCACGAACAGCGCCAGGAAGATGTCGAGCATGCCCATCCGGGACTGGACGTGCGAGACGCCGTCCGCGATGAGCAGCACGCCCGCCAGCGCGCCCAGCAGGTCCGAGCGGGTCAGGCGGCGGGCGATCCGCACGATCAGCAGGATCGTGATCGCGCCCGCCAGTGCGGAGGCGAACCGCCAGCCGATGCCGTCGTAGCCGAAGAGAGCCTGGCCGATGGCCATGAGCTGCTTGGCGAGCGGCGGGTGGACGATCAGCTCGTAGCCGGGGTTGTCCTCGTAGCCGCCGTTGCGCAGCACCTGCGCCGCCTGCGGCACGTAGTGCTTCTCGTCGAAGATCGGCGTGCCCTTGTCCGTCGGGTACCCGACGTTCCAGAACCGCACGACCGCGCCGATCAGCGTCACGGCGATCGTGACCAGCCACCCGCGCAACCGGTTGCCGTGCGGAGGTGGGTCGAGGGCCGCCGCGCGGTCCGTCCGCGGTTCCTCCGCGACGGCGGCGGGCGCCTCTCCTGGCTGCACGAGGACTGTCACGTCGCCGATCGTAGGGTGAACCACGTGAGTCCTGTATCCGGTTCAGGCCGTCTGGTCCTCGCCGCTACTCCGCTCGGCGACATCCGCGACGCCTCCGCGCGCCTGGTGGAGGCGTTGGCGACGGCGGACGTCATCGCCGCGGAGGACACCCGCAGACTGCACAGCCTCGCGGCGGCACTGCAGGTCAAACCCTCCGGGCGGGTGATCAGCTTCTACGACCAGGTCGAGCAGGCGCGCCTGCCGGGGCTCCTCGAGTCGCTGCACGGCGGCGAGACCGTGCTGCTCGTGACGGACGCCGGCATGCCGTCGGTGTCCGATCCCGGCTACCGGCTCGTCGCCGCGTGTGTCGAGCAGGACATCACCGTCACGTGCCTGCCGGGGCCGTCCGCGGTCACGACGGCGCTGGCGCTGTCCGGGCTGCCGAGCGACCGGTTCGCGTTCGACGGGTTCCCGCCGCGCAAGTCCGGTGAGCGCAAGCGCTGGTTCGCCCCGTTGGCCACCGAGCAGCGCACCGTCGTCTTCTTCGAGGCCCCGCACCGGCTCGCGGACACGCTCCAGGACGCCGTCGAGGTGCTCGGGCCCGGCCGCCGTGCCGCCGTGTGCCGCGAGCTCACGAAGAAGTACGAGGAGGTCGTGCGCGGGTCGCTGGCCGAGCTCGCCGAGTGGGCCGTGGACGGCGCACGCGGCGAGATCACCGTGGTGCTCGGCCCCGCTCCCGTGGCGGACACGCCGGACCTCGACACGCTCGTCGCCGAGGTCAGGCAGCGCGTCGCAGACGGGGAGCGGATGAAGTCGGCCGCCGCCGAGGTCGCGGAGGCGGCCGGGATCAGCAAGAAGACGCTCTACGACGCGGCGGTCAGGTCAAGCTGACCTGCCTTTTCAGGGGAACGCGGGACTCCCGCGTTCCCCTGGGGGAAACGCGGGGCCCCCGCGTGCCTCAAGCTGACTCCCGGTTGAACGTGCGGATGCCGTAGAGCACGCCGGCCACGACCAGCAGCGCGACCGAGATCAGCCCGTACGTCACCGTGCCGGGGTTGAAGATCGACCGCTCGGCGTCCACGACGTGCGCCAGCGGGTTGACCCGCGACAGCCAGTAGAGCCACTGCGGGCCGTTCGACATGGGCAGCAGCACGCCGCTCAACAGCATCAACGGCACGATGGACGCCGACAGCACGGACGCGAAGACGTACTCCAGCTTCACCTTCAACGCGATCGCGTACGACACCGAGCCGATCGCGACGCCGAGCAACGCCACCAGCCCGAGGCCGAGCAGCACCTGCCCCGCCGACGCCCGGAAGCCGAACAGCATCGCGGCCAGCATGATCAGCAGGCTCTGCACGACCAGCAGCACCACGTCCTTGCCGACCCGCCCGACGAGCAGCGCGACCCGGCTGACCGGGGTGACCCGCAGGCGTTCCATCACGCCCGTGCGCACCTCCGGCAGCAGCGAGAAGCCCGCGTAGGCCGTGCCGAACAACGCCATCTGCACCAGCAGGCCCGGCACGAACCACTGCCAGCCGCCCTCGCCCAGCAACGGCCCGAAGAGCCCGAGGTAGAGCAACGGCTGGGCGATGCCGAAGACCACCGCCACGGGGTTGCGCAGCACGGGCAGCATCACCCGCCAGAACACGAGCCAGGTGTCACGCAGCATTGCTGTCCTCCCGCAGTGAGCGGCCGGTCATGGTCAGGAACACGTCGTCGAGCGTCGGCCGGTGCACCTGGACGGAGTGCAGCTCGACACCGATGTTGTCGAGGTCCTTCAGCAACGACGGCAGCGCGCGGTCGCCGTTCGGGATGCGGAAGCTGACCTTCTCGCCGTCCACGGCGGCGTCGGCGAACTTGGTCGCGACCAGCGCGGCCTGCGGCGTGCCGAGCACGACCAGGTCGCCGGAGACGCGGTGCTTCAGCTCGTCCGGCGACCCCTCGGCGACGATCGCGCCCTGGTCGATGACGAGCAGCCGGTCGCTGAGGTGGTCGGCCTCGTCGAGGTAGTGGGTGGTCAGGAAGACCGTCACGCCGTCGGCCCTGAGCTGCCGGATGTGGTCCCACAGGTTGCGGCGGCTCTGCGGGTCGAGCGCGGTGGACGGTTCGTCGAGGAACAGCAGCCGCGGGTCGTGCAGCATGCCCATCGCGAGGTCGAGCCTGCGCTGCTGGCCGCCCGAGAGCGTGCCTACGCCGCGCTGCTCCAGCCCGGTCAGGTCGAACCGTTCGAGCAGGCCGGCGACCTTCCTGCGGGCGTCGTGCCGGGAGAGGCCGTAGAACCGGGCCTGGAGCTCCAGCTCGTCGGCGACCCGCTGGTCCAGGCCCGCGCCGGGCTTCTGGCCGACGTAGCCGATGTTGCGGCGCACGCCCGCCGGGTCGGTGAGCAGGTCGTGTCCGGCGACGAGCGCTTCGCCCGCCGTGGGCCGCAGCAGCGTCGTGAGCATGCGCAGCGTCGTCGACTTGCCGGCGCCGTTGGGTCCGAGGAACCCGACGAGCTCGCCCTCGGCGACGTCGATGTCGACGCCGCGCACCGCGTCCACCGGACCGGCCTTCGTGGTGAAGCGGCGTGCGAGGCCGCGTGCCTTGATCATGCCGGAACCCCCTCTAGTCAAGTTTGACCAGAGGCTAGTCGGGACTATTCAAGTTTGACTAGTCCCGAAGTTCGTACGCACCGGCCTCCAGGCGTTCGATCAGCTCCCGAGTCCACCGGACCTGACCTTCGAGGTGGACGAGCCACAGTCGAAACAGCTCGCTGACGTGCGCCGGCTTGCCCATCTCCGGCATCGAGGTGATGCCGTGCCGGGTCGGGGTGAGCTGCCCCTCCAGGCCTGCGAGGCGGTTCTTCAGCAGCACGACGGCCTGCTTGCGCGGGACGAGGGTGAGCATCGCGACGCCCGCGGACACCTCGTCGTTGCCGGCGGCCGGGTTCGCGAGCGCGTGCGCGAGGAGGTCGTCCAGCTCGTGCTCACCGGACGGCGTGATCCGGTAGGAGGTGCGGGCGGGGCCCTCGCGGGACTCGGTGCCGACCGGTTCCAGCAGTCCGTCCTTGGCCAGCGACTTCAGCGCGTGGTAGATCGAACCTGGCTGCACGTTCGCCCAAGACTCCGCAGACCACGACTGCAGCTCACGGCGCACCTGGTAGCCGTGCGCCTCGCCGACGAGCTTGACCACGCCGAGCACCAGCATCCTGGTCGCGGACAAACCGACCTCCCATGCAGTGAAAAGCGGCTGGCACCGCCTCCGTAGGCTATGCACATGAGTGCCTCCGTACTGACCGCGGTGGCCTGGCCTTATGCCAACGGCCCCAGGCACATCGGTCACGTCTCCGGTTTCGGTGTCCCGTCCGACGTCTTCTCCCGCTACATGCGAATGTCCGGACACCGGGTGCTCATGGTCAGCGGCACGGACGAGCACGGCACGCCCATCCAGGTGCAGGCCGAGAAGGAGGGCCTGACGGCCCGCGAGCTCGCCGACAAGTACAACCGCGTCATCGCCTCCGACCTGCAGGGCCTCGGCCTGTCCTACGACCTCTTCACCCGCACCACCACCGGCAACCACTACCAGGTGGTGCAGGACCTGTTCTCCGCGCTGTGGAAGAACGGCTACGTCATCCCCAAGGTCGAGATGGGCGCCATCAGCCCGTCGACCGGCCGGACGCTGCCCGACCGCTTCATCGAGGGCACCTGCCCGATCTGCGGCTACGACGGCGCGCGCGGCGACCAGTGCGACAACTGCGGCAACCAGCTCGACCCGATCGACCTGAAGAACCCGCGCTCGCGGATCAACGGCGAGACGCCCAAGTTCGTCGAGACGGAGCACCTGTTCCTCGACCTGCCCTCGTTCATCGAGTCGCTGGGCTCGTGGATGGGCACGCGGTCCGAGTGGCGCCCGAACGTGCTCAAGTTCTCGCAGAACCTGATCAAGGACCTGCGGCCGCGCGCCATCACCCGCGACCTCGACTGGGGTGTGCCGATCCCGCTCGACGGGTGGAGCGACCAGCCGATGAAGCGGTTCTACGTGTGGTTCGACGCCGTCATCGGCTACCTGAGCGCGTCCGTCGAGTGGGCACGGCGCACTGGGAACCCCGACGCCTGGAAGGAGTTCTGGACCGGTGACGCCCAGGGCTACTACTTCATGGGCAAGGACAACATCGTCTTCCACTCGCTGATCTGGCCGTCGCTGCTGCTGGGCCAGAACGGCGCGGGCGACAAGGGCGGCGAGCCCGGCCGGTTCGGCACGCTGAACCTGCCGACCGAGGTCGTGTCGTCGGAGTACCTGACGATGAGCGGCTCGAAGTTCTCCACCTCGCGCGGCACCGTGATCTACGTCGGCGACTTCCTGAAGGAGTTCGGGCCGGACGCGCTGCGGTACTTCATCTCCGTCGCGGGTCCCGAGAACCAGGACACCGACTTCACCTGGGAGGAGTTCGTCCGCCGGACCAACTTCGAGCTGGCGAACGAGTGGGGCAACCTGGTCAACCGCTCGATCTCCATGGCGCACAAGAACGTCGGCGCCATCCCGAAGGCGACCGCGCTGACCGACGCCGACCACGAGCTGCTGCGCCAGTCGAAGGCGGCGTTCGACACGGTCGGCGCGCACCTGCGCCGCTCGCGGTTCAAGCAGGCCTCCGGCGAGGCCATGCGCGTGATCTCGCTGGCGAACAAGTACCTGTCCGACCAGGAGCCGTGGAAGCTCAAGGACGACCCGGACCGCCGCGACTCCGTGCTGCACACGGCGTTGCAGGTCGTGCAGGACGCGAACACGCTCATGACGCCGTTCCTGCCGCACTCGGCGCAGCAGGTGCACGAGGCGCTGGGCGGCACGGGCGTGTGGGCCGCGCAGCCGTCGATGGACGAGGTCACCGACCTCGACGTGCCCGACCGCTCGTACCCGGTGCTGACCGGTGACTACGCGGGCGAGCAGGCGAAGTGGGAGTCGACGCCGATCGAGGTCGGCCGGCCGCTGCAGAAGCCCTCGCCGCTGTTCGCGAAGCTCGACCCGAAGCTGGGCGAGACCGGGCCCGAGTGGGCCCCGATCGTCACCGACTAGTGGCGGAGAAGCGGGAACGACCGCCGGTGCCGGAAGCCCTTCCGGTGCCGGTGGTCGACGCCCACACCCACCTCGACGCGTGCGGTGCCGTCGACGCCGCCGACGTGGCCGTGCTGCTGGACCGGGCGGAGGCCGCCGGCGTCTCGCACGTGGTGACGGTCGCGGACGACCTGAAGTCCGCGCAGTGGGCCGCGGAGGCGTCCACCTGGGACCCGCGGGTCTACGCGGCCGTGGCGGTCCACCCGACCCGCACCGCCGCGTTCGGCGACGCGGAGAAGGCCGAGCTGGAGCGGCTGGCCCGGTTCGACCGCGTCGTGGCGATCGGCGAGACCGGTCTCGACTACTACTGGGACTACTCGCCGCCGGCCGCGCAGCAAGACGCTTTCCGTTGGCACATCGACCTTTCCAAGCGCGTCGGGAAGCCGTTGATGATCCACGACCGGGACGCGCACGAGGACGTCCTCAAGGTGCTCGACGCCGAGGGCGCACCGTCCACAGTGGTCTTCCACTGCTTCTCCGGTGACGCGGACTTCGCGCGCCGGTGCGTGGACGCGGGGTACGTGCTGTCGTTCGCGGGCCCGGTGACGTTCAAGAACTCCCGTGCCCTGCAGGAGGCGGCCCGGCTGGTGCCGCAGGATCAGCTGCTCGTCGAGACGGACGCGCCTTTCCTGACGCCCCACCCGTTCCGGGGGCGGCCGAACGAACCCTATTGTGTGAATTACACAGTTCGGGCCTTGGCCACCCTGCGTGGCGAAGATCTTTCTGAACTCGCTGCCGCCGTCACCCGTACTGCTCAACGAGTCTTCGGGCTTGGCCACTGAGATGCGACTTGAGACGAACGGAGCAAAGGGTTCCTACCTCTACGGGTGACTGAGGTCACAACATCGGTGGGGGTGTTTGCGCAACGTCGGCTGCCCCGTTACTGTCCCGTGACCGTGCCACCTGAACCGACCCTGTCGGTTCGGAGCACGCCCGCAGTCGGGGCGGGTCCCAAGCCGGAAGCGCGAAGCAGCGAGACCACGTAGGAGGAGTTGCCGGGAACCTTCGAGCTGCAACTCGAATGATCTTGTCAACGCCAACTGTGCGGTGGCCTCGGAGCTTCCGCAATGGAGGTATCGACCCTTGTCTGGTAGCGACAGAACTGCCGCTCCGTACGACTTCAACGAGGACACCGACTGGTTCACGCCGGTCGGGAACACCGCGGTCGCGGTGGCCGACCCCCACCCGAGCTTCCCCGCCGGTGCGCTGACGATCTCGCCCGCGGACGTGCTCGAGGTGCTCGGCCCTGACGCCGACGAGCTCCTCGCGACGGCGAACGTCGACGTCGACGAGCTGATCCGGCTCATCAACGCCGAGACGACGATCATGCCGCCCCTCGTCCTCCCCACGGAGGAAGAGGAGAAGGAGGACCCGCAGCTCCTCGTCACGGCCGTCTCGTCCTGGAAGCGCCGCTTCCTCAAGGGTGCGGTCGCCGCGGTCCTGGTCTCCATCTCCGGCGGTGGCGTGACCGCGATGGCGATGGACAAGTCCGTGGCCGTGGACATCGACGGCATCACCTCGACCGTCCACTCCTACGAGGGCACGGTCGGCGAGGTCCTCGCGGAGGAGGGCATCAGGGTCGGCGAGCACGACGCGCTGTCCCCGTCGCTCAACGCCCCGATCTCCGACGGCGGCAAGATCACCCTCGACCGCGGCCGCCTGCTCAAGATGAGCGTCGACGGCCAGTCCCGTGAGGACTGGGTCCGCTCGGTCACCGTCGAGGAGGCCGCCAAGCAGCTCGGCGTCCCGGTCGACGGCTCGTGGTTCTCCGCGCCCACCGGCTCCGAGGTCCCCCTCGACGGCATGAACCTCGAGGTGAAGACCCGCAAGGTCGTCAAGCTCTTCGACGGCGCGAACCCGGTCCGCGAGGTCCAGACCACCGCCGTCACCGTCGACGAGCTGCTGAAGAGCGAGAACCTCACCCTCGGTCCCGAGGACGCGGTCCAGGCCGGCACCGACGTGCGCCTGGCCTCCGGCGCCGAGGTCTACATCTCCCGCACCGGCGTCACGGTCATCAACGTGAACGAGCCGGTCGCCCCGCCCGTCGAGAAGACCAACGACCCGACCCTGAACCAGGGTCAGCAGAAGGTCCTGGAGCCCGGCGAGGCCGGCGAGCAGATCTCCACCTACCGCGTGACGGTGAAGAACGGCAAGGAGATCAACCGCGAGAAGATCGGCGGCAAGGTCACCAAGGAGCCGAAGCCGAAGAAGATCGCGGTCGGCACCAAGCCCCTCCCCGACGGCGAGGTGTGGGACCGCCTGGCCAAGTGCGAGGCCGGCGGCAACTGGGCCATCAACACCGGCAACGGCTACTACGGCGGCCTCCAGTTCAACGCGAGCACCTGGGCGGCCTACGGCGGCACCGCCTACGCGGCCCTGCCGCACCAGGCGACCCGCGAACAGCAGATCGCCATCGCCACCAAGCTCCGCGACGGCCGTGGCGGCACGTACTCCGCGTGGCCCGGCTGCCGCGCGAAGCTCGGCCTGCCGTAACCCCGCCTCCCCACCCATCCCTCCGCTCTGCTTGACCGCACGCGGGGACCTTTCGTACTCCAGGTGAGTACGAAAGCTCCCCGCGTGCACTCGACGCAGCAGGGGGCGGGGGTCTTCGGTGGGTGACTTGAGGTCTTCGGTGGGCAACCTGAGGTCTTTGGTGGGTGACCTGAGACAATGCCCCGGTGAGCCTGTTGGGACCCGCCGAAGTCCGCCGTCTAGCCGAAGAGCTGGGCATCCGCCCGACCAAGAAGCTGGGCCAGAACTTCGTGCACGACCCCAACACGGTCCGCAAGATCGTCGCCGCCGCCGGTCTGACCGACGAGGACGTCGTCCTGGAGGTCGGCCCCGGCCTGGGCTCGCTGACCCTCGCGCTCCTCCCGGCGGCCGCTGAGGTGGTCGCGGTCGAGATCGACCCGCCGTTGGCGCACCGGCTGCCCCAGACGGTCCAGGAGCACGACCCGGCCAACGCCGGCAAGCTCCACGTGGTCCTCAAGGACGCCATGAAAGTCACCCAAGAGGACCTGCCGGTACAACCGACCGCGATCGTCGCCAACCTGCCGTACAACGTCGCGGTGCCCGTGGTGCTGCACCTCCTGCACGAGCTGCCGAGCCTGCGCAAGGGGCTCGTCATGGTCCAGGCGGAGGTCGCCGACCGGATGGCGGCGAAGCCCGGCAGCAAGGTCTACGGGGTGCCCAGCGTGAAGCTCGCCTGGTACGCCGACGCGCGCAAGGCGGGGTCGGTCGGGCGCAACGTCTTCTGGCCCGCGCCCAACGTCGACTCCGGGCTGGTTGCCTTCCAGCGCCACGAAAAGCTGTTGTCCACAGTGGATAAGAACAAGCTGTTCAAGATCGTCGACACGGCCTTCGCGCAACGCCGCAAGACCCTCAGGGCCGCCCTCAAGAGCTACACGCCGCACGTCGACGAACTGCTGGCCGAAGCGGGCATCGATCCCCAGGTCAGGGGCGAGCAGTTGAGCGTGATCGACTTTGTCCGGATTGCCGAGGTCTGATCCGGCGATCCTTCGGCCAACAGTGTGATCTGTCGAACGAATCCGAATCTGGCTTGCGCAACCGAACGTCCGTCCGGTTGACTGCTAACTGCCATCCGGAGCGACTGAGAGACCTGGCTCTACGACGTCGCAGCAACCACCCGCTGGATGCGGGCAGGTGCTAACGCCAGGACCGATGGAGGATCACGTGGGTACCTCGCGAATGCTGACGCGCCGTCGAGTCGTCGACCAGTGCCGTCGCACCGCTTCTGCATGTCGTCGCCACCTCGTCTAAGGCGCCTTCTCAAAGTCCTTTGACGCGCACTCGGTCGCTGAGTGGCGCACACACCTGAGCAGAACTTCGACCGCGCACCCCCGCACAACGGGAGCGTGCGCCGTCGCGCGCAGCCGTGGAGCAGAAGTGATCACTGTCGAAAACCTCACCAAGTCCTTCCAGGGTGTCAACGCGCTGAACGGCGTCACCCTCGACGTCCAGGCCGGCACCGTGCTCGGCGTCGTCGGCCCGAGCGGCGCCGGCAAGTCCACGCTGGCCCGCTGCGTCGCACTGCTGGAGCGCCCCGACTCGGGTGCGATCCGCGTCGACGGCACCGACATCACCTCGCTCGACGGCTCGGCGCTGCGTGCCGCCCGTCGGCAGATCGGCGTTGTGCCGCAAGGGGACTCGCTGCTGCGGCAGCGGACCGCGGCCGGCAACATCGCGTTGCCGCTGGAGTCCGCCGGCGTGCCGGGACCGCAGCGGCGCACCCGCGTGGGCGAGCTGCTGGACCTCGTCGGGCTCACCGACAAGGCCGCCGCCTACCCCGACCAGCTCTCCGGCGGGCAGCGCCAGCGCATCGCCGTTGCGCGCGCCCTCGCCGCCAACCCGTCCGTCCTGCTGGCCGACGAGCCCACCAGCGCACTCGACCCGGAGACCACCGGGTCCGTGCTGGCGGTGCTCGACCGTGCGCGCGCAGAGCTGGGTGTGACCGTCCTCGTCGTCACGCACGACATGGGTGTGGTCCGCAAGATCTGCGATGACGTCGCGGTGCTGGAGCAGGGCCAGGTCGTCGAGCACGGCAAGGTGCTCGACCTCGTCAACAACGCCGCCAGCCGCACGAGCTCCGCGCTGCTGCCCGCCGTCGACCTGAACCCGATCAACGAGAACGCCTACGACCGCGTCGCGGACGTCGTGCTCGTCGGGTTCGCCGCGGTCGGCGCGCTGCTGCCCGAGGCCGCGCACCGGTTCGGCGTCGAGCTGAACATCGTCGGTGGCGGGCTCACCCGCCTCGGCGAGACCCCCGTCGCGCGGTTCCGCCTCGGCCTGAACGGCGAGCGGTCCGACTCGGCGCTGGAGTGGATCGGTGAGGCCGGCGGCGCGGTTCAGAGGTCCCTGAAGGGGCCGCAGGGAGTAGCTGCGTGAGGTCTGCAACACCCTGGTCCGACGTGGTGAGCTACCTCGTCGAGGCCACCGGGGAGACGCTGTACATGGTCGGCGTCTCCACCGTGATCGCCACAGTTCTCGGAGTTCCCGTCGGGGTCTGGCTGCAGCTCACCGCCAAGGGCGGGCTGCGGCCGAACGCCGCGGTGCACAGGGCCCTCAGCTTCGTCACCGACCTGGGCCGCTCGATGCCGTTCATCGTGCTGCTCGTCGCCCTCACGTCGGTGACCCGCCTGATCGTCGGCGGGTCCATCGGCAGCACGGCGGTCATCGTGCCGCTGGCCGTGGGAGCGATCCCGTTCGTCGGGCGGCTCGTGCAGAACATCCTGTCCGAGGTGCACGTGACCGTGGTCGAGGCCGCGATCACGACCGGTGCCTCGACGCTCAGGATCGTGCGCAGCGTGCTCATCCGCGAGTCGTTGCCGGCGCTCATCAACGCCATCGGCGTCACGGTCATCGCCCTCATCGGCTACTCGGCCATGGCGGGCGTGATCGGCGGCGGTGGCCTCGGCGACCTGGCCATCCGCGAGGGCTACCAGCGCTTCAACGACCGGATCCTGTGGAGCACCGTGGCGTGGCTCGCCGTGCTCACCACCGTGATCCAGTTCGGCTTCACCCGTGCCGCCCGTGCGTCGGACCGACGCCGGCACGCCTCCGTCTGACCCAGTAGCAATTCTCAAAAGGAACGTCATGCGCATTCGTGCTGCCCTCATCGCTGCCGCTTTGACCGGTTTGACCGCTCTGTCCGCCTGCTCGTCCGGTGGTTCGTCCGCTTCGGACACGCTGAAGGTCGGCGTCTCGCCGGTCCCGCACGCGCAGATCCTCAAGTACGTAGCCGACAACCTCGCGGCGTCCAAGGGCCTGAAGATCGAGGTCGTCGAGTTCACCGACTACGTCCAGCCGAACACGGCACTGGTCGACGGCTCGCTCGACGCCAACTACTTCCAGACCGTCCCGTACCTGGCGACGTTCACGAAGGAGAGCGGCGCGAAGGTCGAGTGGGTCGAGGGCGTGCACGTCGAGCCGCTGGGCCTGTACTCCAAGAAGGTCAAGAAGGTCGACGAGCTGCCGCAGAACGCCAAGGTCGCGGTCGCCAACGACGCCACCAACGAGGCCCGCGGCCTGAAGCTGCTGGAGGCCAACGGCCTGATCAAGCTCAAGGCCGTGGACCAGCCGACCGTCCGCGACGTCGCGGAGAACCCGAAGAACCTGCAGTTCGTGCCCCTGGAGGCGGCCCAGCTGCCGCGCTCGCTGGAGGACACCGACGCCGCGGTGATCAACGGCAACTACGCCATCGACGCGCAGCTCAAGCCCGCCACCGACGCGCTGGTGCTGGAGAAGGCCGAGGGCAACCCCAACGCCAACGGCCTCGTCACCCGCAGCGAGCTCAAGGACGACAAGCGGATCAGGGACCTCGCCGAGCTGCTGGCGTCGCAGCAGGTCAAGGACTACATCAAGCAGACCTTCAACGGCTCCGTCATCCCGGTCTGAGGCCCGTGGTGACCGGGGGAGGAGTCCGCACACGCCGATCGCCCGTAGGCTGACGAGGTGCTCGCTGTCGTTCCCCCTCCGGTTACGGTCCGCGTCCCGGCCAAGGTCAACCTGCACCTGGCCGTCGGCGACGTGCGACCGGACGGCTACCACGACCTGGTGACCATCTTCCAGGCGCTGTCCTTGGCCGACGAGGTCACCGTCGCCGTCGCGGACGAGCCCGGCGTCGAGGTCCACGGCGAGGGCGCCGACCAGGTGCCCACCGGTGCCGGCAACCTCGCCTGGCGTGCCGTGCGGCTGCTCGCCGCCCACGTCGGCAAGGACCCGGACGACCCCAAGGTCCGCGTCGTGATCCGCAAGGCCATCCCCGTCGCCGGCGGCATGGCCGGTGGCAGCGCGGACGCCGCGGCCACCCTGGTCGGCCTGGCCGCGCTGTGGCGGCTGGAGATCAGCCGCGACGAGCTGGCCGAGCTGGCCGCGAAGCTCGGCGCCGACGTCCCGTTCTGCCTCTACGGCGGTACCGCGCTCGGCACCGGCCGCGGCGAGCGGATCGTGCCGGTGCTGGCCCGCCACCAGTTCCACTGGGTGCTGGCGTTCGACCGGCGCGGACTGTCCACGCCGGACGTGTTCGACGAGCTCGACCGGCTGCGCACCGAGGGCGACCCGCCCCGCGTCGGCGCGGTCGAGGCGGTGCTGGAGGGCCTGTCCTCCGGTGACCCGCGCCAGCTCGCGCTGCTGCTGGGCAACGACCTGCAGGCCGCCGCCGTCTCGCTGCGGCCGAACCTGCGCCGCACGTTGCGCGCGGGCGTCGACGCGGGCGCGCTGGCCGGCATCGTGTCCGGTTCAGGCCCCACGACGGCGTTCCTGTGCGAGGACAACGACACGGCCGTGCGCGTCGCCGCCGAGCTCGCGGGCGCGGGTGTGTGCCGGACCGTGCGCGTCGCACAGGGCCCGGTGCCCGGTGCGCGGGTGATCACGACCGAGGAACCGAAGCCCACCCCGCCCGAGGTCCACGCCTGACCCCCGCCCTCCGTTTTCCGCATCTCGGAACTCACGCGGGGAGCTTTCGTACCTTCTACGAGTACGCAAGCTCCCCGCGTGCACTTCGAGGGTACGTAGGGTCCCCGCGTGCACTTCGTGGGTTACGTGGGGTCCCCGCGTGCGGTCGGGGAGCGGGGGCGTTGGCGGTGCTGGGTAGCCTTCACCGGGCAGTTTCTTACGAGTCGTGAGGTTTTGATGGCCAACCTGGTCAACCTGGAGTCCGTGTCGAAGTCGTTCAGCGTCCGGCCGCTGCTCGACGGCGTGTCGCTCGGCGTCAACGAGGGCGACCGCATCGGCGTCGTCGGCCTGAACGGCGGCGGCAAGACGACGCTGCTCGAGGTGCTGGCCGGGGTCGAACCCGCCGACGACGGCCGGGTGTCGCGCTCGCGCGACCTGCGGATGGCGGTCGTGACGCAGCGGACCGAGCTGCCGGAGGGGTCGACCGTGCGCAACGCGGTCATCGACCCGCTCGGCTTCGACGCCGAGCACGAGTGGGCCTCCGACGCACGTGTGCGGTCCATTTTGGACGGACTCGGGATCACGGCGCTGGGCCTGGACTCCGTGGTGTCCACGATGTCCGGTGGCGAACGGCGCCGGGTCGCGCTCGCGGCCGCGTTGATCCAGGACCTCGAGCTGCTCGTGCTGGACGAGCCCACGAACCACCTCGACGTCGAGGGTGTGCGGTGGCTCGCCGAGCACCTGCTGGCCCGCAAGTGCGCGCTCGTCGTCGTCACCCACGACCGGTGGTTCCTCGACACCGTCTGCAACCGCACGTGGGAGGTGGTGCAGGGCAAGGTCGAGCAGTACGAGGGCGGGTACGCCGACTGGATCTTCGCGCGCGCCGAGCGGCAGCGGCTCGCGGACGCGGCCGAGGAGAAGCGGCAGAACCTGGCCCGCAAGGAGCTCGCGTGGCTGCGCCGGGGCGCGCCCGCCCGCACGTCGAAGCCGCGCTACCGCATCGAGGCCGCCGAGGCGCTGATCGCGGACGTGCCGCCGGTGCGCGACACCGTCGAGCTGGTCGCGTTCGCGAAGAAGCGGCTGGGCCGCACGGTGGTCGAGGTCGAGGACGTCACACTGTCCATTCCGGACCGCGTGCTGGTGCGCGACCTGACGTGGCGGATCGGGCCCGGCGAGCGGATCGGCCTGGTCGGCGTCAACGGCTCCGGCAAGACGACGCTGCTGCGGCTGCTGGCCGGTGAGCGCGCACCCGAGACGGGCAAGCGGATCCAGGGTCAGACCGTGAAGATCGCGCACCTCTCCCAGGAGCTGCTCGACCTCAACGGGTCCATGCGCGTGCTGGAGGCGATCGAGGAGGTCGCACGCCGGGTCGTGCTCGGCAAGTACGAGATGTCCGCGTCCCAGCTGGGCGAGCGGTTCGGGTTCTCGTCGCAGAAGCAGTGGACGCCGGTGTCGGACCTGTCCGGTGGCGAGCGGCGGCGGTTGCAGCTGTGCCGGCTGCTGATGGCCGAACCGAATGTGCTGCTGCTCGACGAGCCGACCAACGACCTCGACATCGACACGTTGCAGCAGCTGGAGGACCTGCTCGACTCGTGGCCGGGCACCCTGGTCGTGATCTCGCACGACCGGTACCTCGTCGAGCGCGTGTGCGACAAGGTCGTGGCGCTGTTCGGCGACGGCGGCCTGACCGACCTGCCCGGCGGCATCGAGGAGTACCTGCGGCGCCGCGACTCGGTGCGCGACCGGCAGTCGGCCGCTCCCGCAGCGGAGAAGGCCCCGTCGAACGCCGCGGACCAGCGTGCCGCCCGCAAGGAGCTGGCCCGGCTGGAACGGCGGCTGGAGCAGCTGCACAAGAAGGAGGCCGAGCTGCACGCGGCGCTCGCCGAGGCGGCCACCGACCCCGACCGGCTGCTGAAGCTCGACGCCGAGCTGAAGTCCGTGCTGGCCGAGGAGTCCGACGTCGAGGCCGCCTGGATGGAAGCCGCCGAGGCCGTCGAGGGCTGACCGCAAACAGAACGGAATCCTTACGGGCGCTGCCGGAGGCTCGCCAGCCGGTCCCGCACGGCACCAGACTCACCGGTGATCCACTGCGAACGGATGGAGAGTGCGGATCCCATGGGTGTGAAGGTGTTGTGGAGCAGGCGGATCGTCGCGGCGGCCAGTGCGCTGGCGACGACCGGGGCGTTGACCCTGGCCGGTGCCGGCACCGCCGCGGCGGCCGACACGCTGCGCTACAGCGTGTGCATCAGCAAGGGCAGCAGCGCCAGGGCCCAGATCGTGTTCCTCGGGTCGCACGGCGCGTCGGGTGAGGCGGCTCCCGGGTACTGCGCGTCGGTCGACAAGGGACGCGGCCTGCTGTTCAAGGTCAGGACGCGGACGTTGTCCGGCCAGTGGAAGGAAGACGGCAAGTTCTACAGCTCGGCCGACAAGCACCCGTGCGTGACGGCCTGGAGCCGCAACGGCGGCACGGACACCGCGTACGGCATCAGCTACTTCTCCTCGCCCAA
The DNA here is from genome assembly GCF_040647275.1 of Lentzea sp. NPDC042327. NCBI lineage: Bacteria > Bacillati > Actinomycetota > Actinomycetes > Pseudonocardiales > Pseudonocardiaceae > Lentzea > Lentzea sp. NPDC042327. Next base: position 462,725 of record NZ_JBEZBX010000002.1, read on the forward strand.
CTCCCTGTGCGGCTGAGAGCATCTGCAAGTACCACCAACTGCGAGTCGGTAGTACTTGCAGACGCCGGCAGCAACAGGGGTCAGCGGCCGCGGCGGCGCAGTTCGTCGGCCAGCTGGGGCAGCAGCTCGTCGATGAACGACGTGTCGTAGCCCTGACCGGTCAGCAGCGCGTAGCTGAAGCGGGTCTTCACGACCTCCTCGGAGGTCGCCCCCAGCATGCCGTCGAGCGCGACGCCGATCTCCTCCAGCACCCGGTCGACCTGCGCGGTGCGGTAGCCGCGCTGGCCGGACGCCGCCTGCGGGATGCGCAGCTGGCGCAGGTCCTTCCACGACTTCACCTGCGGCATGCTGCGCACCGGCCCGGAGAGCTGCTGCTCGATCTGGGCGAGGAACGCGTCCACCTCGGTCTCGTCGTACCCGCGGCGGCCGATCAGCGGACGGGAGAAGCGGACGTCGCGGACGTCCTTGCCCGTCAGGTTGTCCTGCCCCAGCAGGGTCGCCTCGATGCGGTCGAGGAAAGCGTCCACCTGGGACTCCTGGTAACCGCGGCGGCCACGGGGAGGGCGGTGGAACGCGACGTTGCGGATGTCCTTCGCGGTGAGCTTCCCGTCCGCAACGGCCTCGGGGCGCGCTGAGGCGGGCAGCGCGGCCTGCGGCTGCACCGGCGGGGCCAGCTGCGGACGTGGTGCCGCCGCGGGCTTCGGCGCGGGCTGCTGCTGCCGCGGCGGCGGTCCCTGGAGCAGCGGGCGCTGCTGCGGCAACCGCGCCGTCGGAGGGGCCGCGGGTGCGGGCGGGGGAGCGGTCTCGAACATGAGCACGACCAGGTCGAGGAAGGTGTCGACGTCCTCGGAGTCGTAGCCGAACGTGCCGGGAGCGGTCTCACCGAACACCGCGTCCTGCACCTGCTGGGCGGTCAAGTTGTCCTCGCCGCGCAGGGTGGCCTCGATGCGGTCGAGGAACGCGTCGATCTGGCCCTCGTGGTACCCGCGGGTCCCCGGTCTGGGCTTGTGGAAGCGCACGGCGGCAACGTCGTCGGGGGACAGTCGCACCGCGGGCCTGAGCGCCTGCGACGTGGCGTGCGCGCCCTGGGCCGGTGCGGCGGCCTGCTGGCGTTGCGGAGTGGACCGCAGCGTGTCCGCCACCAGCTCCATGAACACGTTGACCTCGTTCACGTCATAACCCGGATCACGGGTCGCCGTGCGGAACCTGACGTTCAGCACGTCCTCGCGCGTGAGGATGTCCTTGCTGCGCATGGTGTCCTCGACCCGGTCGAGAAATGCGTCCACCTCAGCCGCGTCGTAGCCGCGCCGCCCCTGCGGGGGGCGGTGGAACGCGACGAGCGCCACGTCCTGCGCGGAGAGCAGAGGTGCCGGATGCGCGGGCAGACGATGCTGCGCTCCGGGGCCGCCCCGATCCACCAATGACCTCCTCCTGCGTACCTGTACTCGGGAGTATCGCGTTTCGCGTGGCACAACGTTTCGCCCTGATGGACCAAAGGCCGCCACTACGATCACGAACATGAGTCAGTTCGTGGATGTGATGCTGGCGACGGCCGCAAACGGCAGGGACAGGGGCATGACGACGGGGGAACCCGCCGCGCCCGTCCGCCGGACCTGGGCCGAGGTGCACGAACGCGCCCGGCGGGTGGCCGGTGCGCTCGACGTGGCGCCGGGCACCGCGATCGCAGTGCTCGCCGCCGAACCCGCCGCCATCGCCCCGGCCGTGCAGGCCGCGTGGCTGTGCGGCGGCAGCGTCACGATGTTGCATCAACCCACACCGCGCACCGACCTGGCCGAGTGGGCCGAGGACACGGTGCGGGTGCTCGCCATGATCGACTCGCGGCTGGTGCTGCTCGGCAGCCCGTTCGACGCGCTGGCCCCCGTGCTGGAGCAGCACGGGATCGCCTACCGGAAGCTGTCCGAGCTCGACGGCGAGCCGATCGAAAACCCTGTTCCCACCTCCGAGGATGCCACCGCACTGCTGCAGTTGACCAGTGGTTCCACGGCCGACCCGAAGGCCGTGCGGATCACCCACCGCAACCTCATGTCGAACGCGCTCGGAATGCGCGAGGCAGCGGCGCTGGACCCCGAGTCCGACGTGATGGTGTCGTGGCTGCCGCTGTTCCACGACATGGGGATGGTCGGCTTCCTGACCGTGCCGATGCTGTTCGGCCTGGAGCTCGTGAAGGTCACGCCGGTCGACTTCCTGGCCCGCCCCACCCTGTGGGCGGACCTCATCACCCGCCACCGGGGCACGATCACCGCCGCGCCGAACTTCGCCTACGCGATCGTGGCCCGCCGCCTGGCGTCCTCGTCCGACTCGTTCGACCTGTCGACCCTGCGCCTGGCGCTGAACGGCGCCGAGCCGATCGACCCGGCCGCCGTGAAGTCGTTCATCGACGCCGGTGCCCGCTTCGGCCTGCGCCCGGAGTCGATCCTCGCCGCCTACGGCATGGCCGAGACCACGCTGGGCGTCGCCTTCGCACCGCTGGACACCGGCCTGGAAGTAGACGTCGTCGACGCCGACGAGCTGGAGGCCGCACGCCAGGCCGTGCCGTCCGAGACGGGCCGCGCCTACCCGCTGCTGGGCCCGCCGCTGCCCGGCCTGGAACTGCGGGTCGTCACCGACACCGGTCAGGTCATGGGCCTGCGCGGCGTCGGCGAGATCCAGATCCGCGGCGACGCCGTCACCCCCGGCTACCTGACCGTGGACGGTCCACTGGCGACGCAGGACGCCGAGGGCTGGCTGTCCACCGGCGACCTCGGCTACGTCGTCGAGGACGGCCAGGTCGTCGTCTGCGGCCGCCGCAAGGACGTCATCATCATGGGCGGCCGCAACATCTACCCCACCGACGTGGAACGCGCCGCGTGCTCCGTCGAGGGCGTGCGCGCGGGCAACGCGGTCGCCGTGCGGCTGGACGCCGGAACGCAGCGCGAACGCTTCGCCGTGGTCGTCGAGTCGAAGCTCGCCGGCGACGCGGACGCGGAGAAGGGGCTGGTCAAGGAGATCACGGCCCGCGTGGTCGACGCGGTCGGGTTGCGGCCGTTCTCCGTCGTGGTGCAGCCGCCGGGGACGTTGCCGAAGACGCCGTCGGGCAAGCTGCGGCGGTCTGCGGCGGCCGCACTGGTCTAGTAGAGGTCATCGAGTTCGTCGAGTCGCCTGCGCAGCTCCCGCGCGCTCGTGCGGGGGAGCGCGCAGGCGACGGCGTCGAGGAGGTTGCGGGCACTGAACGGATCTTCTTCCGGGTAGTGGTCCCACTCCCACGGCGTCTCGTCCATCCACCGGTGCCGTGCCGGAGAGGCGAGCCAGCTGGTCCAGACGCGGAGCGCGAGCTCGACCGAGCCGGGGCCGAGGTGGTTGCGGGAGCGTCCGACGCGGCCCAGGTCGGCGAGGAGCCGGCCGGACAAGCCCTTGAGCACGTCGGGGCGGCGCTTACGCGGCATGGCCCTTTCGGTTGGTCATGCGCTCAGCGCACGGCTCAGTGGAAGGCGTTTTGCGCGGCTTCCAGGCCCTTCGAGATGAGGGCCTCCGTTGCGTCCGCCGCCCGGTCGATCTCCAGGGCGAGCTGCTTGCGTTCGACGGTGGAGAAGTCCTTCAGCACGTAGTCGGCGGGGTCCATGCGGCCCGGCGGGCGGTCCACGCCGAAGCGCACGCGGTGGTAGTCCTTGGTGCCCAACGACTTCGTGATGGAGCGGAGTCCGTTGTGGCCGTTGTCGCCGCCGCCGAGCTTCATCCTGACCGCGGCGAACGGGAGGTCGAGCTCGTCGTGGACGACGACGATCAGGCCCGGCTTGTAGAACTTCGCCGCGCTGGAGACGGGGCCGCCGGAGAGGTTCATGAAGCTGCGCGGCTTGGCGAGGACGACGCGGCGGCCGGACAGGCGGCCCTCGACGACCTCGGCGCCGGACTTGTGGGCCTTGAACTTGCCGCCGACGCGGGCGGCCAGCTCGTCGAGGACGAGGAAGCCGATGTTGTGGCGGTTGCCCTCGTACTTCGGGCCCGGGTTGCCCAGGCCGACGATCAGCGCGAGGCCGTCTCGGGCGAGCTCATCGTCCACGGAAGCGCAGCTCCTGCTCGATCTCGTCCAGCAACGTGTCCACGGCCTGCACCTGGTACCCGCGACCCAGCAGACCGGACGTGGTGCTGAACCGGGTATTGCGGACCTCGGTGGAGGTCATCGCGCCCCTGCCGTCCAGGTTGGCCGCGGCACGGGCGAGGAAGGCGTCGACCTCGACGCGATCGTAGCCGGTGCTCGACCTGGGGATCTTGCGCGCCGTCAGGTCCGCGCCGGTGTTCAGGCCGGTCGGCGGCACGATGCCGGCGCGGACCTGGAACTCCAGCAGGTGCAGCAGCTCGTCCACGGCCTGCGGGTCGTAGCCGTTGGGCACCGCGGCGAACCGGACGGTCTGCACGTGCTCGGGGTTGAGGCGCATCCGGCCGGCCAGCGCGTCGGCGATGATCAGCAGGAACTCGTTCACCTGGCCGGGGTCGTAGCCCTGGCGCTTGCGGCGGAACGTGCGACCGCGGATCTCGGCCGGACTCAGGTACTGCAACGGCGCGCCTCCCCCCTCGTGAGGGGGTGGCGCGCCGTGTGTCCGGCCCGACGTGATGGGGCTCAGCTCTCCTCGGTGGCCTCGGCCGGGGTTGCAGCGGTGTCGTCGCCCTCCATCTGAGCCGCGGACGGCGCCTCGTTGACGGCGACGACGAGAGCGTCGGCGTCGGTGATCAGGGCGGCGCCTTCCGGCAGCGTCAGGTCGCTGGCGTGGATCTGCGTGCCCGCGGCGACGTCGGCGATCGACAGCTCGATCTGCTCCGGGATGTTCATCGCGTCGGACTCGATCTGGATCGTGCTGAGGTCCTGCGTCAGCAGCGTGCCCGAAGCGGGCTCGCCCGAGATGACCAGCGGCACCTCGACGGTGACCTTCTCGCCGCGCTGGACGAGCAGCAGGTCGACGTGCTCGATGTAGTTCTTGATGGGGTGCGTGGTGACGGTCTTCGTCAGCGCCAGCTCACTACCGCCGTCGAGGGCGAGGGTGAGGACGGCGTTCTGACCGTGCTCGCGGACGACACGGGCGAACTCGAGCGCCGGCAGGGCCAGGTGCTTCGGGTCGGAACCGTGGCCGTAGAGGACCGCGGGGATCTTGCCGGCGCGACGGGTACGGCGGGCGGCGCCCTTGCCGAATTCGGTGCGCTGCTCAGCGGCGAGACGAACCTCGGACACGGTGGGGTACTCCTTACAAGTCTGGCCTTGTACGTCGGGGCGGTGCACAAGTATCAGCGGTTGAGGCTTGGGGTGGTGGCCAGCGGCGGCGAGCAGCGCGGAAACGGTCAACACGCGCGGCATCAAGCCACCGCGTCGATCACGCCGAGCTGTGGAGCTCGCCCTCGCCGAGGCAACCCGACCAGTGTAGGTGAGTGGCGTCGACAGGCCTAATCGGGGGGTCCTCGCGAACGCACGCGGGGACCTTTCGTACTCCCAGACGGTACGAAAGGTCCCCGCGTGCGGTCGAAGAACGGAGGTCAGGCGTTGCCGTCGAACAGCGAGGTGACGGAGCCGTCCTCGAAGACCTCCTGGATCACGCGCGCGAGCAGCGGCGCGATGGACAGCACGGTCATGTTCGGGAACCGCTTCTCCGCCGGGATCGGCAGGGTGTCGGTGAACACGACCTCGCGGGCACCCGAGTCCTGCAGGCGCTGGGTGGCAGGGCCGGAGAGGATGCCGTGCGTCGCGGCGATGACCACGTCGGCGGCACCCTCGCTGAGCAGCTGCTTCACGGCGCCGGCGATGGTGCCGCCGGTGTCGACCATGTCGTCGATCACGATGCAGAGGCGGCCCTCGACCTTGCCGACCACGCGGTTCGAGACGACCTCGTTGGGTCGCAGCGGGTCGCGGGTCTTGTGGATGAACGCGATCGGCGCGCCGCCGAGCGTGTCCGCCCACTTCTCGGCCAGCTTGGTGCGGCCGGCGTCGGGGGAGACGACGGTGAGCTCGTGGCCCGCGTACTTGCCGCGGATGTGGTCCGCGAGCAGCGGCATGGCCCACAGGTGGTCGACCGGGCCGTCGAAGAAGCCCTGGATCTGGGCCGTGTGCAGGTCGACCGAGACGAGGCGGTCGGCGCCGGCGGTCTTGAACATGTCCGCGATGAGGCGGGCGGAGATGGGCTCGCGGCCGCGGTGCTTCTTGTCCTGCCGGCCGTAGGGGTAGTACGGCAGGATCACGGTGATGCGCTTGGCCGAGGCGCGCTTCAGGGCGTCGACCATGATCAGCTGTTCCATCAGCCATTGGTTGATGGGCGCGGTGTGCGACTGGATCACGAAGGCGTCGCAGCCGCGGACCGACTCCTCGAAGCGGACGAAGATCTCGCCGTTCGCGAAGTCGTAGGCCTGCTGCGGGGTCACGGTGACGTTGAGGTGCTTCGCGACCTCTTCCGTCAGCTCCGGGTAGGCACGCCCTCCGAAGAGCATCAGGTTCTTCTTCGGTGTGCCGGGCATCTGCGGGTTCACGGTCAGCGACCCTCCTCAGTCTTCTCGGAATTCTGCTGCGCGAGTGCCGCGGCAGCTGCCTGGGCGGCTGCCGTGCCCTCGCGCCGGCTGATGACCCAGCCTTCGAGGTTGCGCTGTGGGCCGCCGGACACGGCGAGCGCGCCCGGTGGGACGTTGCGGCGCAGGACCGTGCCCGCGCCGGTGTAAGCACCATCGCCCACCGTCACCGGCGCTACGAACATGTTGTCCGAGCCGGTGCGGCAGTGGGATCCGACGATCGTGCGGTGCTTGTTCACCCCGTCGTAGTTGACGGTTACCGATGCTGCACCGATGTTGCTGTGATCACCGATCGTGGCGTCACCGATGTAGGACAGGTGGGGGACCTTCGAACCCTCGCCGATCGTCGAGTTCTTCGTCTCGACGAACGTGCCGATCTTGCCCTTGACCCCCAGAGACGTGCCGGGGCGCAGGTAGGCGAACGGGCCGACGCTCGCGCGCTCGCCGATGACCGAGTCGCTGCCGTGCGTGCGCACGACCGACGCGCCGTCGCCCACCGTGACGCCGGACAGCGTGGTGTCCGGGCCGACCACGGCACCGGCGCCGATCACCGTGCCCGCGCGGAGCTGCACGTTCGGCTCGATCAGCGCGTCCTGGCCGATCCGCACGTCCGCGTCCACCCACGCCGAGGACGGGTCGACGAACGTGACGCCGGAGCGCAGGTGGCCCTCGACGATCCTGCGGTTCATCTCGGCGCCCACGGCGGCCAGCTGCACGCGGTCGTTGATGCCCTCGACCAGCCAGCGGTCGGACGCGACCAGCGCGCCGACCCGCAGGCCGTCGCCGCGGGCGATGCCGAGCACGTCGGTCAGGTACAGCTCGCCCTGGGCGTTGTCGGTCGACAGCCGCGACAGGCCGTCGCGCAGCACGGCGGCGTCGAACGCGTACACGCCCGAGTTGATCTCGGTGATCAGCCGCTCGGTCGCGGAGGCGTCCTTCTGCTCCACGATGCCCTGCACGGTCCCGTCGGGGTCGCGCACGATCCGGCCGTACCCGGTGGGGTCGTCCACCACGGCGGTCAGCACGGTCACGGCGTTGCCGGCGGCCGAGTGCTCGGCCAGCAGGGCCCTGAACGTCCCGGTGTCGAGCAGCGGGACGTCGCCGTAGCTCACGACCACGGTCCCGCCCAGGTCGTGGGGCAGCTCCGCCAGACCGCAGGAGACCGCGTGCCCGGTGCCCTTCTGCTCGGCCTGCACGGCGACGGTGACCTTGCGGCCCAGCGCGCCGGACAGCGCCTCCAGGTGCTCGGTGACCGCTTCACGGCCGTGTCCGACGACGACGGCCAGGTGGTCGGGGTCTGTGCCCGCCGCCGCACGCACCGCGTGTTCGACGAGAGACCGTCCGGCGATCCGGTGCAGCACCTTCGGCGTGGACGACCGCATGCGGGTGCCTTCCCCGGCGGCGAGCACGACCGTGCTGACAGGGCCTTCGAGCATCAATGCTCTCCCTAACAGGCTGGGTGGTTCGAAGTCCGCGGACCAGCCTAAGCCTCCGCGGAGGGCTCCCCCGCCACGGCCGCGACCCGGCAGCCGCCCTGGCGCTTCGCCACGTACATCGCCGAGTCGGCCCTCGACAGGGCCTGGTTGGCGGATTCACGCGGGCGCAGCGAGATGACGCCGACCGACAGCGTCACCCCGCGGGAGAGGTCGATTGGCAGGCCTGCCACCGCATCCACCGCCCGTCCGAGCGCGGCCTCCGCGGCGTGCAGGGGTGCTCCCGGCAGCAGCACCACGAACTCGTCGCCGCCGTAGCGGGCCACCATGTCGTCGCCGCGCAGGGCCTGGCGGAGTGTGCTGGCAATCACCCGAAGAACATCATCACCCTCGGCGTGGGAATGCCGGTCGTTCACGCCCTTGAACCCGTCGAGGTCCACCAGCGCGACCGAGAACGGGTAGACCTCGCCCGAGATGAGCTCGCGCATCTTGTCGTCGAGCGCGCGCCGGTTCGGCAGCCCGGTCAACGGGTCCTGCAACGCCTGCTGCGCGATCGCACCGTGGGTGCGCGTCAGCCGTTCGTGTTCACGTCGCGTCGTCAGCGTGGCGACCCGCGACTCGCGCATCTGCCAGAGCTCCAGCTCCAGCGCCGCGTTGTAGGCCTCCAAAGCGGACGTCGTGTGTGGACCGCAGAGGTGCGCGTACTCGCGTTCGAGCGACAGCAACAGCGACGGTTCCGACGTGTCGTGCTCCATCTGCGTGCGGGTGTCGCCGAGCACCTTCAGCGCGTCGTCCAGCCGGTTGGCCTCGACCAGGCACCGGGCCAGCGCTATCGCGACGATGATCAGCTCCCGCGCGTACATCGACAGCCCGCGCAGCGACCACAGCCGGTCGAGGTGGTCCTCGCTCGGGCGGGTCAGCGCCTGCGCGGCACCGAGGATCGGCACCTGCTCGGCGGCGTCGAGGTCGCGCCGGCCGGGGTGCAGCGACTGCCGGAACGGCACCTCCGCGGCCTCGGCGAGCCCGGCGGCGACCCGGAACTGCTCGTCGGCCTCCTGCCGGAAGTTCACCCGTTCGAGGCGCAGGCCCCAGCCGATCCGCAACCGCGTGCGGTTCACCAGGTGCACGTAGATCTGGTGCGGCTGGCCGCTCTCCCACAGCGCGTTGTGCGCGCGGGCCAGCACGTCGTCGGCCATCTCGTAGACGCCCAGCTGGGTCAGCACCAGCGCGATGTCCTGCAACGTCGTGGCCAGCAGCTGGTCCCACGTGCGCTTGTCGAAGACCGGGTCGGGCTCCGGCTCCTCGTCGAGCATCATCGCGAGCGCCGCCGCGATCTCGGTGAGCGCCTTGTCCTCGGCGTTGCCCAGCAGGAACCGGCGGCCGCGCAACGCCCGCGCGTCCGCCTCCAGCACGATCAGGCCGTGCCGGCGGCAGTGCGCGAGCATCTCGTCGAGCTGCGGGTCCGACATGTCGACCAGGCCGGGCGTGACCAGCCGGACCACGGCGGCGGCGCGCAGCAGCTGCGCGACGATGCGGGGCTCACCGCGGCCCTGCGCCTCGGCCAGGATGTGGTCGATCTCGTTGGCCGCGTCGAGCTGCGCGGCGAGGTGGCTGCTCTGGGCCACGGCGACGAGCTCGCTCGCGCGGCCCACCAGCCACGCGTCGGACATCTCGTGGTGGCGGCGGCCCACGTTGCCCTGCTCGTCGACCGTCTCCTCGGGCAGCTCCGCACCTCCTGAAGACCCACGCGAACCAGTGTCCAGCTCCGCCACCAGGATTCGAACCTGGACCATCGGAACCAAAATCCGAGGTGCTGCCTTTACACCATGGCGGAACGGACGAGCCGGAGCCCGTCCTGCGCACATGTTGTCACGAGACCCGCTCCGCTTGTCCAACCACCACTCGACCGGCCGTGGCGGTGATCCGCCGCGAGATCACCGCCGCACGCCGATCGTGCTGGTCAGGAAGTCGCCGAGCTCCCTGCGGTACGTGTCCGGCGCCACATTCCATCCCGAAGTGTGGTCGGCACCGGGGATCTCCACGTACCGCAGCGGCCACCCGAGACCGCCCGCCGCGGCGGCGAGGTCGCGTGACGACTGCGCGGGCACGGTGCCGTCCGCGGTGCCGTGGAAGACCAGCGTCGGGGGCTTGACCGCCGGCGGGTTGCGGACCAGGTCGAAGCGGTCGAAGTCGAGGTCGGCGCGCCAGCCGGAGACCAGCTCGGCGACCGGTGTGAGCCACGTGGGCACGCCCCGGTTGCGCGCCTGCAGGTCCAGCGTCTTCGACCAGCTGGTGACGGGGGAGTCGAGCACGACCCCGCTGACCGCGGCGGCCGTGCCGGAGCGGGCCAGGGTCTGCCCGACGATCGCGCCGCCCATCGACCAGCCGTAGAGCACGACCTCCCGCGCGCCCCTGCCCTGCGCGTACCGGATGGCCGCCTCGACGTCGCGCCACTCGGTGTCGCCCAGGTGGTAGAAGCCGTCGGGGGAGGCGGGGGCGCCCGCGTCGTTGCGGTAGGTGATCAGCAGGACGGGCAGCCCGGCACTGTGCAACTGCGGAACCACCCGCAGCGCCTCCTCCCGCGACGCGCCGCGGCCGTGCACGGTGACGACCCACGTGTCGCTGTTCTCGGCCGGCACCAGCCACGCGGGCATCTCGCCGAGCTCACCGGGCACCCGGACCTCGCTGTAGGTCAGGCCCAGCGTGGTCCTGGGGTCGCCCTCGTAGACGTCGGTCTCGATGCGCACCCGCGTGCCCTCCGGCGGCGCGGTGCCCTCCAGCAGCGGGCGTTCGATGCGGCCGTTCCGCGTCGCGGCCACGTCGCCGACCTTGGCGCTGCCGCCCGGCCAGACGAGGCCGAACGTGCCGGCCAGGGTGGACAGCCTCGACTCGGCCAGCACGACGGTGTCGCCGTCCCCGCCGAGCGAGGTCTCCGGGTACCGCTGCGGCACCTCGGCCGGTACCAGCAGCTCATCGCTGTAGTACCAGCCGATGCCGCCCAGCGCCGCCGTGACCAGCACGAGAAGGGACAGCAGCGTGGCTGCGGTGATCCGGATGATCTTGCGTCTGGCCATGGCCAGATCATCCACCGCCGCGGGCCGGACCGTGAGCCCGGCCACGTACGCTGGCTCGGTGGCACGGGTCAGGATGACGGGCGGGGAACGCCGCGAGCAGCTCCTGGACGTCTCCCGCTCCCTGTTCGCCGAGAAGGGCTTCGAGGCCACCTCGGTCGAGGAGATCGCGCACCGCGCCGGCGTCTCGAAACCGGTCGTCTACGAGCACTTCGGCGGCAAGGAAGGCATCTACGCCGTCATCGTCGACCGCGAGATGCGCCGCCTGATGGACCAGATCAGCACCGCGCTGGTGGTCGGCAGCCACCCGCGTGAGCTGCTCGAACAGGCCGCCTGCGCGTTGCTCGACTACATCGAGGGCTCGACCGACGGGTTCCGCATCCTGGTGCGCGACTCGCCCGTCGCCTCCACCTCCGGCACGTTCTCGTCGCTGCTGAACGACATCGCCTCGCAGGTCGAGCACATCCTCGCCCTGCACTTCGCGGAACGGGGCTACGACCGCGGGCTCGCGGGGCTGTACGCGCAGTCGCTGGTCGGGATGGTCGCGCTGACCGGGCAGTGGTGGCTGGAGGCGCGCAGGCCGAAGAAGGACGAGGTGGCGGCGCACCTGGTCAACCTCGCCTGGAACGGCCTGTCGGCGCTGGAGCACGAGCCCCGGCTGCGGTCCCGTTCCTGAGAGGGCGAAACGGAACGGGCCCCGCGCAGCGATGTCCCGGGTGGACGCACCGCGCCGTACGTCGAGGGGTCGAGCGGCACGGCGGTGGCCACGTGGTGGAGAGGGCCCGCGGTGCTGCGGGCCCTAGGCGGCCCCGGTGAGCTTGAGCAGCTTGTCGCCCGACCCGTTCGACGTCGTGACGTAGAGCGCCCCGTCGGGTGAGGTGCGGGCGGCGCGCAGCCGGCCGTACCGGTCGTTCAGCTCCTCGGGGATGCTGACGTCCCGCACCTTCCCGGCCTCGTCGAGGGTGAACAGCAGCAGCTTCGAGCCCTTCAACGCGGTGATCGCGAGCTTGCCGCCCCAGAACGCCGCCTGGCAGATCGCCTCCGTCGGCGACCCGGACGACCACACCGCGGGCACCGCGTCCGGGAACCGCTGCAGGTCGGTCATCGGCACGGACTCGTCGTACCCGCCCTGCGTGCCGCCTCTGGACGGGTCCCACCCGTAGTTGCCGCCCGCCTTCAGCAGGTTGACCTCGTCGTCGACCGACGGCCCGTGCTCGCTGGAGAACACCTGGTCGGTGCCCGGCCGGAACGCGACGCCCTGCACGTTGCGGTGCCCGAAGCTGTGGACCCGCCGCTCGTTGGCGTCGGCCGACGACTCGAACGGGTTGCCCTTGGCGCCCTCGCCGGTCTCGGGGTCGATCCGCAGCACCTTGCCGCCCAGGCTGGTCCGGTCCTGCGGGTTGCGCCCCTGCGCGACGTCACCGGTGGCCACCCACATCGCACCGTCCGGCCCGAGCGTCGGCCGGCACCCGGAGTGCCGCCCGCTGGAGTTCGACGGCATGCCGGTGAGCAGGTCCTTCGCCTTCGTCGCCTTGGTGCCGTCGAGCCGGTACGTCACCAGCCGGACGTCCCCGGTCGTGTTGTAGCAGGTGGTGAAGCGCTGCCCGTCCGGGTGGACGACGAGGCCCATCAGGCCGCCCTCGCCGCGCGCCTGCAGGTCGGTCAGGTCGATGTCGACCGGCGTGACCTGGCCGTTCTTGACGAGCTTGAGCGTGCCGGGGCGTTCGGTGACGAGCACAGAGCCGTCCGGCAGGAAGCCGAGGTCCCAGGCGTGCTGGAACCCGCCCGCGACCTCCTCCACCCGGAGGCCCTGCGGCGCGGGGGCCTTCGACGGCGCGGTGCCGCCCGGTTCGGGGGAGGAGCAGGCGGCGAGGGCCAGGACCGAGACAGCAGCAACGAGTGCGCGCATGTCCCAACTATGCGTTTTGTGCCGTTGCGGCGCCGTAAGGCCGCTCGATCGGCAACAGAGCGCGTGCCGTGTCGTCGTCGTTCGCGCGGACCGCCGCGTGCACCTCGCGCGCAAGGCCGGTCACGTCCGTGATGCTGACCGTCCACTCGGTGATCCACACGGCCGGTACCCGCTCCAGCTTGAACGGCGGCACGAACCGTTGCGCCGCAACGGCCGGACCGTCGATCGCGGGCGAGCAGGCCTGGTGGACCACGATGGTCTGGTCGTCGAAGCCAGCCCTGATCCATCTCTTCCCCGCGCACCCAGCGTGACCGCTCGACCCCCGCCGGAGCCACCCGATGAGTGGTCGCGGAACGGGCTATGGTGGGCAGCCGAGACCCCTCGCCCCAGGCAGGGGTCTGTCTGGCGTCTCCCACTCGACGGGGTTTGGAAATCATGCCGCTGCTCGGCCTGCTCGACGGTGTCCTGCCCGACAAGGCCCTCCGCACGTTGATCGACTCCGCCGGTGTGCCCGAGCTGGCGCTCGACGGCCCGTTGGCCGCTCGCCCGCTCGTGGCCGCCGCGCTGTCCACCGTCCGGCCCGTCCTGGCCGTCACCGCGACCGGCCGCGAGGCCGAGGAGCTCACCAACGTCGTCCGCGACCTCATCGGCCACGACCGGGTCGCGTTCTTCCCGAGCTGGGAGACGTTGCCGCACGAGCGGCTCAGCCCGCGCGCGGACACCGTCGGCGCGCGGCTGCAGGTGCTGCGCAGGCTCAGGCACCCCGAGGGCAACCCGATCAAGGTGCTGGTCACGACGGTCCGCAGCCTCATCCAGCCGATGGCGCCCGGCCTGGGCGACCTCAGGCCGGTGCACCTGGTGGTCGGCGAGGAGCAGGACTTCGCCGAGCTCGTCACGCGGCTGGCCGAGAACGCCTACACCCGCGTCGACATGGTCGAGAAGCGCGGCGAGTACGCCACCCGCGGCGGCATCCTCGACATCTTCCCGCCCACCGCCGAGCACCCCTACCGCGTCGAGTTCTGGGGCGACGAGGTCAGCGAGATCCGGCCGTTCTCCGTGCAGGACCAGCGGTCGCTGCCCGAGGAGGTGCAGGAGTTCGTCGCGCCGCCGTGCCGCGAGCTGCTGCTGACCGACGACGTGCGGCACCGCGCGGCCGAGCTGGCGCAGGAGCACCGGTCGGACGCGCACCTGGCGGAGATGCTGGAGAAGATCTCCGGCGGCATCGCGGTCGAGGGCATGGAGGCGTTGATCCCCGCGCTGTGCCCCGGCGAGCTGCAGATGCTCACGGACGTGGTGCCCAGGGGCACGCACGTGCTGCTCAACGACCCGGAGAAGATCCGCGCCCGCGCCGCCGACCTGGTGCGCACCGGCCAGGAGTTCCTGGAGGCGTCGTGGATGGCGGCCGCCGGCGGCGGCAAGGCGCCGATCGACCTCGGGCGCAGCGCGTACCAGGGGATCGGTGAGGTCTCCGAGAGCGCGCGGGCCGGCGACCGTCCGTGGTGGACGCTCAGCCGGCTCACCACCGACGCCACCGACGTGGTGCACCTCGACGTCAAGCCGGTCGAGGCCTACTCCGGCGACGTCGAGCGCGCGTTCGCGGACCTCAAGGCGCACACGGCGACCGGCGGCGCGGCCGTGCTCGTCGTGCCCGGCGCCGGCACCGCGCACCGGGCCGAGGAACGGCTCAAGGAGGCCGAGGTCCCGGCCGTCTGCGTCGAGTCCCTCGACGAGGCGCCGAAGGCAGGCCTGGTCACGGTCGTGCGCGGTGCGCTCGAGGACGGCTTCGTGCTGCCGGACCTCGCGCTGGTCGTGCTGACCGAGACCGACCTGACCGGTGGCCGCGGCGGCACGTCCACGAAGGACATGCGCAAGATGCCGTCCAAGCGGCGCAACGCGGTCGACCCGCTGGCGCTCAAGGCCGGCGACTTCGTCGTGCACGAGCAGCACGGCATCGGCAAGTACGTGGAGATGGTCCAGCGCACCGTCGCCGGAGCGACCCGCGAGTACCTGGTGCTGGAGTACGCGTCGTCCAAGCGCGGTCAGCCCGGCGACCGGCTGTTCGTGCCGACCGACCAGCTCGACGAGGTCAGCCGGTACGTCGGCGGTGAGCTGCCCACGCTCAACAAGCTCGGCGGCAGCGACTGGAAGAACACGAAGTCCAAGGCGCGCAAGGCGGTCAAGCAGATCGCGGCCGAGCTGGTGCAGCTCTACGCGGCCCGGCAGTCGGCGCCCGGCCACGCGTTCGCGAGCGACACGCCGTGGCAGCGCGAGCTGGAGGACGCGTTCGCGTTCACCGAGACGCAGGACCAGATGGCCGCGATCGACGAGGTCAAGGCCGACATGGAGCGCGGCGTGCCGATGGACCGCGTCATCTGCGGTGACGTCGGCTACGGCAAGACGGAGATCGCGGTGCGCGCGGCGTTCAAGGCCGTGCAGGACGGCAAGCAGGTCGCGGTGCTGGTGCCGACGACGCTGCTGGCCCAGCAGCACCTCAACACGTTCTCCGAGCGCATGCGCCAGTTCCCGGTGAACATCAAGGGCCTGTCCCGCTTCACCGACCCGCAGGAGTCCGAGCAGACCGTCGCGGGCCTCGCGGACGGCGCGGTCGACATCGTCATCGGCACGCACCGGCTGCTGCAGAAGACCGTGCGGTACAAGGACCTCGGCCTCGTGATCGTCGACGAGGAGCAGCGGTTCGGCGTGGAGCACAAGGAGCACATCAAGGCGCTGCGCACGCACGTCGACGTGCTGACCATGTCCGCGACGCCCATCCCGCGCACCCTGGAGATGTCGCTCGCCGGCATCCGCGAGATGTCGACGATCCTCACCCCGCCGGAGGAGCGGCACCCGATCCTCACCTACGTCGGCGCGTACGACGACAAGCAGGTCGGTGCCGCGATCCGCCGCGAGCTGCTGCGCGACGGCCAGGTCTTCTTCGTGCACAACCGGGTCTCGTCGATCGAGAAGGCCGCGCGCCGCATCCGCGAGCTGGTCCCGGAGGCGCGGGTCGTCACCGCGCACGGCCAGATGAACGAGGACAAGCTCGAAAAGATCATCCAGGGCTTCTGGGAACGCGAGTTCGACGTCCTCGTCTGCACCACGATCGTCGAGACCGGTCTCGACATCTCCAACGCCAACACGCTGATCGTCGAGCGCGGCGACCTGCTCGGCCTCGCCCAGCTGCACCAGCTGCGCGGTCGCGTCGGCCGCGGCCGCGAACGCGGGTACGCGTACTTCCTCTACCCGCCCGAGACGCCGCTGACCGAGACCGCGCACGACCGGCTCGCGACGATCGCGCAGAACACCGAGCTGGGAGCCGGCATGGCGGTCGCCATGAAGGACCTGGAGATCCGCGGCGCCGGCAACATCCTCGGCGCCGAGCAGTCCGGTCACATCGCGGGCGTCGGCTTCGACCTGTACGTGCGCCTGGTCGGCGAGGCGGTCGAGGCGTTCCGCAAGCACGCGGGCGCCGACGGCGGTGCCGAGGAGGAGGAGCTCGCCGAGGTGCGGGTGGACCTCCCGGTCGACGCGCACATCCCGCACGACTACGTGCCCGGCGAACGGCTGCGGCTGGAGGCCTACCGCAAGATCGCGGCCGCCGCCGACGAGGCCGCGCTCCAGTCCGTCTGGGACGAGCTCAAGGACCGCTACGGCACGCCGCCGGAGCCGGTCGAGCGCCTGCTCGGCGTGGCCAGGCTGCGGCACACCTGCCGCCGCCACGGGGTCACCGAGGTGATCGCGATGGGCCAGAACATCCGGTTCGCGAAGCTGGAGCTGCTCGACTCGCAGCTCGTCCGGCTGCGCCGGCTGTTCCCCAAGGCCGTCTACAAGCAGGCGGTGGGCACGGTCACCGTGCCTAGGCCGACGGAGGGAGCGGCGGGCGGCCGGATGGGCGCACCGCAGCTGCGGGACCAGGAGCTGCTCGACTGGTGTGGCGCGTTCCTCGGCTCTCTGGCGGGGACTCCCGTGACCGGAGTCACCACGGCGTGAGAGGCTGATCCCCGTGAGCACTGTTCTGAAGCGTTTCTCGCTGGTCGGTGTTGCTGTGGCCCTGCTGGCCACCGGATGCGCCGCCGGGCCCGCGAAGGCCGGTTCGGCCGCGATCGTCGGAGGTCAGGCGATCGATCTGAAGACCGTCCAGGATCGCACCATCACGGTGCTCAAGAAGGAACCCGCCGCCCAGCAGATGCAGGACCAGGGCAAGCTGGACCAGGTCTCGCGGCTCGTGCTGGCCGACGAGATCACCCACAAGATCGCCGAGTACGCCGGGCAGCGCGAGAACATCTCGGTCGACGAGACCAAGGTGTACGACGCGATCCAGGAGCGCGGCGGTCCGGAGGAGGCGGCCAAGCAGAGCGAGCAGGACGCCACCACGATCCACCGCCGCCAGCGCGACGCGATGATCATGGGTGAGCTGGCCCGCCGCAACCTCTCCACCCTCCAGATCACGATCGACTTCTTCCAGGTCAAGGACCCGAAGGAAGCCAAGGACAAGGCCAGGGAGGCCGCGGCGGACCCGGCGAAGTTCGCCAGGTTCGTGCAGGAGGCGCCGCGCACCTCCAGCGGTCAGCAGGCCTCGGCCACGAACCAGAAGGTCCGCGTCTCCGAGAACGCCTCGCTCGTGCACACCATGCTGTGGGGCGTGAAGCCCGGCACGGTCGTCGCGTTCCCCGCCGACGAGCAGCAGGCCAGCTGGATGGTCGCGCTGGTCAAGGAGCGCACCACGGTCCCGGCGACGCCGGGCGAGGACGAGCTGGCCGACCGGATGGACCCGCGGCTGCTCGCGGCGTTCGGCCTGCGGATCGCCCAGTTCCACGCGGCAGACCTCGACATCGAGGTCAACCCCCGCTACGGCGTGTGGGACCCGACCGGTGCCACCGTCGTCGGCAAGGCCGGCGAGCAGGCCGGTTTCGTCGGCGTGAGCGCGAACCAGAAGAAGTCTTGATCACCGTCGTCGTCCTCGGCGAGCGGCTCGGCGCCGTGCTCCCCGCTGCCGCCCTGCCCGCGTTGCGCACGGCCACCGCCGTGTACGCGGGCGAGGGCGTGCCGGTGGAGTCCTGGTCGGCGTACGGCGTCGACGGGGCCGCTCCCGAGGTGCCGGAAGACGGTGCCGTGGTGCTGACGACCTCTGCCTCCGCCTACCCCGGCTGCACCGTGATCACCACGCCGGAGCCGCTGGGCGCCGGGCTGCTCGACGCGGCCGCGGTGATGCACCGGCTGCGGTCGCCCGGCGGGTGCCCGTGGGACGCCGAGCAGGACCACGACTCGCTGCGCCAGTACCTGGTCGAGGAGACGTTCGAGCTGCTCGAAGCCATCGAGGACGGCGACAGGGCGGCGATGCGCGAAGAGCTCGGCGACGTGCTGCTGCAGGTGCTGTTCCACGCGCGCGTCGCGGCGGAGCACGCGGAGGACCCGTTCGACATCGACGCGGTGGCCGCCGAGCTGGTCGCGAAGCTGGTCGGCCGGCACCCGCACGTGTTCGAGGGCCACGACCCGGCCGTGCACGACGCGACCTCGCAGGAGC
Organism: Lentzea sp. NPDC042327; assembly: GCF_040647275.1. Taxonomy (NCBI): domain Bacteria; kingdom Bacillati; phylum Actinomycetota; class Actinomycetes; order Pseudonocardiales; family Pseudonocardiaceae; genus Lentzea; species Lentzea sp. NPDC042327. Next base: position 481,202 of record NZ_JBEZBX010000002.1, read on the forward strand.
ACCGCTGGGAGGAGCTCAAGCAGGCCGAGAAGCGCCGCGAGTCCAGTGTGGACGGTGTGGCGCTCGGTCAGCCGGCGGTCGCGCTCGCCGCGAAGCTGGTGCAGCGCACCGGACGCGCCGGTCTCCCGGTCGACCTGCTGCCCGAGGGCGACGACACGGGCACGACGTTGTTCGCCGTGACCGCACTGGCCAGGCTCGCCGGTGAGGACCCGGAGACGGAGCTGCGCCAGGTGTGCAGGCAGTTCGCCGCCAGGGTGCGGGATGCCGAAGCGAAAGCACGGGCCGAAGGTCTGGAATCTGTGACAGCGGAGGACTGGCGTCGCTTTTGGCCCTCCTGAACCGGTGACGGTGGGCTAACGTCGATCACGTGACTTACCTGCGGTATCCGCACCTTCGCGGTGACTTGGTGACGTTCGTGGCCGAGGACGACGTGTGGCTCGCCCCCGTCGGCGGAGGAAGGGCTTGGCGCGCGTCCGCCGACCAGGTACCCGTCCGCTCGCCGCGGTTCTCGCCCGACGGCACCCAGCTGGCCTGGGCCAGCTGGATCGACGGGGCCCCCGAGGTGCGGGTGGCCCCTGTGGACGGTGGCCCCGCACGCCGGTTGACGCATTTCGGCGTCGCCCGCACGGCGGTGTCGGGCTGGACGCCGGACGGCCGGGTGGTCGCCGTCTCGACGACCGGGCAGATGTCCCGGCACCGCAAGCAGGCCTGGGCCGTGCCGCTCGACGGCGAACCGCCAGAGCTGCTGCCGTTCGGGTGGGTCAACGACGTCTCGTTCGGCCCGGACGGGCAGGTCGTCACCTCGTCCAGCTACATGCAGGACCCCTCCTACTGGAAGCGGTACCGCGGCGGCACCGCCGGGAAGCTGTGGGTGGACGAGGCGGGCGACGGCGAGTTCGCCCGCATCCTGGCGGACCTGAAGTCGCCGCTGACGAACCCGATGTGGGTGGACGGGCGGATCGCGTTCCTGTCCGACCACGACGGCGTCGGCAGCGTGTACTCGGTGGCGCCGGACGGCACGGACCTGCGGCGTCACACCGAGCTGGAGTTCTACGCCCGCAACGCCTCCACCGACGGTTCACGGGTGATCTTCCACTCCGCCGGTGAGCTGTGGCTGCTGGAGGGCCTGTCGGAGCTGCGCAAGCTCGACATCCGGCTGGGCGGGCCGCGCACCGGCCTGCAGCAGCACCACGTCAAGGCCTCCGGCAACGTCGACTCGTTCAGCGTCGACCACACCGGCCGCGCGTCCGCCGTCGAGGTGCGCGGTTCCGTGCACTGGGTGACGCACCGCGACGGCCCCGTGCGCGCGTTGGCCGAACGCTCCGACGTGCGCGCGCGGCTGCCGAAGGTCCTCGGCGAGACGGGCCACGTGGTGTGGGTGACCGACGTCGAGGGCGAGGAGGCGCTGGAGATCGCGCCCGTCGGCGGTGTCGAGCCCGGCAACACCGCCCGCCGCGTCGCGTCCGGTCAGCTCGGCCGGGTGCTGTCGCTGGTCGCCGCGCCGGACGGGTCGCGCGTGGCGGTCGGGACGCACGACGGCCGGTTGCTGCTGGTGGACATCGCCTCCGGCGAGGTGCGGGAGGTCGTCTCCGGCGCCAACGCGAACGTGAGCAACCTGGCGTTCTCGCCCGACTCGGCGTGGCTCGCGTGGTCGCACCCCGGCCCCACGCCGTTGCGGCACATCAAGATGGCGAACGTGACGGACCTGTCGGTCGTGGACGTGACGCCGCTGCGGTTCGCCGACTTCTCGCCGGCCTTCACCGAGGACGGCAAGCACCTGGCGTTCCTGTCGGTCCGGACGTTCGACCCGGTCTACGACGCGCACGTCTTCGACCTGTCGTTCCCGACCGGCTGCCGCCCGTACCTGGTGCCGCTGGCCGCGACGACGCCGTCACCGTTCGCCCCGACGCGCGGCGGCCGTCCCGTGGACGACGAGGACGACGACAAGGACTCCTCGGACGACGACGACAAGCCCCCGGTGTCGAAGGTCGACATCGACGGCCTGGCCGGCCGCGTGGTGCCGGTGCCCGTGCCCGGTGCGGAGTACTCGGGCCTGCGCGCGGCCCGCGGCGGCCTGCTGTGGCTGCGCCGTCCGTTGCTCGGGGTGCTCGGCGACAACCTGGCCACCCCGGACGCCCGCCCGCCGCGCACGGTGCTGGAGCGGTTCGACTTCGCGAAGCAGAAGACCGAGTGCCTGGCCGACAGCGCGGACGCGTTCGCGGTGTCCGGTGACGGCCGCCGGATGGTCGTCGAGGACCGCGGTGACCTGCGCGTCGTGCCGACCGACAGCAAGGCCGACGAGGACTCGGCCGACTACGTCGAGATCGACCTGGCGCGGGTGCGCGTGGTCGTCGACCCGGCGCTCGAATGGGCGCAGATGTACGCCGAGAACGGCCGTCTCATGCGCGACAACTTCTGGCGCACCGACATGGGCGGCGTCGACTGGCAGGGCGAGCTCGACCGCTACCGCCCGCTGGTCGAGAAGCTCGGCAGCCACGACGACCTCGTCGACCTGCTGTGGGAGGTGCAGGGCGAGCTCGGCACGTCCCACGCCTACGTCTGGGGCTCGGCGCACCACGTGCCGACGTCCCGCCGCCAGGGCCTGCTGGGCGCCGACCTGGAACGCGTCGACGGCTCCTGGCTCGTGCGCCGGGTGATCCCCGGCGAGACCTCCGACCCGCACGCCCGTTCACCGCTGACGGCGCCAGGGGTGGCCGTGCGCGTGGGCGACGCCATCGTGGCCGTGGACGGTCGTCCGGTCGGACTGGGCGGCCCCGCGCCGTTGCTGGTGGGCACGGCGGGCAAGCCCGTCGAACTGACCGTGCGCCCCGGCGGTGGTGGCGAACTGCGTCGGGTCGTGGTCGTGCCGTTGGCCGATGAGGAGCCGTTGCGCTACCACGACTGGGTGGCCGGCCGACGCGCGTTCGTGCACGAGAAGTCCGGCGGTCGCGTCGGCTACCTGCACGTTCCGGACATGATGGGCGCGGGCTGGGCCCAGCTGCACCGCGACCTGCGCGTGGAGCTGACCCGCGAGGCCCTGGTGCTGGACGTCCGCGAGAACGGCGGCGGCCACACCTCCCAGCTCGTGATCGAGAAGCTCGGCCGCAAGGTCATCGGCTGGTCCGTCGCCCGCGGCTACACCGCGTCCGAGAGCTACCCCCAGGACGCCCCGCGCGGCCCGGTCGTGGCGGTGGCCGACGAGTTCGCGGGCTCCGACGGCGACATCGTGAACGTGGCCATCAAGGAGCTGGGCATCGGCCCGGTCATCGGCGTCCGCACGTGGGGCGGCGTGATCGGCATCGACATGCGCTACTCCCTGGTCGACGGCACGATGGTCACCCAGCCGAGGTACGCGTCGTACTTCAACGGCCACGGCTGGGACGTCGAGAACTACGGCGTCGACCCGGACATCGAGGTGGTCATGACCCCCGCGGACCGCGTTTCCGGCCGCGACCCCCAACTCGAACGCGCCGTCTCCCTCGCTCTGGAAAGGCTTTCGTCTTCACCGGCAGCTCACGCTCCGGAGTTGCCGCCTCTCGCGTGAGTACACCATCGTGTGGCTGAAGAACTGTGACGCACTGTTCCTTGTGGACGATCAACAAGACGGAACAGTTGTCTTCGTGCGGGGGTGTGTCGCAGATGAGTCACCGTGAAGAGCCGCGCAGTGGCCGTGGGTGCTTCGGGGCCGTGGTCGTCGTCCCGTTCCTGGCGCTCACCGGCATGTTCGCACTGATCGCCCTGACGGGGTCGCCGGAGGAAGCCCCTCTGGCGGCCCCGCCGGCCACCAGGCCCACCTCGCAGTGGTGGACCGAGCCGTTCGACGCGCTCACCACCTCCACGATCACCGAAACCGTTGTGGTGCAAGGGCAGGCGCGTGAGCTGAAGGGGGCGCCGCCGGCGACGCGGACGCGGGTGGTGGGCACGACGGTGACCGAGACCGTGCGGGTGCCGGTGTCCTCGTCCAAGCCGTCGGCGGTGGGGCGGAACGAGGAGCCCGATGTGCCCGGGGACGAGGACTCTTCGGTTTCGCCGTCTACTTCGGACAGCTCTCGGCCGGTGGTGACGTCCAGCGTGGTTCCGCCGCCGCCGCCTTCTTCTGCGTCGGTGGTTCCTTCGGAGGCGACGGTGCCGTCGTCGGCTCCGGGAAGGGCACGCCCCGGTTCTGCCGCAGACCCCGGCCGGCCGTCCGCCTCAGCGAGCCGCCGCAACCAGGCCTGACTACGGCATGCTGGCCCGTGCGTACGCGTCAGCCCCGCTGAACACGTTCTGCCCGTACTCCACGGAGTTGTTGTAGGCGAGCACGGCGGCCCACCAGCCGGCACCGGTGCCGAGGTCGCGGGCACCGCCGCCGCACAGGTAGCGGGCCGCGGTGAGGGCGGCGTCGTCGATGTTCTGCGGGTCGGCGGGGAGGCCGTCGGGGGTGGCGCGTTTGGCCCAGCGGTTCCAGGTGCCGGGGATGAACTGCATCGGGCCCACCGCGCGGTCCCAGGTGGTGTCGGTGTCCAGGCGGCCGCCGTCGGTGTCGTGGATGGCCTTGACGCCGGGGGAGCCGTCCAGGGGGATGCCGATGATCGGGCGGGAGGGCAGGCCGTTGTCCTGGAGGCGGGCCCCGTTGATGTTGCCGTGGTGGGACTCGATGCGGCCGATGCCCGCGAGGGTGGCCCAGGAGATGCGGCACGCGGGGGCGTCGCGTTGCATCGTCAGGTCCGCGTTGGCGTAGGCGTGCAGGGCGCGGGCCGGGATGTCGGTCTTCGACGCCACGCGGGTGGCCCACTCGGTCAGCGGGCTGTCGCCGGTGGCGGGGTTCGGGGCGACGGCGTTGCCGGGGGCGGCGGCGCCGGGCTCGACCTCCTGGAGGGGGACGAGGAACGGCGGCGGACCGAGGGGGGCTGCGGAGCGGCGGTTCAGGGCGCCCAGGCCCCACGCTCCTGCTGCCACGACCACGATCAGCAGCAGCACCAGGACGATGCGGCCGAAGATGGCGGCGTTGCGCGAGCGGCTTCGGGGTGCGGACGGCGGGACCACGAGACCCAGGCTACGTGCTCCCGGCAAGCGGGTGGCTGCGTGAACCGTGATGCAAACGGCACTGTCGGCGGCTGGACATACAGGTGAGCCTTACCTAAATTCAGGCCGATCTAATTCACGGAGGCGTCGGATGCTGTTCGCAAATGGCCTGATCGGGCTGCGGGAGGGGCTTGAGGCCGCACTCGTGGTGAGCATCCTGATCGCATTTCTGGTTAAAACGGACAGAAGGTACGCGCTGAAGTGGGTCTGGGTCGGCGTGGTGACCGCGCTGGTGCTTTCCGTGACGGCGGGGGCGGTCATCACCTTCGCCGGTGCGAGCATGACCTTTGAGCAGCAGGAAGCGTTCGGCGGGACGATGTCGGTCATCGCGGTCGCGTTCGTCACGGGAATGATCTTCTGGATGCGGCGCGCCGCCAAGACGATCGCGGCCGAGCTGCGCGGCAAAATGGACGAAGCGCTCAACGTCGGACCGCTCGCGGTCGTTGTCGTGTCCTTTTTGTCGGTTGCCCGGGAAGGGCTCGAAACCGCCGTCTTCTTCTATTCCAGCGTGCAGGCCGCAGGTGGGGGAACGACGCAGCCGCTGATCGGGTTCCTCGGCGGGATCGCGGTGGCGGTCGCCATCGCCGCCGGGCTCTACGCGGGGGCCATCCGGTTCGACCTCGGCCGGTTCTTCACCGTCACGGGCGTGCTGCTCGTCTTCGTCGCGGCCGGGGTGCTCAGCTACGGCATCCACGACCTGCAGGAGGCGGCGATCCTGCCGGGGCTCGACACGCTCGCGTTCGACATCAGCGACGTGCTGCCGGAGGACTCCTGGTACGGCGCGCTGCTCAAGGGCTTCTTCAACTACTCGCAGCGGACGTCGGTGCTGCAGGCCGTCGCGTGGGTCTCCTACGTGGCGGTCGTCCTGTCCCTCTTCCTCGTCCGGCCGCGCGCTCGCGCGGCCGCCTGAACAGATCACTGGAGTTGCCGTGCGGAAGGCAGCAGTCGTCCTGGGCTCACTCGTGGTGCTGGCCGCCTGCGGCAGCACCCCGGAGAACGCCGCGAGCGGCGCCATCGCGGTCGAGGCGAGCGACAGCGCGTGCAAGGTCGCGAAGACCGAGGCGGGGACCGGCAACGTCGCGTTCGAGGTGACGAACAAGGGCACCAAGGTCACCGAGTTCTACCTGTACGCGGAGGGCGACCGCATCCTCGGCGAGGTCGAGAACATCGGCCCCGGCCTCACCCGCAAGCTGATCGTCGAGGTCACCGAGGCCGGCAAGTTCCAGACCGCCTGCAAGCCCGGCATGAAGGGCGACGGCATCCGCGGCGACTTCACCGTCACCGGTGACGCCAAGAAGTCGACCGACGGCGACGCGCTGCTGGCCGAGGCGACGAAGAGCTACCAGCGCTACGTCTCCTCGCAGGCCGACCAGCTGCTCGTGAAGACCGAGGAGTTCGTGGGCGCCGTCAAGGCCAAGAAGGTCGACGAGGCCAAGGCCCTGTACCCGGTGTCGCGGATCTACTGGGAGCGCATCGAACCGGTCGCGGAGAGCTTCGGCGACCTCGACCCGAAGATCGACGGCCGCGAGGACGTGATCGAGGAGGGCATGGCCTTCACCGGCTACCACCGCCTGGAGAAGGACCTGTGGGCGTCCGGGTTGCAGGCCGACTCCGACAGGATCGCCGACCAGTTGCTGGCCGACGTCAAGGAGATCGTGGGCAGGGCCAAGGCCGTCGAGCTCACGCCCGTGCAGCTCGCCAACGGCGCCAAGGAGCTGCTCGACGAGGTCGCCACCGGCAAGATCACCGGCGAGGAGGACCGCTACTCGCACACCGACCTGTGGGACTTCCGGTCCAACGTGGACGGTTCGCAGGCCGCCGTCGCGGCGCTGCGACCGGTGGTGCAGCAGCGGGACGCGGCCCTCGTGTCCACGCTGGACGAGAAGTTCAAGGCCCTCGACGAGGCGCTGGAGAAGCACCGCAGGGGCGACGGGTTCGCGCTGTACACCGAGCTCTCCCAGGACGAGGTCAAGGCGCTGGCCGAGGCCGTCGACGCGCTGGGCGAGCCGGTCAGCAGGGTCGCCGAGGTGGTGTCGGCCAAGTGAGCGGGGTGTCACGGCGCAGGTTGTTCGGGTACGCGGGCGCCGGGGTGGCGCTCGCGGGGACCGGTGCGGCGGCCGGCGCGTTCGCCGTCAGGGCGGCGCCGGAGGCCGAGAACGCCGCGGCGGCGCAGGTGCCGTTCCACGGCGACGTCCAGGCGGGCATCACCACGCCCGCGCAGGACCACATGCACTTCGTCGCGCTCGACGTGAAGACGAAGAACCGGGCCGAGCTCGTCGACCTGCTCAAGCAGTGGACGCGGGCCGCGGAACGGATGACCGCGGGCCAGGAGGCCGCCGAGAACGGTGCCGTCGGCGGCAACGCCGACGCCCCGCCCAAGGACACCGGCGAGGCGCTCGGTCTCCCGGCCTCCGCGCTGACGCTGACGATCGGCTTCGGCCCGTCGCTCTTCGACGACCGGTTCGGGCTGGCCGGTCAGCGGCCGGAGGCGTTGATCGACCTCCCGCGGTTCCCGAAGGACGACCTCGACCCGGCCCGCAGCAACGGCGACATCTGCCTCCAGGCCTGCGCGAACGACCCGCAGGTCGCCGTGCACGCCATCCGCAACCTGGTCAGGATCGGCTTCGGCCGGGTCGCGGTGCGCTGGTCGCAGCTCGGGTTCGGCCGCACGTCCTCGACCACGCGGGCGCAGGCCACACCGCGCAACATGTTCGGGTTCAAGGACGGCACCCGCAACATCAAGGCAGAGGACACCGACCTGCTGCGCGACCACGTGTGGGTCGCGGAGGGCCCCGAGTGGATCCGCGGCGGCACCTACCTGGTGACCCGCCGGATCCGCATGCACGTCGAGATCTGGGACCGCACCTCGCTGAACGAGCAGGAGCAGATCGTCGGCCGCTCCAAGGGCGAGGGCGCCCCGCTCGGGCAGGCCCGGGAGTTCGACGAGCCGGACCTGCACGTCAAGGGCGCGGGCGGGGTGCCGCGGATCGGCGAGCTCGCCCACGTCCGGCTCGCGTCGCCGGAGTCGTTGAACGGCGCCAGGATCCTGCGCCGCGGCTACAACTTCACCGACGGCTCCGACGGGCTCGGGCACCTCGACGCCGGCCTGTTCTTCGTGGCGTTCAACCGGGACTCCCGTACGGCGTTCGTGCCGATGCAGCAGGCGCTGTCCACAAAGGACAAGATGATGGAGTACCTGGAGCACACCGGTTCCGGGCACTTCGCCGTGCCCCGCGGCGTGCAGCCGGGCGGCTACTGGGGTGAGGCGCTGTTCCGGTAGGCGGTGCTCAGCCCGGCCGGCCGCCGCCCAGCGCCAGCCTGGCCTTCACCTCGCCGAGCGCCTCCTGGTACTCCGGCGACGGGTTCATCGCGACCGCCATCCGCAGCTGCGCCAGCGCCTCGGTGAGCCGCTGCTGCCGTTGCAGCGTCTTGCCGAGCGCGAACCGGGCGTAGTGGTCGCTCGGGTCGAGGTCGAGGACCTTGCGGAACGCCTCCTCCGCCCGCCGCAGCTGCGCGGTCCCGAGGTAGGCGCGGCCGGCGAGCAGCTGCACGGACGGCGCGTCCGGGGCCTCGTCCAGCACCTGCCGCAGTTCGCGCAGCGCGTCCAACGGCCGCTGCTGGCCCAGCAACGCCTCCGCCCTGCGGAAAGCTTCGAAGGTGCCGTCCGTCATTCGATCAACGGTACCCACCGCGGGCGGGTTCTTCGACTGCCGTCCGGGCGACAGAACTCGAAAGGGGTGGTCGCGGGGCGTCGAACCCGCTGCGCGAGCGGGACACCTCAGTCCGATTCGGACGTGCCGGCACCGGCCGGCAGGCTCGCTGCCATCCTGCGCACCGCCGTCGTGAGGATCTCCGGCGAGGTCGCGAGGTTCAGCCGCACGAACCCCGCCCCGCCGGTGCCGAACGGGACGCCGCAGTTCACCGCCACCCGCCCGTGGCGCAGGAACTCCCCGGCCGGCCGGTCGCCGAGCCCCAGCCCGCGGCAGTCGAGCCACGCCAGGTACGTGCCGGGCGCCGGTTCGTAGCGCACCCCCGGCAGCTCCTCGGCCAGCAGCGCGGCCAGCACCCGGCGGTTCTCGGTGAGGCCCGCCAGCACCGCGTCCAGCCAGTCGCCGCCGTCCCGGTACGCCGCGGTGTGCGCGAGGACGCCGACGTGGCTGGGCCCGTGGCCGACCTCCTCCGGCAGCCGCGCGAGGTCACCGGCCGCTTCCGGGCCCGCGATGGCCAGCGCCGCCTTGAGCCCGGCCAGGTTCCACGCCTTCGACGCCGACATCAGCGACAGCGCGTTGCCCGACACGCTCAGGTACGGCACGAACCGCACACCGGGAGCCACGAGCGGCGCGTGGATCTCGTCCACGACCACCCGCACGCCGTGCCGTCCGGCCAGGTCCGCGACGGCGGCCAGCTCGTCGGCGGTGTGGACGGTCCCGGTCGGGTTGTGCGGGCTGCACAGCAGGTACGCCGCACCCCGTCCGGCCCGGTCGAAGGCCTCCTCCAGCACGGCGAGGTCGATCCGCCCCGCCGGGTCCAGCGGCGCCTCGACCACGCGCCGCCCCATCGACGTGACGAACTGGTAGAAGGGCGGGTAGACCGGGCAGTTGACCACGACCGGCGCGTCCGGTGCCGACACGAGCCGGAGCATCTCGACGACGCCCATCATCACGTCGGGGACGATCGCGGTGCGGTCGACGGCTGGCTCCCAGTCCCAGCGCTCGCGCGCGAACCCGGCCAGCGCCTCGGCGTAGGCGCTGCCCTCGGGGTAGCCGGTGTCGCCCAGCGCCACCGCGTCGGTGACCGCCCGCGCGACCGGCTCGGCCAGCAGGACGTCCATCTCGGCCACCCACACCGGCAGCACGTCGGGCGGGTAGTGCCGCCACTTCATGCTGGTCCGCTGCCGCAACTGGTCGAGGGTGAGCTCGCGCAACGGGTTCATGCCGCAAAGCTAGGAGAGATCGCGCAGGAGGTGTTTGCTTTCTTTGCTGCATGAGCGCTGAGGACAGGCCAGGATGTGCGAATGGACGCCGTGGACCGCAAGATCCTTGCCGAGCTGCAGCGCGACGGCCGCATGACCGTCACCGACCTCGCCCACCGCGTGCAGCTCAGCGTCTCCCGCTGCCAGCGCCGGCTGCGCGAGCTGGAGCACCGGGGCGTGATCCGCGGCTACCGCGCCGTGGTGGACGCGGCGGCGATCGGCTTCGGCTTCGAGGCGCTGGTGTTCGCGAAGGTGCGGCTGGAGTCGCTGGACGACTTCGACGACGCGCTCGCCGGGGTGCCGAACGTCGTGGAGGCGCAGCGGTTGTTCGGCAGCCCCGACTACCTGCTGCGGGTGGTCACCGCCGACCTCGCCGACTACCAGCGGTTGTACGAGGGCACGCTGGCCCGTTTGCCCGGTGTGCGCGGGCTGACGTCGACCATTGTGATGAAGCAGGTGGTCGAACCGCGCCCGTTGCCGTGAGCCGGGAAGCGGGGAATGCGCGGGGGCGTTGTGCCGTTGCATGAGCCTGCGCTTCTCACTGATGGGTCCAGTACGAGCCTGGCGAGGGGACGAGGAGGTCGACCTCGGCCCGCGGCAGCAGCGGGCCGTGCTGGCGGCGCTGCTGCTGAACAACGGCATCCGGTTGAGCAACGACCAGCTGATCGGGATGGTCTGGGACGACCCGACGCCGAGCGCGCTGACGGCGTTGCGCACGTACACGTACAAGATCCGCAAGGCCCTGCCGGAACTGGACCTGAGGTCGAAGGACGGCGGCTACACCGTGCGCGCCGAGCTCGTCGACGACTGCCGCGGGGAACCGCTGGAAGGCCTGACCGGCACGTACTTCGAGGCGCAGCGGGTCAGGCTCGCGCAGGAGCGGCTCAAGGCCCGCGAGGACTGGCTCGAACGCGAGCTCGACGTGCTGGAGCTGCAGAAGCACGTGGCCGCGAACCCGTTGCGGGAACGCCCGCGTGCGCTGCTGATGCACGCCCTCTACCGCGACGGCCGGCAAGCCGAGGCGCTGGACCACTACCACCAGGCGCGCGCACTGCTGAACGACGAGCTGGGGCTCGAACCCGGTCCCGAGCTGCGCAAGGTCCACGCCCAGATCCTCACCGGCGACCTGCACCTGCCGCGCAAGCCCGAGCAGCTGCCCCCCGACCTGCCCGACTTCACCGGGCGGGCCCAGGAGATCGCGCAGGCGCTGCGGGTCCTGCCCGGCACGGTCGGCATCACCGGCATGCACGGCAGCGGCAAGACCGCGCTGGCCGTGCGGATCGGCCACCTGGTGAGGCACCGGTTCCCCGACGGGCAGATCGTCGTGCGCGGCAAGGACGTCGCGACCGAGCTGCTGCGCGCGGTCGGCGTCGAGAACCCGGCAGGCGACCGGGCCGCGCTGTGGCGGGAGAAGGCGCGCGGCAAGCGGTTCCTGGTCGTCGTCGACGACGTCACCGACGCGGCGTCCGTGCGCGACCTGCACACCCCGGGTTCCGCGCTCGTCCTGACGAGCGTGCGCAGGCTGAACGAGCTGCCCGCCGTCACGTGGGTCAGGACCGCTGGCCTCACCGAGACCGAGGCGCACGAGTTCTTCCGCAAGGTCCTCGACCCGCGGCGGATCGACGCCGAACCGGAGCGCGCGGCCGAGGTGCTGGCCCGCGTCTCGCACCTGCCGAACCCGATCAGGGTGCTCGGCGGCAAGCTGTCCTCCCGACCGCGGTGGACCGTCGAGATGCTGCAGCTGCAAATGGAGCGGGAGAGCAGGCTCGGCACCGCCGTCCCGTCCGACTGCCGGGCCGTGCTGGCGCCGCTGGACAAGGCCGCGCTGCAGCTCACCGACGAGGAACGCCACCTGCTGCGCCTGCTGGCCCGCCAGGACCGGGACGTGGTCACCGTGTGCGAGGCGGCCGAGCTCTACGGCGGTGACGTGGCGTGCATCGAGATGCTGCTGGAGTCGCTCGCCGACGTGCACCTGATCGAACCGGTGGTGCTCGGCTGCTACCGGCTGCCGCGGTTCGTGCAGCTGTACTTCGGACTCCGCACACCCGTCCTGACCAGCTGATTCATCCGAAATTCACGGCTCGACCATCCGGCTGCGCCAAATTTGTGGACATGTCAACCAAGGAACTCGCAGGCAAGAAGGCACTCGTCACCGGAGCCACCTCGGGCATCGGCCGCGCGATCGCGGTCAGGCTCGCGGAGGCGGGTGCCACCGTCTACCTCACCGGTCGCCGCGCCGAGCTGGGCAAGGAGACCGTCGAGCTGGTCGAGAAGGCCGGCGGCACCGCGCACTTCATCGTCTCCGACGTCGGCGACCTCGACGACGTCCGCAAGCTCGCCCAGGAGGTCGGCGAGGTCGACATTCTGGTCAACAACGCGGGCATCTTCCCGTTCTCCTCGACCCCCGAGCAGTCGGTGGAGACCTACGAGCAGGTGTTCGACGTGAACGTGCGCGGCACCTACTTCCTCACGGCCGCACTCGCCCCGGCGATGGTCGCGAAGAAGAAGGGCGCGATCATCAACATCTCGTCCATCGGCGCTGCTGCCGGCAACGCGGTCACGAGCGTGTACAGCGCCTCCAAGGCCGCGGTGGACGCGTTCACCCGCTCGTGGGCCGTCGAGTTCGGCGGGCACGGCGTCCGCGTCAACTCGGTGGCACCCGGCCCGGTCCGCACCGACGCCGCGGTCGTGCAGGCCGGTGAGGTGTTCGAGGAGTTCAGCGCGCAGCTGCCGCTGGGCCGCGTCGGCGAGCCGGAGGAGATCGCCGACACCGTGCTGTTCCTCGCGTCGGACCGGTCCAGCTTCGTGACCGGCGTGGTCCTCGCGGCCGACGGCGGCTACCTCGCGAGCTGAGCGAGCACGGGGGACAGGGACGAGGGCGACTCGACGTGCACGTTGTGGCCCGCGCCGGTGAACACCACCGGCTCGGGCACCAGCTCCTCCAGGTGCTCCCGGGGGCTCATCGGGTCGTTCTCCCCCGCCGCCAGCACCACGTGCGCCTGCGCGGCCATGACCAGCCCGGCCATGTCCGGGCGGCCGACGCCGAACGCGCGCATGTCCAGCGCGGGCGCCCAGCCGCCGTCCACCTCGGTCACGCCGTGCCGCAGCGGCACGCCGGCCATCTTCGCGGCGCGGTCGGCGGCCTCCGCCTCGGTGCCGAAGACCTTGGCGGGCTTGGCGGCGAGCGCGGCGGCCTTGGCCAGCTCCTCGTCGGTCCACCGCACCTTGACCCCGACGCCGACCGCGGTCGTGACCTCGACCCCGAACCAGCCGCTCGCCAGCGCCAGGCCGACCACACCGCCCAGCGAGTGGCCGATGACCGTGACGGGCTCGCGAGGGATCACGGTCGCGACGGCGGCCGCGAGAGAGCCGAACGAGTACCGGTCGAGGGGCGCGCTCCTGCCGTGACCGGGCAGATCCGGCACGAGCCAGCTGCCGTGCCAGTCCGCGACGACCTGCTCCCAGACCTCACCGGTGGCACCGAGGCCGTGCAGCAGCACCAGCAGCGGTCCGTTCCCGCCACGTTCGACATGGAGCACGTCAGAATCCTGTTCTATGCGTACCGATGCCGAGCTGATCCTCGACCCGGACACATATACCTCCGGTGTCCCGCACGACGCACTCACCCGGCTGCGCGAAAAGAACGTGGTGCGCATCGACGACTTCTGGGCGGTGTTCCGGTACGACGACGTCAAGACGGTGCTGCGCTCGCCCGGCGTCTTCTCCTCGCACCGCGGCGCCACGCAGATCCGCGACCCGCGGCCGGACGACCTCGCCTACGTCCAGCGGATGATGCTCAACCAGGACCCGCCGGAGCACTCGCGGTTGCGGCGCATGCTGACCGGGGCGTTCACCCCGCGTGCGGTCGCGCGGCTGGAGGAGGGGATCCGGGAGAACGCCCGCCGCATCGTCGCCGAGCCGTCCGGTGACTTCGCCGCCGACGTCGCCGACCTGCCGCTGCTGACGCTCGCCGACGTCTTCGGCGTCCCGCGCCAGGACCGCGCGCTGCTCTACGACTGGAGCAACCGCGTGATCGGCTTCCAGGACGCCGAGTACGCCCTGTCCTCCAGCGACACGACCGGGATGACGGACATGGCGCTGGCGGCGCTGGAGCTGCGTCCCGACGACGGCCGTGACCCGCGCGCACGCAACGGCATGCCCGACCTCTACGCCTACGCGCACGCGTTGGGCGAGCACAAGCGTGCGCACCCGTCGGACGACGTGATCAGCAACCTCATGCGCGAGGACCTGTCGATCGAGGAGTTCGAGAACCTGTTCTGGCTGTTCTCCGTGGCGGGCAACGAGACCCTGCGCAACGGCATCCCCGGCGGCCTGATCGCCCTGCTGGAGCACCCCGGCCAGTACGACCGGCTGCGCGCCGACCGGTCGCTGCTCGGCACGGCGGTCGAGGAGGTGCTGCGGTGGTGGACGCCGGTGATGCACTTCCGCCGCACGGCCGTCCGCGACACGTCGCTGTCGGGCGTGGAGATCAGGGCGGGGGACAAGGTCGTCGTGTGGTTCTCGGCGGCCAACCGGGACGAGCGCGTGTTCACCGACCCCGGCCGGTTCGACGTGGGCCGCCGCGAGGCCGACCACCTGAGCTTCGGCCACGGCCCGCACTTCTGCCTCGGCGCGCAGCTGGCCCGCACCCAGCTGCGCGCGGTCTTCGAGGCGGTTCTGGACCTGCCCGGCCGGCTGCGGCTCGACGGCGAGGTCGTCCGGCTGCGGTCGAACTTCCAGAACGGCGTCAAGCACCTGCCGGTGTCGCTGTCGTAGCCGTGTACGGCACCGGGGCGCGTCTGGCACGATTCAGTAGACCGGCTCCGGCGGCCCGCTGTGATCTGACGGTGTCGAGCCCCGGTCGGTCACCTGGCCCAAGTAGGCTCGTCGCGAGACGAGACGCAGGAGAAACAGGGAGCGCAAGTGGCGGTCATCGAGCAGGTCGGAGCACGCGAGATCCTGGACTCGCGCGGCAACCCCACCGTCGAGGTCGAGGTGGCGCTGGACGACGGCACGCTGGAGCGCGCCGCCGTTCCGTCGGGTGCCTCGACCGGTGAGCACGAAGCGGTGGAGCTGCGCGACGGCGACGCCAAGCGGTACCTGGGCAAGGGCGTCGAGCGTGCGGTGACCGCGGTGCTCGACGAGATCGGCCCCGAGCTGGTCGGCATCGAGGCCGTCGAGCAGCGCGTCGTGGACCAGAAGCTCGTCGACCTGGACGGCACCCCGGACAAGGGCCGCCTGGGCGCCAACGCGATCCTGGGCGTGTCCCTCGCGGTCGCGAAGGCGGCGGCGACGAGCTCCGGCCTGGAGCTGTTCCGCTACATCGGCGGACCGAACGCGCACGTGCTGCCGGTCCCGATGCTGAACATCCTCAACGGTGGCTCGCACGCCGACACCGACGTGGACATCCAGGAGTTCATGATCGCGCCGATCGGCGCGGAGACGTTCCGCGAGGGCCTGCGCTGGGGCGCCGAGGTCTACCACGCGCTGAAGTCCGTGCTGAAGAGCAAGGGCCTCGCCACCGGCCTGGGCGACGAGGGCGGCTTCGCCCCCAGCCTCGGCAGCAACCGCGACGCGCTCGACCTGATCCTCGAAGCCATCGAGAAGGCCGGCTACCGCGCCGGCCGCGACATCGCGCTCGCGCTCGACGTGGCCGCCACGGAGTTCTTCTCCGACGGCGCCTACACGTTCGAGAAGAACAAGCGCTCCGCCGAGCAGATGATCGGCTACTACTCCGAGCTGGTCCGCGACTACCCGATGGTCTCCATCGAGGACCCGCTGTCCGAGGACGACTGGGACGGCTGGGTGCAGATGACCGCCGAGCTGGGCGAGAAGGTCCAGATCGTCGGCGACGACCTGTTCGTCACCAACCCGGAGCGCCTGGAGGAGGGCATCTCCCGCCGCGCCGCCAACGCGCTGCTGGTGAAGGTCAACCAGATCGGCACGCTGTCCGAGACGCTGGACGCGGTCTCGCTGGCCACCTCCTACGGCTACAAGTCGATGATGTCGCACCGCTCGGGCGAGACCGAGGACACGACCATCGCCGACCTCGCCGTCGCGACCGGTGCCGGCCAGATCAAGACCGGTGCCCCCGCCCGCGGTGAGCGCACCGCGAAGTACAACCAGCTGCTGCGCATCGAGGAGAGCCTCGGCGACGCCGCGCGGTACGCGGGCGAGCTGGCGTTCCCCCGGTACACGCCGGAGGGCTGACGCATGGCTGAGCGCGCGCGCCGACCACGCCGCCCCCGTGCCGAACGGGAGGCGCGGCCCACCCGCGCGCGCAAGCCACCCCGTCCGAAGGGCCCCGCCCGCCGTTCCGACGGCACGGGCGGCGCCTTCGGGATGACTGGCACGCGGCGGGCCGCGATGTTCGCGATGGTGCTGTGCGCACTGGCGTTGAGCATCGCGGTCCCGCTGCGGACCTACCTGTCCCAGCGCGACGAGCTGCGCGACGCGAACGCGGAGTCCGACAAGCTGCGCGACCAGGTCGCCGCGCTGGAGCACCGCAAGGCGCAGCTGAACGACCCGGCGTTCGTGGAGATCGAGGCGCGCAAGCGGCTGCACTGGGTGCGGCCGGGCGAGACGCCGTACATCGTGCAGCTGCCGGGCGACGAGAACCGCAACACTGAATCGGAGCGTCCGTCGGGCAAGCCGTCGGCGAACCAGTCTTGGTACGAGGAACTTTGGCAATCGGTGACGCACAAGTAACTGCTGCTGACCTGGAAGTGGTCGCGAAGCAGCTGGGCCGGACGCCGCGCGGAACCCGCGCGATCGCGTCGCGGTGCCCCTCGGGACACCCGAACGTCGTGCAGACGCACCCGCGCCTGCCGGACGGGACGCCGTTCCCGACGATGTTCTACCTGACCTGCCCGAAGCTGAACTCCCTGGTCAGCACGCTGGAGGGCAACGGGCTGATGAGGGAGCAGACCGACCGGCTCGCGGAGGACCCCGAACTCGCCGCCGCCTATCAGCGCGCGCACGAGTCGTACCTCGCGGAGCGGGACGCCCTCGAACCGCTGGGCACCCAGGTCACCGCGGGCGGCATGCCCACGAGGGTCAAGTGCCTGCACGTGCACGTGGCCCACTCGCTGGCGAAGGGCCCCGGCGTCAACCCGTTCGGCGACGAGGCGCTGGCGGTCCTGCGCGAGCAGGCCCTGTGGCCGGTCGGTGACTGCGCGGCCGGTTAACGGTCAACGGAACCGAACAGGCGCTTCACTCCGTCTTGGGTACACCTGGGCTCGCGAGTGAGGCAGGCTGGGACCAGGGCAGCGAGGGGGCGCACGCCGTAACTGTCGGACGGCGCGCCGCGATGACGCACGAGAGGTGAGTATTCGTGGCAATGGCCAAACTGCGCGGTCCCGCGGCCCTGTCAGCCCGTCACAAGGGCTTCGCCGTGGCCGCACTGGCTGCCATGCTCGCGCCGGCGCTGATCGTGGGCACCAGGCTGGTCGACTGGGTCAACCTCTCCAAGCACACCGACATCGCCGTCTCCCTGGGCCCTGCCGACGTCTTCGGCGCCCTGCGGCGCGACCCGTCCGAGCTGGGCGCGACCGGCCGCCTGCCGTTGTCCGACGAGCTCAGCGCCGCGCTGCTGCTCGACCTGGAGGACGGCGACCTCGACGACCTCGACAACGACCCCGGCGTCATCGAGGACTTCCCCGGCGACCACGGCATCCCCGGCGTCGTGCTGGAGGCGTACCTGCGCGCCGAGGACAAGATGGCCACCATGGTCCCCGGCTGCAACCTCGACTGGGCCCTGCTCGCGGGCATCGGCAAGGTCGAGTCGAACCACGCCAACAACGGCCGCGTCAACGCCATCGGCGACGCCACCCCGAAGATCCTCGGCCCGGTCCTCAACGGCGCCCCCGGCATGGCCGCCATCCGCGACACCGACGGGGGCCGCCTCGACGGCGACGCCACCTGGGACCGCGCCGTCGGCCCCATGCAGTTCATCCCCGGCACCTGGGCGGGCTACAGCGCCGACGGCAACGACGACGGCGTCATCAACCCGAACAACGTCTACGACGCCGCCCTCGGCGCCGGCCGCTACCTCTGCGCGGGCGGCGGCGACCTGTCCCAGCCCTCCGCCCGCTCGGCCGCGATCTTCCGCTACAACAACTCGAACTCCTACGTCCGCACGGTCCTGCAGTGGGCCAAGCAGTACACCGACAACGTCGACACGCTGCCCCTGCTCCCCGACACCGGCAACAACGTGCAGAACCCGACGCCGGGCAACCCCGGTGACCCCGGCAACTCCGGGAATCCGGGCAACCCCACCACGTCGACCCCGCCGCCGTCGTCGTCCTCGAACCCGTCGACCCCGCCGTCGTCGTCGAACCCGTGCACGCCGCCGCCGACGACCTCTTCTTCCGCGCCCTCGTCGTCCACGCCGCCGTCCTCCTCGTCCGCGCCGTCGTGCCCGCCGTCCTCCTCGACGCCGCCGTCGTCCTCCTCGTCCACCCCGCCCTCGTCCTCGAACCCGCCCGCCCAGGAACCGTCGAACCCGCCGGCCGGGTCGTCGAGCCAGTCGCAGGGGACGACCACGCGGGTGGAGCCGACGACGACCGTCGAGCCGACCACTGCGGTGACGACGACGGCAGCGGCCAGCAGTGTCGTGCCGACCACGGGGGCGAGCGGTCCGGTCATGAGCACGACGACCTGATCCGTTGTCCCACTCCACCCTCGCGCTGCGCGCGGTCGAGGCCGGGTACTTCGAGGACCACGAAGACGAAGAGGCGATCGAGGTCGCGCTCACGGGGCTCGACGAGAGCGGACTCCGCCGGTCGTTCTCGTTCCAGCGGTCCTCGTACGACGAGCCGGACGAGCAGGACGTCGAAGTCGGCCTGGACTCCTACTGCGTCGTGACCGAACGCGGCCGCACCTGCTACGGGTGCCTGACCGCGGTCGGGTTCGGCACCGCGCGGCTCACGCTCGACTTCACCGCTGAGGATGCGGCAGCCCTCGACATCGCGACCCGCGTCGAGCTCGACCTGAGCGGCGTGGACCAGGACGTGCTCGCGGAGAAGCTGTGCAACGTCCTCGACTGGGGCGCGCAGGCCAAGCGGCCCGCCATCGTCGTCACCCCGTAATTCGTGCGGCGCCACCGGTGTTCCTTGGCAAGGTGTGACCGTGCGCCCTGACTACCCGATCAAGACCGACCGCCTCCTCCTGCGCCCCTTCACCCCGGCGGACCTCGACGACTACGCGGCTTACCGCACCGATCCCGAGGTCAACCGCTACCTCCTCACCGTGGTGACCGACCGCGCCGGGACCTCCGAGCTGCTCGCCAGGAAGGCCGCCCAGACCGAGCTGACCGGCGACGGCCAGGGGCTCTCCCTCGCCGTGCACTGGCCGGAGGCGGGGCGGGTGGTCGGCGACGTCGTCCTCAAGTGGCTGAGCGAGGAGCACCGGCAGGGCGAGATCGGGTACGTCTTCAACCCCGAGTTCCAGGGCAGGGGACTCGCGGGCGAGGCGGCGGGGGCGTTGCTGCGGTTCGGGTTCGAGGAGCTCGGGCTGCACCGGGTCATCGCCAGGGCCGCCCCGGGCAACGAGGCGTCGTGGCGGGTGATGGAACGGCTCGGGATGCGCAGGGAGGCCCACTACCGGCAGAACAGGGTGGTCAAGGGGGAGTGGGCCGACCTCTACACCTACGCGGTGCTCGCACAGGAGTGGCGGGCACGCCGCTGACACCGGAAAACCAGGAGGCACCGCCGGTGTTCCTTGGCAAGGTGTGACCGTGCGCCCTGACTACCCGATCAAGACCGACCGCCTCCTCCTGCGCCCCTTCACCCCCGCGGACCTCGACGACGTCCACGCCTACCGCCGCCTCCCCGAGGTCGCCCGCTACCTCTACGACGAGGCACTGACCCGCGACGAGACCGCGGAGAAGCTGCTCAGGTGGTCGGCCATGGACGAGCTCACCGGGGACGGCCAGTCGCTCGCCCTCGCCGCCGTGCTCGACGGCACGGTCATCGGCGAGGTCGACATCAAGTGGCTGAGCCGGGAGCACGCGCAGGGGGAGCTGGGGTACATCTTCAACCCCGAGTTCCAGGGCAGGGGGTACGCGCGGGAGGCGGCCGAGCAGATGCTCCACCTCGCCTTCGAGCAGGTGCGGCTGCACCGGGTGATCGCGCAGTGCGACCCGCGCAACGAGCCGTCGTGGCGGTTGATGGAACGGCTCGGGATGCGCAGGGAGGCGCACTTCCGGCAGAACGAGGTCTTCAAGGGCGAGTGGGGTGACCTCTTCGTCTACGCCATGCTTGCCGAAGAACACCGAAACGAGGAGTGAGCCATGGCGCGGGTTGCCGCCGTCGACTGCGGGACCAACTCGATCCGGCTGCTGGTCGCTGACGTGACCACGCGGGACGACGGCACGGTGTGGCTGCGGGACGTGCACCGCGAGATGCAGGTCGTCCGGCTCGGGCAGGGGGTCGACGCCACGGGGCGGCTGCACCCCGACGCGATCAAGCGCACGAAGGACGCCCTGCTGGACTACGCGCGCACGATGCAGCGCAAGGGCGTGGAGCGCGTGCGGATGGTGGCCACGAGTGCCACACGGGACGCGAGCAACCGGCACGACTTCTTCGGCATGACCGAGGAGGTGCTCGGGGCGCCGGCGGAGGTGATCTCCGGGGACGAGGAGGCGCGGCTGTCCTACCTCGGCGCGGTCGCCGACCTAGACCCGGACGGGGGACCCTTCCTCGTCACCGATCTGGGTGGTGGCAGCACCGAGTTCGTCCTCGGCAGCGGTGCGGAGGTCGAGGCGGCGCGGTCGATGGACATCGGTTGCGTGCGGCTGACCGAGCGGTTCCTCCACTCCGACCCGCCCGAGAAGGGCGAGGTCGACAAGGCGGAAGCGTTTGCGCGCGAGCAGGTCCAATTGGCCTTCGAAACAGTTCCGGTCGAGAAGACGCGCACGTGGATCGGCGTTGCCGGAACGGTCACGACGTTGTCCGCCCTGGTCCAGGGGTTGGCGGTGTACAACAGCGACGAAATCCACCTCTCCCGCATCACACTTGACAATGTTCGTGAAATCACTGACAGTGTTCTCTCCATGACGCATGATGAACGGGCCGGGTTGGGACCCATGCATCCCGGCCGGGTGGACGTCATCTGCGGTGGAGCGATCGTTCTGCGCGCGATTGCCGAGGAGCTGCACAATCGCGCGGGAACTGACGTGCTCGTTTGCAGCGAGCACGACATCCTCGACGGCATCGCGTTTTCGCTGGTCCAGCGCTGAATTAAGGTCGACTTGAGACGATCGTGACGAGTTTGTGACCGGTTTCAGTGCGCGTACTCCTGGACACCCCGGTTAACGTCCTCTCACGTTTTGGGAGGTGGACGAGACCTCCCGGGGAGGCGTGCGCCCGCACCACTTGCGGCGCCGCCGGGAATAGGCGGGAGAGATTGATGTCGCGATCACGGGTTGCGTGGGTGGCTCTGCCGGCCGCGCTGGCCATGACGCTCAGCGCGTGCGGCGGGGGTGGCGGTTCGTCCACCTCCGAGGGCAAGGAGAACCCCGAAGGCACGGTGTCCATCTACGGCACCGAGCCCAAGAGCACGCTGTTCCCGGCCAACACGACCGAGGCCGGTGGCTCCAAGGTCACCGAGGCCCTGTTCGCGCGCCTCGTGGACTACGCGCCGGAGGACGGCAAGCCCACCAACCTCATGGCGGAGTCGATCGAGTCGACCGACGCCAAGGTCTACACCGTCAAGATCAAGCAGGGCTGGAAGTTCCACGACGGGACCGAGGTCAAGGCGAAGAACTTCGTCGACGGCTGGAACTGGTCGGCCAACGCGAACAACGCGCAGCAGGCCGCCTCGTTCTTCTCGGTCATCCAGGGCTTCAAGGACGTGCACCCGGCTGACGAGGCCGCGAAGCCGACCGCCGACAAGATGTCCGGCCTCGAGGTCGTCAGCGACTACGAGTTCAAGGTCACGCTCAACGCGCCGACCTCGGTCTTCACCACCATGGTCGGCTACCTGCCGTTCTCGCCGCTGCCGGACGCGTTCTTCGCGGACCCCAAGGCGTTCGAGGCCAAGCCGATCGGCAACGGCCCGCTGAAGTTCGTCTCGCGCACGCCGAACTCGCTCATCAAGCTCGACCGCTTCGACGACTACAAGGGCGAGAAGGTCCACTTCAAGACCCTCGACATCAAGATCTACTCCAGCCAGGAGACCGCCTACCAGGACCTGGTGGCCGGCAAGCTGGACTTCATGGAGGCCCTGCCCCCGTCGGCCAAGGTCGGCGAGAAG
The DNA here is from genome assembly GCF_040647275.1 of Lentzea sp. NPDC042327. Lineage (NCBI taxonomy): Bacteria > Bacillati > Actinomycetota > Actinomycetes > Pseudonocardiales > Pseudonocardiaceae > Lentzea > Lentzea sp. NPDC042327. The sequence goes on from NZ_JBEZBX010000002.1 coordinate 503,493, forward strand.
TACAAGGCGGACCTCGGTGACCAGGTCCTGACCGCGAACCTGCTGGGCCAGAGCGCGATCGCCCTGCCGTACTACGTCCCGGCGTTCAAGGACAACGTGAAGCTCCGCCAGGCCATCTCCATGGCCATCAACCGCGAGCAGATCACCAAGACCGTCCTCGCCGGCTCCTTCACGCCGTCCGACGGCTGGGTCTCGCCCGGCATCAACGGCTACCGCAAGGGCGTCTGCGGCGAGTACTGCACGTACAACCCGGAGAAGGCGAAGCAGCTCCTGCAGGAGTCCGGCTTCACCGGCAAGCTGACCATCCAGTCCAACCAGGACGGTGGCCGCAAGGAGCCGCTCGAGGCGGCCTGCAACAGCATCAAGCAGGCGCTGGGCGTGGAGTGCGAGTTCGTCGGTGCCACCAACTTCGGTGCGTTCCGCCAGATCGTCGACGGCAAGCAGCTGACCGGCATGAGCCGTTCCGACTGGTCGGCCGACTACCCGTCGATCGAGAACTTCCTCAACCCGCTGTACCGCACCGGTGGTTCGTCCAACGACTCGAACTACTCGAGCCCGGTGGTCGACAAGCTCCTGGAGCAGGCCGACGGCACCGCGGACGAGGCCGCCGCGATCAAGCTGTACCAGCAGGCGGAGGACCAGATCGCGAAGGACATGCCGTCCATCCCGACCTGGAACGAGAAGGGCATCGGCGGTCGTTCGAAGAACCTGCTCGCCGCCAAGCTGACCTTCAAGCGTGACGCCGACCTCGCGTCGTTCCGCGTCAAGGGCTGACAGCCGAACACCCGTTGTGAGCAGCTAGCACGATCCGGCCTCGCGTCCACTGAGCGTCACGGGCGCGGGGCCGGAGCGGTGTTCAGGCTCAGACGCCCCCCACCACGCAAGGAGCCGACCTCATGGGTCGCTATGTGCTGCGCCGTCTGCTGCAGCTGATACCGGTCTTCCTGGGGACCACCTTCCTGATCTACGCCCTCGTCTGGGCGATTCCGCAGGACCCGTTCGCCGGCAAGTGCGGCCAGCGTCCGTGCGACCCGTCCTACGTCGCCGAGATGAGCGAGAAGCTCAACCTGAACGACCCGCTGGTCGTCCAGTACTTCAAGTACCTGGGCAACCTGGTCGTCGGTGACTTCGGCACCACCTTCAACGGCGTGTCCGTCGGCGAGCAGATCGCCACCTCGTGGCCCATCACGCTGAAGATGGGCATCATCGCGCTGATCATCGAGGCGGTCATCGGCATCATCGCCGGTGTCCTCACCGGTCTGCGCAAGTCCGGCTTCCTGGACAACCTGGTCCTGATCTCGACGCTGTTCCTGATCTCGCTGCCGGTGTTCGTCACCGGTTTCGTGCTGCGCCTGTACCTCGGCCCGCAGGGCTTCGACTTCATGGACACCTCGGTCAGCTCCGACCCGACGTTCGGTGAGCTGATCCTGCCCGGCTTCGTGCTCGGCAGCCTCTCGATGGCCTACGTCGCCCGCCTGAGCCGCAGCAGCATCGTGGAGAACCGCCGGTCCGACTACGTGCGCACCGCGATCGCCAAGGGCCAGCCGCAGTCCCGCGTCGTCGGCGTCCACCTGCTGCGCAACTCGCTGATCCCGGTGATCACGTTCCTCGGCACCGACCTCGGCAGCCTCATGGGTGGCGCGATCGTCACCGAGGGCGTCTTCAACATCAACGGCATCGGCGGCCTGATCTTCCGCGGCATCCAGGAGAAGGAAGGCGTCATGGTCACGGGCATCGTGACCCTGCTGGTGCTCGTGTACCTGCTGATGAGCCTGCTCGTCGACCTCCTGTACGCCGTTCTCGACCCGAGGATTCGCTATGAGTGACCCAGGATCCGTGTCCGGTGGAGCCGGACTCGAGGCGTCCGCGGCGGCCGGTGTCGACCAGCTCAGCCACGTCGACGACTCGTCGCAGAAGCAGCGCAAGCCCCGCTCGCTCTGGAGCGACGCGTGGGGCGAGCTGCGGCGCAAGCCCACGTTCATCATCTCGCTGGTCATCATCGCGGTCGTCGTGCTGATGGCGATCTGGCCGACGCTGTTCACGTCGGTCGACCCGCGCGCGGCGAACCTCGACAAGTCGCTGGCGCCGCCGTCGGGTGACGCCTGGTTCGGCTACGACCTACAGGGCTACGACGTCTACGCCCGTGCCATGCACGGCGCCCGCGCGTCGCTGCTCGTCGGCATCTTCGCGACCCTGCTGACCGTGCTGATCGGTTCGACCGTCGGCATCATCGCCGGGTACGCGAAGACCTGGATCGACAGCGTGCTGTCCCGGTTCGCCGACATCTTCGCCGGCATCCCGTTCGTGCTCGGCGCGATCGTCATCCTGACCACGCTGAACGCCCCGACCGAGAACCCCGGTGTGGTCAAGATCGTCACGCAGGTGGTGCTCTCGATCGCGGTGCTGTCGTGGCCGGTCGCGATGCGCATCATGCGGTCCGCGACGCTCGTGGCCAAGCAGCAGGACTACGTCAAGGCGGCCCGCGGTCTCGGCGCCTCGCCGATCCGCATCGTGTTCCGGCACCTGCTGCCGAACACGGTCGCGCCGGTGCTCGTGTACGCGACGATCGCGCTGGGTGCCTTCATCGGCGCCGAGGCGACGCTCGCGTTCCTCGGCATCGGCCTGCGCCCGCCGGTCGTGTCGTGGGGCGTGATGATCTCGGAGTCCCGCGACTACTTCCAGGCGGCACCGCACATGCTGCTGTTCCCCGCGGGCTTCGTGACGATCACCGTCCTGGCCTTCGTCATGCTCGGCGACGCCGTGCGCGACGCACTCGACCCCAAGTCCCGATAGGGGAGATCTCGTGACTCAGCCACTGCTGGAGGTCGAGGATCTCCACGTGGAATTCCGCACCCGCGACGGTGTCGCGAAGGTGCTCAACGGCGTGTCCTACCACGTCTCCGCCGGCGAGACCCTGGCCGTGCTGGGGGAGTCCGGTTCCGGCAAGTCCGTGACCGCCCAGACCATCATGGGCATCCTGGACATGCCGCCGGCGTTCATCACCAACGGCACCATCAAGTTCCGCGGCGAGGACCTGCTGACCAAGTCGGCGGAGGACCGCAGGCAGGTCCGCGGCGAGGGCATCGCCATGATCTTCCAGGACGCCCTCTCCGCGCTGAACCCGGTCTTCACCGTCGGGTTCCAGATCGAGGAGCAGCTCAAGGTCCGCCGCGGCATGTCCAAGGCGGACGCCCGCAAGCGCGCCGTCGAGCTGCTCGACCAGGTCAAGATCCCGAACGCCAAGGGACGGGTCAACGACTACCCGCACCAGTTCTCCGGCGGCATGCGGCAGCGCGCGATGATCGCGATGTCGCTCGCGCTCGACCCGGAGCTGCTGATCGCGGACGAGCCCACGACCGCACTGGACGTCACGGTGCAGGCCCAGATCATGGACCTGCTCGCGGAGATCCAGAAGGAACGCGACATGGGCATGATCCTGATCACCCACGACCTCGGCGTCGTCGCCGACGTCGCGGACCGGATCTCGGTCATGTACGCGGGCCGCATCGTCGAGCACGCCGACGTCTACGAGCTGTTCCGCGCGCCGGGGCACCCGTACACCGAGTCGCTGCTCGAGTCCCTGCCCCGCGTGGACCTGCGCGGCCAGGAGCTGAAGACGATCAAGGGTCTGCCACCGTCGCTGACCAACATCCCGCCCGGCTGCCCGTTCAACCCGCGCTGCCCGCGCGCGTTCGACCGGTGCGTCACCGAGGTCCCCGCCGTGCACAACCTCGGCATGGGCCGCACCAGCCGGTGCCACATCGCGGAGGAGGTCGTCGCTCGTGGCTGAGCCGATCCTCGAGGTGGAGAACCTCGTCAAGCACTTCCCGGTCCGCGTCGGCGTGCTGTTCAAGCGCACCGTGGGCCACGTCAAGGCCGTCGACGGCGTCTCGTTCTCGCTCGGCAAGGGCGAGACCCTGGGCGTCGTGGGCGAGTCCGGCTGCGGCAAGTCCACGCTGGCCCAGGTGCTGATGCGCCTGGAACCGCCGACGTCGGGCATCGCGCGCTTCGAGGGCCGCGACATCTTCGGCATGAAGGGCGCGGAGCTGCGCAAGCTGCGCCGCGACATCCAGATCGTGCTGCAGGACCCGTACACGTCGCTGAACCCGCGCATGACGGTCGGCGACATCGTCGGTGAGCCCTACGAGATCCACACCGAGGTCGCGCCCAAGGGCGACCGGCAGCGGAAGGTCCAGGAGCTCCTGGAGATCGTGGGCCTCAACCCGGAGCACATCAACCGGTACCCGCACCAGTTCTCCGGCGGCCAGCGCCAGCGCATCGGCATCGCGCGGGCACTGGCGCTGAAGCCCAAGGTGATCGTGTGCGACGAGCCGGTGTCCGCGCTCGACGTGTCGATCCAGGCGCAGGTCATGAACCTGCTGGGCGACCTCCAGCAGGAGATGGGCCTGTCGTACGTGTTCATCGCGCACGACCTGTCCGTCGTGCGGCACCTGTCGGACCGCGTCGCGGTGATGTACCTCGGCAAGATCGTGGAGATCGGCACCGAGGAGCAGATCTACGAGCACCCGACGCACCCGTACACGCAGGCGCTGCTGTCCGCGGTGCCGGTGCCGGACCCGACCCAGCGCGGCCGGCGCGACGTCATCCGGTTGACCGGTGACGTGCCGTCGCCGATCGACCCGCCGTCGGGCTGCCGGTTCCGCACGCGGTGCTGGAAGGCGCAGGACATCTGCGCCACCGAGGTGCCCGAGCTCGTCACGCGGGTCGCGAACCACCCGTCGGCCTGCCACTTCGCCGAGGAGCGCGCGGTCGTCTGACCGTCGTTCCCAGGTGCACGCGGGGAGCTTTCGTACTCTTCTGGGGTACGGGGGCTCCCCGCGTGCGTTCTCGGGGTACGGGGGCTCCCCGCGTGCGCTTCAGGGCCGGGCGAGGTGGGTGATCGACACGCCGGGGGCGACGTCGTGCGTGCCGGTTTCGACGAAACCGCGGCCGCGGTACAGGCGCAGGGCGGGCTCGTTGAGGGTGCCGGTGCTGACCGACTGCGGCCCCTCCGGCAACGCGTCGAGCAGCTTCGTCGCGATGCCACGGCGGTGCGCCCGCGGGTGCACGACCAGCCGGTGGATGTCCACGGTGGACCCGTCGAGCACGTAGGACACCGCGCCCGCGAGACCTTCTCCGTCGTACAGCCCGAGGAACGTCTCACCGCACGCGCGCAGCTCGTCGAGCGACTCGTGCAGCGGCGGGATGCCGTCGAAGCCGATCAGCTCGGCCTCGACGGCGTACGCCAGCCGTTGCACCGTCCACAGCTCGCGCAGGACGGTGTCGTCGGTCAGGTCCAGGATCACGTGTTCGACGAGTTCCGGACGAACGCGGCCAGGTCCTCCGACTGCTGGATGCGGCTGGGCTCGTGGACGTACATCATGTGGCCGGCCGGGTAGTAGGCCGACTCGATGTTCGCGGTGAGCTCCTTCGGGATCTGCAGGTGCGCGATCAGGTGCTCGGCGGCGAAGTACGGCGTGGCGCCGTCGTACCAGCCGAACGCCACGTGCACCTTCAGGTGCGGGTTCGAGCGCATCGCGGCCGAGAGCTTGCCCGCCGTGGTGACGTGCCGGCCCTCGAACTCCTTGTAGGACCACTGCTCGATGACCCGCGAGAGCACCTCGTAGGGCAGGTCGCTGGAGTAGCCCAGCTCGGCGTGCAGGTAGTGGTTGAGCACCGCCGCGTACGGGCCGAGGATGGCGTCGATGGACGGGTCCGCGGAGATCTCCTCGCGGCCGTAGTCCTTGTCCCACCCGGTGAACCTGGCGTCGATGCGGCCGACGGTCTTGCGGTCCTTGCGCAGCAGCTCGGTGAAGAACCGGATGTGCTCGATGCGCAGGTCGACCGCGTCCACGTACTCCTCGGACAGGCCGGTGAGGTGCGCGATCCTGCTGATCGCCGCCGCGCGCTCGTGGTCGGGCAGGCGGTTGCCGCGGGCCAGCGCGTACGGGTAGTCGCGCGAGGCGAACTCCTCGGCCTCGGCGAGCACCTCCTTGAGCGGCCGGTCGCCGTGCAGGCCGTGGTAGTGCGCGATGGCCGCGTACGTCGGCAGGTAGAGCGCGTAGGCCAGGTCGTGGCCCTCGTTGAACTGCAGCGTCGCGAAGTCCAGCACCGACGAGATCAGCATGAGCCCGTTGAGGTACATGCCGTGCTTCTTCTGCAGGTGCTCGGCCAGCCCTGCCGCCCGCAACGTGCCGTACGACTCGCCGCACAGGAACTTCGGCGACATCCACCGCCCGTTGCGCGCGGTCCACAGCCGGATGATCTCCGCGATGGAGTCGATGTCGGGCTGGTAGCCGTGGTAGTCGCCCGGCTTCTGCCCCTCGGCGGCCCGCGAGTAGCCCGTCGACACCGGGTCGATGAACACCAGGTCGCTCTCGGCGAGCAACGTCTCCTCGTTGTCCGCGATGCCGTACGGCGGCGGCGTGAGGTTGCCGACGTCGCCCGACAGCACCCGGCGCGGTCCGAGGAGACCCATGTGCAGCCACACGCTGGCACTGCCGGGACCACCGTTGAACGCGAACGTGACCGGCCGCTTCAACGGGTCGGCGCCGTCCAGCGTGTAGGCGGTCAGGAACACCTCCGCCTTCGGCTTGTGACCCTCGAAGACGCCGTCCTTGAGCACCTCCTCCCTGAGCACGACACGCCCGGTGGTGGCGGTGTAGTTCAGCTCCCGGCCCTTGACGGTGGTGCTGTGCTGGGTGGTGACCAGATCATCGGCAGGAGATACTGGCTTCTCTTCGGTCTTCTCCTCGGACATGGGAGCAACACTACGGAACTCGACGATCGAATAACGTCCTGTCGAGCGTGCCCGCGCCTGGTCGCCTGGCGCGAAACCGCCGCGCGCACCAAACGCGCCGCCTTCCGCGACCAGGTCTACTGGGGCCGCCCGGTCCCCGGCTTCGGCCCGATGGACGCCTCCGTCCTCATCGTCGGCCTGGCCCCCGCGGCCCACGGCGGCAACCGCACGGGCCGCATGTTCACCGGCGACGCGTCCGGCGACTTCCTGTTCCGCGCGCTGTACGAGGTGGGCTTCGCCTCCCAGCCCACCAGCACCTCCCGTGACGACGGCCTGGAGCTCCACGGCCTGCGGATGGCCTCCCCGGTGCGGTGCGCGCCGCCGGAGAACAAGCCGACGACGGAGGAACGCGACCGGTGCCTGCCGTACCTGCGGGAGGAGATGGCGCTGCTGCCGAACCTGCGTTCCGTCGTGGTGCTGGGCGGGTTCGGGTGGAAGGCGTTCCTGCCGTTGGTGGGTGGCCCGCCGGTGAAGTTCGGGCACGGGGTGGAGGTGGAGGCCGGTGGGGTGCGCGTGTTCGGGTGCTACCACGTGTCGCCGCACAACACCTACACCGGGCGGTTGACGCAGGAGATGCTGCAAGGGCTGCTGCTGCGGGCCAAGGAGCACGCGGGGCTGAGCTGACTGGACGTGCGGCGGCGCCGCGCGGTGTTCCCGCACCGGGACCGACCGGCTCGATCCTGCGAACCGGTGGGGAAACGCGCGCGGGCGTGCGACGCTGGCGCGCATGAGGTGGTGGCGGGCCGGTGTGGCCGTCGCGGCGCTGCTGGTCGTGGCCGCCGCGGCGAGCGGGGCGTCGCCGGTGCGGTTCGTGCCGCGCACCGGCTCCTCGCCGCCGCGGCCCGCCGACAACTCGCTGCCGGTGGACCTGCAGGTGCCCGGTGAGCTGCCGGACGTGGTGGCGGTGCCGTTCACGGTGTTCCTGTTCGTGCTGCTGGTGCTCGTCCTGTTCGGACTGGTCGGCCTCGTGCTCGCGGTCGAGCTGCCGCCGTGGCGCCGGCGCGGGGGCACCCGCGGGGTAGAGGTGGGGGACACCGCGCTGCCGCCGGAGCAGGCGCTCGTCCGGCGGGCCGAGAAGGCGTTGCAGGAGTTCACGGAGCACCCGAACCGGCCGCCGCGGGACGCCGTCATCGCTGCCTGGCTGGCGCTCGAAGGAACACGTACGCGCGAGCCGCACCAGACGTCGACCGAGTTCACCGGGGGCCTGGGCGTCGACGCCGACGTGCTCAGAGGTCTCTACCAACGCGCGCGGTTCGGGCACGAGGACGTCACCGCCCAGCAGGCGCGCGCCGCCAGGGACGAGCTGGACCGCATCATCAGGGAGCTCGCGTGAGGACCGTTCTCGCACTGGGCGCCGGGGTCGTCATCGGCGGCGTGCTGTGGTGGCTGGGCGCCACGCCGCTCTGGGCGACCGCGCTCGCCGTGCCGCCCGCCGCGTTCGCCGTGCTGGTCACCCGGCTGCCCAGGGCCACCGACGTGCTGTGGAGCGCGGGACCGCAGGTGCCGGGCTCGATCAGCACCGCCCACGCCAGCACGCTCGCGAGCAGGCTGGAGGAGGCCGCGGGGGATCAGACCCGGTTCGACGAGCGGTTCCGCGCGCGGTTGCGGCGGCTCGGCGTCGACGCCGACCGCATGCCGGACCCCGCGGACCTCGCGGAACGGCTCAGGAGGGTCGAGTGAGGGTCCGGGAGACCGGCACGCACGGCGTGTGGCTGCCCGAGGCCCTGCCGGCGCTGCGGCGCGTGCGGAGCACCGGGACCGCGGCGGACGAACCACCCGGGAGGGGCGAGTGACGATCGAGCTGGAGGCCGAGGCCGTTCTCGACGAGATCGGCCGGGTCGTGGTCGGGCGGGGGCGCACGGTGCGGCTCGCGCTCGCGGCGGTGCTGGCCGGTGGCCACGTGCTGCTGGAGGACGTGCCGGGGCTGGGCAAGACGCTGATCGCCCGGTCGCTCGCGCAGGCGCTCAGCCTCGACTTCCGGCGCCTGCAGTGCACGCCCGACCTGCTGCCCGCCGACGTCACCGGGTCGTTCCTCTACGACCCCGGCACGCGCGAGTTCGAGTTCCGCGAGGGGCCGGTGTTCACCGGGCTGCTGCTGGCCGACGAGATCAACCGCACGCCGCCCAAGACGCAGTCGGCGCTGCTGGAGGCCATGCAGGAGCGGCAGGTCACGGTCGAGGGCCGCACGTTCGCGCTGCCGGCGCCGTTCCACGTGCTGGCCACCTCCAACCCGGTGGAGTACGAGGGCACCTACCCGCTGCCGGAGGCGCAGCTCGACCGGTTCCTGGTGCGGCTCGACATCGGCTACCCGCCGGTCGACGAGGAGGTCGAGGTCCTGCGCAGGCGCATCGCCCGGCAGCGCGAGGACGCCGAGGTGCCGCCGGTGCTGGCGCCCGGCCGGCTCGCCGAGCTGCAGCGGGAGCTCGAACTGTCCACTGTGGACGAAGACGTGCTGCGGTACTGCGTCGACCTGGCCCGCGCGACGCGGCAGCACCCGTCGGTCGAGGTCGGCGCCTCCCCGCGGGGCGCGCAGGGGCTCGTGCTCGTCGCCCGCGCACTGGCCACCCTGGACGGACGCGGCTACGTGCTGCCAGAGGACGTGAAGGAGTGCGCCGTCGCGGTCCTCGCGCACCGGCTCGTGCTGAAGCCGGAGACGTGGACCTCCGGCGTGAGCGGCGTGCAGGTCGTGACCGAGCTGCTCGGCAGGGTGCCGGGACCACCGAGCGCATGAGCAGGGCCGACCGGGTTCGCAAGGCGTTCGCCGCCTCCCACGGCGCGCACTGGCACCCCACCGACGCCTATGCGCGGGCGGTGTGGCTGGGCCTCGGGCTGGTGCTGGCCGGACTGTTCCTGCACGAGGTGGAGCTCGTCCTGTTCGGCACCCCGCTCGTGCTGTCGGTGCTGCTCACGACCAGGCCGAAGGGCACGCCGACGGTGGAGGTCCGGCCCGTCCCGCGCGGTGCGGGCGCAGGGCTCGTGCACACCGTCGCCCACGTCGAGGGCGCCGACGCCGAGATCGCCGTCGTGAAGCTGCCCGGCAAGGTCGTCGCGCTGCCCGCCGAGGTGCCCGACCTGCCCGTCGAGGTCCGCCGCGACGCCTGGGGACCCGGCGTCGACCTGCGGCTCGACCACCTCTTCGCCGGACCGGACGGCCTGCACGTCCACGGCCCGGTCGTCGGCGTCGAGCACGTCCGCACGATCCTGCCGCCGGTCGAGCACCACCCGGCCGGCCTGGTCGGCGTCCACCGCTCACCACGCCCCGGCGACTCGACCGAGCTGCGCGACATCCGCGCGTTCCAGCCCGGCGACCGGCTGCGGCGGATCGACTGGCGGGTCACCACCCGCACCGGCGCGCTGCACGTCCGCGAACGGCACGCGGAGGCCGACGCGGAGGTCGTGCTGGCGGTGGACACCAGGACCGACCTCGGCGCCGAGGTCGGCGAGTGGGCGTCGGTCCGCCACGGCGCCACCACCCGCCCGGACGGCAGCCTGGACCGCTCGGTGCGCGGCGCCGCGTCGATGGCCGCCGGGTACCTGCGGCAGGGCGACCGGGTGGCGCTGGTGGACCTGGGCCGGCCGCAGCTCAACGTCCGCTCCGGCGTCGGGCGCCGCCACCTGATGCGCATCCGCACGCAGCTCGTCGTGTGCGCGCAGGCCGCGGGGTGGTCGGCCAAACCCGTGCTGCGCGCTCTCCCGCACGGCTGCGTGGTCGTGCTGCTGTCGCCGTTCATCGACGACGACATCGCCGACCTGGCCGTGCAGACGGCGAAACGCGGTCACCTGGTGCTGGCGGTCGACACGCTGCCCTCGCCGCTGGAACCCGACCGCGAGACCCCGTGGGGCGAGGTGGCGGCGGAGCTGATCGCCGCGGAGCACCGGGTGCGGCTGCGGCGGATGGCGCGGCACGGCGTGAGGGTGACGAGCGGATGCTGATGCGGCTCGCGCTCGTCCTGGCCGCGCTCCCGGTGGCCCTGGTCCTCGACGCCGAAGCGGACTCGATCGTGCCGCTGGTCGTCGTCGCGGGGCTGACCGCGTTGTCGGTGTTCCTGCCGGCGAGCGCGGGACCGGCGTTGCTCATCGGGTACGCGGCGGTCACGATGGCGTTCGGGGACGGGCACCCGCTGCGGCTCGGGGTGCTGGTGATGATCCCGTTGTTGCACCTCGTTCACGTGACGTCCGCGCTCGCGGCGGTCGTTCCGGTGAAAACGAATGTGGAACCCGCCGCGCTGAAAGCACCGGCACGCCGGTTCGCCATTGTCCAGACGATCACATTCGTTGTTGCGGCGTTCACCGCGTTCATCCCATCAGGGACTCGGACCGGGCTCGTGGAACTGCTCGGCCTGGGCTCTCTCACGGTGCTCATCGGGGTCGTCGCACTGAGGATCTGAACCGTTCCTCTCAGCGAGAACCGGTCGAACCGGGCTCCCGGCGCAGGTCAGTGCCGAGGGTGTCCGGCGTCACCCGGCGACGGTAGTCACAACGGCCCCTCCGGACGCGCGAAAAATGGGGTCGTGGTGCAACCATGTGTGTATGGCTGCTGTGAAGTCGCAACCCACGCGAATCGTCATTGTCGGCGGTGGGTACGTCGGGATGTACACGGCTCTCGGACTGCAGAAGAAGCTGCGTTCCGGTGAGGCGTCGGTCACCGTCATCGACCCGCAGCCGCACATGACCTACCAGCCCTTCCTGCCAGAGGCGGCGGCCGGCTCCATCGAGCCGCGCCACGTCGTCGCCCCCCTGCGCAAGGTGCTCAAGCGCTGCCACGTCGTCACGGGCCGCGTCACCAAGATCGAGCACGCGCGCAAGATCGTGACCGCCGAGCTGTCGGACGGCCACGTCGAGGAGATCGAGTACGACGTGCTCGTCTCCGCGTTGGGTGCGATCTCCCGCACGCTCCCGATCCCCGGCCTGGCCGAGGTCGGCATCGGCATGAAGACGATCGGCGAGGCGATCTACGTCCGCAACCACGTGCTGTCGCGCCTGGACCAAGCCGCCAGCACGAACAACGCGGACCTGCGCAAGAAGCTCCTGAGCTTCGTCGTGATCGGTGGTGGCTTCGCGGGCATCGAGACGCTCGCCGAGCTTGAGGACATGACGCGGTATGCGCTCAAGTACTACGAGGGCATCAAGCCCGAAGAGATGAACTGGGTCCTCGTCGAGGCGATGGGCCGGATCATGCCCGAGGTCTCCGCGAAGCTCGGTGCGTGGACGGTCGAGGCGCTGGAGAAGCGCGGTATCAAGATCTACCTCGACACCCGCGTGAAGTCGCTGGAGAACGGGCACGTCGTCCTCGACGACGGCACCGAGTTCGACTCCGACACGATCATCTGGACCGCCGGCATGAAGGCGAACCCGGTGCTGCGCAACACCGACCTGCCGCTCGACGAGCGCGGTCGCGTCCGCTGCACCGCCGCCATGCAGGTGCAGGGCCTCGAAGGCGTGTGGGCCGCCGGTGACTGCTCCGCGGTGCCGGACCTCTCGCGCACCGACGAGGACCCGACGGCGACGTGCGTGCCGAACGCGCAGCACGCCATCCGCCAGTCGAAGCTGCTCTCCAAGAACATCGTCGCGTCGCTGCGCGGCCAGAAGCCGAAGGACTACTTCCACAAGTACCTCGGCTCGGTCGCCGGCCTCGGCCTCTACAAGGGCGTCGCGGACGTGTTCGGCCTGCGCTTCAAGGGCCTGCCGGCGTGGTTCATGCACCGCAGCTACCACGTGGCGTTCATGCCGACCGTGAACCGCAAGCTCCGCGTGCTGATGGACTGGACGCAGGCGCTGTTCTACGGCCGCGAGGTCGTGGCGCTCGGCCAGATCAACGACCCGAAGTCGGACTTCGACCGCGCGGTCCAGAGCTGATCCTGGTTCGGTCCAGTGGGCCGAACGCGTGACCGCCACTCGCTGTGAGTGTGAAGATGCCCCGGACGACACCTCGTCCGGGGCACTCTTATGGCCCAGAGGCGGAACTTGAGCGCCCAATCGGAGTAAAGCGCTGACGCCTGCCTTGACATTGCGTTACGTGAACCTGAGACTACGGCTGGTGCATCACCTGAATGCGTGGTGCGCCCGTGTGGGAAAGAGGTGATCCCGATGTCTCTCGAGGAGCTGGCCGCACAGCTTCGTCGCGGCGAGATCGAGGACCCCGCGTTGGCGCGGTACGCCGCGGAGTACGCACAGGCGGGGAAGAGTTTCAGCAGCAAGAAGGACGATTGAGCAGGTCGGCTGACGGGCGGGTGCCGAGTGCCCCGTCCGAGGCTGCCAGACCACTGCTGCTGCAGGGTCAGGACTACCTCTTCCGCTCTCCTCCCAAGTGCCTGGACTTCCAGGAGCAGGTCCACCGCCTCGGCATGGTCGACGAGGGCGACGGAAACCCCCAGCCGTGCGTGCTGGTCCTGGCGCGCGCCGCCGACATGGAGATGAACGAGCTCTCCATCGCACTGGCCGAGCGCGGCATCCGGATGGCCCGCATCGATGCCGACCGCTGCGTCGACCTCCCGCTGTCGGTCTACACCGACCAGCCCCTCGTCGAGCTCGACCGCTGGCTGCTGCGCCCCCTGCTGGTCTGGCGCCGTCACTTCGAGCTCTCCGCGGTCCCCGTCGAGCCCGGCACCCTCGCCGGCGCCTACGCGGTCGACCAGTGGGCCTCAGTGGCCAACTGGCTGTCCTCCCGCTCCGACTGGGCCCACGTGAACCCCTCGCGCTTCTCGACGCACCTGGACCGCCTCACGCAGCTCTCCGACGCCGCCGCGTTCGGCCTGCGCGTGCCCCGCACCGCCGTGACGACCCGCCCCGGCCGCACCCGCCCCGGCGGTGGCCGCTGCATCGTCAAGACCGCGGGCCGCCACCTGCTCGAACCCCGCCCCGGCGTCCAGCACGGCCTGTTCCCGCGCCCGCTGGAGACCTCCAGGGCCTCCGACGCCCCCGAACCCGCGCCGGTGATCGTGCAGGAGTACGTCCCCTCCGACACCGAGCTGCGCGTCTTCGTGATCGGCGAACGCTGCATCGCCTACCAGGTCGACAAGCTCGACCCGGCCCAGCTGTGGGTGGACCCGGACGCCGTCCGCGTGACCCCGACCTCGGTCCCCACCTCGCTGTCGGACCGCCTGCTGGCACTGGCCCGCCACTGGCGCGTCCAGGTCGCCGCCTTCGACCTCCTCGTCACCGGCCGCGACCACGTGTTCCTGGAGATCAACGTCAACTGCGACTGGCGCTGGTTCGAACACCGCGCCGGCGACAACTCCGTGTCCGCCGCCGTCCACGACTGGGTCGCGCTGCGCTTCAAGGAGCTGCTCGGAGCGGGGAGGACGCGCTGATGTTCGGGTCCGTTCGATGCTTAGCCGGATGCTCGCTCTAGTCCAATTCACTGGGCCGCTCGGGCGAGAAACGACCATCCGCGCACACAAGCCGACGATCAAGGCCTAGGCTCCCCGTCGCCCCCGTAGCCCAATCGGTAGAGGCAGGTCCCTTAAAAGGATCACAGTACGGGTTCGAATCCCGTCGGGGGCACCATGCGCATCACCCGGTCGACCACGGCGTTGACCAGCGCGACCGTGCCGCAGAGTTGATCTTGTAACCGTCGGTGACACCCATTGGTCACCGATCTTCCCGGAGCGCTGAGAGCGCTCCCGCCCTTCTGCCGGGACGGCTGAGAGTTCTCGCAGCTCAGACCCCCTCCGTTACAGGATTTGGCAAACCTTTCATCGTCACCTAATCCATTCGGGTGTCAGCATGCCCACTGGGCTAACGACGACTACGGAGAGGCATATATCCCGGTCACGAGCATGTCCATAGGGGGACGAAGGGGGCCGGGATGCCGAACCCGATCGTGACCGAGAACCAGTTGCCGGGGAGTCCGAAGTCCGAGTGGGACGGCATCAGCGGGGCCGCTGATCCCACCCTGGCGGGCTTCACCACGAAGCTGAGCGTCAACAGGGGCCAGACGATCGACTTCAAGATCCACTCGAACTCCGCGAACTACCGCATCGACATCTACCGGCTCGGCTACTACGGGGGTGCCGGCGCGCGGAAGGTGCACACGATCCAGCGCACCACCTCGTCGGTGCAGCCGGCCGCGTTCAACGACCTCGGCACCGGGTTGTGGGACGCGTCGAACTGGTCGGTCACCGCCTCGTGGGCCGTGCCCGCGACCATGGTGTCCGGTGTGTTCCTCGCGAAGCTGGTGCGGCAGGACGGGGTCGCGGGGGCGAGTCACATCCCGTTCGTCGTGCGCGGCGACGGGACGCAGCGCGACATCGTCTTCCAGACCTCGGACACCACCTGGCAGGCTTACAACGGGTGGGGTGGCGCGAACCTCTACGGCGGCAACGCGGCGACCGGGACGCCGACGGGGCGGGCGTTCAAGGTGAGCTGCAACCGGCCGTTCAGCACGCGGCTCGCGCAGGGCGGTGTGGACGCCGGGCCGCAGGACTTCGTGCTCAGCGCCGAGTACGCGATGATCAGGTGGTTGGAGCGCAACGGGTACGACGTGGCCTACGTGACCGGCCTGGACGTCGGGCCGGGCAACTACGTCCTCACCAACCACCACGTGTACCTCTCGGTCGGGCACGACGAGTACTGGTCGGGGGCGCAGCGTGCGCGCGTCGAGGCGGCCAGGGACGCGGGGGTGCACCTGTGCTTCTTCAGCGGCAACGAGGTCTACTGGCGGGTCCGCTGGGAGCCCGACGTCACCGGCACGCCGAACCGGACCATGGTCTGCTACAAGGAGACCAGGAACGCCGCCAAGATCGACCCGAGTCCGGAGTGGACGGGCACCTGGCGCGACCCGGCGTTCTCACCGCCCTCGAACGGCGGCGTCGCGGAGAACCGGTTGACGGGCACCAGCTTCTCCGTCGACTCGCACCAGGCCGACCGGATCGAGGTGCCGGAGGCGTACGGGAAGCTGCGGTTCTGGCGCAACACCGGCATGGCCGCGCTGACCGCGGGGCAGGTCGGGTACGTCGAGGACGGCGTGCTCGGCTACGAGTGGGACGAGTCGCCGGACAACCGGTTCCGGCCGCCGACGCTCGTCAAGCTCTCCCGCACCGACCGGTTCATCGGCGCCAAGTACCTCCTCGACTACGGCACCACGACCGGTGACGGCGACGCCACCCACCACCTCACGCTCTACCGGGCGCCCAGTGGTGCCCTGGTCTTCGGCGCCGGCACGGTGTTCTGGTCGTTCGCACTCGACGCGGTGCACGACTACACCAGCACCGACCCGTCCATGCCCGTGGTGTCCGAGGACCGCGACGCGCAGCAGGCAACCGTGAACCTGTTCGCGGACATGGGTGTGCAGCCGGAGACGTTGCAGGGCAACCTGACGCCCGCCACGGCCTCGACGGACACCACGCCGCCGGTCACGGTGATCACGACGCCCGCGAACGGTGCGACGTTCACGCAGCAGGCGCAGGTGATCATCAGCGGCACGGCGAGCGACGTCGGCGGCCGCGTCGCGACCGTCGAGGTGTCCACCGACAACGGCCAGTCCTGGCGGGCCGCCACGGGTACGACGAGCTGGTCGTTCTCCTGGTGGCCGCACCTGCCGGGCACGTACGCGGTCAAGGTGCGGGCCGTCGACGACAGCCTCAACGTCGAGAACGGGCCCACGCGCACGGTGACGGTGACGCCCGCGGCCTCGGTGCGGCTCTTCCAGCCCACCGACGTGCCGTACGGGCTGCACGCGCCCGACGAGAACCCGCTGGAGCACGGCATGCGGTTCTCCGTCAACACGCCCGGTTCCGCCACCGCGCTGCGGTTCTACAAGAACCCGTACAACACCGGTGCGCACACCGCCCGGCTCTACAACGCGGCCGGCACCAAGCTCGCCGAGGTGGGCTCCACCAGCGAGACCGCGAGCGGCTGGCAGCAGGTGAACATCGCCCCGGTCGCGTTGACGCCCGGCGAGACCTACACCGTCAGCGTGCACTCGGCGAAGTTCGAGAACTCCGACCACAACTTCTTCCACGTCCCGCGCACGTGCGGTGCGATCACCGCGCCCGCCGACGCCGGCGTGTTCCGCTACGGCGCGGGCGGCACCATGCCCACCGAGACGTTCCTGAAGTCCAACTACTGGGTCGACGTGGTGTTCGCGCGGGCGGGCGGTGCCGGCAACCTGGCGCCCGTCGCGGTCGGCAACAGCGGCTTCACCACGCCGGTGGGCACCGCGCTCACGATCCCCGCGGCGACGTTGCTGGCCAACGACTCCGACCCCAACGGCTACCCGATCTCGATGGTGTCGGCGGGTTCCGCCACCAACGGCACGGTGAGCTTCGACGCGGGCGCCCAGACCGTCACGTTCACGCCCACCGCCGGTTTCTCCGGGCCCGCGAGCTTCCAGTACACGATCACCAACGGGTTCCTGCAGTCCTCGACGACGGTGAGCCTGAACGTCGGTGTCGCGATGACCGCGCAGTCGCTGTTCACCGGCGCCGACGTGCCCGCCATCCCGAACTCCACCGACAACGGCCCGGTCGAGCTCGGCGTGAAGTTCCAGTGCACGGTGGCGGGGGCGAGCGCGACCGGTGTGAAGTTCTACAAGGGCACGCTGAACACCGGGCCGCACACCGGCCGGTTGTGGAGCGCCACCACCGGCGTGCTGCTCGCGACCGCCACGTTCAGCGGTGAGACGGCGAGCGGCTGGCAGAGCGCGGCCTTCCCGTCACCGGTGTTGTTGACGCAGAACCAGTTCTACGTCGTCTCGTACCACACGACGACGAAGTACTCGGTGACCGAGAACGGGTTCACCTCGGCGCGGACGGCGGGGCAGCTCGTCGCACCGTCGAGTGCGAGCGCGGGCGGCAACGGCGTCTTCACCTACGGCCCGGCGGGCAGCTTCCCCTCGTCGTCGTTCGCGGCCAGCAACTACTTCGTCGACGTCATCGCCGCGGTCCCGGTGCAGCCGCCGGCACCGGTCTCGTTGTTCAGCGGCTCCGACGTGCCCGCGATCGTGAACTCCGGCGACGTCGGCCCGCTGGAGCTGGGCGTCAAGTTCCGCACGTCCTCGGCGAACGCCACGGCGACGGGCATCAAGTTCTACAAGGGTTCCCTGAACACGGGCACGCACGTCGCGCACCTGTGGAACGCCGCCACGCAGCAGCTGCTCGCCACGGCGACGTTCACCGGCGAGTCGGCGAGCGGCTGGCAGACCGTGACCTTCGCGAACCCGGTGCCGTTGACGGCCAACACCACCTACATCGCCGCGTACCACACGACGACGCGCTACTCGGTGACGAACGGCTACTTCGCCAATGCCAGGGTGGTCGGCTCGTTGACCGCGCCGTCGAGTGCGAGCGCGGGCGGCAACGGGGTGTTCGTCTACGGCCCGGCCGGGTCGTTCCCCGCGTCCAGCTTCGACTCCACGAACTACTGGGTGGACGTGGTCGTGCAGGCCGGCTGAGCAGGGCTACCAGGTGGGGCGTGCGGTCACCCCGCCGTCGACGACCAGGTCGTGGCCGGTGATCCACGCCGCCAGGTCGGAGGCGAGGAACACGCACGCGTTCCCCACGTCCTCGGGCGTGCCGAGGCGGTGCAACGGGGCGGCGTCGTGCCAGCGCGCGACGCCCTCCGGCCACTGCTCCTCGATGCCGGGGCGGCTGATCAGGCCGGGGGACACGGTGTTCACCCGCAGCCGCGGCCCGTACTCCTGGGCCGCGGCCCGCGCGTGCACGACCAGCGCGGCCTTGGAGGCGCTGTAGTGGGCGTGGCCCGCGGCCGGGTGGGTGCCCTCGATCGACGCGATGTGCGTGATCGACCCGCCCTGCGGCAGGACCTCTGCGGCCGCCTGGGTGACGGCGAACGGCCCGGTCAGGTTGATGTCCACAACGGACTGCCAGGACTCGGTGCTCATGCCCGGCAACGGTTCCACGGGCTGCACACCGGCGTTGTTCACCACCGCGTCGAGCCTGCCGTGCAGTGCGAAGGCCTCCTCGACCACGCGCCGCGCCGCGAACCGCAGGTCGCCGTCGGCACGGCCGCGGTGCGGCACGACGACGGCGCCGGCCGCGGTGAACCGGCGTGCGATGCCGGCCCCGATCGTGCCGCCCGCACCGGTGACCAGGACGACCCGGCCGCTGAGGTCGATCACGAGACGATGCCCTCCAACCGGTCGCGCAACCAGTCGACGATCTCACCACGGCCGGCCACGAAGCCCGCCGCCCCCAGCGCGTCGCCGCCGACGTGGTGGAACACGCCGCCGGCCGCCCGCACCAGCACCGCGCCGGCCGCCACGTCCCACGGGTGGATGCCCAGGTTCGCCGCCGCGTCCGCCCGCCCGGCCGCGACCCAGGCCAGCGACAGCGCCGTCACGTAGACCCGCCGCACGTCCGCGACGGCGAGCAGGTCGGCCAGCAGCTCCACCTCGCCGCTGTAGGGGCTGCCGGGCAACGGGACGTCGGTCAGCACCACCGGCCGCGGGCTCGGTCCCGGCGGGATCACCAGCCCGGCCGACCGCACCGCGAACGGCACGCCCTCGGCCGCGGTGAACAGCTCGTCGCGGAACGGGTCCAGCACGCACCCCGCCACCAGCCGCCCGTCCACCGCCGCCGCCACCGACAGGCACGCGAGCGGCAGCCCGCGGACGAAGTTGCGGGTGCCGTCGATCGGGTCGACGTACCAGGTGATCCGAGCCTGCTCCGCGCCCAGCTCCTCGCCGACGACGGCGGAACCGGGCACGTCGAGCGCACGCCGCAGGAACGCCTCGACCGCCAGGTCGACACTGCTGACCTGGTCGAACGCGCCCTTCGCGGCAACGTCCACCGGCAGCTCGCGCAGCAGCTTCGCGGCGTCCACGCAGGCCTGCGCGGCGAGGTCGAGGAGTTCGCCAGGAGTCACGCCCCCATTGTGATCGGTCACAAACCCGACCGGCCGACTCTGGGCAACGTCCCACTCCCGCACGTGACCGGAACCACCACGATGAGCTGACGTGACGACGACGTGGGAGGTTCGGGATGCGGATCGTGGCCGGGTTGGCTCTGGTGGCGGGTTTGGTCGCCGGAACAACCACCGCCCAGGCGGACACCGTGGAGTACGTGGCACTGGGCGACTCGGCGGCGGCCGGTCCGCTGGTCCCGGCCCAGGACCCGGCGCTGTGGTGCCTGCGGTCGGCCCGCGACTACCCGCGGGTGGCGGCGGAGCTGCTCGGCGCGCGGCTGACCGACGTCACCTGCTCCGGTGCGAAGACCGACGACTTCACGGGCCGCCAGTTCGGGTTCGTGGCACCGCAGTTCGCCGCGCTCAAGCCGTCCACCGACCTGGTGTCGCTGACGGTCGGCGCCAACGACGTCGGCCTGTTCCAGACGGCGTTGAGCTGCATCAACCTGCTGCCCGAGCCGATCGGCATCTCCTGCAGGGACCGCTACACCGCCGGTGGGACGGACCGGCTGGCCGCGGCCGTGGACGCGTGGGGGCCGGAGCTCGGCGCCGCGCTCGACGAGGTCAAGCGCCGGTCACCGCGGGCGAAGGTGCTGGTCACCGGCTACGGCACGTACATCAGGCCGGGCGGCTGCTACCCGGTGCAGCCGGTGTGGAGCCGCGACGCCGACTACCTCCAGGGCGTGCTCAACCGGGTCAGCGCCACCGCGCGGGCCGAGGCCCAGAAGCGCGGCGCGACGTACGTGGACTTCGCCGCCGTGACCGTGGGCCACGACATCTGCGCCGCACCCGAAGACCGCTACCTGGAGGGGTTGGTGCCGACGACCGCCGCCGCGCCGCTGCACCCCAACGCCGCCGGCATGGCCGCGTTCGGCGCTACGGTCGCGCGCGCCGCGCGGCCAGGGCAGCCGCCAGCAGCGTGACGTGCTCGATCCGCGTCGGGTCGAGGCCGGTGAGCTCCGCGACCCTGCGCAGCCGGTAGTCCACGGTGTTCGGGTGGACGTGCAGCTCGGTGGCGGCCGGCCGGCGCGACCCGCGGCGCAGGTAGACCTCCAGCGTCTGCACGAGCTCGTCGGACAACGGCGCCACGACCGCGGCCAGCGGTTCCAGCGCCGCGCTCGGCCGGGACAGCTGGTACTCCAGCAGCACGTCGGCCAGCCGGTACAGGCCGGGACCCGAGCGCACGGCGACGGCGAGCACCTCGCGGGCGAGCCCGGCGGCGGCCGCGACCCCGGACGGCGGGGCCGCGACCGCCGCCACCGTCAACGACACCCCGGCGGCCCGTGCCGCGTCCGCCACGACCCGGTCGGCCCGTTCGTCCTCACCCGGCAGCAGCACGATCCCGCCGTCGGGGGTGAGCGCCGACAGGACCGGTTCGCGGCTGTGCCGTTCCAGCTCGGTGCGCAGCCGCCGCAGCTTGCGCCGCCCGGCCACGGCCGTGTCCACCCCGTCGGTCAGCTCGTCCGGGTGCGGCGGCACGTGCAGCGCCAGCACCACCACGGGCCCGTCCGCGACCCGCGTGCCGTCGAGCAGCCCGGTCAGCTGCGTGTGCCGCGCCGACCGCTCGTCGTCGAACATCGTCTGCCGCTCGTCGAGGTACCCGGCGCTCACCACCGGCGTCACGAGCTGCAGGTACCGCATGGCCAGCGCGTTGAGCGCCAGCACCTCGCCGACCTCCTCCGGCCGCGCCTCGGGCACCAGCACGTCCCACACCACCTGGATGCCCACGTGGTACGCCGTGAGCACGACGTCCACCGGCACGCCCTCCTCCGCACGCCGGGCCGCCGACTCGCGCAGGAACCGCAGCTCGTCGGCCGTCGGCAGCTCCCGGCTGCGCAGCACCCGCGCGAACGCCCGCAGCGTCCCCTCGATCACGCGGGCGATGTCACCGGAGAGCTCCTCGGCGGGCAGCTGCCGGTAGCCGGGCACCCGGTCGGTGATCTCCGCGAGCACGAGCCGCACGAACGACGGCAGCTCCGCGACGATCCGCTCGGCCAGCGGACGACCACCGATCACGAAGGACATCCGCCCATTCTGGCCCGTTCGGGGTCCGGGGCACCTCAGAGTCCGGGCACCTCAAAGTTCGAGCACCGTGCCGTCCTGCGGGAGCTCCACCCCCGCCGCGCGCACCTGTGCCGCCTCCGGCGAGTCCGGGTCCAGCACCGGGTTGGTGTTGTTGAGGTGCGTGTAGATCCGCCGCACGGCCGGGAACCGCCGCAACCGCGGCAGGCTCGCCGTGATCGGCAGGTGGCCCATCGCGGCCTGCCCGGACCCGCTGCCCGTCGCCGTGCCCATCTCGGAGGCCGCGTGGAACGTGCCGTCGAGCACCAGGCAGTCCGCCCCGGCCACCACGTCGTCGAACCCGTCCGGCCAGTGCGCGAGGCACGGCGCGTAGACCAGCACACCACCGGTGACCGGGTCGGCGAACCGGTAGGCGACCACCCAATCGCCCTCCACGGTGGACGACCGCGCGTACTTCGGGCGCTTGCCGCTGATCGGGACCGCCGTCACCCGCAGGCCGTCGAGCTCGACCTCGGCGGTGGTGACCTCGCGCCAGTCCACGGGTGCGTACCCGTCGACCACCGAGCGCAGGTCGAACCGGTCGCGCAACGCGTGCAGCACCGGGCCCGGCGCCCACACCGCCAGGCCCGTGCCGCCGCGCAACGTCAGCAGGCCGAGCGCGTGGTCGAGCTCTGCGTCGGTGAGCAGGGCGCCGCGCACCGGGGTCTCGCGCGGGCCGGGACCGGGGTTCAGCAGCGCGCAGGCGACGAGCTGCGTGCGGATGTCCGGCGAGGCGTTGACCAGCCACCAGCGCGTGCCGTCGGCGCTGACCGCCAGGCAGTCCTGCGACCGGGCGGGCAGCTCGCCGGACCGGGCGCGGACGCACAGCGCGCAGGCGCAGTTCCACTGCGGGAACCCGCCGCCGGCCGCGGTGCCCAGCAGGACCGCCTTCACGACATCCTCCGCATGGCCACGGCCGGTTCGACCGCCGGTGCCACCTCGGTCGCCAGAATCAGGTCCACAGTGGACCGATGCGGCGACAGCGAGCACACCGGGTCGGTGGCGGCGGCGTCACCGGTGAGCTGGAACGCCTGGCACCGGCAGCCGCCGAAGTCGACCTCCTTGCGCGGGCACGACCGGCACGGGTCCCGCATCCAGTCGAAGCCGCGGAAGGCGGTGAACGACGGCGAGTCGTGCCAGATGTCGTGCAACGACGAGTCGCGCACGTTCTCGACCGGCAGCGTCGGGATCACGGTGGCGGCGGGGCAGGGGAGCACCGAGCCGTCGGGCGCCACGGTCAGCTGCCGCGCACCCCACCCGTACATGCACGGCTTCGGGTGCGCCTCGTGGTAGTCGGCGATGACGTAGACGATCTCCATCACCCCGCGCAGCCGTTCCTGCGCCGCGGCGACGACCGGGCCGGCCGCCGCCAGCTGGTCGCGCGTGGGCAGCAACGCCGCCCGGTTGCGCAGCGCCCAGCCGTAGTACTGGGTGTTGGCGAGCTCCAGCCGTTCCGCGCCCAGCCGCTCGGCCAGCGCGATGATCCCGGCGACGTTGTCGAGGTTCTGCCGGTGCAGCACGGTGTTCACGGTCAGCGGCAGGCCTTCGGCGCGGATGAGGGCCGCTGCCTCGACCTTCCGGTCGAACGCCTTGATGCCCGCGATCCGGTCGTTGCCTGCCTTGGTCGCGTCCTGCAAGGAGAGCTGCACGTGGTCGACGCCGCGCCCGGCCAGGTCGTGCAGCCGGTCGCGGGACAGGCCCACACCGGACGTGACGAGGTTGACGTAGCAGCCGAGGCTGTTCGCGTGCGCCACCAGCTCCGGGAGGTCCGGTCGCAGCAGCGGTTCCCCGCCGGACAGGTGGACCTGCAACACGCCCAGCGAGCGGGCCTGGTCGAAGACGCGCAGCCAGTCCTCGGTGGGCAGCTCGGCGTCCCTGCGCACCAGCTCCACCGGGTTCGAGCAGTACCCGCACTGCAGCGGGCAGCGGTGCGTGAGCTCGGCGAGCAGGCCGAACGGTGCCTCAGCCATCGACGTCGACCACCCTCCGGTCCACCAGCCGCGCCACCAGCTCCGCCACGTCCGCGGGCTCGACGCCGGCATACTCGTCGCCCAGCGCCAGCGCGATGTCCCCCACCGACCGGACGCCGTCGCACAGCGCCACGACGGAGGCGGCGGTCTCGTTGAGCACCAGCACGCCCTCGGGGAACAGCACGACGTGCGCGGAGCGGATCTGGTCGTAGCCGCGTTTCACCCCACGCCGGATGCGCGGCACGGCGCCGAGTGCTAGCACGGCCTGCCCCTGCCCGAGTAGTAGTCGACGGCGTCCAGCACGGCCCGCAGCACGTCGCACTTGAACGCCAGCGCCGCCACGGCCGCCAGCTGCTGTTCGCGGGTGCGGGCGTGCCCGACCACGACGTCCACAGTGGCCTGTCCCTCGCCGGCGACCGCCCGGATGCGGTCGGTGAAGTAGGCGAACCCCTCCTCGGCGATCCACGGGTACCGCTCCCGCAACGCCGCGAGTCGCTTGCGCATCAACGCACCCGAGAACATCTCGGTCAGCCCGGAGGCGACCCCCTCGACCCACGGCCTGGTGCGCGCGAAGTTCACGTAGGCGTCGACGGCGAACCGGACGCCGGGCAGCACGTGCCGTTCGTCGAGCACCTCGTCCCTGGTCAGCCCGACCGCCTCGGCGAGCAGCAGCCAGTTCTCGGCGCCACCCTCACCGGGTCCCGTGCCGTCGTGCCACACGATCCGCTCGCGCCACTGGCGGCGGACCTCCGGCACCGGGCAGTTCGACAGGATCGCGGCGTCCTTCTGCGCGATGCAGCGCTGGTAGTACCAGCGGTTCGCGGCCCACGCCTGCAGCTCGTGCTTGCTCAGACCGCCCTCGTGCATGCGCAGGTGGAACGGGTGGCTGTCCCAGTACCGCGGGGCCAGCGCGCGGAGCTCCGCAACGAACTCCTGGGCGGACACGGCTTTCATCAGCGTGCACTCCTCAGCGGTTGGCCAGAAGTCGTACCCGTCGCGTTCGCTCCCCTGGCTTCGACGACGATTCGATCATGTGTTGGTGGTACTTGCAGATGCCGTTGCCAGCAGGGGAGTGCGGGAGACCGGGGCCCCCGCCGCCGCGAGGGTCCCGGTGCGGGCCGCGTCAGCTGCGGGCCGCGTAGGCGGTGACCTCCATGGGCGTGTCGAAGTCGCGGAAGTCGGGCTTCACCCACTCGCGCTTGACCTCGGGAAGCTTGTGCTCGGTAGCGGTAGCGGCAACGTTCATGCGCGACTCCTCGGGTCTACGGCGTGCCCGGGAAGGGCACGCGCGGCTCTTCCGTGGGGCGCGGCGGCGACTTTCACCGTAGGACGTCCCGCGTGGATCGCGCTAGACCGTTCACAAGGTTCCCAAAGATCATCGGAGCGGAACCGCCTTTCAGGCCTTGCAAGACGGATGGTTGTATCGAAACATCCGATGAGCGTTGTGGGTTTGTGCGAGCTGTGATTGGGTAAACACGCCCTGCAACACCTCCGCCGCAGACTGAAACCACGAGCGGACCCGAAGGAGAGCACACATGCGTGCTCGTCGTATCGCGGCAGCGGCAGCCTGCACCGCCGTCGCCGCCTCCCTCTGCGTGATCCCGGCCTCCGCGCAGGACGGACCCTCCGCGCAGGCCGAGCGGACCCTCGCCAGCGGGTTGGACATCCCCTGGGACATCGAGTTCCTGCCCGACGGCAGCGGCATCTTCACGGAACGGGACACGTTCAAGATCAAGAAGCTCAGCGGCACGACCGTGACCGAGCTCGACACCGTGGAAGCGGCCCAGAGCACGGGCGGTGAGGGCGGACTGCTCGGCCTCGCGGTGTCGAAGACGTTCGCGACCGACAACTCGGTCTTCATCTACTACTCGACGGCGACCGACAACCGGATCGCCAAGCTCGCGCTGGGCGGCACGCCGCAGCCGATCGTCACCGGCATCCCGAAGAACCGCTACCACAACGGCGGCGGCCTGGAGTTCGGTCCGGACGGCTACCTGTGGGCGACCACCGGCGACGCGCAGAACACGGCCAACGCGCAGAACTGGAACTCGCTGGGCGGCAAGATGCTGCGCTTCGACACCGCGGGCAGGCCGGCGAGCGGCAACCCGCGCGCGAACAGCGTCGTGTACACGATCGGCCACCGCAACCCCCAGGGCATCACCTGGGTCGGCACCACCGCGTACGCCACCGAGTTCGGCAACAACACGACCGACGAGATCAACCGCATCGAGGCCGGGAAGAACTACGGCTGGCCGACGTGCGAGGGCAACTGCAACGTCGCCGGCATGACGAACCCGGCCGTCACGTGGTCCAACCGGCTGGCGGGCCCGACCGGCATCGCCCTGCACAAGAACGCGCTCTACGTCGGCGCCGTCACCGGCCGCCGGATCTGGAAGGTCCCGGTCAACGGCACCACGCTCGGCACGCCGCAGGCGTTGTTCACCGGCGCCTACGGCCGGGTGCGCTCGATCGCTCCCGCACCGGACGGCACCCTGTGGTTCGGCACGTCCAACCAGGACGCCAACGGTCAACCCGGTTCGACCGACGACCGCATCGTCTCCACCGACGCCTGACCCACCCGTTCGCGCACCGCTGCTTCGGCACGCGGGGACCTTTCGTGCGCTTCTGGGGTACGAAGGGTCCCCGCGTGCCGTAGGCGGACACGAGTGGGTGACGTCGGGAGGTGGGGTCAGTTGCGGGCGGCGGGCATCCGGCGGAGCTGGTCGAGGACCGCCGGGTCCTGCAGCTGCATCCACTGGATGACCTCGGTGTAGGTGGCGCACACCGTCTCCGGCTTGCCGCACACCTCGCCGAGGAACTGCTCCATCGCCGTGGAGAACGCCGACCCGTTCCACTCGTTGAAGTGGTTGCCGATCACCAGCGGCGCGCGGTTGCCGTTCAGCGCCGCCCGGTACACCGACCGGTACGTGTCGACGACGATCTGCGTGAACTCCGGGGCGCGCGCCGGTTCCTCCTTGGCGCCGTTGAGCGCGTACCAGAGGTTGAAGTCCATCATCACGACCTGCCGGCCCAGCGCGGGGACGCGCACCTCGGGCATCGGGAACTCGTACAGTCCCCTTTGGACGGACGGCCACTGGACGCCGAGCGCGACCTGGCTGGTGTCGTAGACCAGGCCGTGGGCGGCCATCGCAGGGAAGGCCTCGTCCCAGTTGCCCTCCAGGCACGGCGTCCGTCCACCCCGGACCGCGTCGGCGGGCAACCGGAAGCCCTCGGACCGCGCCTTGTCGACGATCAGGCGGAACTGCGCCAGCTCCGCGTTCCAGGCGGCGTTGTCCCACTTGTCCACCGAGGGCTGGCTGCCACCGGAGCAGAAGTGGCCGTTGTAGTGCGTGCCGATCTCGTGGCCGTCGGCGATCACCTGGTTCAGGTAGCCGATCCTGGCCTCGATGTCCTGCCTGCTGCCGCCGAAGTCGATGTCCGACCGGCCCCGCTTGAGACCCGCGGGCGGCTGGTACAGCGTCCGGTCCTGGTCGGCCAGCATGTACACGCCGGACAGCAGGCCGGTGACGTGCGCGCCCGTCTGCCTGGCGACCGGGAGCACCTTGTCCCAGTGCTGCTTGGACACCGCGCCGTCGAAGGAGAAGAGCACGAACTGCGGCGGCTTCTCACCCTGAGCCAGCTTGTGCATCCACGGTTGCTTCGCGAGCTGTTCCGGCGTGGGCCCAGGCACCCGCGGTGCGGGTCCGGACTCCTTCGGAGTCGGAAGGCGGGGCGCCATCGGCAGCGGGCCGTTCTCCGCCTGCTGGTCCGGGTCGTCGTGCGGACTCAGCGTCATCACCAGCACGAGTGCCAGTGCCAGAGCCACGCCCGTGGTCAACCATCCCCAGCGCTTCACACAGTAGGAGACGATCGGTCACCCGAACGGGTTGCGCCGGGGAGGCGATTGGTCACCTGACGGGGTCGGCGATCACCACTCGGTTCGCCTCGTAGCCCTGCTGCCCACCGATCCAGGTACCCCCGCACGTGACCAGCACCAGCCGGTGCGGGCCGCGCGGCCCGAAGAGCTCCAGCGCGCGGGCCGGCAGCTCCTCCTTGCGGACCGTCTCGATCTGCCGGATCTTGAACCGGAACTCCTCGCCCGCGCTGTCGGCGACGACGACCTCACGGCCGTTCTGCGCCTGCCACAGCTCGGCGAACGGTCCCTTCGCGCCCTTCCAGTCGACGTGCCCGGCCAGCACGGTCGCGCCCTCGGCGCCCGCCAGCTCGGTGCCCCACCAGGTCGCCTCGCCGATGCCGTCGGGCACCGGCAGCACGCCGTCCTTGACCTCGCGCCGCACCAGAGTGGCCGAGCCACCGGCGGGCAGCCGCACCGAACCGGGACCGGCCTTGGGCGGCGCGGGCTGTTGCTGCTGCGGTGGTGCGGGCTCGACCGGTTTGGCGTTGCCGGTGTTCGCGCCGCCGATCAACCCGGTGAGGTCGGCGCCCCTGCCGGTGCTCATGCTGTCGCCGACAGGACCGGGCCCGACCACGGGGATCTCGTCCGCGACCGGCCGTCCCGCGAGGACGTCGGTCTCGGACGAGGTGACCAGCACGCTGGTGGCGGCGACGCCCACCACCAGCACGCCGGTCAGGAAAGCCCGGGAACTCACTGCCTGCGCCACACCAGCAAGCCTGCCAGTGCCCCGCCGAGCAGCACCAGGCCACCCACCGAGAGCAGCAGACCGGGGCGCAGCTGCGAGTCGAACGACGCGGTCGCGACCGGCGTGCTGCCCTCCGTGCCCGCCGGGATCGTGCTGGGCACGACCGGGGTGTTCGGCTTGTTCACCAGCTCCAGCGCGAGCGTCGAGCCGGGGCCGACGGACCCGCACGCGGCCGGTGGTGCCTTCGCGTCGAAGAACTCCTCATACCCCTTCGGCGCGGCCACCTCGACGAGGCAGATCTCCTGCGGCGTGCGCAGGTCCGGCACCTCGACCGTGCCGTCGGCGCCGGTCTGCAGCACCAGCGGCTTGCCGTCCGTGCCGACCAGCGGGCTGTCGTCCTGCTTGAGCGCGGGGCTCGTCTGGTCCTTGGCGGTGACGCGCAGCGCGACGCCCGCGATGGCCTTCTTGGTCTCCGAGTCGATCTTCGTGATCTTCACGGCGCCCGGAGCGGTCTTGGCCTGGGCGTTGGCGGCGGCGGTCAGCTTCTTCTCGCCGCCGGTGGTGACGATCCGCTGCATGTTCTCGGTCTGGATCGGCTGGTGCACGACCGGCTTGTCCGCGGGGGAGTCGGCGGTGACCGCGATCGCCGGCTTCGGGCCGGTGGGGACGACCTTGAGCGCGACCGGGCTGCCGTTCGCGTCGGTGGTGACCTTGCCCTCCGCGCTGCCGTCGACGAGCGTGGCGTCGGTCAGCGCGAAGCTGATCGGCGCGCCGGAGACGCCCTTGTCGTTCTGCTTGAGCAGCGACACGGTCCACGTCGACTCGGTGCCGATGACGAGCGGTTCCTGCGGCGCGGTCGCGGCGAGCTTCCACGGGCCGCGGTTGGCCTCGGCGTCGGCCCGCATCCGCGCGACGGCCTCCAGCACGGGCGCGGGCAGCCGGGCGGCGTACCACTCGGCGTTGTAGGCGAGGTAGCGCGGGTCCTTCGCGTCGAAGTTCACCGCACCGTCCGGCGCCGCGGTCCAGCTGTGCAGCAGGTGCGCGAGCGCCGCCGCCTCCTCCGCCGACTTGGTCGTGGAGTAGCGCAGCAGGAGGTAGGAGATGTTCGCGGCCACGTCGGGCGCGAGCTTCTTGCCCGCCTTCGTCAGCAGCTCGTCACCGGGCTGGTAGCCCACCGCGCTGTCGGGAGCGGGCAGGGCGTACTGCACGCACCACACGTGCTTGTCCTGCCACACGTACGACCCGTGCCACTCCGAACCCGTGGTGGCGTTGGGCTGGACCTCTGTCGCGTTGTAGCCGATGCCCTTGACACCGACCGCTGTCGCCGTCGCGGGGGCGGTCAGGAGCGCGAGCCCCGAGACCGCAGCCACTGCGGCAAGACGTTTCCAGCCCATGGTGAATCGTGGTCCCCTCTGACCTGTACATATCCCGCGTGCGAGCTTGTCGGTAGCCCACTTCGGGGACAAGCCGCCACGAGGGGGAACTAGGGCGCTGCGCAGGGTGTGATCGTGAATGTTATGTGATCGGCGTTACGCGCACGGGGCCGGACACGCCGCGACACGCCGTGGTCAGGTCACGCTCCGGAGTCTTCGCGCGAGTTCGCACACTATTAGCGCACGTGTGATCGCTTGTGCGAGTAAAGTCGGCTTTACCGACGGGGAACCTGGCACCCAGCGTGCTCGTTGTACCCGTGACGGCGTAAAGCAACGCCCCAGGAGGACCAGGTGCGCTCCAGCAGCAACCCGGCTTTCCGTAACCTGCCGACCGGCGGCGGGTACGGAGGCTATGCAGGCTTCGGACAGCCCGAAGCCGGCTACCAGCAGGCCCCGCCGCCGCTGACCAGCGAGCGGCCGATGACGATCGACGACGTCGTCACCAAGACCGGCATCACGCTGGCCGTGGTGGCGGTCACCGCCGTCATCACCTACCTGATGCAGGCTTGGGTACTGCTGTTCCCGGCCGCGATCATCGGACTCGTGCTCGCGCTGATCATCTCGTTCAAGCGCGTCCCGAGCCCGCCCCTCGTCATCGCCTACGCCGCCGTCGAGGGTGTCTTCCTCGGCGCGTTCAGCGGGATCATCGGGCGGCTGATCGACGGCTGGACCGGCAACCCCGGCCAGGGTGTCGTGGTGATCGGCCAGGCGATCATCGGCACGATCGGCGTCTTCGCCGGCATGCTGGTCGTCTACAAGACCGGCGCGATCCGCGTCACGCCGAAGTTCACGAAGTGGATCACCGGCGCGATCATCGGCGTCGCCGTCCTGATGCTCTTCAACCTGATCATGAGCTTCTTCACGACCGGCGGCCTCGGCCTCCGCTCCGGCGGCACGCTCGCGATCATCTTCAGCCTCGTCTGCATCGGCCTCGCGGCGTTCAGCTTCCTGATCGACTTCGACGCCGCGGACCAGGCGATCCGGGCCGGCGTGCCGGCCAAGTTCGCGTGGCAGATCGCGTTCGGTCTCACGGTCACCCTGGTGTGGCTTTACACCGAGATCCTGCGCCTGCTCTCGTACTTCAACTCGGACTGACGTCCGGGCATCCGATCGGAGGGCGTTCCGCTGCGGCGGGGCGCCCTTCTGCATTTGTAGGCTGGGTCGCGTGGAAAACGGGTACCGCCTGGAGATGAGTCCGCCGACCGTCGACGACTACCTGCGCCTGCGCGAGGAATCCGGCCTGAGCGCGCGCAGTCGTGAGGAAGCCGAGAACGGCATCAACGGCGCGTGGGCCACTGTTCGCGCGATTCACGCGGAATCAGGTGAAACCGTGGGCATGGGTCGCGTGCTGAGCGACGGTGGCTGGTACTTCCACATCATCGACATGGCGGTGTTGCCGCGCCACCAGCGCAAAGGCATCGGTGACGCGATCATGACCGCATTGCTGGACCGCATCGGCGACCACTCGCCCGACGCGTACGTCAGCTTGCTCGCCGACCCGCCCGGCCGTCGTCTCTACGAACGGCACGGCTTCACCGAGAGCGCCCCGGCGTCGGTCGGCATGCGGCTCGTGCGCTAGACCCGCCAGCGCACGTCCGGCAGCTCGGTGCCGATTTTGATCAGGCAGTCCGTGCAGAGGGCCCCCACCTGCGAACGCGACACCCGTTCATCGGGCACCGAGTGCTCGCACACCGCCTCGTAGAAACTGCGGCGGGAACCACGGGCCTGGTCGAGCGAGAACGCGTGGCATTGCAGGTCGTATTCGCTTTGCCACCACACATAGGGCATGTCCCAACCTCCTGACTCGTCGGTAGGGACGGACTTCCCCTCGCCCGATGACGCCATTGCTGGACGATTCAGGTCATCGGCAGAACGGTGGTGGGCAAGTAGCTCCGTTCGGGTGAAACGGAGCTACTTGCAAGTGGCAAATTGCAGATCTTGGAATCGGTCCAGGATCAGCTGAGGCGTTCCAGCACCATCGCCATGCCCTGGCCACCGCCCACGCACATCGTCTCCAGACCGAACTGCTTGTCGTGGAACTGGAGCGAGTTGATCAGGGTCGTGGTGATCCGCGCGCCGGTCATGCCGAACGGGTGGCCGACGGCGATGGCGCCACCGTTAACGTTCAGCCGGTCCAGGTCGATCCCGAGGTCCTGGTAGGACGGGATGACCTGGGCCGCGAACGCCTCGTTGATCTCCACGAGGTCGATGTCGGAGATCGACAGGCCCGCCAGCGCCAGCGCGCGCTTCGAGGCCTCGACCGGCCCGAGGCCCATGATCTCCGGCGACAGGCCGGAGACGCCGGTGGAGACGATCCGCGCCAGCGGCGTGATGCCGAGTTCGCGGGCCTTGGTGTCGGACATGACCACGAGGGCGGCCGCGCCGTCGTTGAGCGGGCAGCAGTTGCCGGCGTTGATCCGGCCGTCCGGGCGGAACACGGGCTTGAGCTGCGACACGGCCTCGTAGGTGACGCCGGCGCGCGGGCCGTCGTCGGTGGAGACGACAGTGCCGTCGGGCAGCGTCACCGGGGTGATCTCGCGGGCCCAGAAGCCGTCTGCGATCGCCTTCTCGGCGAGGTTCTGCGAACGGACGCCGAACTCGTCCATCTCCTTGCGGGAGACGCCCTTCAGCAGTGCCAGGTTCTCCGCGGTCTGGCCCATCGGGACGTAGACGTCCGGCAGGGCACCGGACACCCGCGGGTCGTCCCACGTCGAGGCGCCGGAGGCGGCGACGGAGGCCGTGCGGGCCTCGGCGTCGGCGAAGAGCGGGTTGTGGGTGTCCGGCCACGAGTCGGAGCTGCCCTTGGCGAAGCGCGACACCGTCTCGACGCCCGCGGAGATGAACACGTCGCCCTCGCCCGCCTTGATGGCGTGCAGGGCCATGCGCGTGGTCTGCAGCGACGAGGCGCAGTAGCGGGTGATCGTCGTGCCGGGCAGGGTGTCGTGGCCCAGCAGCACGGACACGACGCGCGCCATGTTGAAGCCCTGCTCGCCGCCGGGCAGGCCGCAGCCGAGCATCAGGTCGTCGATCTGCGCCGGGTCGAGCTGCGGCACCTTGTCCAGCGCCGCCTTCACCATCCGCGCGGCGAGGTCGTCGGGCCGCACGTCCTTCAGCGAGCCCTTGCCCGCGCGGCCGATGGGGGAGCGGGCGGCGGAGACGATCACGGCCTCAGGCATCGGGGAGCTCCTCGTTGGGGGTCAAGGTCGCAGCCGAGCCTAGTTAACGCCCGCTCACCCCGGCCAGCGCACGTGACGAGGATTTCCGGAACTCACGCGTGCCGCCGGTGCAGCCACGCGGGCCACCGCGACGCGCCCACCGCCAGCGCCGCCGCCGAGCGCAACGGCACCGGCGCCGCCGCCCACTCCGGCAGGAACCCCGCCACCCGGCACAACGGCGCCAGCAGCACACCGGCTGCCGCCTCGTAGCCGGCGGCGCTGGGGTGGAAGCGGTCGGAGCTGAACATGTCGGCGTGCCGCGCGGTGAACTCCGGTGCCAGCAGGTTCCCCAGCGGTACCGCGACGCCGCCCGCCCGCCGCACCTGCGCCGTCTGCGCCGCCGCCAGCCGCAGGCTGTACCGCCGCCCGATCGCCCGCAGCGGCTGCGGGATCGGCCGCACGATCCCGAGGTCGGGGCAGGTGCCGACCACGACACCGCACCCGGCGGCGCGCAGCCGGCGGACCTGCTCGCCCAGCAACGCCGCCGAGTCGCGCACCCGCGTCCGCGTCGTCACGTCGTTCGCGCCGATGATGACCAGCGCCGCCTGCGGTTCGCCCGGCAGCGCCGCGTCGACCTGCGGCACCAGGTCGCGGGTCGTCGAGCCGCTGATCGCGTACGTCGACAGCCGCACCGGCCGGTCCGCCTCCTCGGCCAGCGCCCCGGCCAGCAACACGCCCGGCATCTGCGAGGGGTGCGTCACACCGACGCCGACCGCCATCGAGTCGCCGAGCACCGCCAGCCGCAGCGGGTCCCGGCCGTCGTCGCGGTACACGCCGTCGGGTGCGGGCCACAGGTGTTCCAGCACGCCGATGGCCACGCGGGCCCGTCTGCCCTGCTCGTTCAGCAGCCCGACGAGCGCCCCGGACAGCCCGCCGAGCGTCGCGGCGGTCATGGCGGCCGCGCGCAGGTGTCCCGTGCCGAGCATCCGCACCACCCCCTCTCCCCTGGAATCGTCGGCATCACCGTTCGAATCAACCTCCGCTGCCACTAGAGCTACGCTTCGTGCGCTATCTCGGAGAGTGGGAGTGGGGAGTACAGCGGTGGAGTACGTCGAGCACGTCGTCGACCTGGTGGGCAACACGCCGCTGGTCAAGCTCAACTCCCTGACCTCGGGCATCAAGGCGACCGTCCTGGCCAAGGTCGAGTACCTGAACCCGGGCGGCAGCGTGAAGGACCGCATCGCGCTGCGCATGGTGGAGGCGGCCGAGAAGTCCGGCGAGCTGCAGCCCGGCGGCACGATCGTGGAGCCCACCTCGGGCAACACCGGTGTCGGCCTCGCGCTGGTCGCCCAGCGCAAGGGTTACAAGTGCGTGTTCGTGTGCCCCGACAAGGTCAGCGAGGACAAGCGCAACGTCCTCAAGGCCTACGGCGCCGAGGTCGTGGTGTGCCCGACCGCCGTCGCGCCCGAGCACCCGGACTCGTACTACAACGTCTCCGACCGGCTGGTCCGCGAGATCCCCGGCGCGTGGAAGCCCAACCAGTACGCGAACCCGGAGAACCCGGCGAGCCACTACCACCAGACCGGCCCCGAGGTGTGGCGCCAGACGGCGGGCAAGATCACGCACTTCGTCGCGGGCGTCGGCACCGGCGGCACGATCTCCGGCACCGGCCGTTACCTCAAGGAGGTCTCGGACGGCGCGGTGAAGATCATCGGCGCGGACCCGGAGGGCTCGGTCTACTCCGGCGGCACCGGCCGGCCGTACCTCGTCGAGGGTGTCGGCGAGGACTTCTGGCCGGAGACCTACGACAAGACCGTCTGCGACCAGATCGTCGAGGTCTCCGACGCGGACTCGTTCGACGTCACCCGGCGCCTGGCCCGCGAGGAGGGCCTGCTCGTCGGCGGCTCCTGCGGCATGGCCGCCGCCGCGGCGCTGCGCATCGCGCGGGACCTGCCCGAGGACGCCGTCGTGGTCGTGCTGCTGCCCGACGGCGGCCGCGGCTACCTGTCGAAGGTCTTCAACGACCGCTGGATGGCCTCCTACGGCTTCCTGCCGCCCGACTCGACCGGCGCGACCGTCGGCGACGTGCTGCGCCGCAAGGGCGGCCAGCTGCCCGACCTGGTGCACGCGCACCCGAACGAGACCGTCGGCGACGCGGTGGCGATCCTGCGCGAGTTCGGCGTCTCGCAGATGCCCGTCGTGAACGCCGAACCGCCGGTCATGGCGGCCGAGGTCGCCGGCGCGGTCAACGAGCGCGACCTGCTCGACGCGCTGTTCACCGGCAAGGCCCAGCTGGCCGACCGCCTCGACAAGCACATGGGCGCCCCGCTGCCCACGCTGGGCGCCGGTGAGCCGGTGAGTGTGGCCATGAACGCCATGACCCACGCCGACGGCGCGCTGGTGCTGGAGGACGGAAAGCCCGCCGGTGTCGTGACGAGGCAGGACATTCTCGGTTTCTTGGCTGGTCGCTGAACGTAGAAGGCCGTACGTCCGATAGCGTGACGCCCCAGATCAACCAGACTCATACACACACGGCCCAGCCAAGGGGGTTGGAAACCGGATGAACGCTCCGCAGCCGCCAGGAAATCCGTTCGGCGGTCAGCCGCAGCACGAGCAGCCAAACGCGGACGCCACGCAGGTCGTCCCAGGAGGTGGGCAGCCGCAGGCGTCCCACAACCCGGACGCCACGCAGGTCGTCTCGCCTGGTCAGACGCCTGCCGCGCCGCAGCAGAACGCGGACGCCACCCAGGTCGTCAGCCCGGGGCAGGTGCCCCCGGCCGGCGCTCCCGGCTCCGGCGGTTTCCCGGCACAGGGTCCCGGCTCCGGCGGGTTCCCCGCCCAGCAGCCGCCCCCGTACGGTGCTCCGCAGCCGCCCGCCTACGGCGCTCCGCAGTCGAACCCGTACGGGCAGCCCGTGCAGTCCAACCCGTACGGCCAGCCCGCGCAGTCGAGCCCGTACGGCCAGCCGCAGCAGCACCAGCAGCAGCCCTACGGCGCTCCGCAGAGCTCGCCGTACGGCCAGCCGCAGCAGCAGCCCTACGGCCAGCCCTCCTACGGCGGCGCTCCCGGCTTCCCGCCGCCGCCTCCCACCGGCTACGCCGAGTGGGGCTCGCGGTTCGTGGGCTACCTGATCGACGTCGCGGCGCCGGTCGTCGTGGTGTGGCTCGTCGCGTTCGTGCTGGGCCTCGTCGGCGCGGGCATCGGCCCCGACGCCGCGTGGATCTTCGCGATCATCGGCATCGTGCTCTACCTGGCGCTGTTCGGGTTCTACATCTGGAACCTGATCATCAGGCAGGGCGCGACCGGCCAGACGATCGGCAAGAAGATCGCCAAGATCAAGCTCGTCTCCGAGGAGACGCTGCAGCCGCTCGGCGCCGGCACCACCTTCGTGCGCCAGCTGTGCCACGTCGTCGACTCGCTGCCGTGCAACGCGGGCTTCCTCGCCCCGTTGTGGGAGCCGAAGAACCAGACCTGGGCCGACAAGATCATGAAGACCATCGTGATCAACGCCCCGGAGACGGCCTCGCCGTACGGCGGTGGCACCGGCGGCTTCCAGCAGCCGGGCACCGGCGGCTACCCGCAGCAGGGTGGCTACGGCCAGCCGCCGCAGCAGGGCTACGGCCAGCAGCAGGGTTGGTAAGACCTCACCAGAACAGCCCCCGGTCCCCGTGACCGGGGGTTGTTCTGTTCCGCACTCCTGCCGGTCGGCGGCCGGACGGGTGAGTACCCTTCGGACATGAGCACCCCATACGGCTTCGCGACCAGGGCGATCCACGCCGGTCAGGACCCGGACCCGACCACGGGTGCGGTGAACGTGCCCATCTACGCGACGTCGACGTACGCCCAGGACGGCGTCGGTGGGCTGCGCCAGGGCTTCGAGTACTCGCGCACCGGCAACCCGACCCGCCGCGCACTGGAGACCGCCCTCGCCTCCCTGGAACGCGGCCGCTTCGGCCGTGCGTTCTCGTCGGGCATGGGTGCCACCGACACGGCCCTGCGCGCGTTCCTCAAGCCCGGCGACCACATCGTCATCCCGAACGACGCCTACGGCGGCACGTTCCGCTTGATCGACAAGGTCTTCTCGCAGTGGGGCGTCACCCACTCGCCGGCCCCGGTCTCCGACGTCGACGCGATCCGCGCCGCCATCACGCCGGCCACGAAGCTCGTGTGGATCGAGACGCCGACCAACCCGCTGCTGAACATCGGCGACATCGCCGCGATCGCCGAGGTCGCCCACTCCGCGGGCGCCAAGCTGGTGGTGGACAACACCTTCGCGTCCCCGGCCCTGCAGACCCCGCTGGAGCTCGGCGCCGACGTGGTGCTGCACTCCACCACCAAGTACGTCGGCGGCCACTCCGACGTCGTCGGCGGCGCCCTCGTCACCTCCGACGAGGAGACCGACGCGGCGTTCGGCTTCCTGCAGAACGGCGCGGGCGCGGTCCCCGGCCCGTTCGACGCCTACCTGACCCTGCGCGGCCTCAAGACGCTCGAGCTGCGCATGGAGAAGCACTCCGACAACGCCGAGCTGGTCGCCGAGGCCCTCACCCGCCACCCGCGCGTGAAGAAGGTCATCTACCCCGGCCTGGAGTCGCACCCCGGCCACGCGGTGGCGGCCAAGCAGATGCGCCGCTTCGGCGGCATGATCTCGTTCCTCGTCGAGGGCGGCGAGGAGGCGGCGCTCGCGGTCTGCGCGCGCACCAAGCTCTTCACTTTGGCCGAGTCGCTCGGCGGCGTCGAGTCGCTGATCGAGCACCCCGGCAAGATGACGCACGCCTCGACCGCGGGCTCGATGCTGGAGGTCCCCGCCGACCTGGTCCGCGTCTCGGTGGGCATCGAGTCGGGCGACGACCTGGTGTCCGACCTGCTGGCCGCCCTCGGCTAACCCCTGCCCTCTGCTGCCCCACCGCACGCGGGGCCTCACTACACGCGGGGGCCTTTCGTGCGCTCCTGGTGCACGAAAGCTCCCCGCGTGCACTTCCAGGAGCATGAAAGCTCCCCGCGTGCACCAGGAGTACGAAAGCTCCCCGCGTGCGCTCCTGGTGCACGAAAGGGCCCCGCGTGCACTCCGAGCAACGGGAAGAGGGCGTCTGCAAGTACGGCCAACGTGGAGTTGGTGGTACTTGCAGACGCCCTCAGCGCTACTACGGCTTCTTCGAGCCGCCGAACCTGTCCACGTTGTCCGCGGTGTCGGCTGTGGGCGCCGCCGGTAGGTCGGCGCCGTTGACGCAGCCGCCGACGAACTCGATCGACTCGCCGGTGCGGACGAAGCGGCCGGCCTCGTCGCAACCCGCGTGGGCCACGGTCAGGAACGCCGCGCCGGTCAGCGCCGCAGCCGTGGTCACGGCTCCGACCAGCGGAATCACCGCGGCCACGCGTCGTACGAGTGCCATGCCACCTCCCCACGATGTGAGTCCCCCGTAAGGCAGCCTACCGGGGAACGCGCATCAGAGGTTGCCGCGGCGCTCCTGTTCCCGCTCGATGGCCTCGAACAACGCCTTGAAGTTGCCCTTGCCGAAGCCCAGCGAGCCGTGCCGTTCGATCAGCTCGTAGAACACGGTGGGGCGGTCGCCGATCGGTTTGGTGAAGATCTGCAGCAGGTAGCCGTCCTCGTCGCGGTCAACCAGGATGCGGTGCTCCTTGAGGACCTCGATCGGCACGCGGACCTCGCCGATGCGGGCGCGCAGCTCGGGGTCGTCGTAGTAGGAGTCCGGGGTCTCGAGGAACTCCACGCCCGCGTCGCGCATGGCGGTGACGGTCTTGATGATGTCGTTGGTGGCCAGCGCGATGTGCTGGACGCCGGCGCCCTCGTAGAACTCGAGGTACTCGTCGATCTGCGACTTCTTCCGCGCGATCGCCGGCTCGTTCAGCGGGAACTTCACGCGGTGGTTGCCGTTGGAGACGACCTTGCTCATCAGCGCCGAGTAGTCCGTGGCGATGTCGTCGCCGATGAACTCCGCCATGTTCACGAAGCCCATGACGCGGTTGTACCACTCGACCCAGTAGTCCATCTTGCCGAGCTCGACGTTGCCGACGCAGTGGTCGACGGCCTGGAACAGGCGCTTCGGCGCACCTTCCGGGCGCTTGACGGTCGAGGTCCTGGCGACGTAGCCGGGCAGGTACGGGCCGGTGTACTTCGAGCGGTCCACCAGCGTGTGGCGGGTCTCGCCGTAGGTCGCGATGGCCGCGAGCCGGACGGTGCCGTGCTCGTCGGAGACGTCGTGCGGCTCCTCCAGCACGGTCGCGCCCTGCTTGCGGGCGTGCTCGATGCACTGGTCGACGTTGCCGACCTCCAGCGCCAGGTCGACGACGCCGTCGCCGTGCTTGCGGTGGTGGTCGAGCAGCGGGGAACCGGGCTGCACGCCGCCGTGGATCACGAAGCGGGCCGAGCCCGACTTCAGCACGAACGACTTGTGGGTGCGCTGGCCGGTCTCGGGGCCCGCGTAGGCCACGAGCTCCATGCCGAACGCCACCTGGTACAGCCAGGCGGTCTGGGTCGCGTTGCCCGCGACGAACACCACGGCGTCCATGGCGCGCACGGGGAAGGGGTCCTTGGTCGCGTCGTAGTCGACCAACCCCACGAGCTGCCGGAGCTGGTCGTAGCTCACGTCGTCAAGCTGCTGCGTCATGCTCATCAGCATGAGATGACCCGACAGGGTGAGCAACAGTCTTCAATTTCGCTGCGCATTTTGTACAGTGATGCGTGGCCGAAGACCAGCAGAGTGAGCACTCTGACCAGACAGTCGACGAACTGGACGCACGGCTGCTGCTGCTCCTCACCGACGAGCCGCGGCTGGGCGTCCTCGAATGCTCCCGCAGGCTCGGTGTCGCACGTGGCACCGTGCAGGCCCGGCTGGACCGGCTGACCGCCCGCGGTGTGCTCACCGGGTTCCCGCCCGCGCTGGACCTGGGGGCGATGGGCTACGGGCTGACCGCGTTCGCGACGGTCGAGATCGCGCAGGGCCGCCGGCAGGAGGTGTGCGAGGGCCTGGCCGCGATCAGCGAGGTGTGCGAGGTGCACGCCACGACCGGGCAGGGCGACCTCTTCGTGCGGATGGTCGCGCGGTCCAACGCGGACCTGCAGCGCGTGGTCGACCACATCGTCGACGTGCCGCACGTGCGCAGGCTGTCGACCTCCATCGCGCTCTCCACGCCGGTGCCGCCGCGGGTGCGACCGCTCCTGGAACGCGTGAAGGGGCGGTCACCGCAGTGACCGCCCCTCCGCAACGTCGTGTGATCAGCCGGAGTACGGCACCGCGGAGATCAGCGTGACCTTCTGGAGCTTGCCGTTGGGCAGCTCGTACTCGACGGTCTCGCCGTCCTTCGAGCCGTTCAGCGCCTTGCCCAGCGGTGAGGACGGGGAGTAGACCTCCATCTCGCCGTGCGCGCCCTCTTCCCGCGTCGCCAGCAGGAAGGTCTCGGTCTCGTCGTCGCCCTCGTAGCGGATCGTGAGCACCGTGCCCGGTGCCGCGACACCCTTCGTGGTGGGAGCTTCGCCGACCTTCGCGGCCTGGAGCAGCTCGTGCAGCTGGCGGATGCGCGCCTCCTGCTTGCCCTGCTCCTCGCGAGCCGCGTGGTAGCCGCCGTTCTCGCGGAGGTCGCCCTCTTCGCGACGAGCGTTGATCTCGGCAGCCATGACCGGGCGGTACGCGATCAGTTCGTCCAGCTCAGCCTTGAGCCGGTCGTAGGCCTCCTGGGTCAGCCAGGTCACCTGGGTGTCGCTCACGGTCACCAACTCCTCGTCTTGCTCCGGCGCACGCGTGTGTGCCAGATAGTTCCCGGGCCGCCAGCCCGGAACGGAAAAACACGGCCCGCGCCGGGGCCGTGCTTGAGCTGCAATAGTAACACGGAGACAACGTTCAGCGACGGCGATTTGTTCCTCATCTCGCCGCTTAAACCGCAGATCACCCGCTTGGCCGCTAGGTCGTGGACAAGTAGGCGGGAACCTGGTAGGAGCAGCCGAACACTTCGCCGGTGACCGGCGGCTTCGAACCGCGAACAACAGTTGTCTCGACAACGGTCGAATTCCCCGGCGGGATCAGAACTTCACGCCGACCCGCTTCGTCCCCGTCCTTGGACCGGGCCCGAATGATGCAGACGGCCGGTCGCTCCGGTTGGTCTCGGGAAACCTGGAAAGTGACCTGCACCCGCTCGCTGTCGAGGATCTGGAACGCCGTCTGTTCGGCCTCGATCGGTTTTGTGCCGAGATTTCGGTAACCGACGAACGCGACGACCGCACCGACCACCACGGCTACGGCGAGTAACGCCCACCGCGCGAGCCTGGGCATCGCCGCGCGGCTGCTCTTGCCGTACCGCCCCTCGGGGAGAGCGCGCTGTGCCACTATCCCGCGCCTCCTCAAGCCTCTGGGGAACAATGGTGCTCGACGTTCAGTTGTTGAGTGTCGCAGGACCGTTCACACAGGAGGACCACGGGGGTCATGGCCGACAAGCTGCGCCTTATGGCAGTGCACGCACATCCCGACGACGAGTCGAGCAAGGGCGCGGCCACGATGGCCCGCTACATCGCGGAAGGGCACGACGTCATGGTTGTGACCTGCACCGACGGTGGTGCGGGCAGCATTCTGAACCCGGCGATGGACAAGCCGGACGTGCTCGAGAACATCATCGAGGTCCGCCGCGAGGAGATGGCCAACGCGGCCAAGATCCTCGGCATCCAGCACCGCTGGCTGGGCTTCAAGGACTCCGGCCTGCCCGAGGGCGACCCGAAGCCGCCGCTGCCCGAGGGCTGCTTCGCCCTCGTCCCGCTGGAGGAGTCGGTCCCGTCGCTGGTCGAGGCGATCCGCGACTTCCGCCCGCACGTGATCGTCACCTACGACGAGAACGGCGGCTACCCGCACCCCGACCACATCCGCACGCACGAGATCTCGATGGCCGCGATCGACGCGGCCGCCGACGCCTCGTACAAGCCGGAGCTCGGCGGGGCGTGGGACACGGTGAAGGTCTACTACTCGCACGGGTTCTCCCGCGCGAAGCTGGTGGCGTTCCACGAGGCGCTGGAGGCCCGCGGCCTGGAGTCGCCCTACACCGAGTGGCTCGCGAACTGGGACGCCGCCCGTCCCGACGTGATGGACCGCGTCACCACCCGCGTCCAGTGCTCCGAGTACTTCGACGTCCGTGACGAGGCCCTCAAGGCCCACGCCACCCAGATCGACCCGACCAGCCGCTGGTTCGCCATCCCGATGGACATCCAGGTCGAGGTGTGGCCGACCGAGGAGTACGAGCTCGTGCGCTCGCAGGTCGACTCGACGCTGCCCGAAGACGACCTGTTCGCCGGAGTTAAGGTCTAGGGGTGAACCCCTGGACCGACACGGTTGCGATCGTCGCTGTTCAGCAGCCGTCGAACACGAACGACGACAAGGGCGGCCAGGGGGAGGACTTCGGCAAGTCCTCCCCGGTCGGCCTCGTCCTGCTCATCCTGTTCTTCGTCGCCGTGTTCTTCCTGGTGCGCTCGATGAACAAGCACCTGAGGAAGCTGCCCGCGTCGTTCGACGAGCCGGCGGAGACCGCGGAGCCGGCGAAGGCGCCGAAGAAGGACTGACCGGGTTCCGGCGCACGCCCGCCAGGATGCAGGCGTGCGTCCCGGCCGTCACAGTCGCGGGTCCACCGGTTCCGACTCCAGTGCCAGCACGCCGAACACGCATTCGTGCACGCGCCACAACGGCTCGCCGCGTGCTGCCCGTTCCAGTGCCTCGATGCCCAGTGCGTACTCGCGCAACGCCAGCCCGCGCTTGCGGCCGAGGCTGCGCTTGCGCAGACGGGCCAGGTTCGCCGGCTCGGTGTAGTCGGGGCCGTAGATGATCCGCAGGTACTCGCGCCCGCGCACCTTCACGCCCGGCTGTGCCCGCCGGGTCAGGTTCGCCAGCGGCTTGACGACCATCCCCTCACCGCCGTCCGCTGTCAGCGACTCCCACCACCCGACCCCGCGCGCCACCGAGGACTCGTCGGTGACGTCGACCACGAGGTGCCGAGTCTGCTGCCACAGCGGACCCTCCAGCGCACCCAGCTTCTCCAGGTGCCACAGGTGCGAGCGGTCGTGGAACGTCTGCCCGGCCGCCGCCAGCAGCTGGAACGGTGCGATCCGCACGCCCTCCAGACCGTTCGTGGGCCAGCAGTAGCGCGAGTAGGCCTCCTGGTACGCAACGGCGTTCGCGGCACGACGCGAAGTACGCGCCAGCAGGTCCGACACGTCCACACCACGGGCCGCCGCAGCCGACAACGCCTCGACCGCCACCGGCAGCGCGCCACCGGCCGCCGCGCCGACCGCCGCGTACTGCTCGCGGATCAGGCCGGAGGCCTTGGCGTTCCACGGCAGCAGCTCGGCGTCGAGGAGCAGCCAGTCGGTGGCGAGCTCGGCGAACAGCGGCCGGACGGCCTCCCGCACCCGGTCGAGCAGTTCCTCGCCCAACGCGCCGTCGAAGAACGCGCGGCCGGTGCGCGTGTACACCGCCCCGCCCTCCTCGCGCACCAGCAGCACCGCGCGGGAGCCCATGTGCTTCTCCTCGCAGATGACCTGCGCGACACCGGCCGCGCGGTACTCGGCGAACGCGTCGGAGGGGTGCTCCAGCACGTCCTCGCGCCGCGAGGTCGCCGTGGGCGCCATCGTCGGCGGCAGGTACAGCAGGTCGTGCGGGTCGATCGCGAACCGGCTCATCACCTCCAGCGCCGAGGCCGACTGCTCCGCGCGCACCGTCACCGCGCCCATCACCGACGTCTCGATCCGGCGCAGGCCGGTGACGTCGGTCAGCGACAGCACGTCCGGCGCGCGCTCGGCGACCGGCGGCGGGAACGGCCGGTCGTTCTCGTACCAGACCTGGTGCGCCTTGACGGAGACGAGCTCCTTCTCCGGGTAGCGCAACGCGGTCAGCTTCCCGCCGAACACCACGCCCGTCTCCAGGCACATGGTGTTGTTGACCCACTCGGCCTCGGGCACCAGCACGTGCCCGTACAGCACCATCGCGGAGCCGCGGTAGTCGTTCGCCCACGGCAGCCGCACGGGCAGGCCGTACTCGTCGGTCTCGCCGGTCGTGTCGCCGTAGAGCGCGAAGCTGCGCACCTTCGCCGACGCACGGCCGTGGTAGCGCTCGGGCAGGCCCGCGTGCGCCACGACGAGCTTGCCGTCGTCCAGCACGTAGTGCGCGATCAGCCCGTCGCAGAACTTCTGCGCAGCCAGGCGGAACTCCTCCGGCTCGTGCGCGAGCTGCTCCAGCGACTTCTCCAGCCCGTGCCGGACCGTCACCTTGTGCCCGCGCAACGCGCGGACCAGCTTCTCCTCGTGGTTCCCGCGCACGCTCAGCGCGTGGCCGTTCGCGACCATGCCCATGACGAGCCGCAGCACACCGGGCGTGTCCGGGCCGCGGTCGACCAGGTCGCCGACGAACACGGCCCTGCGGTCACCCGGCGGCAGCGCGTCGACCGCGCGCCCCTCCTCGTCGCGGACCAGCGCGTAGCCCAACTCGGTGAGCAGCTCCTCCAGCTCGGCGCGGCAGCCGTGCACGTCACCGATCACGTCGAACGGGCCGGTCTCGTGCCGCAGGTCGTTGAGCAGCTTCTCGTGCACGACGGTCGCGTTGTCCACATCGGACTCCGAGCGCAGCACGTGCACGCGCTTGAAGCCCTCCTTGCCCAGATGCTTCAACGACCGGTGCAACGCGGCCCGGTGCCGCTTCACGACGTGCGCGCCGAAGTCGCGGTCCGGCCGCGATGCGTTGCGCCGCAGGCAGACGTCGGCCGGCGTGTCCAGCACGATCGCCACCGGCAGCACGTTCGCGCGCTTCGCGATCTCGACCAGCTTCGCGCGGTCGGGCGCCTGCACGTTGGTCGCGTCGACCACGGTGACCTTGCCGGCTTCCAGCCGCTTCGCCGCGACGTGGTGCAGCACGTCGAACGCCGCCGCGG
Organism: Lentzea sp. NPDC042327; assembly: GCF_040647275.1. Classification (NCBI taxonomy): domain Bacteria; kingdom Bacillati; phylum Actinomycetota; class Actinomycetes; order Pseudonocardiales; family Pseudonocardiaceae; genus Lentzea; species Lentzea sp. NPDC042327. The sequence goes on from NZ_JBEZBX010000002.1 coordinate 548,289, forward strand.
ACGCCGACTGGTCGTTCTCGTCGTCGGAGACGAGCCCGCGGAAGTAGTCGCTGGACAGCACCTGCGTGGGCAGGAAGTGCCTGCGCGCGAACGTGGACTTGCCCGAGCCGGAGGCGCCCACCAGCACCACCAGGCACAGGTCCGGGATCTTCAGTTCCATCAGTTCTCCGCCCCCAGGCTGAACACGGCCATCTGGGTCGGTGCGCCACGTTCGGCGTCCTCCGGCCCGATCGGCACATGTCGCACGGTGTAACCGCGTCGTGCGGCCACACCTCCCGCCCACTCCCGGAACTCCGCGCGAGTCCACTCGAAACGGTGGTCGGAGTGCCGCAACCGGCCCTCCGGCAACGTGTCGAAGAGCGGGTTGTACTCCACGTTCGGCGTGGTCACGAGGACCGTCGCCGGGCGCGCGACCACGAACACCGAGTGCTCCAGCGCGGGCAGCCGCGACGGGTCGACGTGCTCGACGACCTCCATCAGCACCGCCGCGTCGTACCCGGCGAGCTCGGGGTCCGCGTAGGTCAGAGCCGACTGCCGCAGCGTGATCCGCTCGCGCGCCCGGTCGTTCACGCGGTCGAGCTTCAGCTTGCGCGCGGCCTCCTGCAGCGCCTTCGCGGACACGTCGACGCCGTGCAGCTCGGTGAACTCGGGTTCGTCGACGAGCACCCGAAGCAGTGCGCCCCCGCCGCAGCCGAGGTCGAGCACGCGCTTGGCCCGCGCCTGCTTGAGCGCCTCGACCACGGCCACCTTGCGCTGCGCGGCGAGCGAGACCTCCGGTTCGGCCAGCGCGTTGTCCAGCTCCTCCGGCTCGACCTCGTCGACCTCGGCGAGCCGTTCCAGCGCCGACAGCACCAGCGGCCGCTTGCGCGCCAGGTACCGGGTGGTGATCAGCTCCTTGTCCGGGTGCCGCGCCAGCCAGCCGTCACCGGCCTTGAGCAGCTTGTCGACCTCGTCGGCGGCGACCCAGTAGTGCTTGCCGCCGTCGAGCACGGGCAGCAGCACGTACAGGTGCCGGAGCGCGTCGCTGAGCTTGACCGTGCCGGTCAGCGTGACGTCGCCGTAGCGGGAGTCGCCGTGCTCGTCGACCTCGACGGTCCAGCCCAGCGGCGTGAACAGCCGGTCGGCGAGCCGGTGCGGCAGCGCGGGAATGCGGACCACCAGCGGGATCGGCGTGCGCGCCAGCTCCGGGTAGCTGTCGCTGCGGCCGTTCATGGCGGTGCGGAACACGCTGCCGAGCGCGACCGTGAGCAACGACCCGGCCGCGTACGGGCGGTCGTTGACGTACTGGGTGAGCGTGCTGCCGGGACCTCGCACCAGCGCGACCGGGTCGACCTCCAGCAGGAGGGCGACCGTGCACTCCTCGTGCGTCGCCTTCGGGTAGAAGACGTGCGCGACACCCGAGCTCGTCGTGAACGACTGGGCCCGGTCCGGGTGCTTGTGCAGCAGGTGACCGAGGTCGGTCGCCGGCCGGTGGGTGGTGGTCATGGTGAGCAACACCCGGTCGAGTCTGATCGAGAGTCGCCGTTTCCGCTGCTCATTTAGTGTTGTTCGCATGACGAACCGGCTAGCGGACGCGACCAGCCCCTACCTGCTGCAGCACGCGGACAACCCGGTCGACTGGTGGCCGTGGTGCCCCGAGGCGTTCGAGGAGGCCCGGCGGCGCGACGTCCCGGTGCTGCTCTCCGTCGGGTACGCGGCCTGCCACTGGTGCCACGTCATGGCACACGAGTCGTTCGAGGACGCCGGCATCGCCGCGTACGTGAACGAGCACTTCGTGGCGGTGAAGGTCGACCGCGAGGAACGCCCGGACGTCGACGCGGTGTACATGGAGGTCACGCAGGCCATGACCGGCCATGGCGGCTGGCCGATGACCGTGTTCCTCACCCCCGACGCCAAGCCGTTCCACGCGGGCACCTACTACCCGCCGTCGCCGCGGCCCGGCATGCCGTCGTTCCGGCAGCTGGTCGAGGCGGTCTCCTCGGCGTGGACGACGCAGGGTGACGAGGTGCTGGCGTCCGCCTCGGCCGTGGTGGAGGAGATCTCGCGCCGCGCCACGCCGCTACCGCCGTCCACTGTGGACGCCGAGGTGCTGGGCGGTGCGGTGGTGTCGTTGCTGGGCGAGTTCGACCGGCGCAACGGCGGCTTCGGCGGCGCACCGAAGTTCCCGCCGTCGATGGTGGTGGAGTTCCTGCTGCGTCACCACGAACGCACGGGCTCGGTGCAGGCGCTGTCGATGGCGACCGTCACGGCCGACGCGATGGCCGACGGCGGCATGTACGACCAGCTCGGTGGTGGGTTTGCCCGATACAGTGTCGACGCGTCCTGGGTCGTGCCGCACTTCGAGAAGATGTTGTACGACAACGCTTTGCTGCTCCGCTTCTACACGCACCTCACGCGTGTCACGGGTTCTTCGCGCTACGAGCGGGTCGCGCGTGACACGGCCGGGTTCCTGCTGCGCGAGCTGCGCACGGACGAGGGCGGCTTCGCGGCGTCGCTGGACGCGGACACCGAGGGCGTCGAGGGCCTGACCTACGTGTGGTCGTACGACGAGCTGGGTGCGGCGGCGGCAGAAGCCTTCGGCGTCACCGAGGAGCCGAACTTCGAGGACGGCAGGTCCACGCTGCGGTTCGTGTCCGAGCCGGGGGAGGACGTGCGGGCGGCGTTGCTCGCGCGGCGTGCCGAGCGCCCGCAGCCCGGCCGCGACGACAAGGTGGTCGCGGCCTGGAACGGCATGGCGATCGCGGCGCTGGCCGAGGCGGGCGCGTTCTTCGGCGAGACGTCCTGGGTGCTCGCGGCGACGACGGCGGCCACGACGCTGACCGGCGTGCACCTGGTCGAGGGACGGCTGCTGCGGACCTCGCGCGACGGCGTCGCCGGCCCGTCCGCGGGCGTGCTGGAGGACTACGGGTGCCTGGCGGACGGCCTGCTCGCGCTGCACCAGGTCACCGGGTCGGTGCGGTGGCTCGACACGGCGTGCGGCCTGCTGGACACGGCACTGGCGCGCTTCGCCGTCCCCGGCACCGCAGGGGCCTACTTCGACACCGCGGACGACGCCGAGGCGCTGGTGCGCCGCCCGGCCGACTCGACCGACAACGCCTCGCCCTCCGGTGCCTCGTCGCTGGCCTCGGCGTTGCTGACCGCGTCCCTGCTGGTCGGCGCGGACCGGTCGGCCCACTACGCCGAGGCCGCCGCTGCGGCGGTGACCCGCGCGGGTCTGCTGGCCGCACGCGCGCCCCGGTTCGCGGGTCACTGGCTCACCGTCGCCGAGGCGCTGGTGGCGGGCCCGGTGCAGGTCGCCGTGGTGGGGGCGGTCGACGATCCGCGCCTGGTCGAGCTGTTCGCGACGGCGGTGGCCCACGTGCCCGGCGGTGGGGTCGTGGTGGCCGGTGAACCCGGCTCGGCGCCGTTGCTGGAAGACCGTCCGCTGGTGGACGAAGCGCCCGCCGCGTACGTGTGCCGCGGTTACGTGTGCGACCGGCCAGTGGTGTCGGTGGACGCGCTGGTCACTTCACTGTCGGCGAACACCCTCTGACTGGTTGCAGGCGTAACGTCAGTAACGACGTAATCATGTAATCAAGGGTGTGGTGGAAATGGGACGTGGATGGCGCGGACGAGGAGGCTGGCAGCAGGCTGACCTGCCACCGGCCGACGACGCGGCGGCCTGGTTCGCAGGCCGGCTGCCGGACGGCTGGTTCACCGGCGCCCCCGAGGTCGTCGTCGACCGCGAGGAGATCACCGTCGTCGGCACGCTGCCCGACCTGGAGGGCGAGTTCGACGACGCCTCCCGCGCGGCGGCCGAGTCGGGCCGCATCTCCCGGTGGCGCGAGCAGACCCGCGACGAACGCATCGAGATCGCCCGCCAGGCCGAGCACCGCTACGGCCGCAAGGTGGCGTGGGGCGCCGTGCAGGGCGGCACCCGCGAGCTCTTCACGCACCTGGCCGTGCCGGTGATGACGCGCCTGCGCCAGCCGGAGCGCCAGGTGCTCGACACCCTGGTGGCCGCCGGTGTGGCGCGGTCACGGGCCGACGCGCTGGCGTGGGCCGTGCGGCTGGTCGGGGAGCACGCGGACTCGTGGCTGGCCGAGCTGAGGGACGCGATGTCGAAGGTGGACGACCTGCGGGAGCAGGGCCCGGACCTGACCTGAGGTCCAGGGCGGCGTGGACCGGCTCCCCCGCGACTTCCGCCCGCGGGGGAGCCGCTGCCGCACCCCGGCTCGGTGCCGCCGTCCGGTTGCCCTGCGGCGTGAGCTGCGCCCGATCGGCCAGGAAGGCGCTCGACGTCTCGCTGCCGCTGAACCAGCGGGTCAACGGCCTGAAGGGCTGCGTCGAGCGCTACCACCCCATCGGGTTCGCGGCGTCGATGAGCTTCCTGGAGGCCGTGGCCGGTGACTTCGCCTCCGACCCGGCGGCGTTGCCACTGGCGGTGGAGGTGCTCACGGCCGGCCGGGACGCGTGGCAGGCCGAGGTCCGCGCCTACGCCGTGCTGCGGCGGAGGGCCAAGCGGCTCGGTCTGCGGGTGCCGCACCCGGCCGCGCCCAACCCCAACCGGCCGTCGCACTGGCACGGCGCACGGCGGGAAGCGGCGTTGCACGCCGTCTGGTTCCGGTACTCGCAGGGCACCATCGCCGACGTCGACCTGCACTGCCTCGCCGCCGCGCTCGTGCGGCGCGGACGGCTCACGGCGATGCAGCTCGCCGTGTTAGACGAGGTGCACGCCGGGTTGGAGGAGCGCTTCGCCGCCGCCGGCACGCACGACTACCAGCACTACGACGAGCTGCGGCAGCTGCTCGCGCTCGCCGCGCAGATCGCGGTCGTCACAGGCCGGTGCTGAGCGCCGTCGGCAGAAGGGCGCGCACCTCCTCGATCGTCGTGGCCTCGGACGGGTCCTTGTCCGGGCGGTAGCGGACCACGCGGGCGAAGCGCAGGGCCACGCCACCGGGGTAGCGCGGCGAGACCTGCACGCCGTCCAGCTCGATCTCGATCACGAGCTCCGGGCGGACCATCACGACCCACTCGTCCTCGGAGACCGCGATCTCCTGCAGGGCCTTCGTCTGCCAGGTCAGCAGCTCGTCGGTGAGGCCCTTGAAGGTCTTGCCGACCATGATCGGCGGGCCACCGTCCGGGTCGCGGGCGCCGAGGTGGAGGTTCGACAGCCAGCCGCGGCGGCGCCCGGAGCCCCACTCGACGCCCAGGACCACGAGGTCGAGGGTGTGGACCGGCTTCACCTTCTGCCAGGAGCGGCCGCGCCGGCCCGCCGCGTAGACCGAGGACAGCGACTTCACCATCACACCCTCGTGGCCAGCGCCCAGCGACGCCGCCACCACCGCGCCTGCCTCCTCCGGTGACGGGTCGAGGACGCCGGGGATGACGTGCTCACCCGCGACCGAGCGCAGGGCGGCGAGGCGGTCGCGCAGCGGTTCGTCGAGCAGGTCCTCCCCGTCGAGGTGCAGGCAGTCGAAGAAGTACGGGTGCAGCAGCAGCTCGCGTTCGTCCTGCGCGCCGAAGCGGCTCATCGTCTCCTGGAACGGGCGCGGGCGGCCCTCGTCGGTCAGCGCCAGCGTCTCGCCGTCCAGCACGACCGAGGTGCACGGCAGGCCGCGGACGAGCTCGACCAGCTCCGGCACGGTCTTGGTGATCTCCCGCAGCGTGCGGGTGTAGACGTGCACCTCGTCGCCGGAGCGGTGCACCTGGATGCGGGCCCCGTCGAGCTTGTGCTCCACGACGCAGCCGCCCAGCTCGGTCAGCGCCGCGTCGAGCGACTCGGCGGGGGAGGCCAGCATCGGGCGCAGCGGCCGGCCGACCTCCAGCCGGAACGCCTCCAGCTCCCCGGCACCGCCCCGCAACGCCGCCACGGCCGTCTCCGGCAGGCGACCGGACAGCATGAACGCCCTGCGGACCGCCTCACCCGGCACGTCCGCCGCCGAGGCGATGGCGTCGAGCATCACGCCCTCCAGCGCGCCCTGGCGCAGCTCACCGGTCAGCAGGCGGCGCAGGAAGTCCTGCTCGGCGGCCGTGGCCAGGCCGAACAGCCCGACCAGCAGGTCGACCCGCCGCTGCGCCGACCCCTTGCCGGACGTCGTGGCGACGGCCCCCAGGGTCAGGTCGACCTCGGCCACGGTCAGCGACGGCTCCGCGGCCGGGGGCACGGACAGGTCGAGGACCGTCCGCCAGCCGGTGCCGATGCGGCCCTGCCGGGGCGTGCCGATGAGGAACGACACGACGGCGACCACCGTGTCCGCGGTGCCGGCGGCGTTCTCGGCGTCCAAGGTGCCCTCGGCTCCTGCGGCGTCCCCGGTGCCAGCGGCGCCTCCGGCCCCTGCAACGCTCTCGGCTCCAGCGGCGTCCGCGGGGGCCACCGCCGCGCGCAGCACCGCGGCCAGCGCCTTGACCTTGGCCAGGCGCGACCGCGTCGCCGCCACCGCGGCCGACGTGTCGACTACTTCGGAGAGGTGCACGGTTTCATGGTGCACCCGTGCACTGACAATTTCTCGAGGGCCGGACTAGGCTGGGCCCGACATTCGTTCTACCTGGGGGTTCACCGCGCCATGCGAGCCGTCAAGATCATCGCCGCCGCCCTGCTCGTCGCCGCCGTCGCCGCTGTCACGGCCGGTGCCACCGCCGGTCAGGCCCGCGAGCACATCCTCCAGGGCAACACCGTCGCCGAGAAGCGCGAACACATCCTCTGAGCAGGTTGCCAGCTGTTGTGCCTGTGACGCTTCCGAGCTCCCACTCCTGGCTCTGCTGGCGTCTGCAAGGAGGGGGAGGGGCGGGCAAGGCTTCTGGCCAGGTGCTCAGACCAGCCCTCTAGACCACCGCGGCGATCTCGCGGACTGCCTCGCGCAGGCGGTCCGGCGTCAGCGCGGCGTAGCCCAGCACCAGTCCGGGCCACATGGGCGTGCGCGCGTACTGCGCGAGCGCCCACACGTGCACACCTCGCGCCTCCAGTGCGCGCTTCAACGCCATGTCGTCCATGCCGTCCGGCATGCGCAGCACCACGTGCAACCCGGCCGCGACACCGATCGGCTGCCACGACGGCAAGTGCGTCGCAACGGCGTCGAGCAACGCATCCCGGCGCTTGCGGTAGAGCGCGCGCGTACGGCGCAGATGCCGGTCGTAACCACCGGCCCGCAGCAGGTGCGCGAAGGCGGCCTGCGGGATCGTGCCGGTGCCCATGTCGTTGTACTTCTTGCGGTCCACGACACCCGCGCGCAACCGCTCCGGCACCACCAGCCACCCCAGCCGCAGGGCCGGCGCGAGCACCTTGCTCGTCGTCCCCTGGTACACGACGTGGTCGGGCGCCAGCGCCTGCAACGCGCCCAGCGCCGGCCGGTCGTAGCGGTGCTCGGCGTCGTAGTCGTCCTCGATGATCAGGCCGTCCCGCTCGCGCGCCCACTCCACCAGCGCCCGCCGCCGTTCCGGGTGCAGCACCACCCCCAGCGGGAACTGGTGCGCCGCCGTCACCAGCACCGCGCGACAGTCCGTTCTGGACAACAGGTCGACCCGGATTCCCTTGTCGTCAACGGGAACCGACACCGGCCTGAGGCCGTGCGACCGCAGCAGGTCCGCGCCGCCGAAGTGGCTCGGCTCCTCGATCGCGATGCTGCCGTTCAGCATCCGCGCGGTCAGCTGCAGCCCGTCCGCCGAGCCGTTGGTGATCACCGCGTCGCGCGCCACGACCGCGCGCACCCGCGCCAGGTAGTCGACGATCTCCTTGCGCAGCCCCACGAACCCGGCCGGGTCGGGGTAGGCGAGGTCGTCGTCGGGCAGCTCGGCCAGCGCCGCGCGGTGCGCCGCGACCCAGTCGGCGCGCGGGAACGCGCTCAGCGCGGGCAGTCCCGGCCGCAGGTTGTACCGCCAGCGCCGCGGCGGCTCCGGCACCCCGCACACCCCGGCCGGCCCGAGCGCCGCGACCGTCGTACCCGACCCGCGCCGGGCCGTGAGGTAGCCCTCCGCCACGAGCTGCGCGTACGCCGACGTGACGGTGCCGCGCGCGACGCCGAGCTGCGCGGCCAGGTCGCGCGACGACGGCAGCCGCGTGCCCGGTGCGAGCCGCCCGTCCCGGACCGCCCGCCGCAGCGCTGCCTCCACGCCACGGCGCCGCTGGTGCTCGGGCAGCAGCAGCTCGCGGAAAGTGGTCCAGTTCGCAGACATCGAAGTGGAGCTTAAATCTGGACCAGTCTGCGGCAAAGCTCTGGTGCATGAGACTCGGGGTGGCCGCGGGAGCGACAGCGGCAACGATCGTCGGCGCGTCGGTTCCGATCACGGGGATGCTGGCCGGCTACCCGGTCCTGACCGGCCAGGCCCTGCGCTACGCCCTCGCGGCGGCCATCCTGCTGCTGGTCGCGCGCCGGCTGCCGGTGCCGTCGTGGCGCGACCTCCCGCCGCTGCTCGGCGTGGTGCTCACCGGCATGCTCGGCTTCAACGCCCTGCTCATCGCCGCCCAGCAGTACGCGGAACCCGGTTTCGTCGCCGCCGTCATGGGTGCCTCGCCGATCGCCCTCGCCCTGCTCGCCCGGCAACGGTCGCTTGCCGCGATCGTCGGCGCGGTGGTGGTGGCCGCGGGTGTGGTGGTGTTGTCCGGCGGTGGCGCGTGGCACGGCCCCGGCCTGCTGCTCGCCCTGCTCACGATGGCCGGCGAGGTCTGCTTCACGCTGTTCGCGGTCGGTGTGGTGAAACGGCTCGGCGTGCTCGGCGTGGCCACCTGGACGTGCATCATCGCGGCCGTCATCGGGTCCGTCCTGGGCACGTTCGTCGGCGGCTGGCAGGTGCCCGACGCGAAGCAGGCGCTTGCGCTCGTGTCGCTCGCCGTCCTCGTCACCGCGCTGGCGTTCGGCCTCTGGTACTTCGCCGTGCACCGCCTCGGCTCCGACCGCGCGGGCGTGCTCATCGGCCTGATGCCGGTCGCGGGGCTGGCGGCGTCCGTGCTGCTCGGCGTGCAGGACCTGACGTTCGCGTCCGCGGTCGGCGTCGTCACCGTGACGCTCGGGTGCGGCATCGCGCTGCACAAGGGCGGTAAATCGCGTGCGGTCGAGGAACCGGCGCCCATAGCGTTGGGTCAGTGACCGACGCTGCCGCTCTGCTGAGCGCCTACGACACCCAGGCCCGTCCCGCCGAGTGGGCGAACGCGGTCCCCGGCGCCCCCGTGCACCGCGACGGCCCGGTGTTCCGGGTGGAGGGCCCGCACGGCGGCACCGTCGCGGGCCTGCCCGACCTGGGCGTCACCGGCGCCGAGCTGGACGCCCTGATCGCACGGCAGCGCGACGTCTTCGCGCGGCGCGGTCAGCCGGTCGAGTGGAAGACCTGGGCCCACGACCGGCCCGCCGGCCTGCCGCGGCGCCTGGAGGCCGCCGGGTTCGCCGCCGAGGACCGGGAGACGGTGTTGATCGGCCTCGCCGAGGAGATGACGGCGCCGGTCGAGGTCGCCGGCGTGGTGCTGCGGGAGACGCGGGCCGAGGCCGACCTGCGGCGCATCGGCGACTGCCTCGGCGAAGTGTGGGGCAAGGACTGCGGCGCGCTCGTCGACCGGCTGGTGTCGATCAAGGACGACCCGGACGTGGTGATCGTCGTCGCGGAGGCCGGGGACGTGGTCGTGTCGTCGGCCCGGCTGGAGGTCGTGCCGGGCACCGAGTTCGGCGGGCTGTGGGGCGGCTCGACGCTGGAGCGGTGGCGCGGGCGCGGCATCTACCGGGCGCTGGTGGCGCACCGGGCGCGGATCGCGGTCGAGCGCGGCGTCCGGTACCTGCAGGTGGACGCGTCGGAGGACTCACGGCCGATCCTGGAACGGCTCGGGTTCACGGCTGTGACGACCACGACGCCGTACGTGTGGCGGCCGTAGACGCGGCTGGCCATCCCGGGCGCTGCGCGTATCGTGGAAGCACGTGCGGTTCATCGAAGGGCATCGACCCTCTTACGACCTGACCTACGACGACGTCTTCCTCGTCCCCGGCCGCAGCGCCGTGGAGTCGCGGTTCGGCGTCGACCTGTCCACCTCGGACGGCACCGGCGCCACCATCCCGATCGTCGTGGCGAACATGACGGCCGTGGCCGGGCGCAGGATGGCCGAGACCATCGCGCGGCGCGGCGGGATCGTGGTCATCCCGCAGGACGTGCCCACGGAGGCCGTCGCGGAGATCACCGCCTGGGTCAAGGAGCGGCACCCGGTCTGGGACACGCCGCTCACCCTCACCACCGGTGACGCCGTGGCGGACGCGCGCAACCTCATGCACAAGCGTGCGCACGGCGCGGTTGTCGTCGTCGACGACGGTGGGCGGCCCATCGGTGTGGTGGACGAGGCCGCGTGCACCGGGGTCGACCGGTTCGCGCGCATCGGCGACGTCATGAACACCGACGTCCTCCTGCTGCCGCTCGACACCAAGCCGCAGGACGTCTTCGAGCACCTGCACCACAGCACCCACAAGATCGCGCTCGGCGTCGATGAGCAGCAACGGCTGCGCGGCGTGCTGACCGAGCTCTCGGCGTTGCGGGCGGAGATCTACAAGCCCGCCACCGACGACGACGGGCAGCTGCGGATCGCCGCGGCGGTCGGGGTCAACGGCGACGTCAGGGCCAAGGCGGAGGCGCTGCTCAAGGCCGGGGTGGACGTGCTGGTGGTCGACACCGCGCACGGGCACCAGGAGAAGATGATCGGCGCCATCCGCGCGGTTCGCGAGGCGAGCCCGACCGTGCCGATCGCCGCGGGCAACGTGGTCACGAAGGAGGGCGTGCGGGACCTCGTCGAGGCCGGTGCGGACATCATCAAGGTCGGCGTCGGACCGGGCGCGATGTGCACCACCCGCATGATGACCGGCGTCGGCCGGCCGCAGTTCAGCGCCGTCGCCGAGTGCTCCGCCGAGGCGCGCGGGCTCGGCAAGCACGTGTGGGCCGACGGCGGCGTGCGGCACCCGCGGGACGTGGCGCTGGCGTTGGCGGCGGGCGCGAGCAGCGTCATGGTCGGCAGCTGGTTCGCCGGCACCTACGAGTCGCCCGGTGACCTGCAGCGCGACGAACGCGGGAATCTCTACAAGGAATCCTTCGGAATGGCGTCGAAGCGGGCGGTCACGGCGCGCACGCGCAGCGACAACGCGTTCGACCGTGCGAAGAAGGGCCTGTTCGAAGAAGGCATCTCGACGTCGAAAATGCGGTTGGACCCGGCGCGCCCGAGCGTGGAGGATCTGCTCGACGCGATAACGTCCGGCGTTCGCTCGGCCTGCACGTATGCGGGTGCGACCTCGCTGGAGGAGTTCCACGACAAGGCAGTTCTCGGCATCCAGTCCGCTGCTGGCTTCGCGGAAGGGCGGCCGTTGCCAGGGGGTTGGTGAGAAATGGACGACGCGGTCTCCGTGAGAGAACTCCGCAAAATCTACAAACCAGGACAAAAGCCGGCGGTGGACGGGTTGAGCTTCACCGTCCGCCGCGGTGAGGTGTTCGGCCTGCTCGGCCCGAACGGGGCCGGCAAGACGACCACGGTCGGCGTGCTCACCACGCGCGTCCGCCCCACCTCGGGGCAGGCGCTCGTGGAGGGCGTCGACGTGGTCGCCGACTCCAAGCGCGCACGGCAGCTGCTCGCGGTCGTGCCGCAGCGCAACAACCTCGACCGCTCGCTCAACGCACGGCAGAACCTGCTGTTCCACGCCGCCTACCACGGCATCGGACCGAAGGAACGCCAGCAGCTCGCCGACGACATCCTCGAACGCATGGGGCTGAAGGACCACCGCAACGCGCTCGTGGACACGCTCTCCGGCGGTCAGGCGCAACGGCTGATGATCGCCCGCGCGCTCATGCACCGCCCGAAGGTGCTGTTCCTCGACGAGCCGAGCACCGGGCTCGACCCGCAGGCCCGGCTCTTCGTCCACGAACGCGTCGCCGCACTGCACGCCGAGGGCGTCACGGTCGTGCTGACCACGCACGACATGGACGAGGCGGCGAAGCTGTGCGACCGGGTCGGCATCGTCGACCACGGCAAGCTGCTCACCCTCGACACGCCCGCGGAGCTCACGAGGAACCTGCCCGGCAGCAACACCGTCAGCGTCACGGTGAGCCCGAACGGCCACGAGCCCGCGAAGATCAACCAGGTGCTGTCCGAGGTGGACGGTGCGCAGCGGGTCGAGGAGGTCGGCGGGATGTACCGCGTGTACACCGACGCCGACACCGCGGTCACGCTGCCGGCGGTGCTGAACGTGCTGCGCGACCTCGACGTCGTCGTCAGCGACGTGGCGATCGGCAAGCCCAGCCTGGAGGACGTCTTCATCCACCTGACCGGGCGGGAGCTGCGGTGAGCCAGTTGCGCACGTTCAAGGCGATCCTGTGGCGCGACGTCTTCGTCACCGGCCGCGAGCTGCCGAGCTTCCTCGCGCAGGTCATCATCCAGCCGTTCTTCATCCTCTTCATCTTCGCGAAGGTGCTGGGGGACATCGGGTACGTCCAGGACGACTTCGCGCAGGTGCTGCTGCCCGGCATCATCGCGATGAACGGGTTCCTGGGCGCGCTGCAGAACACGACACTGCCGCTGGTGCTGGACTTCTCGTGGACGCGGGAGATCGAGGACCGGCTGCTGGCGCCGATCTCCATCCCGCTGGTCGCGGTGGAGAAGATCGTGTTCGGCGCGATCCGCGGGTTCTTCGCCGCGGTGCTGATGGTGCCGGTCGGGTTCGTGATGCTCGACGTCTCCTGGCAGTGGTCGGGAATCCCCGGTGCGCTGCTGGTGATCGTCCTGGGCTGTCTCGCGGGCGGGTCGGTCGGCATGGTCATCGGCACGTCGGTGCCCGCGCGCCGGGTCAACGTGATGTTCGCGGTGATCCTGACGCCGTTGCTGTTCACCGGTTCGTCGCAGTTCCCGTGGCGGTCGCTGAGCGACGACCTGCTGTGGTTCAAGGTGGTCTGCGCGCTGAACCCGTTGACGTACGTCAGCGAGGGCATGCGGGCGGAGCTGGTGCCGGAGGTGCCGCACATGCCGCTGCCGGTCGTGCTGCTGGTGCTCGTCGTGGCCATCGCGGGCTTCGGCGGCCTCGGTCTGCGCGGCTTCATGAGGCGCGCGCTCGACTAGGGCCTGTGTCCTGGCAGAGAACGGGAAACGGCCCCGCGCGGTGGGAACGCGGGGCCGTTCCGTCCACTCAGGACACTACGAGGCGTAGTCCTCCAGCATCTCCGTGACGAGCGCCGCGATCGGCGACCGCTCCGAGCGGGTCAGGGTGATGTGGGCGAAGAGCGGGTGGCCCTTCAGCTTCTCGATCACCGCCGCCACGCCGTCGTGCCGCCCGACCCGCAGGTTGTCGCGCTGCGCCACGTCGTGCGTCAGCACCACCCGCGAGTTGCTGCCCAGCCGCGACAGCACGGTCAGCAGGACGTTGCGCTCCAACGACTGCGCCTCGTCCACGATCACGAAGGAGTCGTGCAGCGAGCGGCCGCGGATGTGGGTGAGCGGCAGGACCTCCAGCATCCCGCGGTCCAGCACCTCCTCCAGCACCGCCTGGCTCACCAGCGCGCCGAGGGTGTCGAACACCGCCTGCGCCCACGGTCCCATCTTCTCGTTCTCGCTGCCGGGCAGGTACCCGAGCTCCTGGCCGCCGACCGCGTAGAGCGGCCGGAACACCACGACCTTGCGGTGCTGCCGTCGTTCCATCACCGCTTCGAGACCGGCGCACAGCGCCAGTGCCGACTTGCCGGTGCCCGCACGTCCGCCCAGCGAGACGATGCCGACATCGGCGTCGAGCAGCAGGTCCAGCGCGATCCGCTGCTCAGCGGACCTCCCGTGCAGTCCGAACGCCTCCCGATCCCCGCGCACCAGCCTGATCTGCTTGTCCGCGGTCACCCGGCCCAGAGCGCTCGACGTGCCCGCCAGCAACCGCAGACCGGTGTGGCAGGGCAGCTCGGCGACGTGCTCCAGGCCCTCGTACTGGGCCGGGTCGACGACGTTCTCCTTGAACAGGCCGTCCACCAGGGACTGCGGAGCGTCCAGGTCGGACATCCCGGTCCAGCCGGACAAGGTGACGTCGTGCGCCCGGTACTCCTCCGCGGGCAGGCCGACCGATCCGGCCTTGACCCGCAGCGGCATGTCCTTCGTCACCAGGGTGACGTTGCGCCCCTCAGCAGCGAGGTTGAGGGAGCACGCGAGGATCCGGGCGTCGTTGGAGTCCGTTCGGAAGCCTGATGGCAACACCTCCTGGTCGGAGTGGTTGAGCTCGACGTGCAAGGTGCCCCCCAGATCCCCGATGGGGATCGGCGAGTCGAGGCGACCATGCCGCAAGCGCAGGTCGTCGAGCAGGCGCAGGGCCTCCCTCGCGAACCAGCCCAGTTCGGGGTGGTGGCGCTTGCCCTCCAGCTCGCTGATCACCACGAGCGGGAGCACGACCTCGTGCTCCGCGAACCGGGTGGGGGCGAGCGGGTCGGACAGCAGTACCGACGTGTCCAGCACATACGTGGTGATGGCCGGAGCGGCGGACTTGCGCCGGGAGGAGGATGTGCGCGATGAGCCTGAGGAACGGCTCGCGGGACGTCGTGCGTTCACGGCAACTCCCTCACGAACGCGGCACCCGCGTCCGCTCCTCGCTGGGCCAGGCACCACCCTGATCGACCGTCCCGCCCTTTCAGGCTGGTCGGCCACGAGGGCCGGGTGCCGGCCCCCTCGCGACGTCGTCTGCCACGATCAGAGCCTCCCTGCGCGGTCCGCAGTGGTCGCGTCCCGCCACTTCCGAAGTTACCTGCGGAAGTGCCACGTGTGCATGAAGCCACACAGGTGAATCCGAACTTGTCATCTCCGCGAAAACTGGACGAAACGTGGTCGCGGAGGTTTATCCGCAGGTCAGGAGCCGCTCTCGGCGGCGTTGCGGGCGAGCCACGACAGCCCTTCGCGGACCTGGGCCCGCAGGGACTCCGGCACCAGCGGCTCGTCGAGGAGCCTCAGGTACCGGGACTCGAGCGACTCACCGGGCGCGCGGACGTCCAGCCAGGCCCTGACCAGGCGCACCCCCTCGACGTACGTCGTCGTGTACGCGCGCCACAGCGGGTCCGCCAGAAAACGCACCATCTGCCGTGCGCGGCGGTCCGGCACCAACAGCCACTTGCGCAGGTACGCGACGACGTCGTCCTGGTCGGCACCTCGGTCGTGCAGCATCAGCGCGGCGTCCTGCCGCACGGTGAGCAGACCGGCCGCCGCGGCCTCGACCTCTTCGGACAGTCGGCCGTCCATTCGCAACCCGAGGTCGCGCAGGACCTCCTCGGTCCACAGGCCCCAGCCGGGCCCGACGACGGCGTGCAGCCCCAGGTCGGCCATGCCCTCGGCCATCAGGCACTGCGGCGTGTTGATCAGGAAGATCGACTGCTCGGCGTGCCCGCGCCGGTGGACGAGCCCGGCCTCCTTGCGGCAGTGCTCGGTGTGGTGGCCGGGGTAGGACTCGTGCGCGACCAGGTGCGGCAGGTTCGACATGCGGTGGCCCATGTCGGCGTTGATCGCGACCCTGGACCGGTAGCCGCCCAGGTAGTAGTTGAAGCCGCTCCACGGCTTGTTCGTGACGACCTGGTACTCGACGATCTCCTGCTCGGGCAGCGCGTACCGGTGCCGCACGCGGTCCCGCAGGGCGCTGGACAGGGCCTGCACGCACCCCTGGAGCCGCCGTTTCGGCACCTCGTCGTCCGCGCGGAAGTCGGCCAGCCGGTCGCCCAGCGACCCGCGACCGGGCAGCAGCGCGTCGAGGTTGCGGTGCGCCTGCGCGTACGCGTCCTCGTCACCGGGGCGGATGCGCACCTGGAAGTACTGCTCCACCTCGTCGACGAACGAGATGCGCTCGCCGGCGAGCTTGCGCGCGTTGCACTCCATCGCCCTCAGGTGCGCGTCGAGGAACTGTTTGCGCTGGTCGGCGAGGTCGGCGCAGTCCAGCAACTCCGCGCGCAGCTGCCGGGCGTGCCCGGCGAGCGCCCGCGGGTCCAGGCGCGGTTCGTTGTCGACCGCGCGGCTCAGCGCCGGGTCGCCGGTGTACGAGTCCACGAACCCCGACCTCAGCCGCCCGAGCCGCAGCCCCAGCACCAGGTACCTGCGCACCAGCTCGCCTGCGTCCATGAGCAGGAGAGCGTAGAGCGTGTACCACAGCGTCCCGGTCGCGGCCGAATCGCGAAACGAACACCACCTGAAGGGGGAATGTTGTTGATCATGCCGTCACACAATGGGGGCAACGGGAGCATCAAGCCAGATTCCCGCGGGTAGCTTTTCTGCACGAGAACCCCACCGTCCGGAGATCCCCGAAGACTCCGGAAATGACGGGGAGACCCGACATGAAGGAGAACGACGTGAAGAAGGTTTTCGCCGCGGTCGCCGCTGCTGCCGCTCTGTCGCTCGCGTTCGCCCCGGCCGCCATGGCCGGCGAGGGTGACGACCACCACGGCCACGACCAGGGCCACCACAACTACTACCACGGCTTCCACCAGTCGAACGGCCCGCTGCTCAGCGTGCTGAACGGCAACAACGTCAACGCCGTCGTCGGCGCCTGCGGCAACAACGTCGGCGTGCTGGGCGCCGCGGTGCCGATCAACTCGCCGAGCATCACGGAAACCTGTGCCGCCGGCGGCATCGTGGACGGCGACGACGTCAACTTCGAGGGCTGATTTCCGCCTTCGGGTTAATTCCCGGGTCCAGGGACGTCATTTGATGGCGTCCCTGGACCGTTTCCGGCAGTAGCACCCGTTCACGAGGAGAAGAAATGCTGAAGAAGGCGTGTGCCGCTGCGGCCGCCGCGGCTGGCCTGATGATGCTCGGCGTCGGCATGGCCTCCGCGGCCCCCGATTTCGACCAGTCCAACGGCGGGCTGCTGAGCGTGCTGAACGGCAACAACGTCGACGCCGTCGTCGGTGTCTGCGGCAACAACGTCGGCGTGCTGGGTGCGGCCGTGCCGGTGAACTCGCCGAGCATCACCGAGACCTGTGCCGCCGGCGGCATCGTGGACGGCGACGACGTCAACTTCGAGGGCTGACGTCCTCACGCACGAACGGGGCGCCCACCTTCGCCGTGGGCGCCCCGTTCCGCGTGCGGGTCACTAGCCGCCGTAACGGCGGTGGCGCTTGGCGTACTCGCGCATCGCCCGCAGGAAGTCCGTGCGCCGGAAGCCGGGCCAGTACGCCTCGCAGAACCAGAACTCCGAGTGCGCCGACTGCCACAGCATGAACCCGGACAGCCGCTGCTCCCCGGACGTGCGGATGATCAGGTCCGGGTCCGGCTGCCCCGAGGTGTAGAGGTGCTCGGCGATGTGGTCGACGTCCAAGACCTCCGCGAGCTCCTCGATCGTCCCGCCGCGCTCGGCGTGCGCCTGCAACAGCTTGCGGACCGCGTCCGCGATCTCCTGCCGCCCCCCGTACGCCACGGCGACGTTGACCTGGATGCCGGTGCGGTCCCTGGTCTTGGCCGCCGCGGTCGTGAGCCGCTCGGCGTGCTCCCGCGGCAACATGTCGATCGCACCCACGTGCCGCACCCGGAACGGGTTGCCGTCGGCGGCGAGCTCGTCGGTGATGTCGGCGATGATGTCCAGCAGCGGCGCGAGCTCGTCGGACGGCCGGTTGAGGTTGTCCGTGCTCAACATCCAGAGCGTGACGACCTCGACCTTCGCGTCACCGCACCACTCGAGCAGCTCCAGGATCTTCCGCGCCCCCGCCCGGTGCCCGTGCGCGACGTCGGTGAACCCGGCCTCCCGAGCCCACCGCCGGTTCCCGTCGAGCACGACACCGACGTGCTTGGGCACCTGCGTCCCGCTCAGCTCGCGCCGGAGAATCCACTCGTAGAGGTGGATAGCGACGTCTTTCACACGCGTGCGGAGTGCCACGTCCGAACAGCGTACGCCGTGCGGAGTTCATCACTGATCCATGGTCGGAAACCTACGGTGGCGTAACCTGTTGTCCTGTGACCGCTGCTGCGCCTCTTCCCCCACAGCCCGGACTGCGGCCGCGCCTGCGTGGATGGCTGCACCTCTGGTCCTTCATAGTCTCCGTCGCCACCGGTGCCACGCTCATCGCGCTGGCGGCCTCCACGGTGTCCGGCCTCGCCGCACTGGCGACCTCCGTCTACGGCGCCACCGTCGTGGGCCTGTTCGGCGTCTCCGCGCTGTACCACCGCGTGACGTGGCAGTCCGAACGCGTCCGCACGTGGATGAAGCGCCTCGACCACTCGATGATCTTCGTGTTCATCGCCGGCACCTACACCCCGTTCGCACTGCTGGCGATGGACCGCGACACCGGCCACGTCGTGCTCTGGGTGGTCTGGCTCGGCGCACTGGCCGGCGTGACCCTGAAACTGGTCTGGCCGCACGCCCCCCGCTGGCTCGGCGTGCCCATCTACATCGCCCTGGGCTGGGTGGCCGTCTTCGTCCTGCCCGAACTGCTGCACCACGCCGGGGCGGCCGCTCTGGTGCTGCTGCTCGTCGGCGGGCTGCTGTACACCGCCGGGGCCGTGTTCTACGCGACCCGGTGGCCGAACCCGTGGCCGCAGGTGTTCGGGTACCACGAGTTCTTCCACGCGGCCACCGTGGTGGCGGCCATCTGCCACTACATCGCCATCTGGCTCGCGATGTACTCGTGACCTGCGGTTTTCGGTCTAGCGGATCTTCCAGGCCGTCATACTCGTCCACATGACACGAGTGAGATGCCAAGCGGTGCGCTGGGTGAGCGATGAACCTCAACCGGGTTGGGTCGAGGTTCAGCTCACCGACGCCGACGGAGCGGTCTGGAGCCTCTTCGACAAGCCGCCGGTGTTCGATGCGGATGACCGGCTGACGCCCGACGCGGTGTACCCGGTCGAAGTCGAGCTGGACTGCGAGATCGTGTCGCGCCAAGCCGACGCCGGCGGCCGCGATCTGATCACCATCTCGACCCGGCGTCCCCGGGGCGTTGAAACGGAGACCGGCCGAGACCAGTTCACGGTCGCACCAAGTCAGCTCATCCGTGCCTAGCTGCAGCATCACGCCGTCTCCAGGCTGACGGCCTTCCTGCTCTTGTCGCCGCTGAACGGCATCAGGTGCGTGTAGACGCGACGGACCGGACGCGTTCAGCCTCCGAGGAACTCCACCCTCAGCGCCCGATCCACCACGAGCGCGCGGAGGTCGTCGAAGCGACGCCCCCGCGCACCCGGTCCTGCCGTGCTCCCGACGGACGACCTGGGCGTCAACGTCCGCCGCGGGCCATCCGCAGCACGTCCAGCGCCTCGTCCAGCTGCTCCTCGCTCAGCTTCCCGGGCACGTGACCGCGCTCCAGCACCACCGCGCGGATCGTCTTGCGCTCCTTCAGCGACTGCTTGGCGATGGAGGCGGCCTCCTCGTAGCCGAGGTAGCGGTTCAGCGGCGTCACGATCGACGGCGACGACTCCGCGTACTCGCGCATCTGCGACTCCTGGGCCTCGGCGCCCGCGAGCACCTTGTCGGCGAGCAGGCGGGCGACGGCGGCGAGCAGGCGGGAGGACTCCAGGACGTTGCGGGCGATCACCGGGAGCATCACGTTCAGCTGGAAGTTGCCCTGGGAGCCGGCGAACGCGACCGCGGCGTCGTTGCCGATGACCTGGGCCACGACCATCATCGTGGCCTCGGAGATCACCGGGTTGACCTTGCCGGGCATGATCGAGCTGCCGGGCTGGAGGTCGGGCAGTGCGAGCTCGCCGAGGCCGGTGCGGGGGCCGGAGCCGAGCCAGCGGAGGTCGTTGGCGATCTTGAACAGGGCCACGGCGGTCGCGCGGAGCTGGCCGGAGATCTCGACCACGCCGTCCTGGGTGGCCTGGGCCTCGAAGTGGTCGCGGGCCTCGGTCAAGGGGAGGCCGGTCGCGGTGGCGAGCTCGGCGGCGACCGCCGCGCCGAACCCCTCGGGGGCGTTCAGGCCGCTGCCCACGGCGGTGCCGCCGATCGGGAGCTCGGCCAGGCGCGGGATCGAGGCGTTCAGGCGTTCGACGCCGTAGCGGACCTGGGCGGCCCAGGCGCCCGCCTCCTGGCCCAGGGTGATCGGCACGGCGTCCATCAGGTGCGTGCGGCCGGACTTGACCAGGTCGGACCACTCAAGAGCACGCTGCGAGAGCACCGACTCCAGGTGTTCCAGTGCCGGGACGACGTCGGTCACCACGGCTTCCGTTGCGGCCACGCGCAGGGTCGTGGGGAACGTGTCGTTGGACGACTGGGAGGCGTTGACGTGGTCGTTCGGGTGGACGTCACGGCCCAGGGAGCGCGTGGCGAGGGTGGCGATGACCTCGTTGGCGTTCATGTTCGACGACGTGCCGGAGCCCGTCTGGAAGACGTCGACCGGGAAGTGCTCGTCGTGGGCGCCGGAGGCGACGTCGTCGGCGGCCGCGGCGATCGCGGCGGCGACGTCGTCGGGGAGGACGCCGAGGCGGGCGTTCACGCGGGCCGCCGCGGCCTTCAGCAGACCGAGGGCGCGGATCTGCGCGCGTTCCAGGCCTCGACCGGAAATCGGGAAGTTCTCGACCGCGCGTTGGGTCTGGGCACGCCACAATGCGTCGACCGGCACGCGGACCTCGCCCATCGTGTCGTGCTCGACGCGGTACTCCTGTTCAGACATACCCCGAGTCTCTACGCTCGATCACAGCACTGCCACCCACCACTGGCAGAAGGGCACCACTCATGGAGCGTGACGTCGACCTCCTCATCGTGGGCGCTGGTCCCACGGGGTTGTTCGCCGCTTACTACGCAGGCTTCCGGGAACTCTCCGTCGCACTCGTCGACGCCCTGCCCGAACCGGGCGGCCAGGTGACGGCGATGTATCCGGAGAAGATGATTTTCGACGTGGCCGGGTTCCCTGCGGTCCGCGGCCGAGACCTCGTCAACGGGCTCGTCGAGCAGGCGGGCCAGTTCAAGCCCACCTACCTGCTCGGCCGGCAGGCGCGAACCTGCGAGTCCACTGAGGACGGTCTGCGGGTCGGGCTCGCGGACGGCACCACCCTCAACGCCGGCGCGGTGCTCATCACCGCCGGCATGGGCGAGTTCAACCCGCGTCCGCTGCCCGCGGGCGACGGCTGGCTGGGGCGCGGCATGGTGCACTTCGTGCCGGTGCTCGCCGAGCACGCCGACCAGCACGTCGTGATCGTCGGCGGTGGCGACTCGGCGTTCGACTGGGCGCTGGCGCTGCACCCGATCGCCGCGAGCGTCACGCTGGTGCACCGCAGGGCGAACTTCCGCGCGCACGCCGCGACCGTGCGGCAGGTCCGCGAGCTGGGCATCGAGATCATCACCGACGCCGAGGTGCTCGCGCTGCGCGGCACACCGCTGTCCGAAGTGGACGTCAAGGTCAAGGGCGAGGACGTCAAGACGCTGCCCGCCCACACCGTGGTCGCCGCGCTCGGGTTCACCGCCGACCTCGGGCCGATCGAGTCGTGGGGCCTGGAGCTCGACCACCGCGCGGTCGTCGTCGACACCACCATGCAGACGAAGATCGACCGCGTCTACGCGGCGGGTGACGTCGCGCAGTACCCCGGCAAGGTCAAGCTGATCGCGACCGGGTTCGGCGAGGCGGCCACGGCGGTCAACAACATCGCCGTGGCGCTCAACCCCGGCGCCCACCTCTTCCCGGGGCACTCCAGCAACGCCGGCTGACCACGACCCGGCACCGCGCGCTACGGCAGCGGTGCCGGGTCGTGCTTCGCGATGGCCTGGAAGATGATCGACGTCCGGAAGCCGACGATCTCCTTGCGCTGGCTCAGCCGGTCCACCAGGAACGCGTGCAGGTGCTCGTTGTCCTGCGCGCTCACGTGGATCACGAAGTCGTCGCTGCCCGCCATCACGAACACCGACTGCACCTCCGGCAGTCCGGCGGCGAAGTTCTGGAACGCGTCGATCACGGCTCTGCTGAGCGGGCGGACCTGCACCGACACCAGGGCCTGCACCGAGCGGTTCAGCGCGATCGGGTTGATGTCGGCGTGGTAGCCGCGGATCACGCCGCGTTCGCGCAGCAGCCGGGTGCGTTCGAGGCACGTCGACGGCGCCACGCCCACCTTGCGCGCGATGTCGCGGTTCGACTGCCGGGCATCGCGCTGCAGTTCCCGCACGATCGCCGAATCAAGTTCGTCCACCACGCCTCCCGCCTGCCTCTGCCGAACAAGGTTCGGCACAGCATCCACGACCTTGGTCATCACCCTAACTTCAGGTGCGGATGTTGTTGGAAGTTCGGGGAGGACACGAGATGTGGGAACACGAGCGGCTGGTCGTGCGCACCGGGCGGAGGTCGGGGATGACCACGATGGTCGCCGTCCACTCGTCCGCGGCGGGCCCTGCGGTCGGCGGCTGCCGGATGAAGGCCTACCCGGCGGTCGGGGACGCCATCGCCGACGTGCTGCGGCTGTCCAGGGCGATGACGCTCAAGTGCGCCGCGGCCGGCCTCGCGCACGGAGGTGCGAAGAGCGTGATCGTGGCCGACCGGCCGCTCACGCCCGAGCTGCGGCGGGCGGTGCTGCTCGACCACGCGGAGCTCATCGAGGAGTTCGGCGGGCAGTACCGGGCGGGGCCGGACGTCGGGACCGGGCCGGACGACATGCTGGTGCTGCGCGAGATCACCCCGCACGCGTACTGCCTGCCGGAGGAGCACGGCGGCACGGGCTCGTCGAGCGGGCCCACGGCGCGCGGGGTGCTGGCGGCGCTGCGCGCGGCGGCCGAGGAGGTGTTCGGGAACGCGGACCTGACCGGGAGGAAGGTCGTCATCAGCGGGTTCGGGTCGGTCGGCGAGCTCATCGCACGGGGGCTGCCTGACGCGGACGTCGTGGTGTCCGATGTGGACCGCAGCAGGCGGACCGGCGAGTTCGGCTGGGTGGAGCCGGAGCAGGCGTACACGACGAAGGCCGATGTGCTGGTGCCCGCGGCCGTCGGCGGAGTGCTGAGCTCGGAGGTGGTGCGGTCGCTGGACGTCCGGCTGGTAGTCGGCCCGGCGAACAACCAGCTGACCGACGACGGCGTCGCGGACCTGCTGGCCGAACGCGGGATCGTGTGGGTGCCCGACCACGTCGCGGGCGCGGGCGGGGTCGTCTACACGCTCGCACGGGAGGACGAGGGCCTCGACCACGAGGCGGCCCTCAAGCGCGTGGACGGCATCGCCGGGACCGTCCGGCGCCTGCTGCACGGCGGCTGACCGCGCGACGAACCCGCCGGAGTCCACTTCGGACCCCGGCGGGCACGTCACCACTCGATCAAGGAAGGACCTGCACCTGCTCGCCGACCACCAGGTTGTCGTAGAACACCTGCGAGGCGTCGAGCGTCATCCGGATGCAACCGTGCGACTGGACCGCGATGTCACCCTGGTGGAACGCGATACCGGTCGTGGTGAAGTACACCGCGTTCGGCATCGGGCCGTTGTAGGGGACGCTCCAGTCGTTCTTCACCTTGCGCAGTACCGAGAACGTGCCGACGGGGGTTTCGTGCCCCGGCTTGCCGTGGCTCACCTTCACCGGGCCGTAGCTCGTCTTCCCGTTGTAGACGAGCCATGCCAGGTTCGAGTGCTTCTCCAGACACGCTCCGTTGTAGACGGTGCACCCCGCCTGAGCCTGAGCGGGAGTGGCGAAGGCCGCCACACCGAGGAGCAGGAGCACCGTCGTGATCAGAACTCGCATCCTCATCACCCCTCGGTGATGGGATAACCACCCTCAGGTGACTTCAATCATGTTCGGATGCACCCCGGCCACGGCACGAGCGGCGGTCGCGACGCGGAGGACCCGCCTCCCGCGATGAAGGGGAGACGGGTCCTCGGGGCTGCGCTTACCGCCGTGCGACTAGACGGTGCCGGCGTACTGGCTGATCCACGAGCGGAAGTACGGGACGTCCACGTAGATCGACGGGGCCTGGGCGCAGTTCGCGCCGCCACCGGAGCGGCTGGTCGCGCCGATGAGCTCCCAGCGGCCGTTGATCGACTTCACCTCGGGGCCACCCGAGTCGCCGTAGCAGGCGCCCTTGTTGCCGTCGGTGTTGTTGGTGCAGATCTCCGACGCGGCGCTGATGCCGGAGCAACGGCTGTCCGAGACGATCGAGGTGTTCAGCTCCTGCAGGGTGACCGGAGCGCCACAGGCACCGCGGACCGGGCAGGTCTGGCCCCAGCCGATGATGCGGGTGGCGGTGCCGACCGGACCGGACGTGGCCGCGACGGGGGCGGGCGCCTGGCTGACCGAGGTGCTGAGCTGCACCAGCGCCAGGTCGGCCGACGGGTGCGTGACGATCCGGGACGCGCCGGTGACCGTGCCGCCGCTGGTGCGGTTGGTCGTGCCGATCCGGGTGCGGATCGAGGCCGCCGAGGAGCCCTGGACGCAGTGCTTCGCCGTCACGACCCAGTTGGCCTTGATCAGCGTGCCGCCGCAGAAGTGGCTGCCGGAGGTGCTCTGCAGGGAGACCATCCAGGAGTAGACCTGCGTGGCGTTGCCGCCACCCACGATCATCGGCGAGACCTCGCCGTCAGCGGTGGGGGTGGGGGCCGCCGTCGCCGAGACGGCCGAGGCGAGCAGAGCGCCCGCGGCCACGACGAATGCGGAGAACAACGAACGTGCCCTCATCGTTGAGTTCCTTTCCTGAACCCGGCGCAGGGTTGCCGGGGTCAGGACGGAAACTAAGGACAAAACCGACCCGGTCACTAGGGTCACTCGGAGGGTGACAGTCCGTTGACGGTTCACAGATTCACAGCGACCTACGGCAGCGGCTGCTGGACGTTCTCGGGCGCGTCGAAGTCCACCGAGGCGTATTCGCGCAGCTTGTGCAGGCTGTGGAAGCCGTCGATCATGCGCACCGTGCCGGACTTGGACCGCATGACGATCGACTGGGTCGTGCAGCCACCCGCCCGGTAGTGCACACCGCGCAGGAGGTCGCCGTCGGTCACGCCGGTGGCGCAGAAGAAGACGTTGTCGCCCGACACGAGGTCGTTCGTCGTGAGCACGCGCGACAGGTCGTGGCCCGCGCCGATCGCCTTCTCGCGCTCCTCGTCGTCCTTGGGCCACAACCGGCCCTGGATCGCGCCGCCGACGCACTTGAGCGCCGCCGCCGCGATGATGCCCTCCGGCGTGCCGCCGATGCCCACGAGCATGTCCACACCGGACGTGGGACGTGCGGCCGCGATCGCGCCCGCCACGTCGCCGTCGGAGATGAAGTGGATGCGCGCGCCGGCCTTGCGCACCTCCCGCACGATCGACTCGTGCCGGGGGCGGTCGAGGATGCACACGTTCACGTCGGACACGTCGCTGTGCTTGGCCTTCGCCACCCGGCGGATGTTCTCCGCGATCGGGGCGGTGATGTCGATGACGTCGGCCGCCTCCGGGCCCACGGCCAGCTTCTCCATGTAGAACACGGCGGACGGGTCGAACATGGCGCCGCGCTCGGCCACGGCCAGCACGGCCAGCGCGTTCGGCATGCCCTTCGACATCAGCGTGGTGCCGTCGACCGGGTCGACGGCCACGTCGCACTCGGGGCCCTCGCCGTTGCCGACCTCCTCGCCGTTGAACAGCATGGGCGCCTCGTCCTTCTCGCCCTCGCCGATCACGACGACACCGCGCATCGACACGGTGTGGATCAGCTTGCGCATCGCGTCGACCGCGGCGCCGTCACCACCGTTCTTGTCGCCGCGTCCCACCCACCGGCCGGCGGCCATCGCCGCGGCCTCGGTGACGCGCACGAGCTCCAGCGCCAGGTTCCGGTCCGGGGCTTCGCGACGTCGTTCCGCGGGGGTGTTCACCATTGCGCGCCTCCATGCGACTACTCAGCGTGCCGGGTTTGTGATCGGCAATCTGAATCCTTGCACGGGATCACGCCTGCGAAACGTCCTCCTCGACCACGGCGAGAGCTGCATCGATTCGCTCGCGCGCACCGGCGAGATGCTGCTCACACGTCTTGGCGAGCGCCTCACCGCGTTCCCAGAGCGCGAGCGAGTCCTCCAGCGACAGGCCACCGGCCTCCAGCTTGCGGACCACCTCGACCAGCTCGTCGCGGGCGGCTTCGTAACCCAGTGTTTCCTTCTGTGCTTCCGGACTCACGCGGACTGGCTCCTCAGACGGCTCAGCACGGTCGCGACGGCCAGGTCGTACCCGACCAGCGCCTCCGCGAACTCCTCGCCGTCACCCTCTCGCACCGCCTCGTCGATGAGCGCCTCGGCCTCCGCGACACGCCGGTACTGCACCGTGCCCGCGGTGGCCTCGCTCAGGTCGTGCAACGTCAGGATCAGCGTCCGGCGGCTCGCGGTGTCGCAGTCGCCCACCAGATCGGTCCAGCACTCCGCCGCGGCCCTGTTCGCCGCCTCCGCCTTGGTGCGCAGCCCGGACGCGCACGCGCCGGCCGCCTCCATGGTCAGGGGCAGGAACACGGCATCACGCATCATCGGTACCTCCCCCTCCCGCATCGGTTCCCGCGCTGGTCACCACAGCGCGCACTGCTCCGTCAACGACGCGCACCCGCAGCTGTGTTCCGCCGGGGGCGTCCGTCACGGACCGCAACACACCGTCCGGCCCGTCGGGTGTGACGAGTTGCACAACGGCATATCCGCGCGCCAGCGTGGCGGCTGGTCCCAGGGTCGTCAAGCGGGCTTTCGTCCCGGAGAGGTGGACGTCCTCGCGGTCGAGACGTTGCGTGACCGCTCGCCGTCCCTGCTCCCGCAGCCGGTTCACCTCTTCGGCCCTGCGGTCGAGCGGACCGTGCGGGTCCGAAAGCACAGGTCGTGAGCGCAGCTGGTCGAGCAGGCGGCGTTCGCGGTCGACCCAGCCGTGCAGCGCGCGCCGGCCGCGGTCGCGCATCTGCCTGACCCGTTCACCCTCCTCGGCGACATCGGGAACCACCCGTTTGCCCGCGTCGGTGGGCGTCGAACACCGCACGTCAGCGACGTGGTCGATGAGTGGGGTGTCCGGTTCGTGCCCGATCGCGGACAGCACCGGCGTGCGGCACGACGCGACCGCGCGGCACATCGCCTCGTCGGAGAACGGCAGCAGGTCCTCCACGCTGCCGCCGCCGCGGGCGATGATGATGACGTCGCACTCCGGATCGCGGTCCAAAGTGGACAGTGCGGTGATCACCTGGGTGACCGCGGTCGGGCCCTGCACGGCGACGTTGATGACGCGGAAGTGCGCGCCGGGCCAGCGGTTCCGCGCGTTCGTCAGCACGTCCCGCTCCGCCGCGGAGGCGCGTCCGGTGACGAGCCCGATCTTCTGCGGCAGGAACGGCGGCCTGCGCTTGCGGCGCGGGTCGAACAGGCCCTCGGCGTGCAGCAGCTTGCGCAGCCGTTCGATGCGGGCGAGCAGCTCGCCGATGCCGACCGCGCGGATCTCGTCCGCGCGCAACGAGAGCGTGCCGCGGTTCGGGTAGAAGCTGATCTTGCCGTGCACGATCACGCGACTGCCCTCGGTCAGCTGCAGCTCGCGCACCATCCCCGAGCTCGCGGTGATCGACATGGACATGTCGACGCTCGGGTCGCGCAGCGTCAGGAACGCCGTGGAGCTGCGGGCGTTCAGCTGCGTCACCTGGCCCTCGACCCAGACCTCGCCGAGCCGGTTGATCCAGTCGAGCAGCTTGCGCGCGACCGTCCGCACCGGCCACGGGTTCTCCGGCGTGGATTTGTCGGTCACTGA
Source organism: Lentzea sp. NPDC042327 (assembly GCF_040647275.1). NCBI lineage: Bacteria > Bacillati > Actinomycetota > Actinomycetes > Pseudonocardiales > Pseudonocardiaceae > Lentzea > Lentzea sp. NPDC042327. Next base: position 575,830 of record NZ_JBEZBX010000002.1, read on the forward strand.
GCCTTGACCGTCGCGATCCGCCGGTTGAGCATGCCGATGAACTCCGGCCGCGCGGCGTGGTCCAGCTCGTAGCGCAACAGCTCTTCGAGGTGCTCCAGCGACAGGTTCCGCAACCGGGCGCGCAGCTGGGCGATCGTCAGCTCGTCGTAGGACGGCAGGAACTCCGGCACCTCGGCGAGCGCGCGTTCCTCTTCCTCCCACGGGTCACCGGCGGGGGTTTCCTGAGAAGTCGTGACCGGCGTCTCGTCCTCGTCGAACGTCGCCCACTCCGGCTCCTCCTCCGCGGGCCTCAGTCCGGAGAGGACGTCGTCGCCCTTGATGGCGAGTTCGGTCACATGCTGCTGCACCCGCATGGAGAGCTGCATAGCCTCGCTGACCACCGTCAACGGGAGTCCGGCCAGCTGCTGCGGCAGCTTGCGGGCCTGTTCGAGGGCGGTCACCGCGAGCCCGGCGGCGACTCGGACACCCAGTGGCAGTGGCTTCATACCTCCTAGCCTGCCGCACCAGCGCGGCAAATGCCTAGGAACGGTCCTGGGTACCCTGGAGGCATGCCCAAGCGAGTCCTGTTGGCGAAGCCGCGTGGTTACTGCGCGGGCGTTGATCGTGCCGTCGAGACGGTCGAGCTCGCCCTCGAGAAGTACGGCGCTCCCGTCTACGTGCGCAAGGAGATCGTCCACAACAAGTACGTCGTGGAGACCCTGTCCGACCGAGGCGCGATCTTCGTCAACGAGACGGACGAGGTCCCCGAGGGCGCGCTCGTGGTGTTCTCGGCGCACGGCGTGTCGCCCGCGGTGCACGCGGAGGCCGAGCAGCGGTCGCTGCGCACCATCGACGCGACCTGCCCGCTGGTCACCAAGGTCCACAAGGAGGCCGTGCGGTTCGCCAAGGAGGACTACGACATCCTCCTGATCGGCCACGAGGGCCACGAGGAGGTCGAGGGCACCGCCGGTGAGGCACCCGACCACGTGCAGCTCGTCGACACCGCGGAGGACGCGGCCACCGTCGAGGTGCGCGACCCGAACAAGGTGATCTGGCTGTCGCAGACGACGCTCTCGGTCGACGAGACCATGGTGCGCGTCCGGCAGCTCAAGGACCGCTTCCCCGAGCTGCAGGACCCGCCCTCGGACGACATCTGCTACGCCACGTCGAACCGCCAGACCGCGGTGAAGACGATGGCGCCGTCGTGCGACCTGGTGCTGGTCGTGGGCTCCAAGAACTCCTCCAACTCGGTCCGCCTGGTCGAGGTGGCGCTGCAGCACGGCGCCAAGGCCTCGTACCTCATCGACTACGCCAAGGAGGTCGACCTGGCGTGGCTCGAAGGCGTCGAGACCGTCGGCGTCACCTCGGGCGCGTCGGTGCCGGACCTGCTCGTGATGGAGCTGCTGAAGTTCCTGGAGACGCACGGTTACGGCGAGGTCGAGGAGATCACCACGGCGAACGAGCGGATCACGTTCTCGTTGCCGCGCGAGCTCCGCAAGGACCTCGTCCGCTAGTCCTCCGAAGTGCACGCGGGGACCTTTCGTACTCTCACTGAGTACGAAAGGTCCCCGCGTGCCCTCAGCCGAGGTTGTGCGGGGTGTGGTTGAGCGGGCTGGGCCCGGACAAATGAGTCAGGGTGTTTCAGCAGCTCAGCGGTCGTCGCGTGGGGGGCGGGGTCGGCGCTGGCCGGCCGGGCGCTCGCCGCGGGCGGCACCTTCCGGGCGCGGGCGGCGGGCCGGAGCACCCTCCGGACGCGGACGGCGTGCAGGGGCCCCCTCAGGACGTGGGCGGCGCGGACGCTCCTCCGGCTCGTCGACGACCTCTTCGCGCGCGGGCTTGCGAGCGGGCTTGTTGCGCGACTTGATCTCGGCCTTCGCCTCGCGGACCTCGTCCGCGCTCGGCCGGTTCGGGTCCTTCTGCAGGAAGATCCGCACGATGCCCAGCGCCACGGTGACGGCGGTGGTGATCGCCATGACCGGGAAGCTGTCGATCAGCGGCTTGCCCAGGCCCAGCGCCATGGCGGCGAGGCCGCCCTTCTCCACCCCGCCGGTCATCAGGACCAGCAGCGGCACGGTGGCGGCCAGCACGAGCGGCGGCTGCACCATCGGCGCGAACAGGCTGCGGCGCTGCACCAGCAGGATCGCGGCGAGCGCGCCGAGGAAGAACGCCACGTTGAACGTCCAGCCGACCGTCTTGGTGCCGCTGATGTCGATGAACGCACTGATGGCCGCCGGGATGAACGCGCAGAGGATCGCGGCCCACCACGGGATGCCCTTGAACGACCCGCCGATGGCCCGGTAGTTCCACGGCACGGCGTCGTAGTCCTCGACCTCGTCGAGGTCGTCCTGACGGTCACGCAGCTCACTCACGAGGCACACGGTAGCCGTTCGGCCATTCGGTGTTCGTCAGTCCGTGGTTATCTCACGAGAAAGCAACCCGACTGCACGCTCTGTGCGTTTTATGCGGACTGTTCGTCCGCCCTTCGGACGATCGGGAGGGGCGTTGGGGTGGCGGAGGCGTCGGTGAGCGGCTCCACGCTCGCGCGGAACCCCTCCAGCGCGTCGAGCTCACGGCGCCGCGCGCTGAGGAAGCGCTGCAGGTGGGTGGAGGAGAGGTTGACCGCGTCGATCGCGGCGTCTGCGGCCCGGTGGGCCCGCCCGGCCTGCACACGGACCTGTTCGACGTCGTCGGCCAGTGCCCGTTCGGTCACCGCGAACATCGCGGAGGACGCGATCACCGCGAACCCGGTCGGGCCGCACAGGAACACCCGGCGGTCGAGCAGCCAGCGCAGCAGCTCCGGGTCGGTGTCCAGGGCGGCGACGACGGCGCCGTCGTTGGGGACGAACATGATCGTGCCGTAGATCGCGTCGGCCCAGCGCTGGTAGCCCTTGCCGGCCAGCTCCGCGGCGCGCGAGCGGATGTTGCGGACGTGCACCCGCAGCGCGTCCCGGCGTTCCTGCGGGTCGTCGGTCTCGACCGCTTCCGCCCAGGTCGCCATCGACATCTTCGAGTCGACCGGGACCGCGCGGCCGCCGCCGACGTTGAGCACCATGTCCGGCCGCACCGAGCCGCCGCCGGCCACGTCCGTCTGCAACGTGTAGTGCAGGTTCTCCCTCAGGCCGAGTGCGCGCGCCGTCTCGACGAGCACCTGTTCGCCGAGCTCGCCGCGGCCGGAGACGCTGGAGAACGCCACCTCGTACCGTTGCAAAGCCGCTTGCTGGGCGTCCACGCGCGCGCGTTCGGCCTGGATGGCGAGCATGGCCTCGTCGGTCCGGCGGACGCCGTCCTGGTACAGGCGCCAGACGAACACCAGCGCCCCGGCGCACACGAGGGCCAGGACGAGGGAGGCGGTGATGATCACTGCGGTCACGGCACCGATGATGCTCCACCACCGATGTGAACTCGATCGGGTGACACGCCGGGAACCCTGGCGGAGTTTGGTCGGACCCCGTCTCTACGGTTGGGCCCATGCGGATCCTGCACACCTCCGACTGGCACGTGGGGCGGACGTTCCACGGCCGGGACCTGCTCGTGGAGCAGGAGTCGGTGCTGGGCGGCCTCGCCGACCTGGTCGCCTCCGAGCGGGTCGACGTGGTCGTGATCTCCGGCGACCTGTACGACCGGGCGGTGCCGTCGGCGGACGCGGTGTCGTTGTGCGCGCGGGTGCTGATGCGGATCAGGGCGGCCGGCGCGCGGATCGTGATCACGCCGGGCAACCACGACTCGGCGGCGCGGATCGGCGTGTTCGGCGAGTTCGCGGCGGCCGGCGGGCTGCACCTGCGCACCTCGATCGCCGAGCTGGCCACGCCCGTCGAGCTGGCCGACGAGCACGGACCCGTTGTGCTGTACGGCATCCCGTTCCTGGAACCGGAGCCGGCCCGGCACGTCCTGGGAGTCGTGGAGAAGGGTCACGCCGGGGTGCTGACCGAGGCGATGCGGCGGGTGCGGGCCGACCTGGCCGGTCGCGCGGCGCGGTCGGTGGTGCTGGCGCACGCGTTCGTCACCGGCGGGGCGCCGTCGGAGTCGGAGCGCACCATCGCGGTCGGCGGCGTGCAGGACGTGTCCTCCCGGGTGTTCGAGGGCGTGGACTACGTGGCGCTGGGGCACCTGCACGGGCCGCAGACGTTGGCGGACAACCTGCGGTACTCGGGCAGTCCTTTGGCCTACTCGTTCTCCGAGGCGCGGCACCGCAAGTCCGTGTGGCTGGTGGAGCTCGACGAGGGCGGCCTGGTCGGCGTGGAGCGGCGCGACCTGCCGGTGCCGCGGGCGCTCGCGACGGTGACGGGCACGCTGGAGGGCGTGCTGTCCGACCCGGCGCACACGCCGCTGGAGGACCACTTCCTGTCGGTGGTGCTGACCGACCGGGTGCGGCCGATGGACGCGTTGCGGCAGCTGCAGAAGCGGTTCGAGCACGCGGTGCACGTGGAGTGGCGGCCGCAGCAGGGCCAGCAGCACACCATGACCTACGCCGAGCGGGTGCGCGGCCGCACCGACGAGGAGGTGGCCTGCTGCTTCGTCTCCGACGCGCGCGGGTCCGAGCCGTCGGAAGCGGAGAAGGCGTTGCTGCGCGAGGCTTTCGCGTCGGTCGCGAGGGAGCGGGAGCGATGAGGCTGCACCGCCTGGAGCTGACGGCGTTCGGGCCCTACCCGCGGCCCGAGGCGGTCGACTTCGACCAGCTCGGCGCGGACGGGCTGTTCCTGCTGCACGGGGACACGGGCGCGGGCAAGACGACACTGCTCGACGCGGTGGCGTTCGCGTTGTTCGGCCGGGTGCCTGGCGCGCGGGGCGACGTGAAGAAGCTGCGCTGCGAGTACGCCGACCCGCAGACGCCGACCGAGGTGTCGCTGGAGCTCACCGTGCAGGCGCGTCGGTTCCGGATCGTGCGCTCGCCGGAGTTCGACCGGCCGAAGAAGCGCGGCGGCGGCTTCACCACGCAGCCCGCGAAGTGCTCGCTGACCTGGCTGGAGGGCTGGGACGGCGAGGGCATCACCCGCATCGACGACGTGGCACGCGCGGTCGAGGACCTGCTGGGCATGTCGTACGAGCAGTTCTTCCAGGTCGTGCTGCTGCCGCAGGGCGAGTTCGCGAAGTTCCTGCGGTCGGACACGGCCGAGCGGGAGGTCCTGCTGGAGAAGCTCTTCGGCACCGAGCGGTTCCTCGACGTGGAGAAGTGGTTCCGCGACAGGCGGCTGACGGCCGGCCGCGCGCTGGACGAGCGCCGGCGCGGTGCGAACGAGCTGGTGCACCGGGTCGCCGAGGCCGCAGGCGAGGAGCCGTCCGACGAGCCGGACTGGCTGGAGGCGTTGCTCGACCGGCTGTCCCGCGCGGTGAAGGAGCTGGAGGAGCGGTCGGTGGAGACCGCGGGGCTCGCCGACTCGGCCGACGCGCTGCTCGCGCAGGCGCGCGTGCAGGCCGACCAGATCCGCCGCGTCCGCGAGGCCCGCGACCTGTTGCAGCGGGTGGAGGACGCGGACTCCGCCGCCTGGTTCGCCGAACGCGACGCCGCCCGCCGCGCCGTCCCGGTCGTGCCCGCGCACGGTGAGATCGCGAAGCTGCGGCAGTCCCACGAGTTCGCGCTGCGCGACGAGGCGCGGGCCGCCGAGGCGCTGGAGCGGCTGGGGTACGCGGGCACGGAGCTGCGGGCCGACGCCGAGCGGTTCCGCGAGGAGGCCGGTGGGCTCGGGGAGCTGGCCGCGGAGGCCGAGCGGCAGAAGGCCGACGAGCGGCGGCTGTCGGAGCTCAAGCACGCGTCCTACCAGGTCGAGCGGCGGCTGCTCGCGGTGAACGCCGAGCTGGAGGTGCTGCCGGAGGAGCTGGCGCGGTGCCGTGCCCAGCTCGACGCCGCGGCCGAGGCGTCCGCGCGGCTGGAGGGCCTGAAGGCCAAGGCGGACGCGGCCGAGGCGCTGCCCGGTGCGCTGAAGGCGTTGGAGGCGCGCAAGAACGAGCTGCACCAAGCGATCGACGTGCACCAGAAGGCCAAGGACGTGCTGCAGCAGGTCCGCCAGCAGCGCCTGGAGAACATGGCGATCGAGCTGGCGTCGGCGTTGCAGCGGGGCAAGCCGTGCGCGGTGTGCGGGTCGCCCAGCCACCCCGCTCCCGCGCAGCCGATGCTGGGCGGTGTCGGTGCCGCCGACGAGGAGGACGCGGCGCGCGACGAGCAGGCCGCGCTGGAGCAGCGCAACGCGGCCGAGAAGGCCCAGCACGCAGCCGAGCTGCGCATCCAGTCGTGCTGGGAGGTGCTGGGCTCCGACGAGCCCGCCGTCGTGGTCGCCGAGCACCGCGCCGCGGCGGAGCTCGCCCGGACCCGGTCGCAGCGGCAGACGGAGTTCGTGGCGCTGGAGGCCAAGACCCGCGAACTGGGCGCGGAGAAGTCGCGCGTCGAGCAGGACCTGGTCGGCCTGCGCACCGAGCACGCCGCCCTGACCACGACCGTCGAGGTCCGCGCCGCCCGCCTGGACGCCGCGCGCGGTGAGCACGACGACGTGCTGACCCGCCGCGACCACCTCCTGCGCCTGGCCAAGGCCCTGGTGGAGCTGGCCGACCGCCGTTCCGCCCGCGACGCCGCGCTGGCCCGCGTGACCGAGCAGGAGGCGCTGGTCGCCGCTCTCGCCGCGGAAGCCGGCTTCGCCGACGTGCCCACCGCCCTGGCCGCCGCCCGCCCGCCGGTGAAGCTGCAGGCCCTGGACGACCGCATCGCCGCCTGGGAACGCGCCCGCGCCAGCGCCACCGCCACCCTGGAGGAGCTCGCCGGCGTCGACCCGGCCACCGCCGTGGACCTCGACGAGGTGGTCGCCCAGGCCACCGCGGCCCGCACGACCGCCTCGGAGGCCGCCACCCGCCTGGCCCGCGCCCGCGGCGCGTTCGACCGCGTCGGCGAACTGGCCGCCCGCCTGCGCGCCGAACGCAAGGCGCTGGAACCGCTGGAAGCCGCCTACGCCGAGCTGGACGCGCTCACCGACGTGATCAACGGCCGCGGCCAGAACTCGAAGAGGATGACGCTGCGCTCCTACGTCCTGGCCGCCCGCCTGGAGGAGGTCGCCGTCGCCGCCTCCGCCCGCCTGCACCGCATGAGCCAGGGCCGCTACAGCTTCGTGCACTCCGACTCGGCCGGCGCCCGCGGCACCCGCGGCGGCCTCACCCTCGACGTCCTCGACGACTACTCCGGCCGCGAACGCCCGGCCAAGACCCTGTCCGGCGGCGAGTCGTTCCTCGCCTCCCTCTCCCTGGCCCTGGGCCTCGCCGACGTGGTGGCCAACGAGACCGGGGGCGCCCTCCTCGACACCCTGTTCGTCGACGAGGGCTTCGGCACCCTCGACTCCGACACCCTCGACATCGTCATGAACACCCTCGACGAGCTCCGCGCCGGTGGCCGCGTCGTAGGCCTGGTCTCCCACGTCGAGGAACTCCGCCAGCGCATCCCCACCCGCCTGCGCGTCCGCAAGGCCCGCACCGGCTCCACGCTGGAGGTGTCGCTGGCCTGACCGTCCCGCACCACCTCCAGCGCGGAGCCGGTGTCACGCGGTTGGTCGCGCCGCGACCAGCTCGCTCGGTGTTCGTCGCGCCGCCGTCGGCTCGCACGCGGTTCGCCTGCGCGCCCGCAGGCTCGCGCTCCGCTCGCGTCCACCCGCTTTGCTCAGGTGCCACTCGCGACCGCTCCGCCCGCACAGCGGCCCTGCGCCTCGCCCGCTCGTGTTTCGCCCGTACGCGCCGCGCTTCGTCGCTGGCTCCGCTTCGCCCGGACGCGTCTCGCTCCGCCGCCTTGCCCGAACTGCCGTTCCGCGCCCGGTCCCTATCGCCCGGGGCTCAGCTCTCGTGCGCGAGCAGCCAGCGCTTCACGTCCAGCCCCCAGCGGAACCCACCCAGGTCCCCACCGATCCGGATCACGCGGTGGCACGGCACGAACAACGCCGCGGAGTTCCGCGCGCACGCCGACGCCGCCGCCCGCACCGCCGCCGGACGCCCGGACAGGGACGCGTACTCGCTGTAGGTGACCGGTTCGCCGGCGCGGACGGTCCGCAGGACGTCCCACGCGTGCTGCAGGAACGGTCCCGACCTCTGCCGCACCTCGACGGTGTCGATCACCTCCAGGTCACCCTCGTGGTAAGCCTCGACGGCCTTCGTCACGGTGCCGAGGTCGGGGCGCGGGACGATCTCCGACGGCATCAGCGAGGCGTGGATCTGCGGCGTCAGCAGCGCGAGGTCCGCGGTCCAGCCGCTGGCCAGCACCGCTCCGTCCGCCGCGACGACCGCGGTGAACGGGCCGGTCGGGGTGTCCACGGTGGACGTGTGGGCGACGCTCATGGGGTTGCTGCCTTCCTCGTCAGGTGTGCGCTCGCGTAGGAGCGCCACGGCCGCCAGTCCGGGCCGTGGGGAGCCAGGTCGCGCAGTCGCGCGGGGAGCACCAGGACGTCCGGTGCGCCCAGGACCCGCATGGCCACCTCGTCGGCGTTCTGGGCGCCGACCAGGGGTGCGAGCTCTTCGGTCAGGTCTTCGAGGGAGCGGCCCACGTCCACGACGAGTCTGCCGCTCGCCAGCGCCTCGGCCACCGGGTGGTCACCCGCCGAGTACAGGTGCGTCAGCGCGCCGTCCGGGACCCGCAGCGGGACGCCCGCGAACGGGGCCACGAGGCGCAGCAGGGTCTCGGCGCCGTCGACGCTGCCCGCGACGCGGATGCCGGGGACCGCGCGGACCAGCGGGCCGATCAGCGGGTCGGCGCCGAGGAACGAGTCCACGGCCACCGGGTCGGCGTCGAGGTCCAGCAGGCGCCGCACCCGCGCTACGGCGGCGCCCAGGTCGCGGACGTCGGCCAAGCGCAGCGAGCACAGGACGTGGTCGGCCGGGAACGTCAGCCGCACGGTCGCCTCGCCGTGCGGCAGGAGCAGCGTGCGCGCGTAGGAGTCGTCGGTGACCTCCTCGACGCCGGGCAGTGCGTGCGCGCGGAAGTGCGCGAGCAGGCCGACGGCGTCGAACGGGGGCCGGTAGGGCAGGCGCAGCACGATCCGTCCCGGCGTGCCGACCGGCGCCTTGCCGCGGCCGCGCATGTCGGAGGGCGTGGAGGCGAACACCATGCGGATGGTGTCGTTGAACTGCCGCACCGAGGCGAACCCGGCCGCGAACGCGATGTCGGCGAATGCCATCTCGGTCGTCTCGATCAGCAAACGGGCGGCGTGCGCGCGGTGGGCACGGGCCAGCGCCAGCGGACCCGCGCCCAGCTCGGCGGTCAGCACCCGCGTGAGGTGGCGTTCCGAGTAGCCGAGCTTCGTCGCCAGGCCGGACACGCCGTCGCGTTCGACCACGCCGTCGCTGATCAGCCGCATCGCGCGGGCGGCCAGGTCGGCGCGCAGGTTCCACTCCGGCGAACCGGGCGTGGCGTCGGGCAGGCAGCGGCGGCAGGCGCGGAAGCCGGCGGACTGCGCGGCGGCCGCGGTGAGGAAGAACCGGCTGTTGCGGCGCTTCGGGGTCACCGCGGGGCACGACGGCCGGCAGTAGATGCCGGTCGTGCGCACCGCGTGGATGAAGCACCCGTCGAACCGGGCGTCACGTGCGGCGCACACCCGGTACGCGTGCTCTTCGTCGATGACCATGTCAGCGATCCTGCCAGCGGGAACGCGCTATGGCTCGCGGGAATCGGACACCACCGTGGTCTGCCGTAGACTCGTCACCCGTGAGTTTGACCCTCGGTATCGTCGGCCTGCCCAACGTCGGCAAGTCCACCCTCTTCAACGCACTGACGCGCAACGACGTGCTCGCCGCGAACTACCCGTTCGCGACCATCGAGCCGAACGTCGGCGTCGTGCCGCTGCCGGACGCGCGCCTCACCAAGCTCGCCGAGATCTTCGGCTCGGAGCGCGAGGTGCCGGCCGTGGTGTCGTTCGTCGACATCGCAGGCATCGTCAAGGGCGCGTCGGAGGGCGAGGGCCTCGGCAACAAGTTCCTCGCCAACATCCGCGAGGCCAACGCGATCTGCCAGGTCATCCGCGTGTTCGACGACCCCGACGTGGTGCACGTCGACGGCCGCGTCGACCCCGCCTCCGACATGGAGACGATCAACACCGAGCTGATCCTCGCCGACCTCCAGACCCTGGAGAAGGCCGTCCCGCGCCTGGAGAAGGAGGCGCGGATGCAGAAGGACCGCCGCCCCGCCCTCGAGGCCGCGCAGAAGGCCAAGGAGATCCTCGACTCCGGCCGCACGCTGTTCTCCGCGAAGTCCGAGGTGGACCACGCGCTGATCCGCGAGCTGTCCCTGCTCACGACCAAGCCGTTCCTCTACGTCTTCAACGCCGACGAGGGCGTGCTGGGCGACGAGGCCCGCCAGAAGGAGCTGCGCGAGCTGGTCGCCCCGGCCGACGCGGTGTTCCTCGACGCCAAGGTCGAGTCCGAGCTGCTGGAGCTCGACCAGGAGTCGGCCCTCGAACTGCTGGAGTCCATCGGCCAGCACGAGCCGGGCCTGCACTCGCTCGCCCGCGCCGGCTTCCACACCCTCGGCCTGCAGACCTACCTGACCGCGGGCCCGAAGGAAGCGCGGGCGTGGACCATCCCGCAGGGCGCGACCGCCCCGCAGGCCGCGGGCGTCATCCACACCGACTTCGAGAAGGGCTTCATCAAGGCCGAGGTCGTGTCGTTCGACGACCTGGTGGCCGCGGGCTCGAAGGCCGACGCGAAGGCGGCGGGCAAGGTCCGCATGGAGGGCAAGGACTACGTGATGGCGGACGGCGACGTGGTGGAGTTCCGCTTCAACGTCTGACCCCGGACGACGGTGCCGGATCGTCGAGGTCCGGCACCTGACGCATTGACGCAATGTTTGCGTCATTCTATTGTTGGTCGATGCTGTACCCCACGCCCGTCCTCAGGTCTGAAGATCAGCGTGTTCTGCACGAGATCGAGGAACTGCGGCGCTCGTTGCGCCTCCAGGTCCGGTCCGCTCCGACGAAGTGGACCGACGGGCTGCGCAAGTTCCTGACCGCTGACGCGGTGGCCGCCTCCAACTCGATCGAAGGCTTCAAGGTGTCCACCGTGGACGTCGAGGACCTGATCGACGGTGAACGGGACGTCGACGTCTCCGAAGAAGATCGCGAGGAGACGCTCGCCTACCAGCGGATGATGACGTACATCCAGACGCTGCACGACGTCGAGGACTTCCGGTACGGCAAGGAGCTCCTCAACGCGCTCCACTGGATGCTGCAGGGGCACCGCAACACCCCGCGCAAGCCGGCTGGCCAGTGGCGTCGCGGCGCGGTGTACGTGACGGATGCCCGAGACCCCAGCATCGCGGTGTACACGGCGCCCGAAGCGGCCGACGTGCCGGATTTGATGGGCGAGCTGGTGGAGTGGCTGAACGCGGACGACGGCAGTCATCCGCTCGTGCGTGCCGCGATGGCGCATCTCCACCTCGTCTCCATCCACCCGTGGGCGGACGGGAACGGCCGCATGTCCCGGTCGCTCCAGACGCTCATGATCGCCAGGGAGGGAGAGCTGGCGCCGGAGTTCTCCTCGATCGAGGCGTGGCTCGGGCGGCCGGGCAACACCTGGGAGTACTACCGCGAACTGCAGAGCCGCGGGGCGATCTACCGTCCTGACCAGGACGTCTCCGGCTGGGTTCGGTTCAACCTCACCGCTTACCACCAGCAGGCGCAGACCGTGCGCAGTCGCCTGGACCGTTCTGGTCGCGTGTGGGTGCTGCTCGACGAGTTCGCCGCGTCCCGGGGGCTGGAGCAGAGGGTGGTGTCGGCTCTGCACGACGTCGCGATGTCGGGCCGGGTGCGCCGTACCCGCTACGAGCGAGCCGAGGACCTGGGCCTGCAACGAGCCCAGCGTGATCTCAGGGACCTGGTCGCCGCCGGGGTCCTCACACCTGTCGGTCGCACCCGTGCGCGCTTCTACACGGCCGGTTCGGCTTTTCCGGAACCGGCCCTCGAAGCGGCTCGGACACCGCTGACGCTTATCGACCCGTACGCGTCCTGACGGTGACCTGGACTCCCGGCCCGCGCGGTCGGAACGCGCGGGTACTCGGTTGACGATCACACCTAGACTCTCGCTGTGTGATCGTCGAGTACCGCGTCCTGGGACCGCTCGAGGTGCTGGCCGACGGCGAGCCGATCGCCGTCCCGGCTGGGCGGGGACGGGTGTTGCTGGCCACCTTGTTGTTGCGCGCCAACGAGTTCGTGTCCGTCGACGAGTTGGTGGACCGGGTGTGGGAAGGGGCGCCGCCGGCTGCGGAACGGGCGCACAAGACGTTGCAGACGGTCGTGTTGCGGTTGCGGCGGGCGTTGGGGGCGGCCAACTGCGTGCGGACGGTGTCCGGTGGGTACCGCGCGGAGGTCGCGCCGGAGCAGCTGGACCTCACGCGGTTCCGGGCGTTGGTGGAGCAGGGGGAGTTCCGGGCGGCGCTGGGGTTGTGGCGGGGGCCGGTGCTGGCCGACGTCGCTTCGGAGGCGTTGCACCGCGAGGACGTGCCGCCGCTGGTGGAGGAGCACGTCGTGGCGTTGGAGCGGCGCATCGACGAGGACCTGGCGCGGGACACCGACGTGCTGGTGCCCGAGTTGCGGGCGTTGATCGGGAAGCACCCGTTGCGGGAGACGTTCTGGGCGCAGCTGGTGCTGGCGTTGCACCGGTCGAACCAGCAGGCGGAGGCGCTCGCCGTCTACGAGGAGGTGCGCAGGAGCCTCGCCGACGAGCTCGGGGTCGACCCCGGTCAGCGGTTGCGCGACGCGCACCGGCAGGTGCTCAGCGGTGAGGTGCCGTCCGGCGGTGTGCCGCGGCAGTTGCCGGCCGGTGTGCCGCACTTCGTCGGTCGGGAGCGCGAGCTCGACCGGCTCACCGAGCTGGTGCGGACGCGGCCGGGTGAGCCCGTGCTGATCTCGGCGATCAACGGGATCGGCGGCGTCGGCAAGACCGCGCTCGCGGTGCAGTGGGCGCACCAGCAGGCCGACCGGTTCCCCGACGGGCAGCTCTACGTGAACCTGCGCGGGTTCGACTCCCAGGCCGAGCCCGCGGACCCGATGTCGGTGGCCCGCGACTTCCTGGTGGCGCTGGGCTTCGCGTCGCACGAGATCCCGACGTCGGGGGAGCCGCTCGTGGCGGCGTACCGGTCGGCGCTGGCCGAGCGGCGGATGTTGCTGGTGCTCGACAACGCGCGTGACGTCGAGCAGGTGCGGCCGTTGCTGCCCGGTGGCGCGGCGAACCTGGTGGTCGTCACGAGCCGCAACCGGCTCGCCGGGCTGGTGGCGCGGGAAGGGGCGCTGCCGGTCGCGCTGGACGTGCTCGACGAACGGCAGGCGGTCGCCCTGCTGGTCGAACGCGTCGGCGCCGCCAGGGTCGAGGCCGAGCCGGACGCGGTGCGGCGGCTGGTCAAGCGGTGTGCCGGGTTGCCGCTCGCGCTGAGCATCGTCGCCGCCCGTGCCGCGTACGGGGACTCGCTGGGCACCCTCGCCGACGAGCTGGACGACGAACGGCTCGACGCGCTGGACATCGACGACCCGACCACCGGCGTCCGCGGTGTGTTCTCGTGGTCGCTGCGGTCGGTCAGCGAGCCGGCGGCCAGGACGTTCGTGCTGCTCGGGCTGCACCCCGGCCCCGACTTCGCGTTGAGCGCCGTGGCGAGCCTCACCGCGCTGCCGGCGGCCGAGGCCCGGCGCGCGCTCGCCGAGCTGGTCGCGGGCAGCCTCGTGCAGGTCGGTGCGAGCGGCCGGTACTCGCAGCACGACCTGGTGCGCGACTACGCGGCGGAACGGGCGGCCGAGCTGCCGGCGCAGGTGCGGGACGCGGCGGTGCACCGGATGTTCGAGCACTACCTGCACCTCACCCAGAACTGCTGGCAGCGGTTGCAGTTCAACATCCCGCCGGTCGTCACGGAGCCGCCCTCGCCGGGGGTGGTCGTCGAGGAGGTCCCGGACTCGGACGTGGCGTGGGCGCGGTTCGGCGCCGAGTACCCGGTGCTGTTCGGCACCGTCGAGCGCGCGAACGAGCTGGGAGCGGACCACGTCGTCTGGCGGGTGCCGTTCATGCTGCACGGCTACCTCTCCCGGCAGGGCTACATGCGGGAGGCGGTGGGCCTGCACCGCCTCGGGCTGGCGGCGGCGCAGCGGCTCGGCGACGTGGAGGCGCAGAGCCTCATGCACCGCAGGATCGCCGCGATCCTCATGAGCTTCGACGACTACGGGGAGACCGAGTTCCACCTGCGCGAGGCGATCCGGTGCGCCCGACCCGGCGGCAACGTCCTCGCGGAGGCGCACCTGCGGCGCGGGCTCGCGTTCGCCTACGAACGGCAGGGCCGGCTGGCGGACGCGCTCGACGTGCTGGCGGAGATCCACCCGCGGATCGTGGGCCAGGACGACAGCTACGAGGTCGGCCGCCACCTCGCCGCACTGGGCCGTGCCCACCACACCGTCGGGCAGCACGAGCGGGCCCTGCAGCTCTGCCTGCAGGCGGCCGAGAAGTTCGCGGAGACCGACTTCAACGGCCAGGACGAGGGACCGTGCGGCAACACGGAGACGCTGGGTGACATCCACCACGCGCTGGGACGGCACACCGAGGCCGTCGTGATCTACCGGCGGGCGCTGCAGATGTGGCGGGACATGCGGACCGCGACCAACATCGCCGACTGCCTGCGCAAGATGAGCGAGGCGTTCATCGCCATGGGGGACGCCGTCCAGGCGCGCGAGTGCCTCCTCGAAGCCGTGCAGATCATCAAGGGCAGCCAGGACTCGACGTACTACCAGGGGGCGGAGGACCTGCAGGACCTGCTCGCCCGGCTCGACCGGATCGAGGACGCCGACGGGACGACGGCGTGAAGGCCGAGTACCGGGTGCTGGGGCCGCTGGAGGTCCTGCTCGACGGTGCGCCGGTCACCGTCCCGGCCGGCCGCTGCCGGGTGCTGCTCGCGACGTTGTTGTTGCGCGCCAACGAGTTCGTGTCCGTCGACGAGCTGGTGGACCGGCTGTGGGACGGCGCACCGCCCGCACCGGACCGGGCGCACAAGACGTTGCACATGGTCGTGACGCGGCTGCGGCAGGCGCTCGGCGCGGCCGGCTGCGTCACCACCCGCAGCGGCGGCTACGCGGCCGTGGTGGCGCCGGAACAGCTGGACCTCACGCGGTTCCGCGTGCTGGTGGAGCAGGGGGAGCTGCACGCGGCGCTGGCGCTGTGGCGCGGCCCGGTGCTGGCCGACGTGGTCTCCGAGCCGCTGCACCGCGACGACGTGCCACCGCTGCTCGAAGAACAGGTCGTGGCGCTGGAACGCCGGATCGACCAGGACCTCGCCCGCGACACCGGCGCGCTCGTGCCCGAGCTGCGGGCGCTGGTCGCGCGGTACCCGTTGCGGGAGGTGTTCTGGGCGCAGCTGGTGCTGGCGTTGCACCGGTCGGACCAGCAGGCGGAGGCGCTGGCGGTCTACGAGGAGGTCCGCGCCCGCCTCGCCGCCGAGCTGGGAACCGGTCCCGGGCAACGGCTGCGCGACGCGCACCGGCAGGTGCTCAGCGGTGAGGTGCCGCCCGACGACGTGCCCCGGCAGCTGCCGGCCGGTGTCCCGCACTTCGTGGGCAGGGAGCGGGAGCTCGACCGGCTCACCGAGCTGGTGCGGGCGCGGCCGGGTGAGCCGGTGCTGATCTCGGCGATCAACGGGATCGGCGGGGTCGGCAAGACCGCGCTGGCCGTGCGGTGGGCGCACGAGCAGGCCGGACGGTTCCCCGACGGGCAGCTCTACGTGAACCTGCGCGGGTTCGACTCGCGTGCCGAGCCGGTCGACCCGCTGTCGGTGGCCCGTGACTTCCTGGTGGCGCTCGGTTTCGCCGCGGCCGGTGTGCCGGCGGCGGAGGACGCCCTCCTCGCGGCCTATCGGTCGGCGCTGGCCGAACGCCGCGTGCTGCTGCTGTTGGACAACGCGCGTGATGTCGAGCAGGTGCGGCCGTTGCTGCCCGGCGGTGCGGCGACCCTCGTGGTCGTCACCAGTCGCAACCGGCTCAGCGGGCTGGTGGAACGGGAGGGTGCGCGGCCGGTCGCGCTGGACGTGCTCGACGACCGGCAGTCGGTCGACCTGCTGGTCGAACGGATCGGGCCGGCCAGGGTGGCGGCGGAACCCGAGGCGGTGGCCCGCCTGGTGCGGCGCTGCGCGGGTCTGCCGCTCGCGCTGAGCATCGTCGCTGCCCGTGCCGCGTACGGCGACGCGCTGGGCACCCTCGCCGGCGAGCTGGACGGCGAACGGCTCGACGCGCTGGACATCGACGACCCCACGACCGGCATCCGCGGCGTGTTCTCGTGGTCGCTGCGGTCGGTCAGCGCGACCGCGGCGAGGGTGTTCGTGCTCCTCGGCCTGCACCCCGGCCCCGACTTCACGGCCGACGCCGCGGCCAGCCTCGCCGCGGTGCCGGTGGAGACCGCTCGCGCGGCGCTCGGCGAGCTCGTCGCCGGCACCCTCGTCCAGCACGGCGCGGACGACCGGTACTCCCTGCACGACCTGTTGCGCGACTACGCGGCGGAACGGGCCGCCGAGCTGCCGGAGACCGAACGGGAGCACGCGCTGCGCGGCATGTTCGACCACTACCTGCACACCTCGCTGCTCGCCTGGGCGCAGGTCCGGTCGGTGGTCGTCGAGCCGCCGGTCGCACCGCCGGTCGCGCACGCGGTGGTCCGGCCGGTCGCGGACCTGGCCGCCGCGGGGGAGTGGTTCGCCGCGGAGAAACCGGCGCTGCTGCGGGTCGTGGCGCACGCGGCCCGGTCCGGCGCGGACGACGTCGCGTGGGCGCTGGCGTTCTCGATGCACCTGGCGGTCCTGCGGGCCGGTGACCTCGCCGTTGCCGTGGCGCTCAACCTCCAGGGGCTCACGGCGGCGGAACGCGCCGGCAGCCGCTGGGGCCGTGCGCGGATGCACCGCTGCCTGATTGGCACGTACATCGCCATGCGGGCGCTGGACGACGCCGAGCTGCACCTGCGGGCGGCGCTGCGGCTGGAGGAGGACGACCCCGCCTCCAGGGTGAACCTGACCAGGGGCCTCGCCCAGATCTACCAGTTCCAGGACCGTCCTGCGGACGGGCTGGCCGCCCTGCTCGGGGTGCGGGACCTGGCCGATGGGCTCGCCGACCGGGTGGAGCGGGCGAACTACCTCGCGAGCCTCGGCGACTTCTACCTGATGTCCGGTGACGACGAGCAGGCGCTCGTGGTCGGGGAACAGGCGCGGGCGGCGATGCGGGAGGCCGGCGTCCGGCCGACCCCGGTGCTGTGCCGCAACATCGAGGGGCTCGCCGCCCTGCACCTGAAGGCCGCGCGGTATGCCGAGGCCATCGCGTACTACGAGGAGTCCGTGGGCCTGCTGCGGGAGATGCGGGCGACCTACGACCTGGCGCACACGCTCGTGCTGCTCGGGAAGGTCCTCAAGCAGACCGGTGACCTGCGGCGGTGCGAGGAATGTCTGCGCGAGGCGGAATACATCATCGGCGAACGTGATGACGGATCGTCACGAGACGTGCGCAGAGAGCTGAATGTCGTGCGGGGCTAGAAAATTCGTGTTTGTACCGACCTTCGTGGGGTATCCGAGTTGAGGATTTCCCCACCTGGAGGTGTCATGATCGTCCTCGGACTGATCCTGCTCGTCGTCGGATGGCTCGCCGGCATCAGCATTCTGACGACCATCGGTGTCGTGCTGCTGGTCATCGGCGCGATCCTCGCCGTTCTCGGCGCGGTCGGCAAGCCGATCGGCGGTCGCGCGCACTACTTCTAAGAAGGTCCTGACGCCAGGACCGCGGTCCTGAAGCAGGGCTACGAAGCCAGAAGGGGGAGCCTCCACTGTGGAGGCTCCCCCTTTCGGCTTGGGTGGCAACGGTTTGTGGACGTTGCTCCGGCTTCAGCTGCCTAGAGGCTGCTCTTGCTCCGAGCGGCCGCCGCGAACACTCCGAACGCGACTCCCAGCATGCCCAGAGCGGCGACAGCGGCAACAACAAGATCAACAGACATGATCAGAAAAACTCCCTACAGCGATCTCTCCCGTTCTGATGACGCTCGGGTACCCACTCGCGTTGCATCGAGTAACGTTTTCCGCGTGAAACTCCGTGCTGTGGAAGCGCGTGTGCTCTCCGTAGCGCCGTGGCTGCTCGCCCTGTCGGTGGTCGGGCACCTGCTCATGGTCGCCTTCCAGGCGAAGATGACCATGATCGACCTGCTCGTCTACCGCAACGGATCACCGCACCTGTTCCGGGGCGACCTCTACGAGTGGCGGCTCGACCAGTACGCGGACGTCTTCCCGCTGCCGTTCACCTACCCGCCGTTCGCGGCCGCGATCTTCACGCCGATGAGCTGGGTGCCGTGGGAGGCCTCCCGCTGGATCTGGCAGCTGATCTGCCTCGGGTGCCTGTACTTCATCGTCCGCACGAGCCTGAAGCTGCTCAGGCTCGACGACCCGCGCCGCGCGATGCTGTGGACCGCGCTGGTGCTGTGGATCGAGCCGGTGCGCACCACGCTCAACTACGGGCAGATCAACCTGGTGCTGTGCGCGATCCTCATCGGCACGCTCGCGAGCGCGCGCAACTGGGTCGGTGGCGCGGGTGTCGGTTTCACCGCGGGCATCAAGCTGACGCCCGCGATCTCCGGTTTGTACTTCCTCATCACGAAGAGGTGGATGGCGGCCGTTTGGTCGTTCGTCGCTTTCGCGGCCACGTACGGCATCGGCTGGGCGATCTCTCCGTCGCAGTCGGACAGGTTCTGGTTCCAGCTGCTCGGCGACGCGAGCCGGGTCGGGCCGGTCGGCAGCGCGATCAACCAGTCGATGCGCGGCGCGCTGAGCCGCACGGTCGGCCACGACGTGCAGACCGGGCCGCTCTACCTCGTCGCCGTCGTCGTCGCGGCCGCGCTCACGTGGTTCGCCGTCAGCAGGACCAGGGACGTGCTGGCGTTGATCGTCAGCGTGCAGTTCCTCGGCCTGCTGGTCTCGCCGATCTCGTGGAGCCACCACTGGGTGTGGGTGGTGCCCGCCCTGCTGTGGCTGGTCTACGAGGGCGGCCACGTGCTCTGCACGATCACCGCCGGCCTGTGGGTGCTGCTGACCGGCGGCTTCCTGATCTCGTTCCTGCTGCTCGCCCAGCCGAACATCTGGGACTTCGCCCGCCCCTGGTACCTCGTGGTGCTCGGCTGGGGCTACCCGGCCGCGGGCCTGCTGACGCTGGTCGCGATCGGGCTCGCGGCCCGGCGCCGGGCCGGCGGCCCGCCCTCCGGTGAGGAGAAGGCCGCCGACGGCGCACCGAGCCGGGTCGCCGGCTGACGGCAGCCTTCCCTCAGGAGAGCGCGTCCACCACCCCGTCGATCTCCTCGGCGAGGGAGACGTCCAGCGCGGTGATCCCGCCCTTGTAGTGCGTGCTCAGGCGGAATGTCAGCGTCCTGTACCGGATGTCGACGTCCGGGTGGTGGTTGTCGTTCTCCGCGATCTCCGCGACCCGGTTCACGACCATGATCGCCTGCGCGAAGCTCGCGAGCTCCACCGTCCGGACCAGTGCCGCGTCCTGGGCGGTCCAGTCGGGCAGCTTGGGCAGCACGTCGTTCAACTGATCGTCGCTCAACAGCTCGGCCATGTCCTGATCGTCCCACCACGTCACGTAAGCTGCGCGTTCGCCACGGGAGTCCGGTGAAGCGCCGGGCTGAGAGGAGGGCTCGCAAGCCCTCGACCGTCCACCTGATCCGGGTCATACCGGCGTAGGGAGAGATGATGAGAAGGATTTTCGCTGCTCTGACCGCTGCGGCGCTGGTCACCGGGTGCTCGGCCGGCACGTCGACCGCCCCGCAGGCGCGCGAGGTCACGCTGGTGACGCACGACTCGTTCGCGGTGAAGGACGGCCTGCTCGACGAGTTCAAACAGGCCACCGGCATCACCGTGAAGCAGATCGCGAGCGGTGACGCGGGTGAGCTCACCAACAAGCTGGTGCTCACCAAGTCGAACCCGATCGGCGACGTCGCGTTCGGCGTCGACTCGACGTTCGCGTCGCGGGCGCTGGCCGAGGGCGTCTTCGCCGAGTACGCCTCACCGGAGGCGGCCAAGGGCGCGCAGCGCTACCAGGTCGACGGCACGAACCGGCTGCAGGCCGTCGACGTCGGTGACGTGTGCCTCAACATCGACCCGGCTAAGCTCGGCGGCGTCGAGCCGGCCTCCTACGAGGACCTGGTCGACCCGAAGTTCAAGGACAAGCTGATCGTGGAGAACCCGGCCACGTCCTCGCCCGGTCTCGCGTTCCTGCTCGGCACGATCGCGAAGTTCGGCGAGAACGGCTGGCAGGAGTACTGGACCAAGCTCAAGGCCAACGGCGTCAAGGTCGTGAGCGGCTGGGAAGAGGCCTACAACCAGGAGTTCTCCGCCACCAAGGGCGACCGGCCGATCGTCGTGTCGTACGCGTCGTCGCCGTCGGCGGAGGGCGGCAAGACCAAGGCCGTGCTCGGCACCTGCTACCGCCAGGTCGAATACGCGGGCGTGCTGTCCGGCGCGAAGAACTCCGAGGACGCGAAGAAGGTCCTCGACTTCCTGCTGGGCGAGAAGTTCCAGGCGCAGGTCGCCGAGCAGATGTACGTCTACCCGTCGCGCGAGGGCGTCGCACTGCCCGAGTCGTGGACGAAGGACGCCCCGCTGCCGGCGAACCCGCAGACGCTGCCCGCCGACAAGGTGAAGGACAACCGCGAAGCCTGGGTCGAGCAGTGGCGCAAGCTCGTGCAGGGCTGACGCTGGTCTCGGCCCGCACCGGGTGGTCGGCGGCGGCGCTGCTGCCGCTGGCCTTCCTCGGACTCTTCTTCGCGTGGCCGGTGCTGGCGATCGTCACCCTCGGCCTGCGCGAGGGCGGGGTGCTCGACGCGGTCCTCGCCGGGGAGACCTGGGAGCTCGTCGGGTTCACCCTGGGCCAGGCCCTCGCCTCGACGGCCGTGGCGGTGCTCGCCGGGATGCCGCTCGCGTTCGTGCTGGCCCGGTGCCGGATTCGCGGGCTCGGGTTCGTGCGCGCGGCGGTGATGGTGCCGTTCGTGCTGCCGACCGTGGTGGTGGGCCTGGCGTTCCGGACGTTCTGGCCCGACGGCGGGGTGCTGCCGATCGTGCTGGCGAACGCTTTCTTCAACGTCGCCGTGGTCGCGCGGACCGTCGGCGGGCTGTGGGCGCACACGGACCGGCGGGCCGAGGACGCCGCCCGTGCGCTGGGGGCGTCACGGCCGCGGGCGTTCCTGTCGGTGGTGCTGCCGGCGCTGGCCCCCGCCGTCGGGTCGGCCGCGGCGGTGGTGTTCCTGTTCTGCGCCACCAGCTTCGGTGTGGTGCTGGTGCTCGGCGGGTCGCGGTACCGGACCCTGGAGACCGAGATCTACCTGCGGACGGTCGAGCTGTTCGACCTGTCCGGTGCCGCCGCGCTGTCGTTGCTCCAGTTCGCCGCAGTGCTGGCGGTGCTGGTGCTCGGAGCACTGGCCCGCAGGCGGCGGGAGACCGCGCTGTCGTTGCGCGGCAGGGAGGAGCTGGCACGCCGGCCGTCCGGTGGTGAGTGGTACGTGGTCCTCGCGGCGTTCGCCGTCGTGGCCGCGCTGCTGACGCCGGTGGTGGGGCTGGTCACGCGCTCGCTGTCCACAAGGGACGGCTGGAGCCTCGCCGGGTACGCCGCGCTGGCCACCCGCGGTGACCGCGGGACGCTCGCGGTCACCGGGATCGACGCGGCGCTCAACTCGGTGCGCACGGCGTTCGACGCGACCGCCGTGGCGCTGGTGGTCGGGGTGTTCTCGGCGGTCGTGCTGGTCGGGTTGCGGCGCGCGGGCGGCCGGTTCGCCGAGGTGCTGGACACCGCGCTGATGCTGCCGCTGGGCGTGTCCGCGGTGACCGTCGGCTTCGGGTACCTCATCACGATGGACGCGTTGCCGGGCGACTTCCGCACCTCGCCGCTGCTGGTGCCGCTGGCGCAGGCGCTGGTCGTGACGCCGCTGGTCGTGCGGATGGTGCTGCCCGTGCTGCGGGCGGTCGACGAACGACTGCGGCAGGCGGCGGCCACGCTGGGCGCCTCGCCCGCCCGCGTGTGGCGCGAGGTCGACCTGCCGCTGGTCGGGCGCTCGCTCGCGGCGGCGGCCGGGTTCGGGTACGTGGTGGCGCTGGGGGAGTTCGGTGCCACGAGCTTCCTGGCGCGGCCGGAGTCGCCGACGCTGCCGGTGGTGATCGCGCGGCTGATGTCGCGGCCGGGGGAGTTGAACAGCCAGATGGCCTACGCGGCGTGCGCGCTGCTGATGGTCGTCACGGTCGGGTGCGTGCTGCTGATCGAGCGGTTGCGCGTGCCGAGCAGCGGGGAGTTCTGATGGCACTGGCACTCGGCTCGATCACCGTCCGGTATGGACGGACGACGGCCGTCGACGGCGTGTCGCTGGAGGTCGCCGACGGCGAGGTCGTGGCGCTGCTCGGGCCGTCCGGCTGCGGCAAGTCGACGCTGCTGCGCACCGTCGCGGGACTGGAGAAGCCGTCCGCGGGCGCGGTGCGCTGGGACGGCGCTGACCTGGCCGGCGTGCCGGTGCACCGGCGGGGGTTCGGGCTGGTGTTCCAGGACGGGCAGCTCTTCCCGCACCGGTCGGTGGCCGGGAACGTGGCGTTCGGGCTGCGGATGCGGGGCGTCGACCGCGAGGAGCGCGACAAGCGGGTGGTGTCGCTGCTGGAGCTCGTCGGCCTCGACGGGTACGCCGACCGGCGCGTGACGCAGCTGTCCGGCGGCGAGCAGCAACGGGTGGCGCTGGCACGGGCGCTGGCGCCGTCGCCGCGGTTGCTGCTGCTGGACGAACCGCTGTCGGCGCTGGACCGGGCGTTGCGCGAGCAGCTCGCGGTGGACCTGGCGCGGCTGCTGCGGGAGTCGGCCACGACGGCGCTGGTCGTGACGCACGATCACGACGAGGCGTTCACGCTGGCCGACCGGGTGGCGATCATGTCGCGCGGCCGGGTCGTCCAGGTCGGGCCGCCCGCGGAGGTCTGGTCGGCGCCGGTCGACGTGGAGACGGCGAAGTTCCTGGGGTGCGGCAAGTTCGTGCCCGGTTCGTTCGTCGGGCTGGACGTTGCGCGAGTGGGGCTGCGGGCGACGGCGTTGCGCGTCGACGCCGACGGGCCGTTGTCCGGGACGGTGGTGGAACGGGTGCACCGGCGCGACCACGTGCGGTTGCTCGTGGAGATCGACGGCGAGGAGTACGAGGCCGTCGGACCGGTGTCGGTCGGTGACCGGGTGCGGCTCGCAATCGACTTGGACGGTGTCGCGCGCGTCGGGTAGTTGTTGGCCCATGGGACATCTCGACGGGCGGGTCGCACTGGTCACGGGCGTGAGCAGGCGGCAGGGCATCGGGTACGCGATCGCCACGCGCTTGGCCGGACTCGGCGCGGAGCTGTTCGTGCAGCACCACGTGCCGCACGACGCCGAACAGCCGTGGGGTGCCGACTCGGTCGACGAGGTCGTCGCGGGCATCGGCGGACGGGTCGAGCACCTGGGCCTCGACCTGGCCGAGCCGGACGCGCCCGACCGGCTGGTGGCGGCCGCGGTCGAGGCGTACGGCCGGGTCGACGTCCTGGTCTGCAACCACGCCCGCTCCGGCGGTGACGGGCCGTTGGGCGAGCTGGACGCGGCGATGCTCGACGCGCACCACGCGGTGAACACGCGGTCGACGATCCTGCTCGCGCAAGCGTTTGCCCGGCAGCACGACGGTGCTCGCGGCGGACGGGTCGTGCTCATGACGTCCGGTCAGAACCTGGGCCCGATGCCCGGTGAGGTCGCGTACGCGGCGTCGAAGGGGGCCCTGGTGGGAATCCTGCCGACGTTGTCGCACCACCTGATCAGGCAGGGGATCACGGTCAACGCCGTGAACCCCGGCCCGACGGACACCGGCTACGCGACGCCGGAGGTGCACGAGTGGGTGCGGGAGCGGATGCCGCTGGGCCGCTGGGGCCGGCCGGACGACGCCGCCCGGCTGGTCTCGTGGCTCTGCACCGACGACGCCGGCTGGGTCACCGGCCAGGTCATCAACAGCGAGGGCGGCTTCCGCTGACCCCCCTGCCTGCCCAGGCAGACGTCAGTTGTCCTTCGTGATCAGGCGAGCCGCCGCCAGGCCGGTGCCGATCAGCAGGTAGCAGCCCGCGAGCAGGGTGCTGTCCCAGATCTGGTCGAGCGGCATCGGGTCGCGCATCACGTCGACCAGGCCCGGGAAGCCGGTCGTGAGCAGGAACGGGTGCAGCCAGTCGAGCGACGGGAACTGCCCCAGCACCTGGAACACGATGATCCCGGTCATCGTGGCCGCCTGCACCACCAGTGGGTGCTCGGTGGTCGACGAGACGGCCAGCGCCACCGCGCCGACCGCGATCATCTGGAACGTCACCAGCACGATGAAGAACGCGATCCGCAGCAGGCCCTCACCGGTCGACAGGGTGTTGCCGGACAACGTCATCATGCCGTCGTTGCCCAGGAACGCCGTGCCCGCGGCCATGCCGACGACCGCCATCAGCGTGACGGCCAGCAGCGACATCGCGCTGATGCCGAACAGCTTCACGAACAGCAGCCGCACCCGTGACACCGGCGCGACCAGCAGCCCGCGCAACGTGCCGTGCTGCGCCTCGCCCGCGAGCCCGTCCGCCGCCCAGATCGACGCCACCAGCGGCAGCAGCAGGTTGAGCGACAGGAACAGCGTGAAGATGGACACGACCAGGCCGTTGCCGGTGAGGATCGCGGACAGGCCGGGCCCGCCGCCGTCGCCGTCGGCCGTCCAGATGCCGAAGCTGATGACGATGGGCACGAGCACCAGGCCGAACAACCCGATGAGGGTCCGCGGCCTGCGCAGCATCCAGCGCACCTCGGACCCCAGCTGACGCGTGATCATCGCGTTCCCCCGTCCAGCGTGTCCACGGCGGACATCCCGCGCTCGGCCTCCTCGGCCTCGGTGAGCCGCGCGAACAGCTCCTCCAGGCCGGTCTTCCAGCGCGTCGCCTCGTGGACGTGCACGCCGGCCTTGACCAGCGTCTCGATCACCTGCGGGGCACTGGTCCCCGCGAGCTCGACCCGCAGGCCCTCGCCGAGCGGCCGCGCGGAGATGCGGGCCTGGCGCAGTGCGCCGAGCGCGTCCTCCACGTCCGGCGTGACCACCTGCAGCGCCGAACCGCCCGCCTGCAGCAGCTCGGTCAGCTCTCCTTGCGCCACAACGGTTCCCCGGTGCAGCACGGCGACGTGGGTGCAGGTCGCCTCGACCTCGCTGAGCAGGTGGCTCGACACCATCACGGTGCTGCCGCTCGCGTGCAGCTCGGCGATGATCTTGCGGATCTCCCTGGTGCCGGCCGGGTCGAGCCCGTTGGTGGGCTCGTCCAGCACGACGAGCCTGCGCGGCACGAGCAACGCCCCGGCGAGGCCGAGACGTTGCTTCATGCCGAGCGAGTACCCGCGGAACCTGCGGTGGGCCGCCTGGGCGAGCCCGACGCGTTCGAGTGCGTCCTCCACCGCCTGCTTGACCTGCTTCTTCGGCAGCAGCGGCTCGAACGCGGCACAGCGGATGAGGTTCTCCCGCCCGCTCAGGAACGGGTGGAACCCCGGACCCTCGACCAGCGCGCCCACGTGCGGCAGCGCCTGCTCGGCCCCGTCCGGAAGCGGCCGGCCGAGCAGTTCGATCTCCCCCTTGGTGGGCCGCACCAACCCGAGCAGCATCCGGATCGTGGTCGTCTTGCCCGACCCGTTGGGGCCGAGCATGCCGAGCACGGCCCCCTCCGGCAGCTCCAGGTCGACGCGGTCCACGGCGACCGTGCTCCCGTACTCCTTGCGCAGACCCCTGGTCCGCGCGGCGACCCCGGTCTGCACCGGTGCGGCCGCCGGCGCGCTGGTCGAGGTGGTCACTTCACCTGTCCGATCGTGTCGAACAGGACCTGCTCGGGAACGGCACCCGCGACCACGCGGCCGTCGTCCGCGATCAGGACGTTCGCGACCTTCGTGGTGAACAGCTTGCCGGTGCCCCAGCTGCCGCTGACCTTCTTCGT
This sequence comes from Lentzea sp. NPDC042327, assembly GCF_040647275.1. Taxonomy (NCBI): domain Bacteria; kingdom Bacillati; phylum Actinomycetota; class Actinomycetes; order Pseudonocardiales; family Pseudonocardiaceae; genus Lentzea; species Lentzea sp. NPDC042327. The sequence continues at coordinate 601,772 of NZ_JBEZBX010000002.1, forward strand.
GAACCGGTCGACCAGCCCCTGCGCCTCGGCGGGCACCCGGGTCATGGCCTGAGCCGGGATGCGCGCGCCGACCACGGTGTCCCAGCCGTCGCCGAAGAACTGCGGGTCCTTGCCCTGCAACGCCTGCTCCAGCGCGGCCTCGGGCTTGCGGTCACCCCGCTGCTCCTTCGCCTCGGGCGTCGTGACCTTCGCACCGGCGGCCGGGGTGAACTCGAACAGCTTCGCGTCCTGCGGTCCCACGGTCAGCTGGGTGAAGCCGACCTGGGCAGCGGGGGAGCTGGCGCCGTTCGTGTGGAACGCGACCCGCAGCGGCATCTTCGTCTCGGAGTCGACGGCGATGCGGACCTCGCGGACGAGGGTCTTCTCGGTCGGCTTCGGGGTGAGGACGAGCTCGTAGGCCGCGCGGTCGGCGACCCGCGCGGTGCCGTCGACGCTGAGGTCGCTCGACTCCTTCGTCAGGTTCACGATCTCCCTGGCCGCGGTCGTCGGGTCGACGGCCTTCGCCTCCGCGGGCGCCTTCCCCGCGTCGGCCCCGTGCTCGGCCTTCGTGACCTCGTTGGTCTGCGAGTTCCACGACCAGGTGGTCTTGCCGTCGTTGACGATCGTCTGCTCGGACTGGCCCGTCGGCAGGGCGAGGCGGAACTTCTCGTCCCCGTCGGTCCAGATCCGCGCGGTGTGGTTGCCGTCGGCCAGCTGCGGGATCTCGGCGATCGCAGGCAACCCGAGCTTGTTCTCGGCCTGCACGGTGCCGCCGAACGCGGCCGGCTTCGTCGTCAGGACCTGCTCGACCAGCGCTTCCGGGGTGATGGGCGGAAGCGTCGGCGGCTGACCTGCGCCTGCGGGCATGGCGAGCAGGCTGAGGCCTGCCGCGCCGGTGACCACCGTGGCCGCTGCCGCGGCCAGGGTCACCTTTCGCTTGTTCATCGCTGTGGTCCCCTCCTCCATGGGCTTGTGGGACCAGCTTGCTGGGGGCGAGCTGAGATGGTGCTGAGACTAACGTCGTCGCTGGTCGGCGGCATCGGGACGCGGCGTCGCACCGTGCCCGGCACCGGTCCGCTGAGAGTCGGCTGAGACCGTGCGAGCGACCGGGGTGGCGTGGGTGCATGCTGATCTCGTGAAGCCTCGAGTGCTGGTCGTGGACGACGAAGCCGGCGTGCGCCGGGCGTTGGAGCGCGGGTTGTCGGCCGAGGGCATGGAAGTCGTCACGGCCGCGGACGGGCCGACGGCGTTGCGGGTCGCGTTGACCGGGGCGTTCGACGTGGTGCTGCTGGACATCATGTTGCCGGGGCTGTCGGGGTACCGGGTGCTGCAGCGGATGCGGGCCGACGGGGTGCGGACGCCGGTGCTGATGGTGTCGGCCAAGGACGGTGAGGTCGACCAGGCCGACGGGCTCGACCTCGGGGCGGACGGGTACCTGGTGAAGCCGTTCAGCTTCGTGGTGCTGGTGGCGCAGGTGCGCGCGTTGCTGCGCAGGGGCGGGGGTGCGCGCCGCAGGCTGACGCTGGGGGAGCTCGTCATCGACCGCGGGTTGCGGGAGGTGAGCTGGGCGGGGCAGGACGTGTCGCTGAGCCCGCGGGAGTACGCGGTGCTGGACGTGCTGGCGTCGCGGGCCGGGTCGGTGGTGACGAAGGACGAGCTGCTGCGGACCGTGTGGGGCGATGAGCAGGCGGCCACGCGCAACGCCGTCGAGGTGTACGTGGGGTACCTGCGGCGGAAGCTGGAGGCGGTCGGGGCCGGGGAGGTGGTGCGGACCGTCAGGGGGCACGGGTACATCGCGTCGACTCCGGACCTGGACAGCGCGCTGGGGAACAGGTGAACCCTCGTCGCTGGTGGTCGCGGCGCAGTCTGCGGTTCCGCATCACCGTGGTGGCGACGGGGGTGGCGCTGCTGTGCCTGCTGGCGTTGACGGGGCTGGCGCCGTCGTTGATCGGGCTGGTCCAGCTCACCGCGGTGGACCGGGAGCTGGCGCAGGAGCCGCCGCGGGTGCTGGACCTCGCGGGAACGCCGGTGGACGGCAAGCCGGAGCTGCCGCTGACCGGGCAGGACGTCCGCGCGTTGAAGGCGGGGGAACCGGTGCTGCGGCTCGACGGGGCGTCCGCGTACCGGTGGCGGGGGCAGGTGGTGTTCCTCGGCGACGGGACGCCGCGGCTCGAGGTCTACGGCGACAAGCTGCTGGGGTACGAGAACGCCAACACGGTCGGCACGCGGTGGCTCGCGGTCGCCGCCGTGCTGGTGGCCGGGCTGGTCGGCACCGCCACGTGGCTCGCGGTGCGGTCGTCGCTGCTGCCGGTGGAGCGGATGCGGGTGGCGGCGGGGGCGCTGCCGCACGGGGAGCGGTTGCCGGTGCCGCCGTCGCGCGACGAGCTGCAGGCGCTGGCGCAGGCGCTGAACGCGTTGCTGGCGCGGCGGGACGAGGCGTCGGACCGGTTGCGGCGGTTCACCGGGGACGCGGCGCACGAGCTGCGGTCGCCGGTGGCGTCGGTGCGGGCGCAGGCCGAGGTCGCGGTGGCGCACCCGGACCCGGACTTCTCCATCGAGGTGCTGGAGTCGGTGGTCGAGGAGTCGATCAGGCTCAGCCGGCTCGTCGACTCGCTGCTGATCCTCGCGCGGGCGGACACCGCGGCACCGGGACGGGCCGAGGCGGTCGACCTGGTGCTGGAGGCGGAGGCGGCGATCTCCCGGCTCGACACCGAGCTGCTGGTGCGGCTGAACGCGCCGCCCTCGGCGTGCCTGGTGTCGGCGACGCGGTCCGAGGTCGAGCTGGTGCTGGACAACCTGCTGCGCAACGCCGGGCGGTACGCGTACTCGACGGTCACCGTCACGCTGGCGCCGGTCGGGCGGGACGTGCGGCTCATCGTCGACGACGACGGGCACGGCATCCCCGCGGAGCACCGGGCGAAGGTGTTCGACCGGTTCTACCGGGTCGAGGAGGACCGCGGGCGGGCCTCCGGCGGCTTCGGGCTGGGGCTCGCGCTGGTCGCGCACCTCGTGCAGCGGCGCGGCGGGACCGTGCTCGCGGCCGAGTCACCGGCCGGTGGCGCGCGTTTGGAGATCCGCTGGCCGTCCTGGTAGTCAACGCGGGTGCCTGAGTTGCGAGCGTCGGCGTTGGTCGACGCGCCCGTCGCGGTGGTCGCCGGTGCCCTGCTGGACACCTCGTTGCTGACCGGTCTCGGTGTGAGGGTGCCGGGGCCGCTGCTGTGCACCGGGGACGTGCTCACCGGGCCGTTCGGGGTGAAGCTCACCGTCACGCGCGCCGACCTGTCCGGGGTGTCGGCGGCGGGGGCGTTCCTGGAGCTGCACACGGACCTCGTGGTCACCGGTGCCGGGACGATGGTGGTCGACCGGGTGGGCTGGACGACCGTCGGCGGCGCGGTCGGGCGGTTCGCCGACGTCGTGGTCGGGCGCGGGATGGCGTTGCGCCTGCTGGAGAAGCGGTCGGCGGCGCTGGCCAGGCGGTGCGCCGAGCTGGTGGCCGCGCGGGTCGTCGTCGGAGCGGCCGTCGTCCGGGGTGGACGGTTGCTGGCGCAGCAGCGGTCGTACCCGGAGGGCCAGGCGGGGCAGTGGGAACTGCCCGGTGGCCGGGTCGAGGACGGGGAACGGCCGGAGGACGCGCTGGTGCGCGAGTGCGTCGAGGAGCTCGGCGTGCCGGTCGTGGTCGGCGACCGGGTCGGACCGGACGTGCCGCTGAAGCGGGACCTCGTGCTGCGGATCCACGCCGCACGGCTCGACCCCGCGGGCGGTGAGCCGGAGGCGTTGGAGCACAACGCCGTCCGGTGGCTCACCGCCGACGAGCTGCCGGGACTGCCCTGGCTGCCGGCGGACCGGGTGCTGGTGCCGGCCCTGCTGGACCTCCTCAGCTGAGCCCGGACAACCGCAGCGCCGCGTCGAGGCGGGGCTGCGCGCGTTCACGGGCCCGGTCGGCACCCGCGCGGCGGATGCGGTCCAGCTCCGCGGGGTCGGCGAGCAGCGCGAGCGTGCGGTCGCGGACCGGGCGCAGCTCCTCGACCACCGCCTCCGCCACGGCCTCCTTGAGCTCGGAGAACCGGCCCGTGAAGTCCTCCGGTTCCGCACCGGTGCACGAGGCGAGGACGTCGGTCAGGTTCGCGATGCCGTCGGTCGACGACACCGCGCGCCGGATCTTGCGCCGAACCAGGTCCGGTTCGTCGAGCACGAAGACCACGCCGGCCGAGCTCTGCGCCGACTTGTCCATCTTGCGCGCCGGGTCGGACAGGTCCTTGATCCGCGCGCCCACCTTCGGCACCACCGCGGTCGGCACGACGAACACGTCGCCGTAGGCGTGGTTGAACCGCCGGGCGAGCGCGCGGGCCAGCTCGACGTGCTGGAGCTGGTCCTCCCCGACCGGTACCTCCGCGGTGCCCTGCAGCAGGATGTCCGCCGCCATCAGCACCGGGTAGGTGAGCAGGCTCAGCCGCACCGACTCGCGGCCGAGCGACTTCTCCTTGAACTGGATCATCCGCGCGGCCTCGCCGTAGGTGCAGGTGCACTCCAGGACCCAGTTCAACGCCCCCAGCTCGCGGATCAGGTCGGACTGCACGCAGGTGCTCTCCGGTTCGATGCCGCACGCGATCAGCACCGCGAACTGCTCCCTGGTGAGCGATCGCAGCCGTTGCGCGTTGTGCGAGGACGTCATCGCGTGCAGGTCGCTGATGAAGTAGACGTCGTCCTTGGTGCCCTCACGCGCCCACGTGCGCAGCGCCCCCAGGTAGTTGCCCAGGTGCACCTGGCCGGACGGGGTGATGGCCGACAGCCTGATCATGGTCGGGTCCCTTCGAGGTTCGGGACCGCCCGCACGGAACGCATGAAAAAGCCGCCCCTGCCGGGCGGCCCGTGTTCGCGTCAGCGCACAGCTGTTACGGCCGCCTGGAAGCGGCCCACCAGAACGCGTTCATCGTGCGCATGCCCGGCAGTATAGGACTACCGTTGCTCCATGTTCATAGTGTTGCTGGAGTACGCCGCGCCGCTGGAACAGATCGACTACGCCCTCCCCGACCACCGCGAGTGGGTCGAGGAGCAGTACGGGCGGGGGCTCTTCCTCGCGTCCGGGCGTCAGGTGCCGAGGACCGGGGGCGTGATCATCACACGCCCGATGCCCCGGGGCAGGCTCGAGGCGCTGCTCGCCACGGACCCGTGGGCCGAGCAGAAGTTGGTGAAGTACAAGATCATCGAGTTCGAGGCGACGCGGACCGCCGACGAGCTCGCCAAGCTGAACGAGGCCGTGCTGCCGGCCCACTAGCCCGGTTGGCCGGCCTGCCACCCGATCGAGGCGTCGAGCACCCGGTCGCGGGTGCCGCTCGTGCCGGGAACGGCCTCGCGGAGTGAGCTTGCGCACGTGGAACGGCCCGTCCACGCGTGGACGGCAGGCGGTCTCACGCCGCCTTCTGGGCCTTCTTGGCGGCCTTCGCCGCCTTCTTCGCGGCCTTCTTCCTGGCCTTGTCGCGCTCCTTGAGCAGGAAGGGCACCGGGCAGCGCTTGCACTGCGGCTTCGACCTGCAGCACTTCTTCTTGAGCTTTTTACCCACGTGTTGAACTCCCCCTCACTCCTGCCGCTACAGTAGGTGAGGCTCACTTCACTGGCACTCTTGTGTGGTAATGCCGCCCCGGCCGGTACTCTGGTGTACGGCTGTGCGCATCGACGTGTCCGGCGCGAGCCCCCTCCACGACTTTCAAGCTCTAGGAGTTCTGCGTGCCCACGGCCACCGCGTCCGCCCTACAGACGCGCACTGACCTGCGCAACGTCGCTATCGTCGCGCACGTCGACCACGGCAAGACGACTCTCGTCGACGCCATGCTGCGCCAGTCCGGCGCCTTCTCCGCGCGGGCCGAGCTGGTCGACCGGGTCATGGACTCCGGCGAGCTCGAGCGCGAGAAGGGCATCACCATCCTCGCGAAGAACACCGCCGTGCGTCGTCACACGCCCGACGGTGACGTGATCATCAACGTCGTCGACACCCCCGGCCACGCCGACTTCGGCGGCGAGGTCGAGCGGGCGCTGTCGATGGTGGACGGCGTCGTGCTGCTCGTCGACGCGTCCGAGGGCCCGCTGCCCCAGACGCGCTTCGTGCTGCGCAAGACGCTGGCCGCCGGCCTGCCGGTGATCCTGCTGGTCAACAAGGTCGACCGCCCCGACGCCCGGATCTCCGAGGTCGTCGAGGAGGCCCACGACCTGCTGCTCGACCTGGCCACCGAGGTCGGCGCCGACGAGTCCGTGCTGGACCTGCCGGTCGTCTACGCCTCCGCGCGCGCCGGTCGCGCCTCGCTGACCCAGCCGGAGGACGGCGGCCTGCCGGACGAGGAGAACCTGGACACCCTGTTCCAGGTGCTGATGGAGCACATCCCCGCGCCGCACGTCGACGTGGACGGCCCGCTGCAGGCGCTGGTCACGAACCTCGACGCCTCGACGTTCCTCGGCCGCATCGCGCTGTGCCGCATCCACCAGGGCACGATGCGCAAGGGCGAGACCGTGGCGTGGTGCCGCGAGGACGGCGAGCCCGTCAAGGTCCGCATCACCGAGCTCCTCATCACCGAGGCGCTGGACCGCGTGCCCGCCGAGTCCGCTCGCGCGGGCGACCTGGTCGCCATCGCCGGCATCGCGGACATCACCATCGGTGACACGCTGGCCGACGCCGAGAACCCCGAGGCGCTGCCCCGGATCACGGTCGACCAGCCCGCCATCTCGATGACCGTCGGCGTGAACACCTCGCCCCTGGCCGGTCGCAACGGTGGCACCAAGCTCACCGCCCGCGTCCTCAAGGCGCGGCTCGACGCCGAGCTCGTCGGCAACGTGTCGGTGAAGGTCCTGCCGACCGAGCGCCCGGACACCTGGGAGGTGCAGGGCCGCGGTGAGCTGGCGCTGGCCATCCTGGTCGAGCAGATGCGCCGCGAGGGTTTCGAGCTGACCGTCGGCAAGCCCCAGGTGGTCACGCGCACGGTCGACGGCAAGGTCCACGAGCCGTTCGAGCGCCTGTCCGTCGACTGCCCGGAGGAGCACCTCGGCGCCGTCACGCAGCTGCTGGCCAACCGCAAGGGCCGCATGGAGAACATGTCGGGCCACGGCACCGGCCGCATCAAGCTCGACTACGTGGTCCCGTCGCGCGGCCTGATCGGTTTCCGCACCGAGTTCCTCACCGAGACCCGCGGCACCGGCATCGCCAACGCCGTCGCCGAGGGCTACGGCCCGTGGGCGGGCGAGATCCGCACCCGTCACAACGGCTCCCTGGTCGCCGACCGCGCCGGCTCCATCACCGCCTACGCGATGATCCAGCTGGCCGACCGCGGCACGTTCTTCGTCGAGCCGGGCGCGGACGCCTACGAGGGCATGGTCGTGGGCGAGAACCCGCGCGCCGAGGACCTCGACGTCAACGTCACCCGCGAGAAGAAGCTCACCAACATGCGGTCCTCCACGGCCGACGTGATGGAGACCCTGGCCCGTCCCCGCAAGCTCTCGCTGGAGGAGGCGCTGGAGTTCTGCGCCTCCGACGAGTGCGTGGAGGTCGCGCCGGAGGTCGTGCGCGTGCGCAAGGTGACGCTGGACGCCAACATGCGCGGCCGTGAGCGGTCGCGGCTGAAGCAGCGCGGCTGATCTTCGCCCGGTCGGTGGGCGGTCCGGCTCCTGCCGGGCCGCCCACCGGCGTTTGGCGGCCGGTCGGGCCCGCCTGACCGGTGAACCCGCCCGAACCGCCCACCGGCGTTTGGCGGGCGGCCGGACCCGCCTGGCCGGTGAACCCGCCCGAACCGCCCGCCGGGGTGAGCCGTACTACCCGGCAGCGACGCAACCCCGCCGCGGACCGGGACGTCCTCCCAGTGACGCGGGTGACAGGTACACCGGGTTGCCCGCACGCGTTCACACCACTTCTGGCAATGTGAGGACCCATGAGGCGTCTCGGGGGAGTGCTGGCAGCCGCCGTCCTGTGCGGCGCCGCGGCCTGCACGAACGCGCCTCCGCCACCGCTGGTCCCCAAGTCCGAGGCCCCGGTCATCACCACGACGGGACCGAAGGTCAAGGAGGTGGTGGTCGGCGTCGACGACGTGGCGGGCGGCTACAACCCGCACGCCACCGCGACGCAGAGCCAGATCACGACCGCGCTCAGCTCCCTGCTGCTGCCGTCGGTGTTCCGCAGCGGGCCGAACGGTGCGCCGGAGCTCGACCGGAACCTCATGGTGAGCGCGAGGGTCACCAAGGCCGAGCCGTTCACGGTCACGTACACGATCCGCAAGGACGCCTCGTGGTCGGACAGCGCGCCGATCGCCGCCGAGGACTTCTACTACCTCTGGCAGCGCATGCGCAGCGAGCCCGGCGTGGTGGACCCGGCCGGCTACCGGCTCATCGACAACATCAGCGCCCGCGAGGGCGGCAAGGTCGTCGAGGTCGCCTTCGGCACGCCGTACCCGGGGTGGCGCAGCCTGTTCGGCAACCTGTTGCCGGCGCACCTGCTCAAGGACGCGCCCGGCACGTGGTCCAACGTGCTCGCCACCAACTTCCCGGCCACCGCGGGGCCGTTCGCCGTGCGGAGCCTCGACGAGCCGCGCGGCGAGGTGATCCTGGAGCGCAGCGACCGGTACTGGGAGGTGCCGACCACGCTCGACCGGCTCGTGCTGCGGCGGGCCACGCACAGCGCGATGGCCGAGTCACTGTCCAAAGGCGACAACCAGGTGGTGTTGCTGCGAGCGGACGCCGCCGACGTCAACCTCATGAGGACGGTCGCCGGTCTCGACACGAAACCCGTGCCGCGCAACGAGGTCGTGCAGGTCCTGTTCAGGCCCGCCAGCCAGCAGCTCGCGGATCTCAAGGTGCGCAAGGCACTCGTGGCCGCCCTCGACCGGGACGCGTTGATCGCGAGCGGTGCGCAGAGCGGCCCGAGCGCGCAGCTGCGGGCCGACTCCTACGTCGTGCCGCCGAGCCGCGCCGGGTACCGGCCGGTCATCCAGGGCAACACGCTCGACCCGGCCGCGACCGAGCAGCTGCTCACCGAGGCGGGGTACGCCAAGGGCGCCGAGGGGTGGACCAAGGCGGGCAAGGCGCTGAAGCTGCGGATCGCCGCCGCGGACGGGATCGAGCCGTACGTGACCGTCGCGAACCAGGTCAAGGCGCAGCTCGGGGCCAGGGGGATCGCGGCCGAGGTGGTCACGCCCAAGGCCGACGAGCTCTTCACCGTCCAGCTGCTGCAGAAGGACGTCGACGTCGTCGTCGGGCCGCGCGTGGACGCGGGCGACTCGGCGGCCGGGCTCGCGAGCCAGTTCGGGTGCACCGGGGACGCGCCGGACGGTGCCACGCCGAACCCGGCCAACGCCGCCGGGTTCTGCGACCCGGTGCTGCAGGCCGAGATCGACGCGGCGCTGGGCGGCAAGGTGCTGCTGGCCGACGCGCTCACCCGGATCGAGCCGCAGCTGCAGGCCCAGGCGGTGGCGCTGCCGCTGTTCCAGGTGGCCGACCTGCTCGGGGTGCTGCCGACGGTGTCCGGCGTGGACACCGGAGCGCCGCTCGCGGGTGTGCTGAGCGGTGCGCCCGAGTGGCGCCGCCTCGACACCAAGTGACGGGCCGCCCGGCCGTCTGGCCACACCGCGCACGGGATCGTCGTCGAGCAGGTTCAACCGGTGGAGAAGTGGGCACCCTCGCTGCGGCCGCCGAGGAAGTCGATCTTCGAAACGGGCTCGTCGTGCCGGGAAAAACGGCCGGGTGGGCCCAATTCCGCGTTGGTACGTTCGGTCGCCTTCGTTGACAGAATTCCCTGTGCCCGGTTAACGAACGCCTTCGCCCGGTAATCGGGCCATTGCATTGGGCTACAAGGCGTCACCATTGGGTCACGATCGCCCTCCCAGGTAGTGACCGCCGCCTCAACGGGTTCTTACGGTGCTGCCCACGATGTGCCGGTTCGGGGCGCGTATGGCACATCACGGTCACGGGTGTGCACACCGGATGAAGGTGCGGCCGCCCAGTGCTAGGAGGGCACGTGTCGATGAGGAAGACCAAAGCACTGCCGGCGATCGCGCTGATCTCCAGCGCGGCGCTCGTGCTGAGTGCGTGCGGTGGTGGTGGCGGCGGCAACACGGACGCGAACGGGAACGACGCGACCGTCGCCGAGATGGCGACCGCGCGCGGCGAGTCCGGAGACGGCTACACCGCACCGGACACGAAGTCCAGCGAGCAGGTCGTCGTGTCCACGGACAAGCCGTACACGACGTACAACAACGCGACGGAAGACGGCAACAACTCGTACAACACGTTCGCGCTGGTGCTGGTCCAGCCGGGTGCGCACATCCTGAACGGCAACAACAAGGTCATCCTGAACAAGGACGTCATGGACGGGGTCGAGCTCACCTCGAAGTCCCCGCAGACGGTGACCTGGAAGCTGAAGAAGGGCGTCACCTGGTCCGACGGCGAGGCGTGGGACTGCGACGACTTCTACCTGGCCTGGTTCTCGGCCAGCACGAAGGCCAAGAAGGCCGACGGCAGCAAGTACTTCAAGCCGGCCGGTACCACGGGCTACGACCTGATGACCGGTTCGTGCAAGGACGACCAGACGTTCGTGGGCACCTTCGACAGCCCGTACCCGGACTACGAGGGCCTGTTCAACAGCGACGTCCTGCCCGCGCACATCCTGGAGAAGGGTGCCGGCGTCGCGGACGTCACCAAGCTGACCGCGACGAGCGACCCCGCCGAGCTCGAGAAGGCCTCCGCTTTCTGGAACGAGAAGTGGAACGGCTTCGACAAGGCGCTCATGCCCGGTGCGGGCCCCTACATGCTGACGAGCTACGAGGCCAACCAGTCGGTCACGCTGGAGCGCAACCCGAAGTGGGCCGGCAAGCCCGGTGGTCCCGCCAAGATCATCCTGAAGGCGATCCCGGACCCCGTCGCGCAGGCGCAGGCGCTGGAGAACGGTGAGGTCTCCGTCAACTCCTTCGCGCAGCCGGACGCGAACGCGGCCACCAAGCTGAAGAGCCTGAACGCCCAGGGCGTCACGTTCGGCGCGGGCCCCGGCCTGTCGTTCGAGCACCTGGACATCCAGTTCAAGCACCCGGCGCTGTCCAAGGAGGAGATCCGCAAGGCCTTCTTCATGTGCGTCAAGCGCCAGGACATCATCGACAAGCTGATCTCCGAGGTCCAGGCCGACGCGAAGCCGCTCGGCAGCCTGATCTTCTTCCCGAAGGACGAGGGCTACAAGGACGTCTACGGCGAGAAGGCCAAGGGTGACGCGGCCGCCTCGAAGAAGATCCTCTCCGACGCGGGCTGGACGCAGGGTGCGGACGGCGTGTTCGCGAAGGACGGCGTCCGCGCCTCCTTCCGGATCAGCCACACCGACATCCCGCGGCGCAAGCAGACCGTCGAGCTGATCCAGGGCCAGTGCAAGGAAGCCGGCATCGAGGTCAAGGACGACACCGACCCGAACTTCCTCGACGAGCGCGTGTCCAACGGTGACTACGACGTCGCCCTGTTCGCGTGGTCCGGTGACCCGTTCAAGAGCTCCAAGAAGTCGATCTACGAGACCGGCGGTGGCCAGAACTGGCAGAACATGAGCGTCCCGGCTGCGGACGAGGCCCTCAAGACGGCCGTGTCCCAGACCTCGATCGCGGACTCGCTCAAGTACTTCCAGAAGGCCGACGAGGAGATCGCGAACGCGTACGGTTCGCTCCCGCTGTTCCAGATGCCGAACATGTGGGCGTTCAAGGGTCTCGACCGCGTGTACTTCCAGAGCTACTACGGCGCTCTCTGGAACGCCAACGAGTGGCAGCCCAAGAACTAGACGGGCCTGAGCAGTACACGAGGCTGAACTGAGGGGACGGGGCCGGGCCTACAGGTCCGGCCCCGTTCGCCTGGGTTCCCCGCACGCCACCACCGCGCGTACATTCCGCGCTGCGGGGTTCCCGTGCCCGGCCTCACCCCCCGGCAGCCGGGTGCCGCCCAACAGGAGCTTGTCGTGATTCGCTACATCATTCGTCGTTTGCTCATATCCATACCGATCCTGCTGATCGGTAGCTTCGCCTGCTACGTCCTCGTCGCCACGGCGGGCAACCCGCTGGCGGAGATGCGGTTCCGCCCCGGTGTCACCGAGGCCGACATCAGGGCCGCCGAGATCTCGCTCGGTCTCGACAAGCCGATCGTCGTCCGCTACTGGAACTGGCTCACCGACTTCCTGTCCGGTGACTGGGGACAGAGCATCGCACTCGGCCAGGCGAAGCAAGCGGTTTTCCCGGCGGTCACCGACGCGCTGTGGACCACCGGGCGGCTGGTCATCGGGGCCGAGCTCCTCGCGCTGACCCTCGGCGTCTCGGTGGGCGTGCTCGCCGCGGTGAAGCAGTACTCGATCTTCGACTACCTCGCCACCAGCACCGCGTTCCTCATGTTCTCGATGCCGATCTTCTGCGTCGCCGTGATCGTGAAGAACTACGGCATCCAGTTCAACAACGTCCTGGAGTCGATGGGGCTGGACCGCTGGCTCACCACCGCCGGTCCGCGGCCGGGTGGCTTCAGCGGCGACCTCGGCGACGTGATCTTCAAGTACACCGGCACGTTCCTGTTGCCGACGGTCGCGCTGATGCTGATCAGCTTCGCCGCCTACAGCCGGTTCGAGCGGGCCTCCATGCTGGAGATCCTGCACTCGGACTTCGTGCGCACGGCGCGGGCGAAGGGCATCTCGCAGAGCCGGGTGGTCTTCCGGCACGCGTTCCGCAACGCGCTCATCCCCGTCGCCACGCTGTTCTCGTTGAACTTCGGCGCGGTGCTCTCCGGCGCGATCATCACCGAGACCGTCTTCGGCTGGGCCGGCATGGGCACGCTGCTCGTGAACTCCGTGCGCCAGTTCGACCCGGCGATGCTCATGGGCTGGCTCGCGGTCACCGCGACCCTGATCGTGCTGTTCAACCTGGTTGCCGACGTCGTGTACGGCATCCTCGACCCGAGGATTCGCCTTGGCTAACATCAACCTGGCGTCCGAGGGCGGCGTGGTCAGCTCCGCGCCCGAGGCGGGCGCCCACGAGTTCGACTCGGCGAAGACCCGCACGCAGGGGCAGCTCGTCATCCGCCGCTTCCTGCGCCACCGGCTCGCCATGGTGAGCCTCGGCGTGTTCGTCTTCCTGGTGCTCTTCGCGTTCGTCGGCCCGTTCATCTGGACCTACGACTTCGAGGACGTCTCCAGCAGGTCCTACCAGCCGATGAGCGGCACCCACCCGCTCGGCACCACCCAGGTCGGCAAGGACATGCTCGCGCTGCTCATGCGCGGCACCGGCTACTCGCTGCAGATCGCGCTGATCGTGGCCGCGCTGGCCACCGCCATCGGCGTGACGTTCGGCGCGCTCGCCGGCTACCTGCGCGGGTTCGTCGACGCGGCGCTGATGCGCCTGGTCGACCTGCTGCTGATCATCCCGCAGATCGCGGTCGCCGCGATCGTGGTGAAGGGCTTCTCCGGCAGCTGGTACGTGGTCGCGCTGGTGCTCGCCGCGTTCGCGTGGATGCAGATCGCCCGCATCACCCGCGGTGAGACGCTCTCGCTCGCGCAGCGGGAGTTCGTCGAGGCGGCCCGCGCCTGCGGTGCCACCACCCCGCGCATCATCTTCAAGCACCTGGTGCCGAACATGATCGGCAGCATCACCGTGAACGCCACGCTGGCGATCGCGGCGGCAGTGCTCACCGAGGCCGCGCTGTCGTTCCTGGGACTGGGCGTCCAGCCCCCGGACACCTCGCTCGGCGTGATCGTGCTGGAGAACTACGGGCAGTTCCTGAACCGGCCCTGGCTGTTCTGGGGTCCGTTCATCGTGCTCGTGTCGCTCTCCCTCGCCGTCAACTTCATCGGTGACGGCCTGCGCGACGCGTTCGACCCGCGGCAGACGAAGGTGCGTGCCTGACCATGACCACTGTTCCCGAACTGACCGAGGACTTCCTGCCGGCCGACAACGGGTCCACCGCACCGCTGCTGTCGGTGAAGGACCTGTCGGTCACCTTCCCGACCGACGACGGCGACGTCCGCGCCGTGCGCAACGTCTCGTTCGACCTCAACGCCGGTGACGTGCTGGGCATCGTCGGCGAGTCGGGCTCCGGCAAGTCGGTGTCGTCCATGGCGATCATGGGCCTGCTGCCGGGCAGCGCGCGGATCGAGGGCTCCATCCGCTACCGCGGCCAGGAGCTCAACGGCCGCACCTACAAGCAGATGCAGCCGTTCCGCAGCAAGCACATCGCGATGATCTTCCAGGACCCGATGACGTCGCTGAACCCGGTCTACAGCGTCGGGTGGCAGCTCGCCGAGACCTACCGCGCGCACCACGACGTCTCGAAGAAGGCGGCGTGGGCGAAGGCGGTCGAGGCGCTGGAGCTCGTCGGCATCCCGCAGCCGGACAAGCGCGCGGCGCAGTACCCGCACGAGTTCTCCGGCGGCATGCGGCAGCGCGTGGTGATCGCGATGGCGATCATCAACGACCCCAGCGTGATCATCGCGGACGAGCCGACCACCGCGCTCGACGTGACGGTGCAGGCGCAGATCCTCGACACCATGCTGCGGCTGCAGGCCGAGACCGACGCGGCGATCATCATGATCACCCACGACCTCGGCGTCGTCGCCGGCATGGTCAACCGCGTCCAGGTCATGTACGGCGGCACCGTGGTCGAGTCCGGCCCGGTCGACGACGTGTTCGAACGGCCGCGGATGCCCTACACCGTGGGCCTGCTGGGCTCCGTGCCGAACCCGGCCTCGCTGGGCAAGCGGCTCACCCCGATCAAGGGCGCGCCGCCCTCGCTGGTGAACCTGCCGACCGGCTGCTCGTTCTCCCCGCGCTGCCCGCTCGTCACCGACGTGTGCCACGAGTGGGAACCGCACCTGGAGGAGGCGGGCCGGCCGGACCACCGCACGCGCTGCCACCGCTGGGAGCACCTGGCGGCCCACGAGCAGCCGCAGAGGCTGTTCCTGCACGACGAGATCGGCACCGTGGAGAACCCGGCGGTCTTCGCCGCGGCCAACCCCGACGAGTCGCTCGAAGTCACCGCCGTGCACGGAACCCTGCTGGACGAGGAGTCGAAGTGACCACCCCGCTGTTGGAGGTCACCGACCTCGTCAAGGAGTTCCCGGTGCGCGGCAAGGGGATCATCCCGCGCAACGTCGGCACCGTGCAGGCCGTGTCCGGTGTGTCGTTCACGCTGAGCCCCGGTGAGACGCTCGGACTGGTCGGCGAGTCCGGTTGCGGCAAGTCCACGACCGGGCGCGCGATCCTGCAGCTGCACAAGCCCACCTCGGGCTCGGTGAAGTTCGAGGGCCGCGAGCTGACGTCGCTCAGCACCAAGCAGCTGCGGCCGCTGCGCAAGGACATCCAGATCGTCTTCCAGGACCCGTACGCGTCGCTGAACCCCAAGTGGCAGGTCAACGACATCATCGCGGAACCGCTGGTGATCCACGGGGTCGAGGGCGGCGTGCAGCGGCGGGTCAACGAGCTGATGGAGCTCGTCGGCCTGAACCCGGAGCACCGCAACCGGTACCCGCACGAGTTCTCCGGCGGTCAGCGGCAGCGCATCGGCATCGCCCGCGCGCTGGCGCTGAACCCGCGCTTCCTGGTGCTCGACGAGCCGGTGTCCGCGCTGGACGTGTCGGTGCAGGCCGGTGTCGTGAACCTGCTGGAGGAGCTGCAGGAACGGCTCGGGCTGGCCTACCTGTTCGTCGCGCACGACCTCTCGGTGGTGCGGCACATCTCGGACCGGGTCGCGGTCATGTACCTCGGCAAGATCATCGAGATCGGCGAGCGGGAGGCGATCTACACCCGCCCGATGCACCCGTACACGCAGGCGTTGCTGTCGGCGGTGCCGATGCCGGACCCCAAGCAGGAGCGCAAGCGTCAGCGGATCGTGCTGACCGGTGACGTGCCGTCGCCGGTGAACCCGCCGTCGGGCTGCCGGTTCCGCACGCGGTGCTGGAAGGCCCAGGACATCTGTGCCACCGAAGAACCGAAGCTGGAAAGGCGAGGTGCGCCGGACGGAACGTTGTCCGCCTGCCACTTCGCTGAGGAAAAAACGGTCGTGTGAGACCGATGTGAAGGCCACCTTCGTCCCTGGACAAAGGTGGCCTTTACTCTTTTCTGGTGACGCTGACTGCCCCACCACGGTTGCTCTTCGTGCACGCCCACCCAGACGACGAGAGTCTGTGGACGGGCGGCACCATCGCGCGCTACGCCTCGGCCGGCGCCCACGTCACGGTGATCACGTGCACGCTGGGGGAGGAGGGCGAGATCATCCCGCCCGCGCTCGCCCACCTGGCCGCCGCGGAGGCCGACCAGCTCGGCGGCTACCGCGTCGGGGAGCTGAGGTCCGCCTGCGCGGCACTGGGCGTGACCGACCACCGGTTCCTCGGCGGCATCGGCAGGTGGCGCGACTCCGGCATGGTCGACGTGCCGTCCAACGCCCACCCGCGCGCGTTCGTCCAGGGCTCGGTGCAGGAGCAGGCCGCGCAGCTCGCCGACGTGCTGCGCGAGGTGAAGCCGCAGGTCGTGGTGAGCTACGACGCGTTCGGCGGGTACGGGCACCCGGACCACATCCGCGCGCACGAGATCACGATGGCCGCCTGCGCGCAGGTCTCGGACGTCGAGCGGGTGTTCTACGCGGTGACCTCGCGCGACGCCACGGAGGCGGGCATCGCGGCGCTGTCCGCGGTGCCGGAGGCGTTCCGGCTGCCGGAGCCCGGCGAGCTGCCGGTGACGCCGGACGAGGACATCACCACCGTGATCGACATCTCGGAGCACCTGATCGCGAAGCGCCGTGCGTTGCGCGCGCACTCCACGCAGGTCAGTGTGTGGGACGAGGGATACGCGTTGTCGAACGGCATCGCCCAGCCGCTGGTCGGCAACGAGTACTACGTGCTCGCCAAGGGACCGGCGGACGGCGTCGCCGCGGATCTGTTCGGAGGACTGGGTGAGCGCTAGCTGGCGAGTGGTGTTGCTGCTGCTCCTGTGCGTCGAGGCAGCGGTGCTCGCTGTGCTGGAAGTGTTCTTCCTGCTCGTCCGGTTCGACGGGACGCTGCTGCCGGACCTCGGCGCGTGGCCGTTCCCGGTCATGGTCGTGGTGGCGGTGGTCACCACGCCCGTGCTGGTCATGTGGGCCGCGGCGCTGTCGGACCGGGTGTCCGCCGCCGCGGCGCCGCTGCTGGTGTGGTTCTTCACGATCTTCGCGCTCGCCTACCTGGAGCCCGGCCGGGTCGCCCGCGTCAGCTTCCTGCTGGGCGACTGGCGCACGCTGCTGCTGATCGCCGGCGGCGCGCTGCCGGGCGCGGTGGCCGTGAGCGCGGCGATGGCGCGCAACGCGGCCAACCGGCCCGGTCTCTACGACCCCGCGGGCACCCAGTAGCGGTAGCGGTGGTGCTCGGAGCAGCCGAGCTCCTCGTACAGCCGGATCGCCGCGGTGTTGTGCTCGGCGACCTGGAGCGCGCACGTCGTGGCGCCCTCGGCGAGACCCCACCCGGCCAGCTCGCCCATCAGGCGCGTGGCCAGACCGCGGCGGCGGTGCTCCGGCCGCACGGCGAGCCGGGCCACGTGCAGCACGTCCTCGACGACCGCCCCGCGCACGGCGGCGACCACGACCCCGTCCTCCTCGACGCCCGCGAAGCACACCCGGCCGGTGCCGAGCACGTGCCGCATCGCGGCGGTCACCTCGGATCCGGCCGTCAGTTCCCACCATCCGGGAAGATCGCGGCTTTCGGCGGCACCGTCGGCGAACTTCTCCAGCGGACCCGTCATGACCAGCGACTCCGCCCCGCCGGGGTGGTCGAGGTCCACCCGCCAGCCCGCGTCGGCGATCGCCCGCTCGTGACCGCTGCCACGCACGACGTGAGCAATGGGTTTGATGCCGTGCGCACGGGCGAACCCCTCGACGGCCGACAGCGCCGACGGAACCGGTACACCGGGATCGCCGCAGGTGAGCGTGCTGTTCGCGCGGCCGGTGAAGCCGGCGGCCGCGCGCATCAACCAGTCTCCAAGCCGTTCTTCTGCCACCGCGGGCCATGCTCGCGCGCAGAGCGATTCCAGGTGATCCACTGTGTGCACGGGTCCATCCTCGTCTCAGGGAGCGAGCCGGGGTGGGTGGTGTGACGTGGCGCACCAGGCAGCTAAGGCAAGCCTGACCGGGTGATACTCGAACGTGCCGCGTACTCTCCGGCTTGCGCGGTGTGGACCAGTGAGAAGCAGGAGAGCGCAGTGACCTATGTGATCGCCCAGCCGTGCGTGGATCTGCTCGACAAGGCGTGCATCGAAGAGTGCCCCGTCGACTGCATCTACGAAGGCGACCGGATGCTCTACATCCACCCCGACGAGTGCGTGGACTGTGGCGCGTGCGAGCCGGTGTGCCCAGTGGAAGCCATCTACTACGAGGACGACGTCCCCGACGAGTGGAAGGACTACACCAAGGCGAACGTCGACTTCTTCAACGAGCTCGGCTCACCCGGTGGCGCCTCGAAGGTCGGCAAGGTCAGCGCCGACCCGGAGTTCGTGAAGGCACTCGCACCGCAGGCTGCTGAGGGGCATTGATCATCCAACGCCGAGGTCCGGGCCTGCCGGACTTCCCGTGGGACTCGCTGGCCGGCCACGCCGCCAAGGCGCGCAAGCACCCCGGCGGTGTGGTCGACCTGTCGGTCGGCACACCCGTCGACCCGGTTCCCGCGGTGATCCAGTCCGCGCTGTCGTCCGTCGCGGACGTTCCCGGCTACCCGACCACCCACGGCACGCCCGAGCTGCGCGCCGCCTTCGTGGCGGCCGTGCGGCGGCGCTACGGGATCACCGGCCTGTCCGCCGACGCGGTGCTGCCCACGATCGGCTCCAAGGAGCTGGTGGCGTGGCTGCCGACGTTGCTGGGCGTCGGTCCCGGTGACGTCGTGGCCGTGCCGTCGGTGGCGTACCCGACCTACGAGGTCGGCGCGCTGCTCGCCGGTGCCGAGGTCGTCCGGCTGGCCGACGACGAGCGGCCTCCGCCCGGCACGAAGCTGGTGTGGCTGAACTCGCCGTCGAACCCGACCGGCCGTGTCCTGTCGACCGAACAGCTGCGTTCCGCCGTCGCCGCCGCGCGCGAGGCCGGAGCCGTTGTCGCGTCGGACGAGTGCTACCTCGCACTGCCGTGGGACTCCGCGCCGGTGTCGGTGCTCCACCCGTCCGTCGTGGACGACTTCGACGGCGTCCTCGCCGTGCACTCGCTGTCGAAGTCGTCCTCGCTGGCCGGTTACCGGGCCGGGTTCGTCTTCGGCGACCCCGAGCTGGTCGCGGGCCTGCTGGAGCTGCGCAAGCACGCGGGCATGATCGTGCCGCGGCCGGTGCAGGAGGCCATGCGCGCCGCCCTGGAGGACGACGCGCACGTGGCCGAGCAGCGGGCCAGGTACCAGGCCCGGCGCGAGGTGCTCAAGCCCGCGCTGGAGGCGGCCGGGTTCACCGTGTCGCACTCCGAGGCGGGGCTGTACCTGTGGTCCTCGCGCGACGAGGACGCCTGGGAGACCATCGCCTGGCTGGCGGACCGGGGCATCCTGGCCGCACCGGGCACGTTCTACGGTCCCGCGGGCGCCCGGCACGTGCGGATCGCGCTGACGGCCACCGACGAACGGGTCGCGGCCGCCGCGGAGCGGTTGAAGGCCTGACCCGGCGTTGCCGGCGCGGCGTCAGGGCGCCAGGGGCGTCAGGGCTTCAGCGCCGACCACACCCGGCGGGTGAACTGGTTGGGCGGCACCGCGTCTGTGGTGAGCCGCACGCTCGTGCTGATCTCCTCGCCGCTCAGGCCGAGGCCCAGCACGAGGTGCCAGTGCAGGTCCCACAGGTCCTGGAAGGCGTCCAGCTCCACGTCGGTGTCCGCGCTGACGTGGAGCACGGCCGGTTCCGCGACCCGCACGACCCGTTCGACGGCCCGCACGTCCCTGCTGTTGGTGCGGAAGCTGAACCCGAGGTCGACGGTCTCGCTGTCCAGCCCGTACGTGACGTAGGAGTGGCAGCGGTGGTGCGGCAGGCTCAGCGGCTGGTTCGTCTCCAGGTAGAGGTCGCCCTCGAACCGCAGCGTCGGCGAGTGCTGGCTGAGCGTCGCGCGGGCGCTGACGAACTCCCAGCCCGGCATCTCCAGCCTGGGCAGCAGCAGTTCCAGGATCTCGCCGCGGCGTGCTGACCGCGTGCGTTCACCGGAGCGCCACGGGATCTCCCGGCTGTAGGGCTCCTTCTTCGTGACGAACACGTACGGCGCGTTGTCGGTCTGCAGGGACAGCACCACGACCGTCCGGCGCGGAGCCCAGTCGAACGCGACGGTCGTGAGGCCGGGCGCGACGCCGTCGAAGTGGCTCTCCACCTTGGGCCACCAGCTCGACAGCTCCTCGGCCGGCGCGCCCTTGACGTAGCGGCCCTTCTCGTCGACACCGACCACCCACATCGCCTCGGAGCCCCTGGCGGCGTTGCAGAGGGCGGCGATCTGCCGTGCGGCCTTGCCGTGGTCGACCGGCCACTGCGTCTTGAACTCGACGAACGAGTCCTCCGACTGCGCACCCTGGAGGGCACGCTCGATGGCGGCGCGAGCGTTCAACTCGAGTCGCTGTTTCAGCACGTGCACCTCCTGCGGGTCGAGACGGCAAGGGCCCAGCCTGCCTGCGCAGACCGGGCCCCGGACACCTGGTTTCCGGTCAGTCGTTCGCGTGCAGCGCGGCGTTCAGCTCGACGCCGGTGCCCTTGCGCGGTTTCACCTTCACCACGCCGTCGGTGGAGTCGCGCAGGAACAGCAGGTTCGACTGCCCGCTGAGCTCCACGGCCTTGGTGACCGTGCCGTCGGGCAGCGTCACCTTCGTGCCGGCGGTGATGTAGAGCCCGGCCTCGACCACGCAGTCGTCGCCGAGCGAGATGCCCAGGCCGGCGTTGGCGCCCAGCAGGTTCCGCTCGCCGAGCGAGATGACCTGCTTGCCGCCGCCGGACAGCGTGCCCATGATCGACGCGCCGCCGCCGACGTCGGAGCCGTCGCCGACCACGACACCGCCGGAGATGCGGCCCTCGACCATCGAGCTGCCGAGCGTGCCGGCGTTGAAGTTCACGAAGCCCTCGTGCATGACCGTGGTGCCGGACGCGAGGTGCGCGCCGAGCCGCACCCGGTCCGCGTCACCGATGCGCACACCGGACGGGACCACGTAGTCGACCATGCGCGGGAACTTGTCGACGCCGTAGACCGTCACCGGCCCGCGGACGCGCAGGCGGGTGCGGGTCTGCTCGAAGCCCTCGACCGCGCACGGGCCGTGGTTCGTCCACACGACGTTGGTGAGCAGGCCGAAGATGCCGTCGAGGTTCGCGCCGTGCGGCTGGATCAACCGGTGGCTGAGCAGGTGCAGTCGCAGCCAGACGTCGTAGGTGTCGGCCGGGGCGGCGTCCAGGTCGACCGCCACGCGGACGCCGACCACCTCGACGCCGCGCTCGGGGTCCTCGCCGAGGAGCTTGGCCGCGGCCTCTCCGAGGGCTGCCGCGATCTCGGTGGAGGCCAGCCGGGTCGTGCCCAGGTCCGGCGTCTCCTCCAGGACGGGCGACGGGTACCAGGTGTCGAGGACGGTGCCGTCCGGGGTCACAGTGGCCAAGCCGATGCCGTATGCGGTGCTCACGGAGACCGAGCTTAGTCCTGGTGGGACGGGGCCGGGTTCCGCAGGTCACCGCCGGTGGCGGCGGTCGTGCTCAGTCGGGGACGTCGGCTGTGAAGTAGAGGGAACCGAGGTCGCCGCGCGTCGCGATCAGGGCCTCGTTGCACTTCCACTGCCGGGCGTCGGTGCTGGACACGTTGTCGACCGCCACCTCGCCGCAGCGGTTCGCCTCGAAGTCGCCGACCGAGGTCTTGAGGCGGGGCAGCACCTCGTTCACGCCGGGCTCGACCTCCTTGCCCTGCAACGACCGGTCGAGCGCGCGGGTCATGCCGCCGACCCGGGAGACCCACGCGGCGCACTCGGCGGGGGTGCCGCTGTGCTGGGAGCCGCACGGGGCGGCGAACAGCGCCCTGATCTCGCCGCACTGCTGGTCGCACGCCGCGGGCGCCTCGCCGCAGCCGGTCGCCGTCAGCACGAGCGCGGTGACGAGGAGTGTGCGTTTGGTCACGCACCGCACGCTAGCGGCTGATCGGGCAGGCGCGAAACGCGCGGCGCTAGGGTGGCGGTCGTGTCCGACACCCTTGACCTGTTCGCCGACCCGATCGAGCTCACCACCGCGCTGGTGGATGTGCGCAGCGTGTCAGGGGAGGAGGACGAGATCGCCGATCTGGTCGAACGCTCGCTGCGGCTGCACGCGCCGCACCTGGAGATCACTCGATCGGGGAACGCCGTGCTGGCGCGGACGAACCTCGGCAAGGACAAGAGGATCGTGCTGGCCGGGCACCTGGACACCGTGCCGGTCAACCGGAACTTCCCCAGCCGCCGCGAGGGCGATGTGCTGCACGGGTGCGGCACCGTCGACATGAAGGGCGGCGACGCGGTCATGCTCGCGATCGCCGCACAGAGCCGGAACGCGCGCCACGACCTCACGTTCGTCTTCTACGACTGCGAGGAGATCGAGGCCGAGCGCAACGGGCTCACCCGCATCGAACGGGAGCTCGTCGAGTGGCTGAGGGGCGACCTCGCGATCGTGTGCGAGCCGTCGAACGGCACGGTCGAGGCCGGCTGCCAGGGCACCATGCGCATCGAGGTCAGGACGACCGGCAAGCGCGCCCACACCGCGCGGGCGTGGATGGGGCAGAACGCCATCCACGGGCTCGGGGAGGCGTTGAACCGGCTCGCCGCCTACGAGCCGCGGCAGCCCGAGATCGACGGCTGCCGGTACCACGAGGGACTGCAGGCCGTGAAGATCAGCGGCGGGGTCGCGGGCAACGTCGTGCCGGACGAGGCGGTGCTGACGGTCAACCACCGGTTCGCGCCGGACCGGTCGGTGGAGCAGGCGGAGCAGCACCTGCGGGAGGTCTTCGCGGGCTACGACGTCACGGTCACGGACTTCTCGGGCGGTGCGCTGCCGGGGCTGCACGCCCCCGCCGCGCAGGAGTTGGTGGCCGCCGCGGGGGGCACGCCGGTGGCCAAGCTGGGGTGGACGGACGTGGCGCGGTTCGCGGCGCTGGGGATGCCCGCGGTGAACTTCGGGCCGGGTGATCCGACGCTCGCGCACACCCAGGAGGAGAACGTGCCGGTCGAACAGATCACCGGGTGTTTCACCGTGCTTCAGCGTTTTCTGCTGGCCTGATCATTAGGATCATCGGATGACGGAAGAGAAGAACAGCAACGGCGCGGTGGACGAGCATCCCAAGGAGAAGCAGCGCGGGCCGGTCGTGCTGCGCCGCGACCAGAAGGACGAGCTCACCACCACCGACCAGCGCCTGCTCGACTCGCGCGGGCCGTCGGACTGGGTGCACACCGACCCGTGGCGGGTGCTGCGCATCCAGGCCGAGTTCGTCGAGGGCTTCGGGGCGCTCGCCGAGGTGCCGAGCGCGGTGACCGTGTTCGGGTCGGCGCGGACCGGGCGGGACCACCCGGAGTACCAGCTCGGGCGCGACCTCGGGAAAGCGCTGGCGGAGGCCGGTTTCGCGGCGATCACCGGTGGCGGTCCCGGCGCCATGGAGGCGGTCAACCGCGGGTGTTCGGAGGCCGGCGGGTTCTCGGTCGGGCTGGGCATCGAGCTGCCGTTCGAGCAGGGGCTCAACCCGTGGGTCGACCTCGGCGTGAACTTCCGCTACTTCTTCGTCCGCAAGACGATGTTCATCAAGTACTCGCAGGCGTTCATCTGCCTGCCGGGTGGTTTCGGCACGCTCGACGAGCTGTTCGAGGCGCTCACCCTGGTGCAGACGAAGAAGGTCACGAAGTTCCCGGTCGTGCTGTTCGGCAAGAGCTACTGGCAGGGCCTGTACGACTGGATCCAGAGCTCTGTGCTGGAGGGCGGCAAGGTCGGCGAGAAGGACCTCGCGCTGCTGCACCTGACCGACGACATCGACGACGCGGTGCGCGTGGTCAAGGAAGCGCACAAGGCATGGGCGGACGCACACTGATGTACGTGGCTGTGTACTGCGGCAGTCTCGCCACCGTTCCCCAGAGCTACGTGGACGTCGCCGCCGAGGTGGGCAGGCAGATCGCCGCACGCGGCTGGAACCTCGTGTGGGGTGGCGGGCAGACCTCGATGATGGGCGCGGTCGCACGGGAGGCGCGCGCCGGCGGCGCGAGCACCTACGGCGTGATCCCGAAGGGCCTGGCCACCAGGGAGATCGCCGACACCGACTCGACCGAGCTGCACGTCGTCGACACCATGCGCGAGCGCAAGCGGATGATGGACGACAAGGCCGACGCGTTCCTCACGCTGCCCGGCGGCATCGGCACCGCGGAGGAGTTCTTCGAGGTGTGGACGGCCGGGGTGCTGAGGATGCACGACAAGCCGGTCGTGCTGCTCGACGTCGACGACCACTACAAGGGCCTCGTCGAGTGGCTGACCGAGCTGCGGGACAAGGGTTTCGTCTCGCCCGCCGCACTGGCCTCGCTGGTCGTGACCGGCGACGTGTCAGCGGCTCTCGACGCTTGCGTCCGCTAGTCCCCTGACCCTGGCCAGGAACTGGGCCTCCGGCAGGAGGTCCGGCAGCGGCCGGTACGGCGTGACCGCCACCGCGAACCGCTTGCCGGACACCACCCTGCCCTGCCAGGAGCCCGCGATCTCGCCGTCCACCAGCACGGCGCCGCGCCGGCCCAGCACGCGGAAGACGTCCTTCTGCGCGGCCTTGTCCGGCAGCAGCAGGTCGCGGTCGCGCGCCTGCAGGTAGGGGTCGGTCGGCGGCAGGAACCTGACCTCCGGCGGGTCGGCGGCGGCGATCTCCACACCCTCCGGCAGCCACGCCTGCTGCCCCTCCACGGCCACCTCGACGAGGTCGTCCGGCCACCTCTTCTTGACCTCGCGCACGGTCGTGCCGAAGTAGGAGGCCACTTCGGACGGTCCGGCCGGACCGTGCAGCGCCAGGTAGCGGTGCACCAGCTCGTCGAACCCGGCGGTCTGCCGCGGCACCCCCGGCCAGCCGTGAATCCGTTCGAACGTGACGGTCTTGCACTCGGGCAGGATTCGCAAACCCGCGGGCAGCGCGGCGAGCCGGAAGATCGGGTCGCTGACGTGCGCGGTCCCGCAGCCCCGGCAGTCCTCGACGGTCTGCTTCGGCGCCAACGGGGTCAGTGCCGCGCTGACGTCGCCCTTGGTCATCGGCTTCGTCACGATCGACCGCATGGCCGTGGCGACGTGCCGCAACGCCGCCAGCAGGTCGTCGACCTTCGGCCGGGAGGCGCGGGCACGGGCGTCGGCGTCGCTCCACGGCCACAGCGCGCGGGCGAACGCCTTCAGCTCACCGGCCCGGTGCAGGTGCGGGGCACCGCGCACCGACCACGTGACGGTGAAGTCGTCGGTGGCCGGCGCGGTGAGGCGTGCGGCGAGGCTGAGCAACGCCGAGCCGGCGGTGTTGTCCTGGACGCCCAGGGAGAACACCGCCAGCTCGGCCGCGTCGCCGACGCGCCGGTCCAGCTCGTGCTGGTGGATCCGGTGGAGGAGCACCTGCTGCCGGGTGAGGTCCACCCGGACATTCTTACGCCTTCGGCACGGTGAGGCTCGACGGTCCGAAGGTGACGGTCGAGCCGCGGGTCGACTCGCTGAGGTACCGCGGGTCCACGGTGTCGACCACCAGTGCCAGCCGGTTGCCCGCGCCGACGTTCCACACCGTCGGCTCCAGCGGCACGTCCAGCGTCTGCGTGCGGCCGGCACCGGTGACCTTCACCGGCTTGTGCGTGACCAGCGCGCCCAGTCCGAGCGGGCCGACCTCGTACAGGTACGCGAACAACGTGGTGACCTCCGCGCTCGGCGTCACCGTCAACCGCAGCTGCGGCGTGCCGGCGAGCGTGGCACCGGCCGGGTACTGCGGCCCGTACCAGACGCCGGCGACGTTGCGGTCGACGAACGGCAGCGAGACGCCGGTCGGGATGTTCAGGAACCCTTGCAGCGCACCGGAGAGCAGGATCGTGCCGCTGTCGGCGACGGTGTTCCAGCCGGCGTGGATCCGCTTGCCTTCGAGCTGCACCGTGTCGGCGGCCCCGTCCGGCCAGGCGCCGAACTTCTTCCACGTGCCGCCGTTGTTGGGCTTGAGCTGCACCGGCTGCTCGGCGTCGATGCCGTTGGCCGTGCCCTTCACGTACCGGTCGAACCAGCGGCCGACCGACTCCCAGATCTCGTTGGGCAGACCGGCCGCGCCGAACAGCTCGGCGGTGGCGTGGTCGCCGGGCGAGAGCATGAGCCGCTTCGGCCCGGTCAGCCGCGAGTAGAGGTCCGCGACCTGGCCGGGGGCGAAGATGCCGTCGTTCCAGGCGTTGCCGAGCAGCACGGCGGTGCCGTTGGCGTTGAGCTGCGCGATCTTCGAGGCGGCTGACCGGCCCGCGGAGATCGGCACGACCTCGTGGAACCGGCCGTCGCGGTAGGCGTCCTCGGCCTCCAGCAGAACGGGACCTGGGCGCCCGGTGGCGTGGCCCGCCGCCAGCAGGACCTCGACGGCCTGCTTGTTCACGGTGTCGTTGGGGTAGAGCGAGCGGGCCAGGTCGGTCCACGTGCTCAGCGCCGCTGCCGCCCTGATCCGCCGGTCGTTCGCGGCGGCGAGCAACGACTGCCCGGCGCCGTAGGAGATCCCGGCCGCACCGACCTTCGTGCCGTCGGCACGGGCGTTGGCGATCGCCCAGTCGATGACCTTGCTGACGTCGCCCACGGTGTCGGGGCCGGCGATGTCGATCTCACCGCCGGAGTCCCAGAAGCCGCGGCTGGTGTAGCTCACGACGACGTAGCCGGACTCCTTGGCGAGCTTGGCCGCGGCACCGACGTACTCGATGTTCGGAACCGACCAGCTCGACGGCATCACGAGCAGCGGGAACGGCCCGTCACCCCGGCCGGTGGGCTCGATGACGAAGGCCTTCAGCGCGGTGCCGCCGACGCCGGGGATGGTGCGGTAGGTGATCTGGTGTCCCGGCGCCGCGATGGCCGCCGGTGCACCGAGCAGGGTGGTGAGGAGTGCCAGGAACAGAACAAGTGACCGGCGCACGCTGGTCCTCCTTGACCATGACGTAGATCACACAGGGTTGCTGTTCGGGAGTAAAGCAGATGGCTACTCGCGAGTAGCAAGAAGCTGTGAGTCAGGTCACTGTTTACGCTGGGTGGCGTGAACCGATTCCGCGTCAGTGAGCTGCCGAAAGACCGGGTGCTGATCGTTGCGCATCTGACCAGCGCGAATGCCTTGGAGCAGGCGGTCGCCGACGGTGCCGACGTCGTCGAGTTCGACGGCGAGCTGGAGCTGCCGCCGCTCACCGGGACGCTGGACGTCGTGACCGTCCCCGCGGGCGACGAGGACTTCACCCTGGCGGCCGCGACGGTGGCCGCGCTGTCCGGAGCACGCGCCGTGCGGGCGTCCGACGTGCGGCAGGCGAGGAAGGTCGTGGAGATGGTCGCGAGCGTGGCGGGCACCCGTCCGCCGGCCCGAGCGGTGCGGGCGCTGGCCTGATGCTGCCCTCCGTCGAAGCCTGGTTCGGCACGCACACCTGGCAGCAGCCCCCGTGGACGGTCAACGAGCTGGTGGCGTCGAAGCGCGGGCGCACGGTGTCCGTGGTGCTGCCGGCGCTGGACGAGGAGGAGACCGTCGGCGCCGTCGTCGCGGTCGTGCGGCCGCTGCTCGGCACGCTGGTCGACGAGCTGGTGGTGGTGGACTCCGGGTCGACCGACCGGACCGTCGCCGTGGCGGCGGAGGCCGGGGCGCGGGTGGTGCTGCGCGAGGACGTCGTGCCGTGGCTGGAACCGGTGCCCGGCAAGGGCGAGGTGCTGTGGCGCTCGCTCGCGGCGACCACCGGCGACCTCGTCGTCTTCCTGGACTCC
Source organism: Lentzea sp. NPDC042327 (assembly GCF_040647275.1). Taxonomy (NCBI): domain Bacteria; kingdom Bacillati; phylum Actinomycetota; class Actinomycetes; order Pseudonocardiales; family Pseudonocardiaceae; genus Lentzea; species Lentzea sp. NPDC042327. The sequence continues at coordinate 629,639 of NZ_JBEZBX010000002.1, forward strand.
GACCTCGTGGACCCGGAGACCGCGTTCGTCACGGCATTGCTCGGGCCGTTGCTGCTCGACCCCGGCGTGCACCTGGTGAAGGGCTTCTACCGGCGGCCGCTGCGGCTGGAGAGCACCGGCGGCGGGCGCGTCACGGAGCTGGTGGCGCGGCCGTTGCTGAACACCCTGCGGCCGGAGCTGTCCGGTGTGGTGCAACCCCTCGGCGGCGAGTACGCGGCGACCCGCTCCTTCCTGGAGTCCGTGCCGTTCGCCGCCGGGTACGGCGTGGAGATCGGCCTGCTGCTGGACGTGCACCGCCTGCACGGGCTGGCCGGGCTGGCGCAGGTGAACCTGGGCGTGCGCAAGCACCGCAACCGGTCGCTGCTGCAGCTCGGCGTGATGTCCGCGCAGATCATGGGAACGGCGCTGGCCCGGTGCGGGGTGTCCGCGGACTCCGTGCCGTTGACGCAGTTCGTGCAGGTCGACGGCGAGTGGCTACCCGACTCGACCGACGTGGTCGTCGCGGACCGGCCCCCGATGGTGCACGTGGTCGAAGAGCGCTAGCTGCTCCTCGCGGTGCGTCACGACGAGCGCCGTTCCCCGGCAGTGGCCGAGCACCTTGCCGAGCACCCGGTCGGCCTGCTCGGGGTCGAGGCCCTCGGTCGGCTCGTCCAGCAGCAGCACCTCGGGTCGGGCGAGCACCGACCGGGCGAGCACGAGCCGTTGCCGCTGGCCGCCGGAGATCTCCTCACCGCGTTCGCCGACGACCCGGTCCCAGTCGAGGTCCAGCTCGGCGATCTCGGCGGCCCGGTCCAGTTTTTCTTGAGTGGCACCGGGTTTGGCCAGCAGGACGTTCGCGCGGACCGTGGTGTGGAAGACGTGGGCGTCGGCCAGCGCGCCCGCACTGGGTTCGAGCCGGCGCGCGACGGCGTTGAGCAGCGTGGTCTTGCCCGCCCCGCTCGGGCCGACGACCGCGGTCTTCCCCCGCAGTGCCGGCACGTCGGCGGGTTCTGCGGGCTCGGGTTCGCCGGTCGGTTCCGGGGCCGGCCTGCTCAGCGCGGCCAGCGGGACGGTGATCTCGAACGTCGCGATGGCGGCCATGACCAGCCACGCGGGTTCGTGCTGCGCCAGCACCAGCAGCGCCGCGCCGAACTGGACGGCGATGGCGAGCGGGGTCAGGTCGCGGGCGCGTTCCTTGCGGGACAACGTCTTCGCCGTCCGGGCCGCCACCGCGAACCGGGCGTCGTAGAGGCCGTGGGCGATCAGCTCCTCACGGCTGTGCACCAGTTCGGTGGTCTGCTCGGTGAGCAGGGCGCGCAACGGCGTCAGGTCCTCCGCCCGCCGCGTGGCGAGCCAGGGGAGCAGGCCGAGGTTCACCAGCAGACCGGCGACCAGCGGCACCGAGAAGCCGGAGACGACCACCACGACCACGCCGGCGAGGACGGCGGTGCACCACGGCAACGTCGTGCGGAGCCGGGCGTCGAGCTGCTGGTCGACGTTCGTGACGATCCGGGTGAGCGCGGTGCCGGACGGGACGTGCCGGCGCGCCACCAGGTCGTCGTAGACCCGGCCGCGCAGCTCGACGGCCTCGCCGAGCACGGCCCGGTGGCTCGTGAGGCGTTCGAGGTAGCGCAGTGCGCCCTTGGCCAGCGCGAGCGCCCTGACCGCGACGATCGCGACGGTCAGCGCGTGCACCGGCGGGTGCTCGGCGGCCCGCAGCACGAGCCACGTGGCGGTCGCGGTGAGGCCGACGCCGGCGAGCTCGGCGAGGGTGCCGACGACGATCGCGAGCCTCACACCGCCACCACCCTCGTGACCTCGTCGAGCAGCGCCGGCCGGTGCGCCACGACCACGGCGGTGCGGCCCCTGGTGAACTCCCTGACCGCTGCGAGCACGAGCGCCTCCGTCTCCGCGTCGAGGTGCGCGGTCGGTTCGTCCAGCAGGAACAGCCCGGCGTGGCGCCGGTCGAGCGCGGTGGCGAGCGCGACCCGTTGCTGCTCGCCGGAGGAGAGGTCCTTCGGCACGAGCGTGGGGCGTTGCGGCACCCACGAGAGCGCGGCGAGCCATTGCGCGTGGTCGATCTCCGCGAGGTCGACACCACCGACCAGCACGCGGCCCTCGTCGGGTCGCACGAACCCCAGCAGCAGCCCCAGGACCGTGCTCTTGCCGGCGCCGCTCGGGCCGACCAGCGCGATCCGCTCGCCGGGGGAGATCCGCAGCGAGAAGTTCCGCAGGCTGCGCACGCTCACGCCGTCGAGCACGATCTCGGCGCGGGCGAGGTCCGGCGGCGCCACCCCGGTGTGCTCGGCGCGGACCGGGACCCGGTCCAGCACCGCACGGCCCTGCGCGCCGGCGTGGTACTGCGCACCGGCCGCGCGCAACGGCAGGAACGCCTCCGGCGCCAGGAAGAGCACGAGCAACGCGGTGTGCAGCGGCACGCCGCCGCCGAGCAGCCGCAGCCCCACCGGCACGGCGACCAGCGCCACCGCCATCGTGGCCACCAGCTCCAGCACGAACGCCGACAGGAACGCGATCCGCAGCGCCGACATCGTCTCGGTCAGGTGCCGTGCGGCCAGTGCGCGCACGGTCGCCGACTGCGCCCGCGCCCGCCCGAACGCCCGCAGCGTGCCGATGCCCTTGACGACGTCCAGGAAGTGCCCGCCGAGCGTCGCCAGCGCGTCCCACTGCCGTGCGGTCCGCTCACGGGTGTGCGCGCCGACCAGTGCGCCGAAGACCGGGACCAACGGCAGCGTGACGAGGATCGTGAGCGCCGCCGCGAGGTCCGCGAACGCCAGCCGGACGACCACCGCCAGCGGCACCACGACGGCGAGGACCTGCTGCGGCAGGTACCCGGTCACGTACGGCGTCACGTCGTGCACGCCGCGCGTGACCAGCGTCGCGACCTCGCCGGCCCTGGTGCCGGGGTCGCGCAGGAACGCCTCCCGCAGCCGGGTGCGGGTGCGTTCGGCGGCCCGGTGCGCCCACTCCCGGTGCCCCCACCACACCAGCACCCGCGCGCCGACGACCAGGCACAGCAGGGCGTACCCGGTGCCGCCTGCCAGCACCGACGCGAGCAGCTCCGCCTGCGCCAGCACCAGGAACGGGACCGGGATCAGCGCGAGGAGATGGCGACGATCGACCACTGCACAACCACCACCAGCGGGATGACCGGGACCGCGACCCACGCGAGCAGGCCGAGCGTGTCGGCGTGCGCCATGAGCCCGGTCGTGTCGACACGGGTGAACGCGAGCGGGATCGGCAGCGCGCACAGCAGTGCCGTCACCGGGAACAGCCGCCGGTGGCCGCTCTGGAACACCCACCCGTGCACCGCGAACAGCACCGGCATCACCAGCGCGACGGGCCACGGCGCGTCGAGCAGGTGCGCCAGGAACAGCCCCCACCCCACCGACACCGCCAGCGCGCCGGTGAACACCAGCCACCACCACAACCGCAGCTGCACCGCGGCCATGAACAGCACCAGCCCGGCCAGCACGAGCGTGAACACGCTGTGCGCACCGGACAACAGCTCGCCCTCCAGCCGCGGGAACGCCGCGAACAGCACCCCGACCGCGGCGACCAGCCACACCTCGTTGCCGAGGAAGAACGGCGTCATCCTCCGCAGCACCTCGTCCCGGCGGCGGAACGGCAGCAGCAGTCCGCTGCCGTAGTCGAAGCCCGCCAACGCGAAGTAGCCGGCCGTCAGCGTGCCGAGGACCGTCAGCCACAGCGCTTCCATCAGAGCGTCACCACCAACGGCGAGACAGGGGCGGGCGTCGTGTCCGGACCGCGGCGGACCGCGCGTGCGATCAGCGTCCAGTCGACGACGGCCAGCACGGCGAACAGGGACGTGAAGACGATGAGGGACAACAGGACCTGCCCGGCGTCCACGTGCGACACCGCGGCCTCGGTCCGCAGCAGCCCCTGGACGAGCCAGGGTTGCCGGCCGACCTCGCGGAAGACCCACCCGAAGACCGCCGCCGCGAACGGCAGCGGGATGCCGACCACCATGAGGTGCAGCGGGAAGCGCAGGCGGATCACCGCGTCCCGCAGGAGCAGCGGCAGCGTGAGCCAGCTGACCGCCGTCAGGACCATCCCGATGATGATCATGAACCCGAGTGGCGCGCCGAGCCACTGCGCCGCGTCGGCCTTGCCCGGCTGGTACCGCGCGATGACCGGGAACTGCGCGAACCCGGCGCCGATCAGCGACGGCGTGGCCAGCGCGGTGCTCACCACGCCCAGCCGCAGCGACCGCCGGAAGAAGTCGGTCTCGGTGGTGCGCCGGAGGAAGTGGCAGGCCGACACGCCGGTCACGAACACGCCGCCTGCCGTGATCGACGCGAAGACGACGTGCACCAGCGCGCTGGTGAACGTCGGGTTGGTGAGCAGGGCCGAGAAGTCGTCCAGCCGCAGCACGTTCCCCTCGACCCGGTGGCCGACGGGGTGCTGCAGGAACCCGTTCGCCGCCATGATCCAGAACGCCGACGCGAACGCCGTGAGCGCCGTCAGCCAGAGCAGGCTCAGGTGCACCCACCGGTTGAGCCGTCCCCAGCCGAAGATCCACAGGCCGAGGAACGTCGACTCCAGGAAGAACGCGACGAGCGTCTCCAGCGCGAGCGGCGCCCCGAACACGTCGCCCGCGTAGGTCGCGAGCCCCGACCAGTTCAGGCCAAATTGGAACTCCATGACGATGCCCGTCACGATGCCCAGCGCGTAGTTGATGACGTAGACGCGGCCCCAGAACCGCGTCATCCGCTCGTGCACCGGGTTCCCGGTGACCGCGTAGCGGGTCTGCATGACCACCAGCAGCGTCACGAGCCCGAGCGTGAGCAGCACGAACAGGAAGTGGAACGACGTCGTCAACGCGAACTGGAGGCGGGCGAGGTCTGCTGCGCTCATGAGTAGCCACGCTATATGTAGCGTGCCTACAGCAAGGCGGATCTGCTGCAACATCAGGGACATCTCAGGGCTCCCCGGAGGCGGCGCATCAGTAGAGTCGCTACTCATGAAGCCCGACGCGCTGCGTGGCCACCTGGACGCGTTGCTGCTGGCCACACTCGACGGCGAGCAGCTGCACGGCTACGCGATCATCGAGGCGTTGCAGCAGCTCAGCGGTGGTGCGCTGGACCTGCCCACCGGCACGGTCTACCCCGCGCTGCGCAGGCTGGAGCGGGCGGGCCACGTCACGAGCGACTGGAGCACGGTCGGCGGGCGCAAGCGGCGGACCTACCGGCTCACCTCGGCCGGCCAGCGGGCGCTGAGCGCCGAACGCACCGCGTGGCGGGAGTTCACGACGGTCATCGACGGGGTGCTGGGAGGTGGTGGCGGGTGGGCCCGGACGTGATCGACCACCGCGTGATCGACCGGTACGTGACCGACCTCGGGTCCCGGCTGCGTGGCTCGAAGCGGCAGGTCCGCGACCTCCTCGCGGAGACCCGCGACAGCCTGTCCGACGCCACCGAGGCCCACGTCGAGAGCGGTCTCACCGAGCAGGAGGCGCAGCGGCGCGCCGTCGCGGAGTTCGGGCCGGTCAAGGAGATCGCGAACGAGTACCAGGCCGAACTGGCCGTCGCGTACGGCACGCGGACGCTCATCTGGCTCGCAGTCGTGCTGCCGTTGCTGCACATGGCGTGGGAGTTCGTCCGGATGCTGCTCATCGGGCCGTGGCAGGACTTCGGGACGGTGCCGCCGCAGTGGTACCTGTTCATCGCCAAGGCGAACGACCTGGCCGGCGGTGTCGCGTCCGGGATCGCGCTGGTGGCCCTCGTGCTCGGCCGGGTCCTCGCGCGCACGTGCGACACGAGGCTGCTCGCCCGGCTCGGCGCGGGCGTGGCGCTGGGCGCGGTCGGCATGGTGCTCGCGGGCAACCTCGCGATCATCGCGGCCACCGCGCACCTCGACCCGGCGCGGCTGCTGCAGTCGGTGCCGATGAGCGTCGCCAGCCTCATCACCTGGACCGTGATCGTCCGGCTCGGTCTGCTCGCTCGCCGCTGCCTGAGCTGTGCCACGATCGTCGCGTGACCAACGCCCTGATCTACCTGATCGTGATGGTGGCCGTCGCGGCAGTGGTGTTCCTGCTCGCGGCGTTGGTGTTCGGGCGCGGCGAGGAGCTCGCCCCGCTGCCGCCCGGCGCCTCGCCCACGCGGCTGCCGGCCGACGACATCACCGCGGAGGACGTCCGCGAGCTGAAGTTCCAGCAGGTGTTCCGCGGCTACAAGATGAGCGAGGTCGACTGGGCGTTGCAACGGCTCGCGACCGAGGTGGAGACGCTGCGGGCGCGCGTGCGGGAGCTGGAGCCGGAGAGCCATGAGCGAGCGTGAGCGTTGCCCGTGGGGCGGCTCCACGCCGGACTACATCAACTACCACGACACCGAGTGGGGCGTCGAGCTGCACGGCACGAACGAGCTGTACGAGCGGATGTCGCTGGAGGCGTTCCAGTCCGGGCTGTCGTGGATCACGATCCTGCGCAAGCGGCCGGCGTTCCGCGCCGCGTTCGCCGGCTTCGACCCGGAGCTGGTCGCCGGTTTCGGACCGGCCGACGTCGAACGGCTGATGGCCGACGCCGGCATCGTCCGCAACCGGATGAAGATCGACGCGGTGGTCCACAACGCCCGCGTGATCACCGAGCAGGACCTCGACCTCGACGCGCTGCTGTGGTCGTTCGCGCCGCAGGACCACGTCCGCCCCGCCACGATCACCGACGTGCCCGCGATCACGCCCGAGTCCAAGGCGATGGCCAAGGAGCTCAAGCGCCGCGGCTTCAAGTTCCTCGGCCCCACCACGTGCTACGCGCTGATGCAGGCCACCGGCATGGTCGACGACCACATCGCGACCTGCTTCCGCGCCTCCTCCTGAGGGCATCTGCAAGTACTGCCAACTGCGAGTTGGTGGTACTTGCAGATGCCGGAACAAGCAGGGGTCAGCGGCCGGTGAACTTCGGGGCGCGCTTGGTCACGAACGCGTCCACGGCCTCGCGGTGGTCAGCGGTGGCGCCGCAGTCGGCCTGGGTGCGGCGCTCGGCCTCCAGCGCGTCCTCCAGCGTGCCGTCGGCGGCGGCCGCGAGGGCTTCCTTGATCTTCGCGTAGGCCGTCGTCGGACCGGCGGCGAGCTTCGCGGCGAGCAGGTGCGCGGTGGAGAGCAGCTCGGCGTCCGGCACGACCTGGTTGACCATGCCGATCCGCAGCGCCTCCTCGGCACCGACCGGCTGCGCCAGCAGCATCATCTCCATCGCCCGGCCGTGCCCGATCAGCCGCGGCAACGTCCACGAGGCACCCGAGTCCGCGGTCAGCCCGACGTTCGCGAACGCCATCAGGAACTTCGCCGACGCGCCCGCGATCCGCAGGTCGGCCGCGTAGGCGAACGACGCGCCCGCGCCGGCCGCGCTGCCGTTGACCGCCGCGATCACCGGCTTCGGCATGCCGATCAGCTCGCGCACGATCGGGTTGTAGTGCAGCTCCACGGTGTGCAGCGGCGCGGGGTCACCGGCCTGGAGCAACCCGATGTGCTCCTTGAGGTCCTGGCCCGCGCAGAACGCCCGGCCGGCGCCCGTGATCACCACCGCGCGCACCGAGGAGTCGGCAGCCGTCTCCTTCAACGCCTCCAGGAACGCCACCTTCAACGCGACGGTGAACGCGTTGAACGACTCCGGGCGGTTGAACGTGAACGTGCGCACTCCGTCAGCGTCGTCGACGAGGAGCTCGGACACTCGGGACCTCCATCAAGCAGTGGAAACGTTGCGGACCGGGCGCAGGCACTCGTCGACGAAGCGGCTCGTGCCCGGTGCCAGCCGCAGCGTCTGTTCGTCGAAGAACGACGCTGCCGCCCGGCCCGGCCAGTCCTGGGGCAACAGTTCAGCAGGAAGACCGGGATCGCGGAACAGGAACTTGCGCCACGCGTGCAGCAGCTGCTGGGAGGCGGCGAAGGCGGCCGCGTCGTCCGATTCGTCCACAACGGACACCACCGGTTGCCAGTGCGCGACGAACGCGGCGTAGTCGCGGCCCAGTCCGTCCAGGTCCCAGGCCCTCGCCGCGAGCTCGGCGTCCGCGCCGTCGTGTGAACCGTGAAAAGTTCGTGCGGGAACTTCTCCGGCGGCCAGCACGTCGGCCAGCTCCGGCGAGGGCCGGGGTGCGATCCACGTCACCGGGCCGAGGGCGCCGTAGCCCAGCAGCTGGAGCTCGGAGGCCAGGTGGTCGCGCGAGTCGCGGCCGGGCAGCTCCTCCAGGACCACGACGTGCCAGCGACCGTCCCAGGTGGACGGCCGGGTGCGGTAGATGCGGGCAGCGGCCTCGTCGAGCCGCCGTTCCCCGCGGGGTGTCATCGCGTAGCCGGGCCCGTCGGGCAGCCGCACGGGGTGCAGCCAGCCCTGCCGGACGGTGCGCGAGACCGCCGTGCGGACGGCGGGCGCGGCGAACCCCAGCGGCTCCAGCAGCCGGACGAGGGCGGCGATGGTGGCGGCACCACCGCGTTCGCGCAGGTGGCCGCCGTAGACGTCGAATAGCGCGGAACGGGCTCGCACCCTGTTGAGTCTGTCACGCCGCGCCGTGGAGTGCCGAAAGTGTTGCGCGGTCGTGAAACCGGGTACTGACCAGGGACAAGTGAAGATCCACAACTGTCACCCGGACTCGCCAAAAGATCGGTTCGGTTTCGCCCCTGAGTCGCGATAGGGGAGAATGGAGCAGATCCGGCCTGGCCGGACGGGGAAGAGTTGACGGAGGGAGCACGCGATGGCGGCCATGAAGCCCCGGACCGGCGACGGTCCCCTCGAGGTCACCAAGGAGGGACGCGGCATCGTCATGCGCGTGCCGCTCGAGGGTGGTGGGCGCCTCGTCGTCGAGATGTCGGCGGACGAGGCCAGCGCCTTGGGCGACGCGCTGAAGGCCGCCGCCGGCTGAGGCACCCGGCGAGAGAAGCACGTGAAGCCCCGGTTTCCACAGTGGAGACCGGGGCATCGCTTGTTGCAACCAGGGGCGGGGGCGAACGGCCGCGCCGCTGGGTGAGAATGAGCGGTCCCTGATGCACAACGAGAGGTCCAGGTCGTGGGGTCGACGGTTCCGGCAGTGCCAACCAAGCTCGTGGACGTCGAGGTGGCCGTGACGCCGCGGCGCAACGTGCCGGCGGTCGTGCTCGCGGGCACCGGTCCCGCGCTCGGTCCGGGTGGCGAGGGCATCGACACCGCCGACCTGACGGGCAAGGCCGGCGAGGCGGTCCGCCACCGGGCCACCGGCACGTGGACGCTCGGTGTGGGCACCGGAACGCTCAGCGACTACCGCACGGCCGGTGCGGCGCTCGTGCGCGCGTTGGGCGGTGACGACGCTCCCAAGACCGCCGACGTGCTGCTGACCGCCGACTTCGACGCCGACAAGGTGCGGGCGTTCGTGCTGGGCGCGGCGCTCGGCGGCTACCGCTTCAAGGTCACCGGCGAGGAGGCGCCCCGCCGGGTCGGCTCGCTCCGCCTGGTGACGCCCGACCAGGGCTTCGAGGAGGTCCTGACCTCCGCCGCGCTGAAGGCGCACGCGCTCGCGACGGCCACCGCGCTGACCCGCGACCTCGCGAACACGCCGTCCAACGTCAAGGACCCGCGCTGGCTCGCGACCACCGCGGCCAAGCTCGCCGACCGAGTGCCCGGCCTGTCCGCCGTCGTGCGCGACGAGAAGTGGCTGGCACAGCAGGGCTTCGGCGGCGTCCTCGCCGTGGGCGGCGGCTCGTCCCGCCCGCCGCGGCTGGTCGAGCTGACCTACGACGGCGGCACCGGCCCGCACCTGGTCTTCGTCGGCAAGGGCATCACGTTCGACACCGGCGGCATCTCCGTGAAGCCGGCCGACGGCATGCACCTCATGCGCACCGACATGGCCGGTGGCGCCGCGGTGATCTCCGCGCTGCTGGCCGTGGCCCGGCGCGGGTTGCCGATCAGGGTCACCGGCCTCGTGCCGTGCGCCGAGAACCACGTCTCCGGCTCGGCGTACCGGCCGGGCGACGTCGTGCGGCACTACGGCGGCGCCACCACCGAGGTGCAGAACACCGACGCCGAGGGCCGCATGGTGCTCGCCGACGCGATGGCGTACGCGGTGAAGACGCTCAAGCCGGACCTCGTCGTGGACGTGGCGACGCTGACCGGTGCCATGAAGGTGTCGCTCGGCCTGCGCACGGGCGGCCTGTTCACCGCCGACGACACGCTGGCCCGCACCGTGGTCGACGCGGGTGTGCGGGTGGGGGAGAAGTGGTGGCGGATGCCGCTGCTGGAGGAGCACGTCGAGGCCGTGACCAGCGAGATCGCCGACTACCGGCAGTGCCCGCCCGGTCCCGGCGGCATCACCGCGGCGCTGTTCCTGCAGAAGTTCGCGGGCGACGTGCCGTGGGCGCACCTCGACATCGCGGGCCCGGCGCGGTCGGAGAAGGTCTACGAGGAGGTCGTCGCGGGCGCCACGGGCTTCGGTGCGCGGACCCTCGTCGAAGTTGCTGAACATTTTTCGCGTTAGTAGCCGATCGGACCGTTCGAGACGGCGGTGCCCCACGGCATGATGTGAGCTCCTTCACAACGCCGTAGAGGAGCGCTCGTGTTACTCCGCCTGGCACTCGCCGTCTCGTTGCTCCTGACCGCGCTGACCCCCGCCGTGGCGAGCACGCCGTGGTGGGAGCCGGTGGCCCGGCCCGCGCAGGACTCGCAGATCGGGGTGACCGGCGAGCCGTTCCGCGGGACCGACGGCCAGGGCCGGGTGCGCGGCCTCGTCGACGCGCACAACCACCTGATGACCAGCGAGGCGTTCGGCGGCCGGCTGATCTGCGGCGCGCCGTTCGCCGAGGGTGGCGCGCCGGAGGCGTTGCGGGACTGCCCCGAGCACCACCCCGCCGGGCTCGGCGCGATCTTCGAGGCCGTGGTGACCTCGGACCTCGACGGCCACGACCCGGTGGGCTGGCCGACGTTCCGCGACTGGCCGTCGTACACGACCGTCTCGCACCAGCAGAACTACTACGCCTGGCTGGAGCGGGCGTGGCGCGGCGGCCAGCGAATCCTGGTGACGGACCTGACCAGCAACGCCGAGCTGTGCGTGATCTACCCGTTCAAGGACCGGCCGTGCGACGAGATGACGTCGGTGCGGCTGCAGGCCAAGCGCACGTACGAGCTGCAGGACCACGTCGACCGGATGTTCGGCGGCCCCGGCAAGGGCTGGTTCCGGATCGTGACGACGTCCGAGCAGGCGCGGTCGGTCGTGGAGCAGGGCAAGCTCGCCGTCGTCCTCGGCATCGAGACCTCGGAGCTGTTCGGCTGCCGCCAGCTCCTGGACCTCCCGCTGTGCGGCCGGGGTGACATCGACCGCGGTCTCGACGAGGTCTACGCGCTCGGCGTGCGCAGCGCGTTCCTGTGCCACAAGTTCGACAACGCCCTGTGCGGCGTCCGCTTCGACTCCGGCGTGCAGGGCGGCGTGCTCAACGCCGGCCAGTTCCTGCGCACCGGCACGTGGTGGCAGACCGAGCGGTGCAGGGGCCCGCAGCAGGACAACCCCATCGGCTTCGCCGGCCCGAACGCCCTGATCCCCGCCACCGTCGTCGCCCCGGCGTACGACCCGGCCCAACGCTGCAACGTGCGCGGCCTGACCGCGCTGGGCGAGTACGCGGTGCAGGGCATGATGCGCAGGCACATGATGATCGAGGTCGACCACATGAGCGTGAAGGCCGCCGGCCGCACGCTGGAGCTGGCCGCCGCCGCGCGCTACCCCGGTGTCCTGTCCAGCCACGGCTGGATGGACGCGCAGTGGACCGAACAGGTCTACCGGCTCGGCGGGTTCATCGCCGGCTACGAGAACGACCCCGACAGCTACGTCGCCCAGGCCGCCGCCACCGAAGCCCTGCGCCGCAGGTACGACGTCGGCCTCGGCTTCGGCTCCGACTTCAACGGCGTCGGCTCCCACCCGGCCCCGCGCACCGGCGTGACCTACCCGTTCCGCAGCTACCCGGACGGCCCGCTGGTGGACCGGCAGAGGACCGGCGAACGCGTGTGGGACGTCAACACCGACGGCGGCGCGCACATCGGGCTGCTGCCGGACTGGGTCGAGCAGGTGCGGCAGCTCGGCGGCGACCAGGTCGTGGCGGACCTGCTGGGCGGGGCGGAGTCGTACCTGCGCACGTGGTCGGGGACTCAGCGCTGGACCTCGTGAGTGCGCAGGGCGTGCTCGCGGAACGCCCTGACCGCCGGTGGCAGCGGCTGGTCCGTCAGCCACGACAACCCGAACACCCGGCTCGACCGCGGCGTCAGCGGCAGCTCCCGCACGCCTGCCGGTGGCGTGAACTCGGGGTGGGGCAGCAACGCCACCCCGAGTCCCGCCGCCACCAGCCCGCGCACGGTCTCGGTCTCCTGCCCCTCGAAGGCGATGCGCGGCGTGAACCCGGCCGCCGCGCACAGGTCGTCGGTGATCTGCCGCAGCCCGTAGCCGTGCTCCAGGACGATGAAGTCCTCGTCCCGCAGGTCCGTCAGCCGCACCGCCCCGCGCGCGGCCAGCCGGTGCGCGGCGGGCACGACGACGATCAGTTCCTGCTCGAACAGCACCACCGAGGAGAACTCGGGGCCGGACGGCGGCGGGGCGACCAGCGCGAGATCGATCTCGCCGGAGACGAGCTTGTCCACCACGCCCTGGCGCGCGTCCTGGACCAGGCCGAACCGCACGTGCGGGTGCTCGGCGCGGAAGCCGCGGACCAGCTCCGGCACCACCGAGCGGCCGAGCATGTGCAGGAACCCGAGCACCACGCGGCCCTTCTCCGGGTCGAGTTCCTCCTCGACCTCGCGCAGGCCCGTCTCCAGCGCGGCCAGCGACCGGGTGGCGGCGTCGGCGAGCAGGCGGCCCGCGCGGGTCAGGCGGACGCGGCGGCCGGACCTGACCACCACCGGAGCGCCCAGTGCGTCGCTCAGCTCGGCGAGCCAGCGGCTGACCGTGGGCTGCGGCAGGCCGAGGCGCTCCGCGGCACGGGTCACGTGCTCGTCAGCGGCAAGCGCTTTCAGCACAGCCAGCTTCGGAGCCAGCTCCAATTCGTCCACGGATCAATTCTGACGCATTTCCGTATTGGACGGATGCTTTAGCGTCGGAAGCATGACCAGGCTGACCGCGTCCATCGCCGCGTCCGGACTCGCGAGCTTCGCGCTGCTGTACGCGCCGCAGCCGCTGCTGCCGCTGATCGCGGACGAGTACGGCCTCGGGCCGGGCGGTGCGTCGCTGGCGATCTCGGCGTCCACGCTGGCGCTCGCGCTGGTCGTCGTGCCGGTCGCGGCGCTGTCCGAACGGATCGGGCGACGGCCGGTGATCGTCGCGAGCGTGCTGCTGGCCGGGCTGGTCGGGCTCGCGCTGCCGTTCGCGCCGAACTACGACGTGTTCCTGGTGCTGCGCGTGCTGCAGGGCGCGGCGGTCGCCGGGGTGCCCGCCGCGGCCATGGCGTACCTGGCCGACGAGCTCGACGGCGGCGGGCTCGGCGCGGCGATGGGCGCGATGATCGCGGGCAACAGCGCGGGCGGCATGCTCGGCCGGCTCGCGTCCGGACTGACCGCGGACTGGCTGGGGTGGCGCGGCTCGCTGCTGGCGGCGGGGGTGTTCGGGCTGGTGGCGGCGGCCGTGGTGGTGTTCTTCCTGCCGCCGGCGCGCACCCGGCCGAAGCGGGCGCCGCGGGCGCTCAAGGCGGCGCTGCGGGACCCGGTGCTGCTGTCGCTCTACGCGGTGTCGGTGCTGCTGGTCGGGTCGTTCATCTCGTTCTACAACGTCGTCGGCTTCCAGCTCGGCGGGCCGACGTGGCTCGAGTCGCTGGTCTTCCTCTTCTACGGCGTCGGCAGCGTGGCGTCGGCGTTCGCGGGCCGGTTCTCCGACCGGTTCGGCCGCGGCCGGGTGCTGCTCGCGTGCATCGGGGTCCTCGCGCTGGGCGCGCTCGCGAGCCTGGTGTGGGTGCCGCTCGGGCTGGCGGTCGTCACCGGCGGGTTCTTCGCCGCGCACGCCACGGCCAGCGCCTGGGTCGGTGCGCGCGCTCCGGAACACGCCCGCGGCCAGGCGTCCGGGCTGTACCTGCTCGGCTTCTACGTGGGCAGCAGCGTCGGCGGAACGGCGGGCAGCACGGCGTTCGGCGAGTGGGGCTGGGGCGGGCTGGTCGCCGTGGTCGTGGGCTGGCTGGCGCTCGCCGCGATGCTCGCTCAGAACTCCAGCGCGAGCGTGAGGCGCGCGTCGACCGGCATCAGCGCGACCTTGCCGAGCCGGGGCAGGTCGGGGTTGCCGTCGACCAGCCCCACCGTGACCGAGCGGGTGTCCGCCGGGATCTCCACCACGACCGCGAACGGCAGCGGGCCGCCGTCGTAGCGGGCACCGACCTGCGGTGCCGCCGAACCGTCCGGCAGGGTCACCGTGACCAGGTCCTTCGTCAGCAGGCCGCCCGCGGTGTCCGGCACGTCACCGGTGGCCTCCAGCCGGACCTCCAGCAGCGCCTTGTCGGGTGCGGAGGCCGTGGCGACGTCGTACTGGCTCGGACCGAGCTTCACCGGGCGCTGCCGGCCGAGCTTGACGCCGGTGACCTTCATGCCCATGGCGTTGCCGCCGAGCCGGAACTTCTGCGTCTGCTCGGCGAACTGCGCCGGACCGGCCGCGCGCAGCAGCACGGCGGGCGGGTTCTCGGCGCGCTTGCCGGACGGGACCTCGACCCGCTGCTCCAGCGACTTGGCGCCGAGCGTGCCCAGCGCGAGCGTCTCGGTGCCGGCCTGCGGGTCGGGCACGGTGTAGACGACGAACACCGAGCCGTTGGCCGGCAGGCGGTCCTGCGGCAGCACCTGGCGCTTGCCCGGCAGCTCCAGCGCGAGCTCGGAGGGCTGCGGGGCGAAGCCCTGCCAGTTGGTGCGCAGGTAGCCGCTGTCGGTCTCGTTGAGCTTCTCGACCTTCATCCGCAGCACGCGCAGCCGGGAACCCGGCTCTGCGCGCACGGTGCCGTCGGAGGTGTGCCACAGGTCCGGGTTCGCCCAGCCGGTCACGGCCGTGGAGAGCAGGTCGTCGCGCACCCGCACGTCGACGTTGCCGAGCCCGAGGTCGGAGTTCGACCGCTTGCCGTCGTCGGGCAGCACGGCGAGGAAGTCCCTGCCCGCGGTCAGGTCCTGCTGCTTGGCCGGGTCGAACTGCTTGCCGTCGGTGCGGATCAGCGTGCCCACCGGGGAACTGCGGTTGCCGCTCTCGGGCACCTGCGGCGACTGGACCTCGAAGCGGACCTCGTCGTCGGTCTTGCCGACCTCCTTGAGCGGCACGGGCACCCAGTCGGTCGAGGCGCCGGTGCCGGGCACCTGCACCGGGCCGCACCACAGCCGCCGGTCCACCTCGGAGTCGACGCCGGTCTTGGCGAACCAGCAGCTGACCGCCGCGGCACCCGCCCGTGCCACGTAGCCGTACTCCAGCGTGAACGAGATCTGCGCCTCGGCCTCCGACTGCAGGTCGGAGGCGCCGGCGAGCTTCTTGCCGTCGACCGTGAGCGTGGGAGCGGGCGGGGCCGCCTTCGGTGCTGACGCACATCCGGCCGCCGCCAGGACGACCGCCAGACCCAGCACCGCACAACGCACAGTCCTCGCGCCCCTCACCAGTTGGAACCAAAAGTCACTACTGGTTAAAGGCGGCGTTCACACTTCAGGGTTGCCCCGGACGTGTGTGGCTCAAATCACACTGCGGTAGACCTCGACCGTCTGCTCCGCCATCGCGGCCCAGGAGAATTCCTGCTCAGCCCGCTTGCGACCGGCCGCGCCGAACCTCTTGGCCCGCTCCGGGTCGGCGATGAGTGAGTTGATCGCCTCACTCAACTGCAATCGATAGGTCGACGGGTCGTGCTCGTCGTAGTGAACCAGGAGCCCGGTCTCACCGTCCGCGACGACCTCGGGGATGCCGCCGACGTCGGAGGCCACGACCGCCGTGCCGCACGCCATCGCCTCCAGGTTCACGATGCCGAGCGGCTCGTAGACCGACGGGCACACGAACACCGTCGCGTGGCTGAGGATCTGCCGGACCTCCGCGGGCTGCAGCATCTTCTGGATCCAGAACACGCCCTCGCGCGCCGCCGCGAGCTCGCTCACCGCGAGCCGGGTCTCCTCGGCGATCTCCGGGGTGTCCGGCGCGCCCGCGCACAGCACGATCTGCGCCTCCGGCGAGATCTGGTGCGCAGCGGCGACGAGGTGCCCGACGCCCTTCTGCCGGGTGATCCTCCCCACGAAAGCGACGATCGGCTTCGTGGGATCGATCCCACGGGACGTCAGGGCGTCCGTCTCGGCGACCGGGTGGTAGGCGACGGAGTCGATCCCGTTGCGGACGACGTGGACCTTCGCGGGGTCCAGCGCCGGGTAGGCGTCCAGGACGTCCGCGCGCATGCCCTCGCTCACCGCGATGACCGCGTCGGCGTGCTCGTAGGCGGTGCGTTCCGCCCATGACGAGATCCGGTACCCGCCGCCGAGCTGTTCGGCCTTCCACGGCCGGCGCGGCTCCAGCGAATGCGCGGTCACCACGTGCGGCACCCCGTGCAGCAGCTTCGCGAGGTGGCCGCCCATGTTGGCGTACCAGGTGTGCGAGTGCACGAGGTTCGCCGTGGACACCGCCGCCGCCATTTCGAGGTCGACGGCAAGTGTGGTCAACGCCGCGTTTGCGTGCTCCAAAGAATGGGGAGGGTTGTGCGCCGTGGCGTCTCCCCTGGGCGCCCCGAAACAATGCACGTCGACATCGACCAGCTCTCTGAGGTGCGGCACGAGGAATCCCACGTGCACACCAGCGCCGCCGTAGACCTCCGGCGGGTACTCCCGCGTCATGAGCGCAACTCGCACGCACCCACCGTAGATCACAGCGCGACACGGTGGGACGAACTGCTTTGCGTCTGGTTCGCGGACGATCGCCCGGATAGGGTCACGTGTTGTGAAGGGGCAGCCGCACGTCCTCGGAATTGTGCTTGCCGGTGGTGAAGGCAAGCGCCTGTGGCCACTGACGGCAGACCGCGCGAAACCGGCCGTGCCCTTCGGGGGCAACTACCGGCTGGTCGACTTCGTGCTGTCGAACCTGGTCAACGCCGGGCTCGCGAAGCTCTGCGTGCTGACGCAGTACAAATCGCACTCACTGGACCGCCACATCTCGACGACGTGGCGCCTGTCCAATGTGCTCGGTCAGTACGTGACGCCGGTCCCGGCCCAGCAACGCCTGGGCCCGCGCTGGTACACCGGCTCGGCCGACGCGATCTTCCAGTCGCTGAACCTCGTCCACGACGAGAAGCCGGACCACGTCGTGATCTTCGGCGCGGACCACGTGTACCGGATGGACCCCGGCCAGATGATCTCGCAGCACGTCGAGTCGGGTGCCGCGGTGACCGTCGCCGGCATCCGCGTGCCGCGGACCGAGGCCAAGGCGTTCGGCTGCATCGACTCCGACGCCTCCGGCAAGATCACCCGCTTCCTGGAGAAGCCGTCGGAGCCGCCGCACGTGCCGGACGACCCGGACGTGACGTTCGCGTCGATGGGCAACTACGTCTTCACGACCGAGGCGCTGCTCGACGCGCTGCGCGGGGACGCGTTGAACCCGGACTCCGACCACGACATGGGCGGCGACATCATCCCGATGCTCGTCGACCGCGGCAAAGCGCACGTCTACGACTTCCAGGACAACGAGGTGCCCGGCGCAACGGACCGCGACCGCGGCTACTGGCGCGACGTGGGAACGATCGACGCCTACTACGACGCCCACATGGACCTGGTCTCCGTCCACCCGATCTTCAACCTCTACAACCAGCTGTGGCCCATCCGCACGGCGACGCCGCCGCTGCCGCCGGCCAAGTTCATCGCGGGAGGGTCCGCTGAGGACTCGATGGTCGGCCCCGGCGCGATCATCTCCGGCAAGATCCACGGCTCGGTGATCTCGTCGGACGTGGTGGTCGAGGTCGGCTCGGTCGTGCAGGGCTCGGTGCTGCTGCCGGGCGTGCGGATCGGCAAGGGCGCGGTGGTCCGGCGGGCGATCCTGGACAAGAACGTCGTGGTGCCCGACGGCGCGCTGATCGGCGTGGACGCCCCGATGGACCGCGAGCGCTACACCGTCTCAGCAGGCGGCGTCACAGTCCTAGGCAAGGGCGTCCGCGCCTACTAGCCCACACCCCTCTTCTCTTACACACCCCTTGCATGCGCCGATAACCCGCGCACGCGCGGATCGCACGAAAGGTCCCCGCGTGCGACAGGAGCGCACGAAAGGGCCCCGCGTTCCCCTCCAGAAGGCACGCGGGAGTCCCGCGTTCCCCTGGAGGGCACGTGGGGGCCCCGCGTGACCGTCCTAGGGGCGGCGGGCGGCGACCAGGAGGCCGTCGCCCAGCGGCAGGATGACTGGAACGAGGCGCGGGTCCTCCCGGCACGAGCGCGCGATCTCGCGCATGGCCAGGGTCGACTCGTCCTTGACCTTCGGGTCGACGACCTTGCCGTGCCAGAGGACGTTGTCGAACGCGATGACGCCGCCGGGCCGCAGCATCCGCACCCCGTGTTCGAGGTACTGCGGGTACTCGGGCTTGTAGGCGTCGACGAAGACGAGGTCGTAGGCCGCGTCGGTGAGGCGGGGGAGGACCTCCAGGGCCTTGCCCATGATCAGGCGGGTCCGCGACGGTGAGATGCCGGCGGCGGCGTACGCCTCGCGGGCGGCGCGCTGGTGTTCGGGGGCGACGTCGATGGACGTCAGCACGCCGGACCTCGGCATCCCCGACAGCAGGTAGAGGCCGCTGGTGCCGGCGCCGGTGCCGATCTCGACGACGGCCTTCGCCTGCAGGGCGGCCGCGAGGAACCTGAGAGCGGCTCCGCCACCCGCGCCGATGGGCACGCAGCCCAGCTCCTCACCGCGTGCGCGCGCGGCGAGGTGCACGTCGTCCTCGGGGAGGTACTGCTCGACGTACTCCCGCAGGGCCGATTCCGGTGTCACAAGGACGAAGGCTAGTGCCACTTGTGCCCAAAACGGGTGAACGCCGCCCGAACCGAGATTCTCAGGGTGCTCTCAGCCAGCTCTCACGATCGTTTAAACCGCGCGGGAGAAGGTACAGGGGCAAGAAGCCAGGCTCTGGTCGGGAACAAGCCGGACCCGCCGTCCGTTGAGCCGCACAAGGGTCGCCGGGCGGCCCACATGGAGGTGCCGAAACACCTGATGCGCACGCAGTCGAGTTCGCCGGAGGCCGTCGCGCCCATCGAGACGGCCGACTGGACGCCGCCCTCGTGGGACAGCATTGTCCGCGAGCACGCGGACAGGGTCTACCGGCTCGCGTACCGCCTGACCGGCAACCAGCACGACGCCGAGGACCTCACGCAGGAGACGTTCATCCGCGTCTTCCGCTCCCTGGCGTCGTACAAGCCGGGCACCTTCGAGGGGTGGCTGCACCGCATCACCACCAACCTCTTCCTGGACATGGCACGCCGGCGCAGCCGCGTGCGCATGGAGGCGCTGCCCGAGGACAACGACCGCCTCGAGGGTGACGACCTGTCCCCCGAGGAGATCTACGACGAGAACCACCTCGACCCGGACCTGCAGGCCGCGCTCGACGAGCTCCCCCCGGAGTTCAGGGCCGCCGTCGTGCTCTGTGACGTGGAAGGACTCTCCTACGAGGAGATCGGCGCCACTCTCGGGGTGAAGATGGGTACCGTGAGGAGCAGGATCCACCGGGGCCGCCAGGCCCTGAAGGTCGCTTTGGAACGCCGTCGTCGGGAATCGTTGCTGGAGGACTCTGCATGACCGACCTCCGTGGTTGGAGCCTGCCTGAGCAGCACCTGTTGCCGGATGCCGTGGTCGCGTTCGTGGACGGAGAGCTGTCCTCGGTCGCACACGAGCGAGCCTCTGCGCACATCCAGCGCTGCGGCTTCTGCGCGTTCGAGACCTACACGCAGCAGCAGGCGCGCGCAGCCGTGCGCACCGCGTCGGCGCCCACGGCGTCGGCCTCGCTGCTCGACCGGCTCGGCGCCATCCCGCAGGAGGTCGAGCTGCCGTCCGCACCGGACGGGCTCGCGATCACCGAGGACGGCCAGTTCGTCGCCGTTCAGCGCACCGACAAGCCCGCGTTCGGCTCCGGTCCCGTGCTGGGGTCGTCCAAGCCGCTGGGCAGCCAGGGCTGGTTCACCGGCCGCAGGGCCCGCCAGGGAGCGGGCGTCGTCGTGAGCGGCATGCTGCTCGGCGCGCTCGCGTTCGCCACCCCGGACGGCGAGCCGAAGCTGCCCGCGCAGCCGGCGCCCTTGATCCACCAGGACCTGACCGGCGCGCTCGTCGGCACCCGCTGACAGCTATTTCACCGCTCGTCAGGCAGGCTGTGGTTCAGCACTCCTAGCGGAAAACTCGGGGAGAGATGAGCCAGCAGTCGCCCAACGGCCAGACGCCCACACCTGTGTCCGGAGTGGACGACGGAGCACACCGCAGGCTGCGCCCGCGACCGCTCGTGCAGCCGCCGGTCGACCCCACCCACGCCACCGCCTTCGGCCGCCCCGCCGGTGTCGACGGCGCGTTCGCCGCGCGCACCGTGCAGGTTCCCCAGGTGCAGTCCGCGCCACCGCCACCCGAGTCGCTGGCCACCGCGTTCGGCCGCCAGGGCTCCGGTGAGCTGTTGCAGCGCCCGCCCGGCCACCAGCCGCACAGCACGCCCGACCCCGACGTCGACCCGGTCTTCTGGGACGGCAAGCCCGCCGCCGACCCGTGGCGCGACCCCGCCGCCGGTGCCGTCATCGGCCCGCCCGCCGTGGGCGAGGACCCGCCGGGAGAGCCGGAGAAGGCCCAGGAGCCCGGTCCCCAGCTGAGCGTCCCCGAGCTGCTGTTCGGCCGCCGCGTGAAGCCCACCGCCCTCGCCCTGCTGATGGTCGCCGCCCTGTTGGTCGGTTCCGTCGGCGGCCTCGTCGGCTGGCTGATCGGGCGCGCCGGCAACCCGCTGACCGACTCGACGGTCACCCTGGCCGAGGTCTCGGAGGGCAAGGAACGCCCGGCCGGCTCGGTGTCCGACATCGCCAAGCGCGTGACCCCGAGCGTCGTCTCCATCGAGTTCAAGGGTGCGAACGTCGCGGGCGTCGGTTCCGGCGTCGTCATCGAGAGCGGCGGCTACATCCTCACCAACGACCACGTCGTCGCCCCCGCCGCCGCGGACTCCTCGGCGAAGCTGAGCGCCGTGTTCACCGACGGCACCCGCGCCGCGGCCCGCGTCGTGGGCCGCGACCCGAAGACCGACCTCGCCGTCATCAAGGTCGAGGTGACGAACCCGACGGTGCTGCAGTTCGGCAACTCCGACGAGCTCCAGGTCGGTGACTCCGTGATCGCCGTCGGTTCGCCGCTGCAGTTGTCGAACACCGTCACCGAGGGCATCGTCTCCGCGCTGCACCGCCCCGTGACCGCCGCGGGCGAGAACGGCGGCCCCCAGGTCACCTACGACGCCATCCAGACCGACGCGGCCATCAACCCCGGCAACTCCGGTGGCGCACTGGTCGACTCGCGCGGTGCCCTGGTCGGCATCAACTCGTCGATCCGCACCGAGACCGGCGGTTCGGTCGGCCTCGGCTTCGCCATCTCCGGCAACCAGGCCCGCAAGATCGGCCAGGAGCTCATCCGCAGCGGCTCGGTCAAGCACGCCGACATGAACGTCAACGTCAAGTCGGTCTCCGCCGAGACCTCCGAGGGCGCCCAGGTGCAGAACGTCCCCGCCGGTGGGGCCGCGGCCACCGCCGGCATCCAGGAGGGCGACGTCATCACGAAGGTCGGCGACCGGATGGTCCGCAACGCCGCCGAACTGGTCGTAGCGGTCAGGGAACACGAAATCGGCGAAACCGTGCAGGTCGTGCTGGCGCGGCAGGGCCGTGAGCTGAAAATCGACGTCACGCTCAAGTCCGACTGACAAGTAGGCTGGGACCCGTGTTCGACAGCATCGGATGGGTCGAGATCCTCATCATCGTCGTCGCGGGTCTCTTCATCCTGGGCCCCGAACGCCTGCCGTCCGCGGCGGCCTGGCTGGGCAAGACGGTCCGCCAGGTCCGTGAGTACGCGACCGGCGCACGCGAGCAGCTCAAGCAGGAGATGGGCCCGGAGTTCGAACAGCTCCGCAAACCCCTGGAGGACCTGCGGGAGCTGCGCAACTTCGACCCGAAGCGCGCGGTGACGAAGCACCTCTTCGACGACCCGGAGCCGACGACGAAGGCGAACGGCTACCCGACGCCGCCCACTCCTCCCACCCCTGAGCAGCGCCCTCTGGCCCCTGGCGAACGCCCGCCGTTCGACCCGGACGCCACCTGACCCGAGAACGAACGAGGGGCCCCGCGTCACCGGTCCGGTGACGCGGGGCCCCTCGTCCTCGTTCTGCTACCGCCCGGCGGGTGAGACGTTCAGCAGGCGGCCGGCCAGGCCGCGGGAGCGGACCGAGAGCTTCGTCGCCACCTCGGTGAGGACCTGCGCGGCCGCCGAGTCCGGCACGGCCTGCACGATCGGGGTGCCCGCGTCACCGTTCTCCCGCAGCCGCGGGTCCAACGGGATCTGGCCGAGCAACGGCACGTCGGAGCCCACCGCACGGGTCAGCGACTCGGCGACGGCCGCACCGCCGCCCGCGCCGAAGACCTCCATGCGGGAGCCGTCGGGCATCTCCAGCCACGACATGTTCTCGATCACGCCCGCGACCCGCTGCCGGGTCTGCAACGCGATGGAACCGGCGCGTTCGGCCACCTCGGCGGCGGCGGTCTGCGGGGTCGTGACGACCAGGATCTCGGCGTTCGGCACGAGCTGGGCCACGGAGATGGCCACGTCACCGGTGCCCGGCGGGAGGTCGAGGAGCAGGACGTCGAGGTCGCCCCAGAACACGTCGGCCAGGAACTGCTGCAGCGCGCGGTGCAGCATCGGGCCGCGCCACACCACCGGGGTGTTGCCGGGGGTGAACATGCCGATCGAGATGACCTTCACGCCGTGCGCCTGCGGCGGCATGATCATCTTCTCGACCTGGGTGGGACGGCCGTCCGCGCCGAGCATGCGGGGGATCGAGTGGCCGTAGATGTCGGCGTCGACGATGCCGACGGACAGGCCGCGCGCGGCCATGGCGACGGCCAGGTTCACGGTGACCGAGGACTTGCCGACACCGCCCTTGCCGGACGCGACGCAGTAGACGCGGGTCAGCGAGCCGGGCTGGGCGAACGGGATGACCGGTTCCTCGGTGCCGCCGCGCAGGGTCTTGCGCAGCTCGGTGCGCTGGGCGTCGCTCATCACGTCGAGGTCGACGCGCACCGACGAGACGCCTTCCAGCGCGGACACGGCCGCGGTGACGTCGGCGGTGATCTTGTCGCGCATCGGGCAGCCGGCGACCGTCAGGTAGACCCCGACCACGACCGAGCCGTCCGCGGCCACCTCGACGTCCTTGACCATGCCGATCTCGGTGATCGGACGGCGGATTTCGGGGTCCTGCACACCGGAGAGCGCCTTGCGGACGTCCTCCGCGGTGGGGAGGGGCTGCGTGGTGGTCACCGATCCATGCTACGTCCGGTTCACGCCCGTCCTACCGGCCGGTCACTTTCCAGCGCAGGCCCAGGTCGTAGCGGGAGGAGCGCTGTCCGTAACATCGACGTCCGTGCCGGAATCGGGTAGTTCCCGATTGCCCACCCGCGTCGAGCTCGGGGTGTGGCGATCGTTCCTCCGCGCGCATGCACGGATCACGCGGGTCCTCGAGACCGAACTGATTGCTGAGCAGCGCCTTTCTCTCGCGGCGTACGACGTGCTGGTTCAACTGGCCGAGTCGCCCTCCACGCGCATGCGCATGACCGAGCTCGCCGACGCCGTCCTGCTGTCCCGCTCCGGCGTGACCCGGCTCGTGGACCGGCTGGAACGCGCGGGGCTCGTCGGGCGGGAACGCGCCGACGGTGACGGACGCGGCATCGTGGCCGTGCTCACACCGCTCGGTGCCGAACGCCTCCGCAGCGCCTCCACCACCCACCTGGCGGGCGTCGCCGAGCACTTCGGCGAGAGCTTCGGACCCGGTGAGCTGGAGGCCTTCGGACGCACCTGCGACCGGCTGGCCGCGGACGACGTCTTCCCGTGATCACCGTCGTGGGACTCGTGCACGTCGAGGCTGGCCGCCTCCTCGTTGTGCGCTCACGCAACAAGAAGGCCTTCTACCTCCCCGGCGGCAAGATCGAACCCGGCGAGACCCCGGCCGAGGCGCTGCGCAGGGAGGTCCGCGAGGAGCTCGGCACCGACCTCGACCGCCCCGAGGTCCTTCAGCGCTACGTCGCCCCCGCGTACGGCGAGGGAGAGGGCGCGATCGTCGACATGACCTGCTTCACGGCGGAGCTGCTCGGCACACCGCAGCCGACGAGCGAGATCGCCGAGCTCACCTACGTCACCCGCGACGAGTACCGCGCGCACGCCGAGACGGCACCCGCGATCCACGACGTGCTGGCCGACCTGGTCGAGGCCGGGCACGTCAGGCCGTGAGCAGCGGCTGGTCCCGGTCGGCCGTCACGGCCTGACCTTCTTGCGGTTGTCCTGCTCCTTCACCAGCTTCTCCAGCTCACCGCGGATGAAGTCGCGCGTCGCCACCTCGCCGAGGGCCAGTCGCACCGCGGCCAGTTCGCGCGCCAGGTACTCGGTGTCCGCCTTCGTCTGCGCCGCCCGCTTGCGGTCCTCCTCCAGCGACACCCGGTCCCGGTCGTCCTGCCGGTTCTGCGCGAGCAGGATCAGCGGTGCGGCGTAGGCGGCCTGGGTCGAGAACGCCAGGTTCAGCAGGATGAACGGGTACGGGTCCCACCGCAACGACACCGCGACGAGGTTCACCGTGATCCAGACGACGACGATCAGCGTCTGCCAGAACAGGAACTTGCCGGTGCCGAGGAAGCGCGCGAGCCGCTCGGAGAGCTGTCCGAACGTGTCGGGGTCGATCGAGAACCGGAAACCCCTCGGTTCGCGCGGCTGGTCGAGCCTGCGGCGGGGCAGTACTTCAGGCATGGCTCAGTCCCGTCTCGCGCCAGTTGTCCGGCAGCAGGTGGTCCAGCACGTCATCGACGGTGACCGCGCCGAGCAGGTGCTCGGTGTCGTCGATCACCGGTGCGCACACCAGGTTGTAGGTGGCGAAGTAACGGGTCACGTCGCTCAGCGAGGCGTTCGGCGACAACCGGGCCAGGTCGGTGTCGAGCACGCCGGCGACGAGGTCGAACGGTGGTTCGCGCAGCAGCCGCTGGATGTGCACGCAGCCGAGGTAGCGGCCCGTCGGCGTCGCGGAGGGGGAGCGGCAGACGAAGACCATCGACGCCAGCGCCGGCGTGAGGTCGGGGTTGCGCACCCGTGCCAGCGCCTCCGCGATCGTCGCGTCCGGCGTCAGGATGATCGGTTCCGGCGTCATCAGACCGCCCGCGGTGTCGAACGAGTACTCCAGCAGGCGGCGGACCGGTTCGGACTCCTCGGGTTCCATGAGGTCGAGCAGCCGGTCCTTCGTCACCTCGGACAGCTCGGCGAGCAGGTCGGCCGCGTCGTCCGGGTTCATCGCCTCCAGGACGTCCGCGGCGCGTTCCTCGTCCAGGTGCGACAGGACGTCCTTCTGGTCCTCTTCGGACAGTTCCTCGATGACGTCCGCGAGCCGTTCGTCGTCGAGGGCGTCCGCGACCTCGTGGCGGCGCTTGGGCGGCAGCTCGTGGAGGGCGTGGGCCACGTCGGCCGCGCGCATGCCCTCGAACACCGCGACGAGCTGCTGCGCACCCTGCGGCTGGCCGGCGAGCTGGTTCACGCTCAGACCGCTGACGTCCTCCCACCGCCACACCTGCACCGGTCCGCGCCGGCCGAGGCGTCCGGAGCGCCGGCGGACCGCGACCTTGACCATCCGCCAGTCACGGGTGCGGGTCAGCTCCATCGCGGCGTCGGTGACGGTCGCGGACGAACCGTCCTCCAGCTCCACCGTGGCGTCCAGCACCTCGCCGATCACCAGGACCTCGTTGACCCGCTGGTGGAACGGCCGCAGGTTCACCGACCCGGTCGCGAGCGTCACCGCGTTCGGCTCGACCGTGGTGACCCGCAGCATCGGCACGAAGATCCGCCGGCGGGTGGCGAGCTCGACGACCATGCCGAGCACCCGCGGTGGCTGCCGGTCGATGCGGAGGCTGATCACGACGTCCCTGGCCTTGCCGATGGGTTCGCCATCGGGGCCGAAGACGGGGAGTCCGGCCAACTGCGCGATGTAGACCCTGTTCACAGCCACCACGACAGCGAGCCTAGATCAGGACCTGACCGCCCACTCGGCGATCTCGGCGCAGATGGCCGCTTGGTCCGGCAGGTCCTCCTCCAGGCACCAGATCCAGTTCGCCACCGCGCGCTGCAACGTCCAGTCGCGGGCCTTCGCCACGTCCAGCTCGCCCGCGTCGCACAGCGCGAGGAACCGGCCGGTCAGCCCCCTGCGCCCGTCCAGCTCGCCGAACCTGTTCCACAGCAACGGGATCATGCAGTACTCGGGGTCACCGGACAGCGGCTTCGGGTCGATCATGAGCCACGGTTCCCGGTCGCCGCGCAGCACGTTCCGGTAGTGCAGGTCCTCGTTGACGAGCGTCGTGCCCATCGGCCGGGTGCCCGCCTCCCTGGCCGCGTCGAGCAGCCTGCGGGGAACGGCCGGGTGCTCCTTCAGCGTGTCCGTGAACCGGCGGAAGTTCGCAGGCGCTTCGAGGTGCCGGTGGCGGCGCAGCAGATCACCGATCACGCCGACGGCGAGGTCGATCGGTTCGTCGTCGAGCGAGTGCTGGTCGAGGCGTTCCAGCAGCAACGCGCCCAGCTCCGCGTCGTGGCCGAGCAAGCGAACCGCGCCGTTGCCGTCGTAGAGCCGCAACGCGATCGGCTCGTGCTCGGTCTCGCGGTCGACCCACGTCAGCTTCAGCACGGCCGGGTGCCCGTCCGGCCGGCGCACCGGGAGCACGACGGCGCAGAACCCGTTCATCAGCGCGCCGTCCGGGGTGAGCCGCCAGCGCGCGCACGCCTTCGTGGCCAGTGAAGGCAGCTTCGCGACCCACTCCGGCGCGCCCTCGCCGAGCTCGAGCCCGAAGCCCTCCGGCACGGTGATCACGCGCCGAACTCCAGCCGGTACACCGCGTCCCACTCGGGTTTCGTGTTGAGCCGCGCGGTCTTCAGCGCCTGGGCCGTCTCGTCGTCCGGTTCCACGAGCCGGGCCGTGGCCTGCGCGTCGACGAGGTGCGAGTGCGTGCTGGGGGAGCGGACGGTGACGGTGACCTCGGCGCCGTCGGCCAGTCCGGGCACCTGCTGTTCCGTGCCGCCGGTGATCACCCACAACGCGTCGTCGCGCCAGTGGGCGTGCACCAGCTTCGGTTCGCGGCCGGGTGAGGTGATCCACACGGCGGCCGCTTTCCGCAGCGCCGCGTCGAGGATGCGCGTGATCTCCACCGGTTCAGACTGCCAGGGGCTGTGAGACGGGACTCAGCGGACATGCGCCCCGCAGCGATGCGTGCCACTGTGGCCCACATAGTTACCGGCCGGTACGAGGAGGTACTCCAGTGGTCGACCAGCAGCGTCCCCGTCGCTCGTGTCTGGCGGTCCCCGGCTCGAGCCAGAAGATGATCGACAAGGCCCGCACGCTGCCGGCGGACCAGGTGTTCCTGGACCTGGAGGACGCCTGCGCGCCCCTGGCCAAGCCGGACGCCCGCAAGACCATCGTCGCGTCCCTCAACGAGGGCGGCTGGGACGGCAAGGCCCGCGTCGTGCGCGTCAACGACTGGACGACGGAGTGGACCTACCGCGACGTCACCGAGGTCGTCGAGGGCGCGGGCGCGAACCTCGACTGCATCATGCTGCCGAAGGTCCAGACGCCGGAGCAGGTCGTGGCACTCGACCTCCTGCTCACCCAGATCGAGAAGACCATGGGCCACGAGGTCGGCAAGATCGGCATCGAGGCGCAGATCGAGAACGCCCTGGGCCTCAACAACGTCAACGCGATCGCCACCGCGTCCCCGCGCGTCGAGACGATCATCTTCGGCCCCGCGGACTTCATGGCGTCGATCAACATGAAGTCGCTGGTCGTCGGCGAGCAGCCGCCCGGCTACGACGTGGGCGACGCCTACCACTACATCCTGATGCGGATCCTGATGGCCGCGCGCGCCCACGACAAGCAGGCCATCGACGGCCCGTACCTGCAGATCCGCGACGTCGAGGGCTACAAGCGCGTCGCCGGCCGGTCCGCGGCACTGGGCTTCGACGGCAAGTGGGTGCTGCACCCCGGCCAGATCGAGGCGGCCAACGAGGTCTTCAGCCCCAAGCAGGACGACTACGACCACGCCGAGAACATCCTCGACGCCTACGAGTACTACACGTCCGAGGCGGGCGGGAAGCGCGGCGCCGTGATGCTCGGCGACGAGATGATCGACGAGGCGTCGCGGAAGATGGCGCTCGTGATCTCCGGCAAGGGACGCGCCGCGGGCATGTCGCGTGCGAACGTGTGGACGCCCCCGGAGGACTGAGTTCCGTCACGGGTTGTGCGCCATTTCACCCCTGATGTCACTGGACGTGGCCGACCGTCACGGGTTGCGTTCAAAACGGGTGAGGTGACGCACAATCCGTGACCGGGGTTTGCGATCTCGCCCCGGTGCGGGTGCATGCTCTGGGCATGTCACGTTCGAGTAACGGCAAGGCGGGCAGGCGCCTGCGGCTCTTCAAGCGCCGCGAGGACGACCTGCTCGAGCGCAGCTTCCGCAGCTGCCCGGGATGCGATGCCGACGTCCACGTGTTCGCCGACGTGTGCCGCCACTGCGGTGGTGCGCTGGAGATCGCCCTCGCGGGCTGAGCTCACCGCTAGTACGTGCTGCCCTGCTTGGCCGCCGCGATGATCGCGATGATGACGATCGCGAAGTACAGCAGGTAACCGGCGATGACCAGGTACCCGACGATGAGGCCCGCGAGCGCCAGGCCGCGGCCGTCCTCCTCGCCCCGCTTGATCCGCCCCATCGCGATGTGGCCGAAGATGACGCCGATGATGGACGTCACGCCGCAGGTCGCGATGCCCACGCAGGACAGCACGAGCGCGAGGATCGCGTTCGTCTGCGGCTTCGGCACGGGCGGCGGGTAGCCGTAGCCGTACATCGGCTGCGCGCCGTACGGGCCGGGTTGCTGGCTGTAGGGCTGGCCGGGCTGCTGGCCGTACGGGTCCTGCTTCGGGTTGTACGGGTCGTAGGTCATCGCTGGTCCCCCTAGGTGTGGTGAGGCGGGATCTTAAGTCCGCACTGTTCATTCGCCGCGCATGGGTGCGCGATCACACCTGTTGGGGAAGCTGTTTCGGTACAGCCGCCATGG
This sequence comes from Lentzea sp. NPDC042327, assembly GCF_040647275.1. Classification (NCBI taxonomy): domain Bacteria; kingdom Bacillati; phylum Actinomycetota; class Actinomycetes; order Pseudonocardiales; family Pseudonocardiaceae; genus Lentzea; species Lentzea sp. NPDC042327. The sequence goes on from NZ_JBEZBX010000002.1 coordinate 658,879, forward strand.
CTGTGTTGCGGAGAGCACACCACGGTCGCGAACGAGCGTTAACCGGTCCATACTCGCCGGTAACTCTTGCTTCGGAAGGGAAGTGCGATGGCGCGCCTCGCCCAGACCGCGGGTCTCACGGACATCCAGGAAGAAATCCTCGCGACCGTTCGCACGTTCGTGGACAAGGAGATCATCCCGCACGCGCAGGCGCTGGAGCACGGCGACACCTACCCCGCCGACATCGTCGAGGGCATGAAGGAGATGGGCCTGTTCGGCCTGACGATCCCGGAGGAGTTCGGCGGGCTCGGCGAGTCGCTGCTGACCTACGCGCTCGTCGTCGAGCAGATCGCGCGCGGCTGGATGAGCGTCTCCGGTGTCATCAACACCCACTTCATCGTGGCGCACATGCTCAAGCAGCACGGCACGCAGGAGCAGAAGGAGAAGTACCTGCCGCGGATGGCCGCGGGCGAGGTGCGCGGCTCGTTCTCGATGTCGGAGCCCGAGCTGGGCTCGGACGTGGCCGCGATCCGCACGAAGGCCGTCAAGGGCGCGGACGGCTACACGATCAACGGCCAGAAGATGTGGCTGACCAACGGCGGCACGTCGAACCTGACCGCCGTGCTCGTGAAGACCGACGAGGGCGCGGACAAGCCGCACCAGAACCTCACGACGTTCCTGGTGGAGAAGCCGGAGGGCTACGGGGAGGTCCTGCCCGGCCTCACGATCCCCGGCAAGATCGACAAGATGGGCTACAAGGGCGTCGACACCACCGAGATGGTGTTCGACGGCTTCGAGATCTCCGCCGACCAGGTCCTCGGCGGCGCCACCGGCCAGGGCTTCCGGCACATGATGGACGGCGTCGAGGTGGGCCGCGTGAACGTGGCCGCCCGCGCGTGCGGCATCGCGCTCCGCGCCTTCGAGCTCGCGATCGAGTACTCGCAGCAGCGCAGGACGTTCGGCAAGGCCATCGCCGAGCACCAGGCCATCGCGTTCAAGCTCGCCGAGATGGCCACCAAGGTCGAGGCGGCGCACCTGATGATGGTCAACGCGGCGCGCCTGAAGGACTCCGGTCAGCGCAACGACGTCGAGGCCGGCATGGCCAAGCTCATCGCCTCGGAGTACTGCGCGGAGGTGACGCAGGAGGCGTTCCGCATTCACGGCGGCTACGGCTACTCCAAGGAGTACGAGATCGAGCGCCTGATGCGCGAGGCGCCGTTCCTGCTGATCGGCGAGGGCACCTCGGAGATCCAGAAGACGATCATCTCCCGGGGTCTGCTGCGGGAGTACCAGAGCCGGGGTTAGCCCGTTGGGGGTCGCTCTTTCACGGGAGTGGCCCCTGACGCTCCCCGTCCGGCCCGCACCGGGACTGCGCCAGGTCGCCGCGCTCGTTGGCGTGCAACGGGTTCTCGCCACCGCACCCCGTCGTGCCGTCGAACACCTCGGCGGTGGCCGGATCCTGTTGCAGCTCACCGAACACCTCGACGAGGTGCCGCCGGAGCTGACGACGTTCCTCCGCCCGTGCCGCACTGAAACCCGGTTGCCCGCAGGTCCACACTCGAACCACACGTTCGACGATGCTCTGGTGACCTCATGACGCACCCCCTGGCCGGCCCGACCCGCCGCCTCGCCCTGCCCGCCTCCGCCCAGCGCGCTCATCTGGAGTCGATCGGCACCGCTCCGTCCACCGACGAGCTCGCCCTGGAGTTCGACGACGTCCGCCGGCACCCGGTCCCGCCGGCCGCCGGCCCGTTCGTCGACCGCATCGACACCCTGCTGGAGACGATGAGCGGCCCCGGCCCGGTGTGGCACGTCACCTCACTGGCCACTGCCGCGCAGTGGGCCGAGCTCCGCCTGCTCGCCGCCGAGCTCCTGCGCCACCTCCCGGCCCACCCGCGCCCACTGGCCCCGTCCGAACGCGAACTGCTGGCTCTCCTGCTCACCGACTTCCCCGGCCTGCACGCCCAGCTCGACCACGTCCAGGTGCGCGCACCGTGGTACGACGGATCGGCCAGCCTCGACCTCGACACCTCCGGCCCCGCTGCTGACGTGCCCGACGGCGTGCTGCCGGTCAGCGCCGAGGTGCACTCGAACGGCGAGCACATCGGCGAACTGCTGCTGTGGGTCGCCAACGGCCGGTTGTCCGCCATCGAGTACGCCTGGGTCACCGACGAACCCCCGCACACCCTGCCTCCCGCGGCCGCGGTGACCACCCGGCGCTGACCGCTCGCTGCTCGGCTTCGACCGGCCGCGCACGCTGGCGATCACCCACGTCGTCGACGGCGACCTCGGCAAGGCCGCCGCGGTGATCGAGGAGGAGCGGGAGCGGGTGGGGGCGGGCAAGGACGCCTACGCGCGCGCCTACCGTGCGTTCGCGCACCGGTTCGGGCTGGTCTTCGCCTAAGTTCGAGGGCGGCAAGTGGCCCACGGATCGTGTGGGCAGTCGTCGGATCATCACCGGAGAAGCTTCTATGTTTGTCGGACGGCTCGATGAGTTGCTGGGCAGTGTGATCGCCAAGGTCAGACGCGTCAACTACGTGCGTCCCGGCGGCCACCGCGAGGCCGAGGAGGGACCGATCGAGCTCACCCTGGAGAACGGTGCGGTCCTCCTCTTCGAGTCGGGCTCCGATGGTGAGTCGCTCCGCCTGTCCACCGGTGAATGGGCTGACCCGTTCGCTGGTCCGCTGTCCCCCGAGAACCAGGACTTCGTGGCCCGCTCGGGGAAGTGGACCGCCTTCGACGTGTCGTCCGAGGGGGACTACCGAGAACTCGTAGGACGTCGGGTCGAGGACATCTCGCTGGTGGTCGAGAGCGGTAAGACGACCGGTGTGGAGCTCTCGGTCGGATCGGTGTTCGTGCGGGCGGTGGTCGTCGCTGACGAGCTCACGGTCGTCCTCGGCGAGGTAGCAGGGCGTCCTTCGAAGCAGGAGGAGTCGTGAAGGTGGTCGTCGACGGAAAGTCGATCACGGGGGAGCGGGCGTTTCACGATGCGCTTGCCGGCCCGCTCGACTTCGGGCCGTACTACGGCAACAACCTGTCCGCGCTCTGGGACCGCCTGAGCACCGACGTCGAACGTCCGGTGGAGCTGGTGTGGGTGGACTCCGAGGTCAGCAGGGAACTGCTCGGCGACGAGCTGTACGAGGAGATCGTCAAGATCCTCTCCGCCGTGGCGGAGAGATGCGCCACGTCCCGCCGAGCACAGGTTCGTCGTCCGGTTCGAGTAGCGCGCTGTGGGCGTTGCGGTCAGTGGAGCAATCCGGCAAAACACCCGTAGGCGTCTCAGCACGGCGCACCGGGCACTGGCAGGATGGGACGATCAGCGCGTCCGACAGAGGTGGTCCCCTGTGACGAGTCCGTTCGCCAACCCGAACCGACCCGGTGTCCCGCCACGCCTGCCCACGCCGCCGACGGGGTGGCCGGTCGGGTCGTACGCCACCTACGAGGAGGCGCAGCGGGCGGTCGACTTCCTGGCGCTCGAGGACTTCCCGGTGCAGGACGTGACGATCGTCGGCGTGGACCTGATGCTGGTCGAGCGGGTCACCGGGAAGCTCACCTGGGGGCGCGTCCTCATGACCGGTGCCGCCAGCGGTGCGTGGTTCGGTCTGTTCGTCGGCCTGCTGCTGACCCTCTTCAGCCCGGAACCGGGGGTGACGGTCGGGCCGGTGCTCACGGGTCTGATCACCGGTGTGTTCTTCGGGCTCGTGTTCGCCGCGGTCGGCTACGGGTCGGCGCGGGGCAAGCGGGACTTCCAGTCGGCGAGCCAGCTGGTGGCAGGGCGGTACGACGTGCTGTGCCACCCGAAATCGGCGGAGAAGGGCCGTGACCTGCTGGCCAGGCTGGCCATGCGCCCTTCAAACCCCTAGCTGTTGAGACATGAAGAACAGCTATTGGTTCTGAATCGTTGCCTCTCTTGGTTGCGGCTCCTGATCACCAGGCCTAGGTTCGGTGCACCGGTCCGCCGGGTGCGGCCGGTGGCACGACGAGGTGCCGGGCATTGCGGTCTGGCTCCTCCGTGCAGTCGGGAAGGAGGCAGGGCCGATGGGTGCGAACCGACGCCATCGACTCGCCGCCGGTGTGGGGGTCGCGTTGCTCGCGGCATCAACCGTCACGGCGTGCGGGTCGAGCGACGACGGCATCACCGTCAACGTCTACAAATACCCCCAGGAGAACTTCCAGGCGATCGTCGACAACTGCAACGCCAAGGCCGCGGGGCGCTACAAGATCGTCTACAACAAGCTGCCGCGGGAAGCGGACGGTCAGCGCGAGCAGATGGTGCGCAGACTCGCCGCCGAGGACGACAGCATGGACGTCCTCGGTCTTGACGTCACGTGGACGGCCGAGCTCGCGGAGGCGGGCTGGCTCAAGGAGTTCACCGGGTCCGTCAAGTCGCAGGTGGAGAGCGGCACGCTGAGGACGCCGCTGGAGACCGCCACCTACGAGGGCAAGCTCTACGCGGCCCCGGACAACACGAACGTCCAGCTCCTCTGGTACCGCTCGGACCTCGTGCCGAAGGCGCCGACGACGTGGGACGAGATGATCACGATGGCCGAGGACCTGGTCGCACAGGGCAAACCCGGCCGGATCGTGGGGCAGGGCAAGCAGTACGAGGGGCTCGTCGTGCTGTACAACACCCTGGTCAACTCCAACGGTGGCAAGATCATCGACGAGAGCGGCACCAAGGCCGTGGTCGACGACAAGGCCGTGGAAGCGTTGGCGGCGCTGAAGAAGCTCGCCACGTCCAAGGCGATCGACCCGTCGTTCTCCAACGCCGCGGAGGACAACGCGCGCCTGGCCATGGAGAACGGCAACGCCGCGTTCCAGCTCAACTGGCCCTACGTCTACGCGGCGGCGCAGAAGAAGCCGGACTTCGCGAAGAACTTCAAGTGGGCGCCGTACCCCGCGTTCGGCGGTGACAAGTCGAAGGTCACCGTCGGTGGCATCAACTTCGCCGTCAGCGCGTACACCAGGCACCCGGACGAGTCGTTCGACGCGGTGCTGTGCCTGCGCAGCGCGGAGAACCAGAAGCTCGCCGCGCTCAAGGACGGTGTGCCGCCGACCATCGAGGCCGTCTACGACGAGCCCGAGATGGCCGAGGCGTACCCGATGCGCGACACCATCAAGGAGACGCTGAAGAACGCGAGTGTGCGGCCGCGCACGCCCGCGTACCAGAACGCGTCGACCGTGATCGCCACGGTCCTGTCGCCGCCGGCGAGCATCGACCCCAAGGCGACCGGTGACCGGCTGCGCCAGGAACTCCAGGACGCACTCGACTCCAAGGGGGTGCTGCCGTGAGCCACGCGACTGCGGAGAAGACCGGGGCAGCGACAGCGGAGCCCGTCGCTCCCAAGAAGAAGGTGGCGCTCAGCGAGGGCAAGAAGGCCGAGCGCAGGCTCGGCTGGCTGCTCTGCGCGCCGGCCGCGCTCACCATGGTCGCGGTGACCGGCTGGCCGATCCTCTACTCGCTGCTGCTGTCGATGCAGAAGTTCGACCTGAAGTTCCCCGACCGCACCGAATGGGTGTGGTTCGACAACTACGTCGCCGTGCTCAGCAGCCCGTACTGGTGGAACGCGGTGTGGGTGACGGTCGTGCTGACCGTCGTCACGGTCGCGATCGAGCTGGTGCTGGGCATGTCGCTCGCCCTGATCATGCACCGCGCGCTGGTCGGCCGGGGCATCGTCCGCACGACGACGCTGATCCCGTACGGCATCGTCACGGTCGTGGCCGCGTTCTCCTGGCGCTTCGCCTGGACGCCCGGCACCGGCTACCTCGCGGAGGCCCTCGGCGGTGAGCCGGTGCTGACCGAGAAGATCCCCGCGCTCATGGTCGTGGGCCTCGCGGAGATCTGGAAGACCACGCCGTTCATGGCCCTGCTGCTGATGGCCGGTCTGGCACTGGTGCCGGACGACCTGCTCAAGGCCGCCGCGATGGACGGCGCGAGCGGGTGGCAGCGGTTCATCAAGATCACCGTGCCGATCATGAAGCCGGCGATCCTGGTGGCACTGCTGTTCCGCACGCTCGACGCGTTCCGCATCTTCGACAACCTCTTCGTGCTCACCGCGGGCTCGCAGGGCACGTCGTCGGTGTCGATGCTGACCTACAACAACCTGATCAAGGGCTTGAACCTCGGCATCGGATCGACCATGTCCGTGCTGATCTTCATCATGGTCGCGATCATCGCGTTCGTGTTCATCAAGCTCTTCGGCACCGCTGCCCCCGGCAGTGACGACGGGGGGAAGCGCTGATGGCTGGAATCGGAGGAGCGGAGACCACCGGCAAGAAGGTCGGCTGGGGCCTGCTCAACGCCGTCGTGGTGATCTACGCGCTGTTGCCGGTGCTGTGGATCGTGTCGTTGTCGTTCAAGTCGTCGGCGACGCTGGCGGACGGCAACTTCATCCCGCGCGAGTGGAGTCTGGAGAACTACCGCAACATCTTCTCGACGTCCGAGTTCACGCGGGCGCTGATCAACTCCATCGGCATCGCGCTCATCGCGACCGCGATCGCCGTGGTGTTCGGCACCATGGCCGCCTACGCCATCGCCCGGCTCGACTTCCCCGGGAAGAACCTGCTGGTCGGCGTCTCGCTGCTGATCGCGATGTTCCCGCAGGTCTCGCTCGTGTCGCCGTTGTTCGAGATCGAGCGCTCGCTCGGCCTCTTCGACACGTGGCCCGGCCTGATCCTGCCGTACATCACGTTCGCGCTGCCGCTCGCGATCTACACCCTGTCGGCGTTCTTCCGCGAGATCCCCTGGGAGCTCGAGAAGGCGGCCAAGATGGACGGTGCGACGCCGGGGCAGGCGTTCCGTCGCGTCATCGCGCCGCTGGCCGCGCCGGGCGTGTTCACGACGGCGATCCTGGTGTTCATCTTCTGCTGGAACGACTTCCTCTTCGCGATCTCGCTCACCTCGACCGAGCAGTCGCGGACCGTGCCGGTGGCGCTGTCGTTCTTCACCGGCAGCTCGCAGTTCGAGGACCCGGCCGGGTCGATCGCGGCGGCCGCCGTCGTGATCACCATCCCGATCATCCTCTTCGTGTTGTTCTTCCAGCGCCGGATCGTCGCCGGCCTGACCTCCGGCGCCGTCAAGGGGTGAGTTGACCAATGGCAGAGATCGTTCTGGACAAGGTGACGAAGAGGTACCCCGACGGCGCGCTGGCCGTCCAGGAGGTCAACCTCGAGATCGCCGACGGCGAGTTCATCATCCTGGTCGGACCGTCCGGCTGCGGGAAGTCCACCACGCTCAACATGATCGCGGGCCTGGAGGACATCACCGACGGCGAGCTGCGCATCGGCGGGCAGCGCGTCAACGAGAAGGCGCCCAAGGACCGCGACATCGCGATGGTGTTCCAGTCCTACGCGCTGTACCCGCACATGACGGTGAAGGAGAACATGGCCTTCCCGTTGCGGCTGGCCAAGGTCGACAACGCCACGGTCGAGAAGAAGGTCAAGGAGGCCGCGGAGATCCTCGACCTGTCGCAGCACCTCGACCGCAAGCCGTCCAACCTGTCCGGTGGCCAGCGGCAGCGCGTGGCCATGGGCCGCGCGATCGTGCGCAGCCCCAAGGCGTTCCTCATGGACGAGCCGCTGTCCAACCTGGACGCCAAGCTGCGCGTGCAGATGCGCACCTCGGTGTCGCGCCTGCAGAAGCAGCTCGGCACGACCACGGTGTACGTGACGCACGACCAGACCGAGGCCATGACCCTCGGCGACCGGGTCGTCGTCATGCGCGGCGGGATCGTGCAGCAGATCGGCGCGCCGCAGTTCCTCTACGACAACCCGGCCAACCTCTTCGTCGCGGGCTTCATCGGCTCGCCGTCGATGAACTTCGTGCCGGCGTCGCTGGAGAACGGCGGCCTGCGCTCGGCGCTCGGCGACGTGACGCTGACCGACCGGGTGCGGCAGCTGCTGGAGGGTGCCGACGCGCCCCGCGAGGTGATCATGGGCATCCGCCCGGAGCACTTCGAGGACGCGGCGCTGGTGGACGGCGCGGTGCTGTCCTCCGGTGGCAAGTTCACGTCCAACGTGGACGTGCTGGAGTCGATGGGCTCGGACAAGTACGCCTACTTCAACCTCAAGGGCGAGCAGGTCACCTCGGCCGACCTGCAGGACCTCGCGGCGGACATGGGCGCGGACGACGTGCCGGGTGACGGCATCTCGCTCGTCACGCGGCTGTCGTCGGCGTCGGGTGCCACCGCGGGCTCCCCCGCGGAGATCTGGTTCGACGCCGACAAGATCCAGCTCTTCGACCCGTCCAGCGGCAAGAACCTGACCTACACGGACCGGTGAACTGTCGAATTCAGGGCCGCCTCCCCCAGCCGGAGGCGGCCCTTTTCGATGCTTTCGGGGACCATTTGGGTGTTTTCCTCGCAATTTGTCACTCGAACAGGTGAGGGCAAAAGCCCGGGGTACCACCGGGCCGATCAGTCGGGGTCATCTGCCGGGGTGAACTCGCTACGCCATTGGGCGCTCGGCAGCGTCACCTCAACGAAACGTGGTGAGCACCGCTTCGGTTGGTCCGCACGCTTGTCGAAGGCGGGTACAGGGCCACAGGGGGGTCAGGGGAACCACCGCCGAGAACCGAAAGAGAGCGTGCAATGGGGATCCTGGACGGAAAAGCCGTCGTCATCACAGGGGCGGGCCGAGGACTCGGCGAGGCCTACGCGATGCACGCGGCGCTGGCGGGCGCCTCGGTGGTGGTCAACGACAACGACGGTGACCTGGCCGAGAACGTGGCGGAGCACATCCGCGGCTACGGCGGCCGCGCGGTCGCCTCCAACCACACGGTGGCGGACCCGAGCGAGGCCGCGAAGATCGTGGACCTGTGCGTCGACGAGTTCGGCCGCATCGACGGCCTGGTCAACAACGCGGGCCTGAACTACGAGACGCTGCCGTGGGAGGACGACCCGGAGACCATCCGGGAGGTCGTCGAGGTGAACGTGCTCGGCGTCATCTACGTCGGAATCGCCGCCATGCGCGCAATGCGCGGGTCCGGCGGCGGCTCGATCATCAACATTTCCTCCGGCGCCTCCTTCGGCCAGCGCAAACTCGGCACCTATTCCGCGACCAAGGGCGCGGTCGCGTCGCTGAGCTACTCGTGGGCGCTCGACCTGGAGTCCGAGGGCATCCGCGTGAACGCCGTCTGTCCCGTCGCCCACACGCGAATGGTGTGGAAGTCCGAACGTTCCCTGCGCGCCATTCCGGCCGACCGCACACCGGGCAAGGTGGCGCCGCTGGTGCTGTTCCTGCTGTCGGACCGCTCCGAGGGCATCACCGGGCAGGTCGTGCGGTGCAACGGCAGGCAGCTGCACATCGTGGGGCAGCCGTACTTCAAGCAACCGATCCTGGAGAGCGACAACTGGGACACCGCCTCCGTGGAGCGGGCGTTCACGGGCGTGCTGCAGGCCCACCTCGAACCGTACGGGCTGGAGAAGAGGATGCCTCCCCGGCTCCGCGCACTGGTGGAGCCGTCGCAGACCGCCTGAGCCCGCGGCGGCCGCGCGGACCTGCCGTCACGGTCCGCTTCCAGGGCATGTGATCACCGATTGAGGCGCTCGGGTGACGTTTCCGCACGTCACACGGATGGCTGCGGAAATTGTCAGTGGTGCCTGTCACCATCGGTCCATGGCCGATCGCAAACCCAGAGTCACCGACTGGCGACTCGTCGTGCAGTCCCGGTTGGACCGGGTCCGCGCGGATCTGGCTGCGCTCGGCCCGTCCGACCCGGTCGACCCGGAGGGCGACGTCTGGCGCCGCACGGCCGAGGAGCAGGCCGCCGTGGTGGAGGCGATGCTGACCGACCGCGAGCCGTGGTGGCGCATGGTGCCGTCGTGGTGGTCGGGCTGGTACATCGAGCGGGCCTGGCGCGCGCTGCACGAGGCCGAGGTGGCGACGATCTCGGCGGAGCGCGGTTTCCTCGGCCGGCTGCCGGGCCTGCAGGCGCGCGTGGCGCAGTACCTGGACGACGACGACCCCCGCCGCCGCGCCCTGGAGTCGTTGCGGCCGGGGGAGTTCACGCCCGCGGTGGAACGCGCGATCGTGGTCGACGCCCTGCGGGCGGCGTACGACAACTCGGACTTCGCCCACGCGGGCTCGCGGGCGTTGCGCAACAAGCTGATCGCGGCATCACTGGTGCTGTTCGTCATCAACACCGTGCTCGGCGTGGTGAGCATCGTGAAGCCGGGCATCATCCCGCTGTGCGTGGACCCGAAGGAGAACGCGCTGCCGACGGTCTGCCCCGGCGGCACCGCCAAGGCGTCCGGAGTGGACGTCTGGCTCGTGCAGGTGCTCGGCGCGTTCGGCGCGGTGCTGGCCGCCGTGGTCCTGCTCTTGCGCCGCCGGCCATCGCTCTCGCCGTACGTGATGATCGGCTACCAGGCGCTGATCAAGATCATGCTCGGCGCGGCACTGGCGGTGGTCGGCATCCTGGCACTGGGAGCGGGCGTGACGAGCGGCCTGATCGGCATCCCCTCGGCCGCGGCACTGCTGCTGTGGGCGGTCATCTTCGGCTACGCGCAGCAGATCGGCACGCGGCTGCTGGACAAGTACACCGACGAGGTGCTGGACCAGGCCCGCCCCCTGCCGGACGCGGACAGCCCCCGCGTCGCACCGCGCTGACCGGCAGGACGGACGCGCCGACCGGTCGGCGGCTGCCCGGTGCGGGGCGGGTGGTCCTGCGTGCCCATGACAGCGGCGGGCCGTTCGTTCGCCGTGCCGCGCCGAGTGGTCGGCCGAACGGTCGCGGGCCGACCAGCCGCGCTGGTTGCCGGTTACCGTCGCGGTCATGAACGCGTCAGAGCGGGTGGCCGCGCGGGTGCGAGCCGACTTCCGCCCCGAGGAAGCGGGCGAAGCCCTGCGGGAGCTGGCCGGCACCGAAACCGGCAACCAGGACGTCGAACGGGTGCACGCCGCCGTGGTGCTGGCGGCAGGAGGGAGTCTTGGGCAGCTGAGGAAGCTCGTGGAGCTGAGCCACGTCGACTGGCGGGACGTGCTGATGGCGGGCGGCCTCGCCGACGGCACCTGGCCGGAGGTGGTGGAGCGGGAGTTCGGCGGCTGACGGCGGGCGGGTGACGGCGGGCGGCTGGCAGCGGGCGGCTGGCAGCGGGCGGCTGGCAGCGAGCGGCTGGCAGGGGCGGCTGGCAGAGGGCGGGTGACGGCGGGCGTCGGTCCGCGATCCGCCTCAGCCGCGACCCGCTGGTCGCGATCAGCGTCGGCCCGTGAGCCGTGGTCGGCGCACGGCCTGCCCGCGTCCCGCCTACCCGCGTCCCGCCGGTCCGCGACGGGCGCCGGTCTGCGGTTGGCGCCGGTCTGCGGTCGGCGTGGGCCGCGATCTGCCTCATCCGCGACCCGCTCATCCGCGACCCGCTTGGCCGCGACCCGCTTGGCCGCGACCCGCTTGGCCGCGACCCGCTTGGCCGCGACCCGCTTGGCCGCGACCCGCTTGGCCGCGACCCGCTTGGCCGCGAC
>NZ_JBEZBX010000002.1:670412-808578 GCF_040647275.1 Lentzea sp. NPDC042327
ACCCGCGTCGCCCGCGAGCCGTGTCCGGCACGCGGGCAGCGTTGGCGGTGTGCTCGGCCGCGACCGCCAGCCCGTGACCCGCCAGCCCACCACCAGCCTGGCCAGCGGCCAGCCATCCCGCCACCCGCCAGCCCACCACCCGCCCGGCTCGCGAGCCATTAGCCCGCCAGCCCGCCACCCGCCAGCCCGCCAGCCCACCACCCGTCCGGCCCGCAAGCCATTAGCCCGCAACCCAGCACCCCACGCCCCGCCCGCGCCCCCACACTCCCAGCCCGCTACCCGCGCGTCGGCCGGCCGGGCGGTCGTGCCTCCGCGCGGACGGCGTTGATCACCTCCGGGTCCCAGCGGTGCGTCCTGATCAGGCGGTACCGCTCCGCCGCCACCCACAGGTAGGCCTCGGCCTCGGTGCGGTCGCCGATCATGTCGGCCTGCCGCAGCAGTGCGACGACCGGCCGGTACTCCTCGGTGTACCAGCGGCGGGCGACCGTGGCGCGGTCCAGGAACTCGCCCTCGTCCTGCGACAGGCGGAAGCCCCACGCCTCCACGCACTCGCCGAGCTCGGCGTAGTCCCACGGGTCGGACAGGACGACGTCCGCGCGGGCCTCCCCGGTCAGCGGCACGCGGTCCAGGAACAGGCGGCGGTAGTCCTTCACGATCAGGTCGCCGCGGTAGCGGATGCCGGCCGCGTTGATCCGGGTGATCACCTGCGTCACGTAGGCGTCGATCGTGGACAGGCCCATGGCGTGCGCGACGGACACGCGGTGGTGGCCGTCGATGATGAAGTGCAGCTCGCCGATGCGGTACACCTCGATCGGCGGGACGTTCTCGCCGCGCCGGGCGGCCAGGGCGAGGCGTTGCCAGCGTTCGCGCACGCGGCCGGAGGTCGGGCGGAAGCGGCGGTCGAAGTCGCGGCCGCGGTCGACGCTGCCGACGATCGAGTCGAGGCGGATGTTCTGCAGGCCGAGGCGTTTCTCCGAGACCATGCCGAGGGCGTCCACGACCTCGTGGAACGGCAGCATGATGTTCACGTCGTCCGGCTCGCGGCGCAGCCAGGCCGCCAGGCGGGACATCACCTGGCGGCGGCGGGCGCGGGTGAAGTCGTTCTCGGCGTCGGCGAGGGGGAAACCGGTGTCACGTCTCATCGGGGGCTCCGGGGATCGTCAGCACCTTGTGCCCGACGACGTTGACCACGCGCGTGCCGCCCAGCAGGCGGTCGGGGCGCGGGACGCCGTGCGGGTGGATGTGGCCGTGCAGCAGGAAGCCCGGCTGCAGGCGGGAGACCAGGTCGTGCAGACAGGAGAAGCCGCGGTGGGGTGCGTCGGGCTCGTCGCCGCAGCCGAGCGGCGGTGAGTGGGTCAGCAGCACGTCCACGCCACGTCCGTCCCGCAGCCTGCGCCACCCGGCCAGCCGGGAGACCCGGCGGGCGCGGCGGGCCTGCTGCCGTTCCGTCCACTGGTTCGGACCCCTGTTGTAGCGGATCGAACCACCGAGGCCCGCGATCCGCAGGCCGGCGACGTCGACCACGCGTTCGTCCGCGTTCACCGCACCGGGTGGACCTGGCCAGCGGACCGGCACACCTGCCTTGGTCCACAGGCCGCGCACGTTCGAGTAGCCGGACAGGTCGGCGTCGTGGTTGCCGGGGACGAACACCAGCGGCTTGTCCAGGGCGTTGGCCAGGAACTCCAGGTAGTCGAACGGCAGGTCGCCCGCCGCCAGGACGAGGTCGACGTCCGAGTGCTGGTGCACCTGATCGGTCCACAGCTGTTCGACCACTTCGTCGGCCACCGCCAGGATTCGAGGCATTCCAGCAGCGTAATGACGCTGCGCCGGGATGACGCGGGACAGCGCTGCCACTAGCGTCGACGGCGTGCTTGCCGAGCTGTTCGCCGCGGCCGCCCACGGGTGCCGCGACCGCAGTCCGCTGACCCAGCGACTCCTCACCGACGCCGCCGAGGACCTCCGGCGCGGCGGCGTCACCGCGCGGGTCATGGCCGGTGCCGAACGCGACCGCGAGGGCAGCGTGCCCGGCCTGCGGTTCGCGGGTGCCGTGCACCGGCTCGTCCTCGAAGGACGCGCGCCCGCGCTCGCGAAGCACTACCCGTCCGTCGGCGGCCGGCCCGACCTGCCGCGGCTGTGGGAGGACGCGCTGCCCGCCCTCGACGAGCACGCCGACCTGCTGCGGCGGCGGGTCGGCGCCACGGTCGTGCAGACGAACGAACCCGGCCGCAGCGCGCCCCTCTACGGCGGCCTGCTGGTCGCGGCGCAGGAGGCGGCCAGGGCGGCGGGCCGGCACGTGCCGTTCTGCGTGCGGCTGCTGGAGGTCGGTGCGAGCGGCGGGCTCAACCTGCGCCCGCACCACGTCGGCTACCGGCTGCCGGACAGGGTGCTCGGCGACCCCGGCAGCGCCCTCGTGCTCGACCCGGAGTGGACCGGCCGCCCGCCCGCCGACCTCGGCCACCGGCTGCGCGTCGTCGGGCGCGCCGGCTGCGACCTCGACCCGGTCGACGTGTCCACCGAGGACGGCCGGCTGCACCTGAGCTCGTTCGTCTGGGCCGACCAGCTGCGGCGGTGGAACCGGCTGCGCGCCGCGCTCGACCTCGCCGCGGCGGACCCGGTGCGGGTCGACCGGTCGGCGGGCCCGGAGTGGCTCGCGCGGCAGCTGGCCCGCGCCGAACGCGACGTGCTCACCGTCGTGTGGCACTCGGTGGTCTGGCAGTACGTCTCACCGGCCGACCGGGCGATGGGCAGGGCCGTGCTCGCCGACGCGGCGGCGAGGGCGACGCCCACGGCACCGCTGGCGCTGCTGGTGTTCGAACCGCGCCGCGAGATCGACTACAGGTTCGCGCTGATGCTCAAGCTCTGGCCGGCCGGGATCTCGCTGTGCCTGGGCGTCGGCGAGGGCCACGGCATCCCGTTCACCTGGAACGTCACCCCGTGGGAGTGACCACCAGGTTCACGACGTACCGGCCGTCCCTCTCCTCGACGGGTGCCGTGAACTCCGACCGCGTGCCGTAACGGGTGTACTGCACGACGACGGCGCCGTCGCGGTAGAACCCGCCGTCCACGCGCGCTGTCGCGAAGTGCTCGACCGTCGACTTCGCCACGTCCTCGCCGCCGACGGCGAGCAACGGCTGGAGCCGGTGGAAGTCGTTGGCGCGCAACGCACTCGTCACCTCCGCCGCCAGCTCCTCCGGCGTGTCCCCACCGGGTTCGGACCAGGTCGCGATGGAGACGAACACCATCGCGAGCCAGCCGACGGCGAAGACGAGGATCCAGAAGCGCAGGTTGCGCAGCCGGTCGTGCACGTCAGGGCGTTCCGGAGATCAGCACGAACACGGTGGTGATCCAGCACAGCAGGAACGCGAGGATCCAGAACCGGATGTTGGTCAGCAGCCTGGTCATGACGGGGCCCTTCTACAACGAAGAATGCGTGCGAAATCAGGACTCACAGCCAGCGATTTCGGCGCAGTATTCGGTAGAGCGTCAGGCAGGCGATGAGGACCAGGCTCATCACCAGGGGGTAGCCGAACTTCCACTTGAGCTCGGGCATGTAGTCGAAGTTCATGCCGTACACGCCGACAACCATGGTGGGCACGGAGATGATCGCGACCCACGAGGTGATCTTGCGCATGTCGGTGTTCTGCTGCAGCGTGATCTTCGCGAGCGTCGCGTCGACCAGCGTGGTCAGCAGCTCGTCGAACGCCGTGACGCGTTCGGAGACCTCGGTGAGGTGGTCGTCGACGTCGCGGAAGAACGCCCGCACCTGCTCGGGGATGAGCGGCGTGTAGCCCTCCGCCAAGCGCCGCAACGGGTTCGCGAGCGGCATGACCGCGCGGCGCAGCTCGACGACCTCGCGCTTGAACATGTAGATCTGCTCGGCGCTCACCTCGGTGCGCGGCGCGAAGACCCGCTCCTCCATGCGGTCGATGTCGTCCTCGATGTGGTCGGTGACCTCGAGGTAGTTGTCGACGACCTGGTCGGCGATCGCGTGCATCACCGCGGCGGGGCCGATCTCCAGCCGCTCCGGGTCGTCCTCCAGCACGTGGCGCAGCCGGGAGAGGCCGGAGTGGTTGCCGTGCCGCACGGTGATGACGAAGTCCTTGCCCAGGAACACCATGATCTCGCCGGACTCGACGATCTCGTTGGCGGTGTCGGGCGACTCGTTCGTCACGTAGCGCACGGTCTTGAAGACCATGAAGAGCGTGTTGTCGTAGCGCTCCAGCTTCGGGCGCTGGTGCGCGTGCACCGCGTCCTCGACGGCGAGCTCGTGCAGCCCGAACGTCTCGGCGATGCCCTCGATCTGCTCGGCGTCCGGCTCGTGCAGGCCGATCCAGACGAACCCGTCCTTGCGCTTGCGGACCTCCTTCACCGCGTCGGTGTGGGTCCAGCGGCCGGGCAGGCGCTTGCCGTCGACGTAGACCGCGCAGTCGACCACGTAGTGCGACAACGGCACGGAGATGTGCGGCGGTGCGGGGCGCTGCTGCGCACCGCGGCCGCGGATCGAGGGCAGGCTGGGCATGGTGAGTTCCTCCAGGGCCACACGTCGTCGAAGATCGTGAACACGACGGGCGTCCTGACCGGGAAAGCTCGAACCGCCTAGAACTGGAACGATCTAGCGGGCCACCTCGGTGAGGACGCGCTTGGTACTGGCAGGGTGGGGGTCCTTGCTCATTTAGGGGTCCTCACCTCCTCGGGGCGAAGTCGTCGGTGGTGGAAATCCTCACACACCGGTTGCCGAGACTACTCCCCCTCCCATAACACTGTCTCCCCACCTGGGACAGATCTCGATCACACGTAGTTGGAGGCGCGGTGCAGTTCGGTCGGTACTACGAGGAGTTCGAGGTCGGAGCGGTCTACAAGCACTGGCCCGGCAAGACGGTGACGGAATACGACGACCACCTCTTCTGCCTGCTCACGATGAATCACCACCCGCTCCACATGGACGCGAACTACGCGGAGAACACGACGGACTTCGGCAAGAACGTCGTCGTCGGCAACTACGTCTACTCGTTGCTGCTGGGCATGTCCGTGCCCGACGTCTCCGGCAAGGCGATCGCGAACCTGGAGATCGAGTCGCTGCGGCACGTGAAGCCGACGTTCCACGGCGACACGATCTACGGTGAGACCGAGGTGCTCGACAAGACGCCGTCCAAGTCGAAGGACGACAGGGGCGTGGTCTACGTGGAAACTCGCGGCTACAAGCAGGACGGCACGGTCGTGTGCATCTTCAGGCGCAAGGTCATGGTGCCGAAGCAGTCCTACGGCGAGGCCCGCGGTGGCGAGCAGCCCGGGCGCCCTGAACCTGCGGCGGACTGATTGTGGGGTAGTGAAGTGACTTCTCTGGACCTGGCACGACAGCGCCTGCGCGAGTTCGGCCTGGAGGCGGCGGCGACCTCGCCGCTCTACGAGCACCTCGCGTCGCGCGCCGCCGAGGATCCGGAGGTCGCCGACCTGCTGACCGCCGCCGGCGAGGAGCACGCCACGGGCGAGCTCCTCCTGGCGGCGGCGCACCGGCTCGTGCAGGCCGAGCCGTTCCACCGGCTCTCGAACTACTACCCGTCGCTGGGCGGCACCTACGGCGCGGACGAGAGCACGTGGCCGCTCTTCCGGGACTTCCTGCTGGAGCGTTCCGAACGCGTGCGCGCGTTGGTCTCCACCCAGGTGGTCCAGACGAACGAGGTGCGCCGAGCCGCGTTGCTCTACCCGGCGGTGGCCGCCGCGGCCAAGCAGGCCGGCGGGCCGATCGGGCTCGTCGAGGCCGCCACGACCGCGGGCCTGCTGCTCGGGCTCGACCAGTACTCCTACCGCTACCAGACAGCCGAGGCCGGCCAGGTCGTCGCCGGGCCCGCCAAGGCCGCGCTGGGCCTGCACTGCGCGCTGGAGCTCGCGCCCGGTGCCGTCCTGCCGAAGCTGCCCAAGGCGGTCAAGGTGGCCGCGAAGGCGGGGATCGGGGTCTCGCCCGCCGACCTGGCCGACGAGGACGCCTACGCGTGGCTGGAGGCCTGCGTGTGGGCCGACCAGCCGGAGCGGCTGCGGCTCTTCGGCGTCGCGTCGGGGGTGTTGCGCAAGAACCCGCCCCGCCTGGTCGCCGGCGACCCGGTGACCGACCTCGCGAAGGCGGCCGACCCGATCGACGCGCCGCTCGTGGTCGTCACCAGCGGGTCGGGACTCGACCTGGTGCCCGCTTTGTCCACTTTGGGCAGGGACTCCTGGTGGGCGGCGCACGAGGAGGGTGAGGTGCGCCTCATCCGGGTGCGTGACGGCGAACCCTCCAGTGCGACCCTGGCGACGACCGAGGCGCACGGGCAACGTCTCGTTTGGCGCTGAAGGCCGCCGCCCGTTCGTGTGAACCCCGATCAGGTCCTGGGCAGGCAGTTCCAGCCGGAGAGCGTTTCCACGAGCCCTTCGGCGGTCCGAAGTGTGGCCAAGGTCGCACTGTCCACCCAAGCGACCTCCGAGGCGTCGTCGCCCGCTCGGAGCACACCCGACCTGACCTGGCACTCGTAGTCGTGGATGAGGAAAACCCCGTTCGGGGCCGGTCGCTCGACGCTGCCGACGAGGTGACCAACCGTGACCACCAAACCGGTCTCCTCCAGCAGTTCCCTGGTCACAGCAGCCTCATCCGCCTCACCCGGCTCCACGCGCCCACCCGGTATCGACCACAGGCCCTCACCTGGTGCGTTGGCCCGTCGCACGAGCAGCAGTCGCCCGTTCGAGTCATGCACGACGCCGCCGACACACCGGATCATGCCCCCGCTGCTCCCCGTCATGATCACGAAGCGTAGTCACACCGGAACGGCGGTGCGGTGGACTACCCCAGCTGCGGTACAAATCTCCCAAGGCGATCGGTCGTGCTGTACAACGGTCACGAACGGCGCCAAACGGGTGCGAACGCGGACGGGGTGGACACCGTGAACTTGAAGAAGATCCTCACTTTCGCCGGTATTGCCTTGCTGCTGTTCTTCCTCATCGCGGAGCCCCAGCAAGCAGCGCAGCTGGTGCAGAACATCCTCAACTCGCTCCGCACTGCGGCTGAGGCCCTGATCACCTTCGTGCGACAATTGTTCTAGGCTCCCCGGCTCCCGCTGGGAGGCCAGGAGCAGGGCAGACAGGGCACTGGCTGGTACCAGGAAGGGCTGGTAGCGCATGTTCGCACCACGTGATCCAGACGACTACCTGCTGTCGAGTGAGCGTCGGGTCATCCGGGTGCGCAGGCACTGGTCGTACCTGATCTGGGACGTGCTCGAAGCGGCGGCACTGCTCGCCGGCTTCATGATGATCTCGTACCTGCTCCCGGCCAACGCCGGAGTGATCCAGAACGTGCTGTGGTACGGCGCGCTGCTGGTGCTCCTGCGGCTCGCCTACTTCATCATCGAGTGGTGGGTCGAGCGCATCGTCGTGACCGACAAGCGGTTCATGCTGACGTCGGGCGTCTTCGAGACCAAGGTCGCGATGATGCCCATCGGCAAGGTCACCGACCTCACCTACGAGCGCACGGTGGCCGGCCGCATGTTCGGCTACGGCACGCTGATCGTCGAGTCGGCCGGTCAGATCCAGGCGTTGAACCGCCTGGAGTTCCTGCCCGACCCGGAGGACGTCTACGACGCCATCTCGGAGCTGACCTTCGGCGACAAGAAGGCGCAGGCCGAGCGGTTCTCGATGATCAAGGCGCAGCGGGCTGCCCGCGGGAAGAAGATGGTCCCGTAACACGGGCTGTGCACCACGTCGTCCACACTGGACGACGTGGTCATCGATCTGCACACCCATTCGTCCGAGTCCGACGGCACCGACAGCCCCGCCGAGCTGGTGAGGGCGGCGGCCAGAGCCGGGCTCGACGCGGTGGCCATCACCGACCACGACACCTCGGCCGGCTGGGCGGAGGCCACGGCGGCGCTGCCACCCGGCCTGCGGCTGGTGCGCGGCGCCGAGCTGTCGTGCGAGTGCCCTGACGGCTACGGCCGCACGATCACGGTCCACCTGCTGGCCTACCTCTACGACCCGACGCACGCGGCGTTGATGGTCGAGCAGTCGCGGCTGCGCCAGGAGCGCAGGCAGCGGCTGCAGAAGATGGCCGAGATGATGCAGGCCGACGGCTTCCCGGTCGACCCGGTCGACCTGATGCAGCGGCTGCCGTTCGACGCGCCGGCCGGTCGCCCGCACCTCGCGCAGGCGCTGATCCGCGCCGGGGTCGTGGCGTCGGTCGACGAGGCGTTCGCGACGTTCCTCACCGGCGGCGCCTACTACGTGGGCCGCACGGACACCCCCGTCGAGCGCGCGATCGAGATGATCACCGAGGCGGGCGGCGTGACGGTGCTGGCCCACCCCTTCGCCCGGTCGCGCGGCCCGGTCGTGGCACCCTCGGTGGTCGAGTGGCTGGCCTCGATCGGCCTGACCGGTGTCGAGGTCGACCACCCCGACCACGACCAGGAGACGCGGGCGGCGCTGCGGTCGCTGGCCGGGTCACTGGGGCTGCTCGTCACCGGGTCGAGTGACTACCACGGCACGAACAAGACCGTCCGGCTCGGCGCGGAGACGACGGCGCCGGAGGTGCTGGATGCTCTGGCCGAACGGGCGACGGGCGGCAAGATCCTCGTGGGGTAGGTGACTCGTGTTCAACGTGCGGCTCTTCATCGAGGCCACGATCACGCTGCTGGTGATCATGGACCCGCCCGGCACCGTGCCGGTGTTCCTGGGGCTGGTCGGCCGCAAGTCTCGCGACGCCCGCAAACGCGCCGCACGGCAGGGCGTGCTGGTGTCGTTCCTGGTGATCACGCTGTTCGCCGTCGCGGGCAACTCGATCCTGGCCTACATGCACATCGGCATCCCCGCCCTGCAGGGCGCGGGCGGGCTGCTGTTGCTGCTCATCGCGCTCGACCTGCTCACCGGCAAGGGCGCGACGAACCACCCCGAGGTCGAGGACGTCAACATCGCCCTGGTGCCGCTGGGCACGCCGCTGCTGGCCGGGCCGGGTGCGATCGCGGCGACCATCGTGTTCGTCCGGCAGGCCGACGGGGCGGTGGGCTCCTACCTGGCGCTGGCCGCGGCGATCGTGGCCGTCCACCTCGTGCTGCTCGGGACGCTGCGGTCGGCCGGGCTGCTGATCAAGGTGTTCAAGGAGAGCGGAATCCTGCTGATGGCCAAGATCGCCGGTCTGCTGCTGGCCGCGATCGCCGTACAGCTCGTCGCGTCGTCCGTGCAGGGTTTCATCACGTCGGGCGTCTAGCGCTTCTACCGTTCGATGTGCGCCTTGTCGCCGTCGATGAGGATCGGGCGCTCGATCAGGCTCGGGTTGGCGACCATGTGCTCGATCCACTTCACGCGGTCGTGCTCCAGGGTGGCGGGGTAGGCCGGTTCCTTGGTGCGCGCGATCTCCCACGGCTCCTTGCCCAGCAGCGTGAGGACGTGGTCGAGCTCCTCCGCGGTCGGGGCGTCGTCGAGGTAGCGGCGTTCGGTGTACTCGACGCCCTCGTCGTCGAGGCGCTGCTTGGCGGCGCGGCTCTTGGAGCAGCGCGGGTTGTGCCAGATCTCCATGCCGTTCATCTTCCGCGAACGCACCGCCGCCCGCGAAGCAGGGGCAATCCAAAAATGTCAGGGTGACTGAGTAACTTGGTTGGGGTGGAACAACTCGGCTTCGACTTCGGCACCGCGGCACCACGCCGGCTCGTGCGCGTCACGCCCGCGAAGCTCTCGACGTGGACGAGCTGCCGGCGCCGTTACCGGATGACGTACCTGGACCGGCCCACTCCACCGAGGGGCGGGGCCTGGGCGCACAACACGCTCGGCGCGGTCGTGCACAACGCGTTGAAGGCGTTGTTCGACCTGCCCGCCGAGAAGCGCACGCCGGACCAGGCCGTGGCGCTGGTGAACCGGCAGTGGAAGTCGGAGGGCTTCCGCGACGCCGAGCAGGCCGCTGAGTACCGGGCCCGCGCCGGCGGGTGGGTGCACGACTACGTGGCGGGGCTGGACGTCGACTTCGAGCCGCTGGGCGTGGAGCGGTGGGTGTCGTCGCCGACCGAGCGGATCGTGGCCGAGGGGCGGGTCGACCGGATCGACCACCGCGACGGCGAGCTGGTGATCGTCGACTACAAGACCGGGCGGCACGTCCTGGACGCCGACGACGCCCGCGGCTCGCAGGCGCTGGCGCTGTACGCGCTGGCCGCGCGCCGCACGCTGCGCAAGCCGTGCCGCCGCGTCGAGCTGCACCACCTGCCGTCGGGGTCGGTGGCGGTGTGGGAGCACACGGAGGAGTCGCTGGCCCGGCACGTGCGGCGGGCCGAGGAGGCGGCGGACGAGATCGACCTGGCCGCGGAGACGTTGAAGGCGGGCGGTGACGAGGACGTCCTGTTCCCGCCGCAGACCGGAAGGCAGTGCCAGTGGTGCGACTTCCGGCGCAGCTGCCCGGAGGGGCAGGCGGCGGCACCGGCCATCGAGCCGTGGTCGCTGCTGGCGCCGTGAGACCGCCGGCGGCCCTCCGGCCGCGGGTGATCGGGGACCCGTAGGGTGGCTGAGGTGGAAGTCGAAGCAAAGCGGCCGGCGCGGATGAGCGGAGTCCTGCGCGCCGTGAGCGGGGTGCTCGCGGTGGGCCTGGTGCTGCTCGCCCTGGGGAACATCGGCGTCCAGTTCTACGCGAACTCCCGCGACCTGCCGGGCCCCGGCGGACTCTCGGTGACCGCGCACGTGGTGGCCGCGGTGCTCGTCATCGCGGGCCAGATCGTGGCCGACCGCTACGCCGACTGGCGCGCACCGGTGGCCTCGCTCGCGGTGCTGGCGGTGTCGGGGGCGACGCTGTGGACGTTCTGGTGGGCGTAGGGGGCTGGGCTCGGGCCTGAGAGCTTGAGCGTCGGCGAGGAGCACGGCGGGTGCGCGGACTGGGCGGCGCTGCTCGCGTTCGTCCTCTCGGCGGCATCGCGAGCGGCGGCACCTGCCGCGAGGGCCCGGTCTGCTCCGGTGGGTTCGAGACCGTCACGCTCGACGTGACGGCCACCGACCGCGCGTTCCGGCTGGCCTTGTGCTCGTCACGGGGCCAGCCAGGCCCGCCAGGTCGGCAGCAGCGTGGCGATGAGCTCGTGCGGTGCCTCGGTGTTCGGGGAGTGCATCACGCCCGGCAGCACCGCGAAGTCCGCGTCCAGCCGCTCGGCCATGTCCCGCTGGACGGCCGGGCTCCACGCGTCGTCGGCGTCACCGCACACCACCAGCGCCGGCACACCGGACGACCGCAGCGCCCGCGACAGCTTCGCGACCTGGTCCGGTTCGGAACGCAGCCCGTTGCCCATGCCGAGCAGCGCGGCGGCCGGCGACCTGAGGAAGCGGTTGCGGTAGAAGTCCTTCAGCTCCTGCGGCAGCGCGGCCCACGCCGGGTTCCGCGACGACCGCAGCTCGTTCAGCCGCTGCGTGCCCTCGACGCCCTGCTCGGCCAGCACGTGCTCGCCGACCTCCAGCACCGAACGGCGTTCCCCGGCGGGCAGCTCGGCCGGACCGGACGACATCAGCGTGAGCCCCGCGACCGGTGCGCCCGCGAACACCGCCGCACGCGCCACCAGACCGCCGTAGGAGTGGCCGAGCAGCAGCACCCGGCGGCCCTCCGCGGCGATCTTCTCGACCAGCTCCGCCACGACCGCGCCCAGCGGGCCCGGCCGGTACAGCGCCTCGTCGTCGGGACCGGCGGAGTCCTGCTGGCCGGGCAGGTCGATGGCGACCACCTCGAACCCGGCGTCCGCGATGGGGTCGAGGATCGGGCAGAAGTCCTCTTTGGACCCCGTGTACCCCGGCACCAGCAGTGCCGTCACCCGCAGCGCGTCGTCGACCGCCGGCGCGCGCAACGCCGCGATCGTGCCGTAGCGGCCGGGGAGGTCGACGCGTGCTGCCCGGTGCGGGCTGATCTGCGAGTACACCTCACGAACTATCGCAGCGCCACCAGGGTTTCGCCACGCTGCTCGAGGACCACGGGTCCGGCTGTGGCGAGCTGCACAGGGCCGGTCCAGCCGTCGCGGTTCACCCGGATCGTGCCCACCAGCGCGCCCGTGGCCTGCTCGTACACCCGCAGGCCCTCGCGCACCGGGACCAACGCGCGCCCCGCGAGCGTGGTGCCGGCACCGGACGTGGCGTCCGCGGTCCACTGTGGAGTGAGCGAGTCCTGCGCCAGCGCGACCGTCTTGGAGCCGCTGAACCAGAACACGTTCGTGGCCGTCGTGAACGACCGCGCCACGTGGCGCGGCGGGTCGGTGAAGTCGGTGGAGGGGAGGTCGACCGGCGCCTCGGAGACCTGCGAGCCGGTCTCGGCGTCGAACACGACGATGCGGCCGGGGTCGGGCAGCGCGACCGCGACCAGCCGGTCGGTGACGGCGACGACCTGGGCGTTCTTGCCGCCGGTCAGCACGCTCGCGAACACCTTGGGCTCGTCGGACTTGTCCGGGTTCGGCTTGAGGACCGTGATCCGGTCGGAGCCGTCGTCCGGGCAGCGCTCCACCAGCGCCACCCGGCCGGACGTGACGGCCATCGAGCCGTAGGAGCAGCCGACCCGCGGCTGCTTGCCCGGGTTCACGATCGCCCGCAGCGCGCCGTACTCCATCGAGCGCACCAGGTCGTCGCGGCGGTAGACCTCGACGAACCGGTCGCCGGTCGTGATGAGGTGCGAGCCCTCGTTCAGCAGCGCGGCACCCGGTTCGGCGTCACCCGTGCGCTGCGCCTTCCGCTCACCGCTCACCCCGTCGAGCGAGGTGAGCTCGGAGCAGTTGGTGCCCTTGGAGTACAGCGCCATCGCGCGGCCCCAGCCCGTGCCCACCACGCACAGCGGCAGGTCACGGGTGTAGCTCCAGCGCGCGTCACCCGTCAGCGGGTCGCGCCCGGTGACCTCGCCGCCGTCGCCGGTCACGACCGTCGACGGCTTCTCCTCGCCCGTCTCCTTGAGCTGGGTCTGGACGACCACCGGCCACGGCGTCGCACCGCTCTTCGCGCGCCAGACCTCGCCGAGCGTCGGCGGCAGGGCGGCCACCTCGGGCAGCTGCGGCCAGGTGGACGGCCCGGTGACCGACGTCGTGGCCCGTGCATCGCTGAACGCCCAGGTCAGCACGGACGCGACAACCGCGGCGACCGCGATCAGCGCGACCGCGACGAAGTCGGCGCGGGTGCGCCAGGACCTGGCACGCGGACGTTCCTCGACGGGCGCCGGGTCGTGCTCGGGCTCGTCGAGGACGTCCTCGACATCGGTGACGTCGGAACCGGGGGTGGACATGGTGATCAGTCTGCCGAAGGAGCGGCCTGTTCGGCAGAGGTTCGACGACGACGGCGCCGGCGCGGCTTGTCCGACGCGGAGCTCTCGGCGGCCTCGGCGGGTGCCTGCGCCTCGGTCTGCTCGCCCGCGAGCGACACGCCACCGCGGCTGCGGGTGCGCGACCGGGACCGCTTCGGCCTGGTCTCCTCGGCCGCCTCGGGTGCGGCCTGCTCGCCCGCGCCCTTGGTGCCGGTGCGGCGACGGCGCTTGCGCTTGCCGTCGTCGAGCTTCTCCTCCTCCTCGGCGTCCAGACCGGCCCGCGTGCGGTGGCTGAGCGGCAGCCGGCCCGTGGAACCGGACGGGATGCCCAGGTCCGCGAACAGGTGGTCGCTCGTGGAGTAGGTCTCCAGCGGCTCGTCCTGGCCCAGGTTCAGCAGGTCGTTGACCGACTTCCAGCGCGCGGTCTCGTCCCAGTCGACGAACGTGACGGCGACACCCTCGCGACCGGCGCGACCCGTGCGGCCGATGCGGTGGACGTAGGTCTTCTCGTCCTCGGGGCACTGGTAGTTGATGACGTGCGTCACGTCGTCGATGTCGATGCCGCGGGCCGCGACGTCGGTGGCCACCAGCACGTCGACCTTGCCGCTGCGGAACGCCCGCAGCGCCTTCTCGCGCGCGCCCTGGCCCAGGTCACCGTGCACGGCGGCCGCGGCGAACCCGCGCTCGGTCAGGTCGTCGGCGACCTTCTGGGCGGTCCGCTTGGTCCGCGCGAAGATCATCGACAGGCCGCGGTCGCGCGCCTGCAGCACGCGGGCCAGCATCTCCGGCTTGTCCATCGAGTGCGCCCGGTACACGAACTGCTTGGTGCGCTCGTGCGTCTGACCGGCGTCGTTCTCCTCGGCGCGGATGTGCGTCGGCTGCGTCAGGAACGTGCGGGCCAGCGTGATGATCGGGCCCGGCATGGTCGCGCTGAACAGCATCGTCTGGCGCTGGTCGGGAACCATGTTCAGGATGCGCTCGATGTCGGGGAGGAACCCCAGGTCGAGCATCTCGTCGGCCTCGTCGAGCACCAGCATCCCGACCTTGCCGAGCACCAGGTGGCGCTGTTCGGCCAGGTCGAGCAGGCGGCCCGGCGTGCCGATGACCACGTCGACGCCCTTGCGCAGCTGTGCGATCTGCCGCTCGTAGGGGATGCCGCCGTAGATCGCGGTCACGCGCACGCCCAGGTGCTTCGCCGCGGCGGTGAGGTCCTGCGTCACCTGGAGGCACAGCTCACGGGTGGGGACGACCACGAGGGCCTGCGGGGTGCCGTCGCCGGGCGTGTCGAGGCGGTGCAGCAGCGGCACGCCGAACCCGAGGGTCTTGCCGGTGCCGGTGCGCGCCTGGCCGATGACGTCGTCACCGGCGAGCGCGATGGGGAGCGTCAGCTCCTGGATGGCGAACGTGCGCTCGATACCGGCCTCGCCGAGCGCCTTGACGATCTCGTCGCGCACGCCGAGCTCGGCGAACGTGGGGGAGTCGGTGCGCACCGGGGCGTCGGCCTGCAGCGGGTGCGACGTGTCTTCGACGGGGACGGTCTCGCTGTGCTCCAGGAGAACCGGGTCCAGATGTGCTTCTACTTCAGCGGTCAGGGTGATCAGCCTCTCTCGTACCAGCGCGCACTCAGCCCTGGCCGGGCCTCTCGACCGCGCTCTCCGATGGAGCTGCGGGAAAGGTGTGCACGCACCCATTCGCGGCGCCTGCCCAGGAACGACAGGGGTCACAGCGTGGTCGTCACACTCGTCACGCCGGGCGCCTGTTGCACATTCTACCTGGAAAGACGCCTTTGACCACCTGCTACGCCGAACACGACCGGCACCGGGGCCTGCCGGGACCGCTCCCACGCCTGACGAGCACGTGCTGGGGGCACGCGGCGGGTCCGTTCGGAGCAGGCCGAGCGCGTGACGGGCGGCGTGACGGGCGGTGGGCACCGGTCGCGCCACTAGAGTTCGGGCCATGGGTGTTGCGGAGGGTGTTGTTGATCTTCTTGGAGCGCTGGCCTACGGCGAGCTCTCCGCCTTCGACCGGATGACGGAGGACTCCCGCTCGGCGCCGACGCTGTCCGGGCGTGCCGCGCTCGCGCAGATGGCCGCCGCGGAGATCGGGCACTTCACGTTGCTGCAGAAGCACCTGGCCGAGCACGACCTCAGGGTCGAGGACGCGATGGCGCCGTTCGTCACCGGGTTCGACGCCTTCCACGAGTCGACGAGCCCCAAGTCGTGGCTGGAGTCGCTGGTGAAGGCGTACGTGGGCGACGGCCTCGCCGCGGACTTCTACCGCGAGGTCGCGGCGTGGCTCGACGACGAGCCGACCCGCGAGCTGGTGCTCGCCGTGCTCGCCGACACGGGTCACTCGGCGTTCGCTGAGCGCGAAGTCCGGGCCGCCGTGGAGTCGGATCCGCGGGTGCGCGACCGGCTCGCGCTGTGGGGCCGCCGGCTGCTCGGAGAGGCGTTGACGCAGGCCCAGTACGTGGTGGCGGAGCGGGACGGGCTCTCGGAGCTGATCATCAGGGGGTCGGGGGACCTCGCTGGGATCGGTCAGCTGTTCCGCCGTCTCCAGCAGTCGCACGCGCGGCGCATGACGCAGCTGGGTCTGGGCTAGGTAGGCTCGGCCGTAGATTTTTCTCTTGAGCACGGAGGTCAGCGTGGAGGTCAGGATCGGCGTCGCGGACAGCCCGCGGGAACTCGTCGTGACCAGTGAGCTCAACCCGTCCGAGGTCGAGGCTCTGGTGGCGGACGCGGTGTCCGGCAAGTCCAGCGTGCTGTCGCTGGTGGACGCCAAGGGTGCGCGGTTCGTCGTGCCCGCTGGCCGCGTCGCGTACGTGGAGATCGGCCCGCAGGACTCGCGCAAGGTCGGGTTCGGCGCCTGAAGCACGGTCGACGAGAAGGGCCCCGGTCATCGCGACCGGGGCCCTTCTCGCTGTTCGGCGTCAGTGCCCGGCGGGCTCTTCGACCCGGTAGGGCGGCGTGGAGGTGCCGCCGACCCGGTACCGGCCCCACGGGTCCTGGTCGGTGAGCGTCCCCTCCGCCTGCCCGGTGGGGGTGCGCAGCAGCGCGGTCCGCGCGCCCGCTTCGACCCGGTTCGTGACCTCGTCGTTCTTCTTCACGCGGCCGTACCAGTGGTAGCGGCCGTCGATCGGCTGGAAGTAGCCGCGCAGCTCGACCTCGACCGCGACCTCCTCCTCCCCGAAGACGAGCGTGGCCGCGCCGGTGTAACCCTCTTCGTCGTGGTCGTGCTCGCTCATCAGTCCACCAATCGCAGCTGGGTGAGGGGCTGTTCGGGGTCGATCTGGATGCCGCCCGCGCGCAGCAGGCCGTCGATGGCGTGCCAGATGATCGTGGCGAGGTAGTCGCTGAGGTTCGCGCGGGACATGGTCTGCCGTTCGAGCCACCAGTCGCCCGCGTTCTGCACCATGCCGACGAGGCCGTGCGCCCACGGCTCGGCACCGCCGGAGTCCATGTCGAACGCGCGCAGGTAGTCGCCGAGGATTCGGGCCAGCGTCGCGGCGATGAGGTTCTTGTCCTCCTGCGCGACGTCCTTCTCCACCGGGCGGTCCACGAACGAGCCCTTGACGACGAACCGGTAGAGGTTCGGGTTCTCCTCGATGACCGACAGGTAGGCGTCGACGATCCGCTCGATGCGGGCGCGGATCGGGCCGTCGGCGGCGAGCGCGGGCCCCATCCGCTCCATCAGCAGCTCGGTGGCCTTCTGGCCGACCGCGAGGTACAGGTCCGACTTGTCGGTGAAGTGCCGGTACAGCACGGGCTTGCTGACGCCCGCCTCCGCGGCGACGTCCTCCATGCCGACGTCGGGGCCCTTCTTGGCCACGACGGCGATCGTGGCCTCCACGAACTCCGCCCTGCGCTGCTCGCGATGACCCTTCCACCGCTCACGTCGCGCGTCCGGCCCCTTGACAGTGCGTGCCATGTGACGCACGCTACCAGAAGTAACCGTTACCTCAAGTAACACTTACCGGGGAGGGCAACCGATGAGGGTCGCCGATCGGGAGAAGACGGCGGAGAGGCTGCTGAAGTCGTCCGCGGAGAAGTTCTACGACCCGGAGGTGGACATCGACTGGTCCGCACCGCTGGTCGACGGTCTCTTCTACATCCCTGAGCAGCGCATCTCGCTCTACGGCACACCCCTGTACGACTCGCTGACGCACGAGCAGCGCATCGAGCTCTCGAAGCACGAGCTGGCCTCGATCGCGTCCGTCGGCCTGTGGTTCGAGCTGCTGCTGATGCAGATGCTGGTGAAGGTCGTCTACAACTCCGATCCCACGACCCGGCACGCCCAATACGCCCTGACCGAGGTGGCCGACGAGTGCCGCCACTCCACGATGTTCGCGCGCCTGGTCGAACGCGTCGGCTGCCCGCCGTACGGCCCGGTCAAGCACACCCACCGCCTCGGCAAGCTGCTGCCGGCGATCGGCTACGGCCCCGCGATGTACGGCTCGATCCTGGTCGCCGAGGAGATCCTCGACCGCCTGCAGCGCGAGGCGATGAACGACGAGACCGTGCAGCCGCTCGTGCGGATGGTGAACCGCATCCACGTGCTGGAGGAGGCCCGCCACGTCCGGTTCGCCCGCGAGGAGCTGCTGCGCGGCATGGAGGGCCTGCGCGGCTTCGAGAAGCCGTACCAGAAGTGGCTCATCGGCTACGTCTCGATGATGATCACCCGCACGATCGTCAACCCGGACGTCTACGCGGCCGTGGGCCTGGACGTGCGCGAGGCCCGCCGCCAGGCGCTCGCCAACCCCCGCTTCCAGGAGACCATCCGCTGGTCCGGTGAGCGGATCATGTCGTTCCTGCAGGAGGCCGGACTCGTCGGAAAGCCGGGGATGCGCTCGTGGCGCCGCTCGTTCTTGATCGCCTGAACGTCGTCACGTCGGGGCCCTCGTCCGCCGGCGTGACCGCCGTCCTGCTGCACGGCTGGACCATGGACCTCACGACGTGGGACCGCGTCGCCGAGGCGTTGCCGGGCCGGGTCGTCCGCTACGACGTGCGCGGCCACGGCCGTTCCCCCGGCGAGGGCCCGTCCCCGACCCTGGCGGAACTGGCCGACGACCTCGCCGCCGTGCTGGCGGAGCACGCCCCCACCGGCCGGATCGTGCTGGCCGGCCACTCGCTGGGCGGCATGACCATCATGGCGCTCGCCGAGTCCCACCCAGAACTGTTCGCGCGCGTCACGGGGGTGGCGCTGATCGCCACGTCGTGCGGGAACCTCCCCGCGGTGAACGCCGTCGAGCGCTTGGCCGCGAAATGGCTGGTCACACGCCCGAAGATCGGGTTCGGCCGGGTGCTCGCGCCCGGTCTGCGCGTGACCTTCGGCCGCCGTCCCCGGTGGTCCGACGTGCGCGCCGCCGCGGCCATGGCGGGGAACACGACCGGGACCGCGTTCGTCGGCCTCCGCGAGGAGCTCACCCGGCACCAGCGCCGGGAAGCGCTCGCGGTGCTGTCGTCCGTGCCGACTGTGGTGATGGCCGGGTCCTGGGACCTGCTGACGCCGATGCGGCACGCGCGGGCCATCGCCGAGGCGCTGCCGTCGGCGGAGTTCGTGATCTACCCGAAGACCGGGCACATGCTGCCGCTGGAACGGTCGGAGGACGTGGCGCGACGCATCGCCGCGCTGATGTGAGCTTCGCACTCGGTCGAACGGCCCCTCGCCCGCGTGGGTGAGGGGCCGTTCGCGTCACGTCAGTGCTGCAGCGGGAACCCGCCGCCGATCCCGCGCCACGCCAGGTTGGAGATCAACGCCACCGCGTCCTCCTTCGGCACCCGGCGGTTGTCCGCGAGCCACGACCGGGCCGTGACCTGCGACAACCCGACGAGACCGACGGCCAGCAGCCGTGCGCGCTCCGGGTCGAGGCCCGCGTCGGCCGTGATGGTGTCCGTGATGGCGTCGACCGAGTCGGTGGTGGCGCGTTCGACCGCGGACTGGACCGCCGGTTCGGAGCGCAGGTCCGACTCGAAGACCATGCGGAAGGCCTGGCCCTCGCCGTCGACGAAGTCGTAGAACGCGGCCACGGCGGCGCGGACGCGGAGCTTGTTGTCCGTCGTGGAGCCGATGGCGGTGCGCACGCGGCCGACCAGCTCGTCCACGTGGGACTCGAGCAGGGCCATGTACAGCTCCAGCTTGCCCGGGAAGTGCTGGTACAGCACCGGCTTGGACACGCCCGCGCGTTCCGCGATCTCGTCCATCGCCGCGGCGTGGTAGCCGTTGGTGACGAACACGTCCTGCGCCGCTGCCAGCAGTTGCGCGCGGCGTGCGGTGCGCGGCAGTCGAACGCCCCTGCCTGCGGGTGCGCTCTGCGCCGTCTCCGTCATGGTGCCTCCAGCACTGGTCATCACTGCCGTCGGGTCGAGCGCCGGCCGACCGCGGCGTGGCCAACCTTACTCGCTGGTAGCCCACTTGAGGGAACCATCTCCCGCCCGGTTCCCGCATCCTGGGGAGATGAGCACGCTGATCCCCGCCCCGCTGTCCACGGCCGAGCTGCCGCCGCTGGACACCGACCAGCCGCCCTGGCCGGGTGAGTTCTGCCGGATCGACGACCACGAGGTGCACGTCAGGGTCACGCCGGGGAACGGGCCGCCCGCGGTCTACGTGCACGGGCTCGGTGGGAGCGCGACCAACTGGACAGACCTCGCGGCGCAGCTGCGGGACCACGTCAGCGGCTCCTCGATCGACCTGCCCGGCTTCGGGCGGTCGGAGCCGATCCCCGGCTACGACTTCAGCCTCGCCACGCACGCCCGCACGGTCATCGGCTACCTGGAGACCCGCGGCGAGCCCGTGCACCTGTTCGGCAACTCCATGGGCGGTGCGATCTCGGTCATCGTCGCCGCGACCAGGCCGGACCTGGTCCGCACGCTCACGCTGGTCTCGCCGGCCGTGCCCGACCTGCGGCCGCGCCTGGACCGCATGTCCGACCCGCGGATGGCGCTCGCCGTGCTGCCGGTCATCGGCGCGAGGGTGCGCCGCGAGCTCGCGAAGCTGACGCCGCACGACCGCACCCGGCAGATGCTCCAGCTCTGCTTCGCGGACCCGAGCATCGTGCCCGACAACCGGATCGAGGAGTCGATCGCGGAGAACGAGGAACGCGCGCGGCAGCGGTGGGCCGGCCGGGCGCTCAACCGCAGCACCGTCGGGTTGATGACGCACTGGCTCACGCCGGGCGCGAAGTCGCTGTGGCGGTTGTTGCCGCAGGTCCAGGCGCCGACGCTGGTGCTGTGGGGCGAGCACGACCGGCTGGTCAGCGTCCGCAAGGGACCCCGCACGGCGCAGCTGCTGCCCAAGGGACGACTGCTCGTGCTGCCCAACACCGGGCACGTCGCCCAGATGGAACGGCCCGCCACCGTCGCGAGGGCGGTGCTGGGCATGTGGGAGGCGGTCGACCGGCACTCATGGTGACGAACGACGGCCATACAGGGGGTGTGGGACCCTGGGCGACGTGAATCGCGCCCCCGAGCGAGGACGAAGTGCTCCGCCCGCAGACCGCTACCGCCGTGGCGCGCGGCGGACCAGCGCGGAACCGCTCGCCGCCGCCTGGGAGCCGGAGGGCACCGGGCGGCTGCAGCGACCCCGCAGGCCCGGTGGCGTGAAGCGGCTCGTCTCCCACTACGGCTGGCGGATCTACGCGATCCCGGTGCTGGTCGTGCTCACCGCCCTCGTGGTGCTCGACACGGTCCAGCCGAAGACGCCGTCCGGCGACGCCGGGGGCACCAACGGCGCCGAGACGCCGGTCAACCCCGTCGAGCCGCCCGCGACCGAGGTGCAGGGGCAGAAGCCGCAGCTCAACATCCCCACCGCCGAGCTGCCGCCGGGCCCGGACTTCTCGCAGGACGGCGTCGGCACGTTCAAGGCCGTGCCGGGCAGCGGCCCGCGCGTCGGCGAGGCGAACGCGGCCAAGTTCCGCCGGTACGCGATCGCCATCGAGGACGGCGTGCGGCCCGCGGACTACAACGACGACGCGGCGGCGTTCGGGCGCACGGTCGAGGGCTTCCTGTCCGACCCGCGCAGCTGGATCGGCACGAAGACGGTCGCGCTGCAACGGGTCGAGGCGAACCAGAACCCCGACTTCACGATCATCCTGACCAGCACGAAGACGACGCACGCGATCTGCGGCAAGGAGATCCCGTTCGAGACGTCGTGCTACGACAACCAGAGCAAGCGCGTGATCATCAACGTCGCCCGCTGGGTGCGCGGCGCCATGGTCTACAGCCGCGACCTGTCCGGGTACCGCAACTACGTGATCAACCACGAGGTCGGTCACGCCCTGGGCAGCGGCCACGCGGCCTGCCAGGAGACCGACGCGCCGGCCCCGGTGATGATGCAGCAGACGTTCGGCGTCTCGAACGACTTCGTCGCCCAGCTCAACGCCGGTCTGGACGTGGTGCCCGCCGACGGCAAGGTGTGCAAGCCGAACGCGTTTCCCGCTGGGTGAGACGGCTTTCCAACGGGGAAGAGTCGAGGCAGGGTAGACGTTGTCTCGGACACGGAGACATTCGTCGAGGAGGACCAGCATGGCGCTTCCGCCGCTCGTTGAGCCAGCCGCGGAGCTGACCAAGGAAGAAGTCGCGCGCTACAGCCGGCACCTGATCATCCCGGACGTCGGGGTGGACGGGCAGAAGCGGCTGAAGAACGCGAAGGTGCTCGTCGTCGGCGCGGGCGGCCTGGGCAGCCCGGCACTGCTGTACCTGGCCGCGGCCGGGGTCGGCACGCTCGGCGTCGTCGACTTCGACGTCGTGGACGAGTCGAACCTGCAGCGCCAGGTCATCCACGGCCAGTCCGACGTCGGCCGCCCCAAGGCCGAGTCCGCGCGCGACTCGGTCGCGGAGATCAACCCGTTCGTCAAGGTCGTGCTCCACCAGGCGCACCTGAACTCCGAGAACGCGCTGGAGATCTTCCGCGACTACGACCTGATCCTCGACGGCACGGACAACTTCGCCACGCGGTACCTGGTGAACGACGCCGCGGTGCTGCTGGGCAAGCCGTACGTGTGGGGCTCGATCTTCCGGTTCGAGGGCCAGGTCAGCGTCTTCTGGGAGGACGCGCCGAACGGTCAGGGCCTCAACTACCGCGACCTCTACCCGGAGCCGCCGCCTCCCGGCATGGTCCCCTCGTGCGCCGAGGGCGGCGTGCTGGGCGTGCTGTGCGCGTCGATCGGCTCGATCATGGTCACCGAGGCGATCAAGCTGCTCACGGGCATCGGTGACCCGCTGCTGGGCCGCCTGATGGTCTACGACGCGCTGGAGATGTCCTACCGGACCATCAAGATCCGCAAGGACCCGGAGTCGCCGAAGATCACCGAGCTGATCGACTACGAGGCGTTCTGCGGTGTCGTGTCCACGGACGCTCAGCAGGCCGCCGCGGGCAACACGATCACGCCGCTCGAGCTCAAGCACAAGCAGGAGTCCGGCGAGGATTTCCTGCTGGTGGACGTCCGCGAGCCGCACGAGTACGAGATCGTGAAGATCCCGGGCTCGGTGCTCATCCCGAAGGACAAGATCCTTTCGGGTGAGGCGTTCTCGGAGCTGCCGCAGGACAAGCCGCTCGTGCTGCACTGCAAGTCCGGCGCCCGGTCCGCGGAGGCGCTCGCGGCGCTGCACAAGGCGGGTTTCTCCGACGCCGTGCACGTCGGCGGCGGTGTGCTGGCGTGGGCCCGCGAGGTCGACCCGAGCCTGCCGACGTACTGATCCCTCCTCGCTCGACGGCGTCTGCAAGTACTGCCAACCACCCTGTCGGTGGTACTTGCAGACGCCGGAGCAGGGGACCCGAACGTGGTGACGTGAAAATCGGTCGTGTCGTGGTCCACCACCCGGACGGTCCAGCCAGGTAGCGTGCCCAGCCGTGACCCGCAGTCCCGAACCGCCCCCAGCGCACGTGCGTGCGGCGTTCGGGGCACGTGACGCCGAACCAGAGCTCATCGACGGCGGCCCCGCGTGGCGGTGTGGCGACGCCACGATCCGCCCGGCGCCCCGGCCCGCCGAGGCCACCTGGATCGCCAAGACCCTCGACAACCTCGACGTGCCGAACCTCAGGATCGGCCGCCCGCTGCGGTCCACCGACGGCCGCTACGTCGTCGGCGGCTGGTCGGCCACCAAGTTCCTCGCCGGCCGCGCCGAGGCACGCCACGACGAGGTGATCGCCGTCGCCCAGCGCCTGCACCAGGCCACGGCGGACCTGCCCAGACCCCGGTTCCTCGACGCGCGCACCGACGTGTTCGCCGTCGCCGACCGCCTGGCGTGGGGCGAGGAGGACGTGCCGCTCGACGCCGACCTCGGCGGCCGGCTGTTCGAGCTGCTCGCCGAGGTGCAGAAGCCGATCAACCTCAAGCCGCAGGTCGTGCACGGCGACCTGTTCGGCAACGTGCTGTTCGCCGGCACCGCGCCGCCCGCGGTCATCGACTTCGCCGCGTACTGGCGGCCGGCCGAGTGGGCTGCGGCCGTGGTCGCGGTGGACGCCGTCGCGTGGGGCGGCGCGGACGCCGGCCTGTTCCACCGGTGGAGCCACCAGGCCGAGTGGGAGCAGGCGCTGGTGCGGGCGGTGCTGTACCGGCTGGCCGTGCACGCGTTGCACCCGTTGTCAACGCCGCGGTCGTTTGCGGGCTTGGAACGAGCTGCTCACCACGTGACCGAGCTGCTCTGAGCGGGCCATTTTCCCGGCCTGAAACATTGCGGAGCTTCGGGTTAACGCGCGCTTCTTAGCGTCAGCGGCGTGACCCATTGCCCGTACTGCGCGCTCCAGTGCGCCATGAGCGTCATCGACGGCCAGGTGGCCCCCGGCCCCGGTGGGCTGTGCCAGAAGGGCTGGACGGCGGGGGAGCTGCTGCGCCATCCAGGCCGCCTCACCACGCCGTTGGTCCACGGCGAACCCGCCTCGTGGGACGAGGCGATGGACTACGTGGTCAACAGGATCAGGACTTGCGAACCCGACGAGGTCGCCGTGTTCGGTGGCGGCGGGCTGACCAACGAGAAGGCGTACCTGCTGGGCAAGTTCGCCAGGGTCGCGCTGAAGACCTCGCAGATCGACTACAACGGCCGGTTCTGCATGTCGTCGGCCGCGGCGGCGGGCAACCGTGCGTTCGGGCTGGACCGGGGCATGCCGTTCCCGCTCACCGACCTGCGGACCGCCGACACGGTGCTGCTCGCGGGCTCCAACCCGGCCGAGACCATGCCGCCGTTCCTGCGGCACCTCGAAGGCGCCCGGCTGATCGTCATCGACCCGCGCCGCACGGCCACCGCGGAACGCGCCACGCTGCACCTGCAGCCCGCACCGGGCACGGACCTGGCGCTGGCACTGGGACTGCTGCACACCGCGGTGATCGAGGGCTTGGTCGACAAGGAGTACATCGCCGAGCGCACCACCGGGTTCGACGACGCCTGGCGGATCGCCGCGCAGTGGTGGCCGGAGCAGACCGAACGCGTCACGGGCGTGTCCGCCGCCGACCAGCGCGCGGCCGTGCAGATGCTGGCCGGGAGCTCGTACGTCCTCACCGGGCGGGGCACCGAGCAGCACGCGTCGGGCACCGACACCGTCTCCGCGTGGATCAACCTGGCGCTCGCGCTGGGCCTGCCGGGCAGGACCGGTTCCGGCTACGGCTGCCTGACCGGGCAGGGCAACGGCCAGGGCGGTCGCGAGCACGGTCAGAAGGCCGACCAGCTGCCCGGTTACCGCAAGATCGACGACCCGGCGGCCCGCGCGCACGTCATGGCCGTCTGGGGCGTCGACGAGCTGCCGGGTCCCGGCCGCAGCGCCTACGAGCTGCTCACCGCCGACGACCTGAAGGCGATGCTCGTGTTCGGCAGCAACCCGGTCGTCTCGGCGCCGCGCGCGGCCCATGTCACCGAGCGGATGAAGGTGCTGGACCTGCTGGTGGTCGCCGACTTCGTCCTGTCGGAGACCGCCGCGATGGCGGACGTCGTGTTCCCGGTCACGCAGTGGGCCGAGGAGGACGGCACGATGACCAACCTCGAAGGCCGGGTCATCCGCCGCCGCAAGGCGCTCGACCCGCCGCCGGGTGTCCGCAGCGACCTGGAGCTGATCAACGGCCTGGCCGCGCGCCTCGGCGTGCCGACGGGGTTCCCCACGTCGCCGCGCGAGGCGTTCGAGGAGCTGAGAAAGGCCTCGCAGGGCGGCCTGTCCGACTACTCCGGCATCACCTACGAGCGGCTCGACGCCGAGCAGCTGCACTGGCCGGTGCCCTCGACCGACCACCCCGGCACCCCCAGGTTGTTCCTGGACCGGTTCGCCCACGCCGACGGTCTGGCGCGGTTCGTCCCGGTCGACCACACCGGCCCGGCGGAACCGCCGGACGCCGAGTTCCCGTTGCAGGCCACCACCGGGCGGGTCTTGCAGCACTACCAGTCGGGTGCGCAGACGCGGCGGATCGGGGAGCTGGCCGCGGCCGTTCCCGGGACGTACGTCGAGGTGCACCCCGACACGGCCGCGCGGGCGGGACTCGTTCCCGGCGAGCCCGCGCACGTCGTGTCCAGAAGAGGTCGTGTCACGGCCACCGTGCGCTGCGTGCCGAGCATGCGCGTCGACGCGGTGTTCCTGCCGTTCCACTTCCCCGGTGACGGGCGGGCGAACCTGCTCACCAACCCCGCGCTCGACCCCACGAGCCGGATGCCCGAGTTCAAGGTCTGCGCGGTGCGATTGGAGCGGGCATGCGACGAGTCGTGATCGTCGGGTACGGCATGGCGGGCGCACGGCTGGCGGACGAGCTCCGCCGCCGTGACCAGGACATCTCCATCACCGTCATCGGAGCCGAGCCGCACGCGGCGTACAACCGCGTGCTGCTCTCAACCGTGGTCGCCGGGACCATGATTCCCTCAGCGACCCGCCTCCACGACGAATCCTGGGCCGCCACCCACAACATCGACCTGCGCCTCTCCCACGAGGTCGTCTCCCTCGACCGCGTCACCCGAACGGTGGACGTCAGGTGCACGCGGGGCGCTTTCGTACCCTCAGAGAGCACGGAAGGGCCCCGCGTGCGCGTTCCCCTGGATGTCACGCGGGAGTCCCGCGTTCCCCTGGGGGGTACGCGGGGGCCCCGCGTGACTGTTGCGTACGACGCGTTGGTGTTGGCGACGGGGAGTGTGCCGTGGGTGCCGCCGGCCGAAGGGCTCGTCGAGGACGGGAAGCTCGCCGACGGGGTGGTTGCCTTCCGGACGTTGGACGACTGCGCGCGGATCGAGGCCAAGGCGCAGAAGGGCATGCCGGTCGCGGTCCTGGGCGGTGGCCTGCTGGGCATCGAGGCGGCACGCGGCCTGGCCGGACGCGGCTGCCTGGTCACGGTCGTGCACCCGGTCGGGCACCTGATGGAACGCCAGCTCGACCCCGGCGCCGGCAGTGTCCTCGCGCGCACCCTCGGCAAGCTCGGCATCGAGTTCCGGCTGAACGCGCTGGCCGCCAAGTACCTGCCCGGTGACGGCCTGGTCCTCGACGACGGCACGCACGTGCCCGCAGAGCTGGTGGTCGTCTCCGCCGGTGTGCGGGCGGAGACCGGGCTGGCGGTGCGGGCGGGACTGGACGTGGACCGCGGCATCGTCGTGGACGACGCGCTGCGCACCAGCGACCCGCGCGTCCACGCGATCGGCGACTGCGCCCAGCACCCCGGCACCGTCTCCGGTCTCGTGCAGCCCGCGTGGGACCAGGCCGCCGTGCTCGCCGACCGGCTGACCGGCGCGAACCCGGCCGCGCGCTACAGCGGCACGTCCGTCGTGACCCGGTTGAAGGCCCGCGACGTGGACCTCGCGGCGCTGGGCGACGTGCACACCGACGTGGACTGCCCCGACTCGGAGGTCCTGTGCTTCCAGGAACCCTCCCGCGGCCGGTACGCCAAGCTGGTGCTGCGCGACGACCGGGTCACCGGCGCGATCGTGCTGGGCGCACCGGACGCGGCCGCCACGATCACCCAGCTCTACGACCGCGGCATCCCCGCGCCGACCGACCGGCTGGCGCTGCTGCTGGGCCGGGCGCTGCCCGCGGAGGCCGCGTCACCGGCGGACCTGCCGTCCAGCGCGGTGATCTGCCGCTGCAACACCGTCTCCAAAGGACAGATCGTGTCCGCGTGGCGTGCGGGCGCGGAGTCGTTGCCGCAGCTCGCGGAGGCCACGCGGGCGACCACGGGCTGCGGTGGCTGCAAGGACGCCGTGTGCGGGCTGCTCGACTGGCTCGGGGCCTCACAACCGGCCACCGCGTGATGTGCGGCGGAGTTGCCGCCGCCGTCATCGACCAGAACGCCCTGGTAACGCGCGGTTCCTAGGTTTCTCGGCAATCGCCGACCCCGCGGAGGACGTACATGAGCTGGATCGACCACTGGGAGCCGGAGAAGCCCGAGTTCTGGGAGTCCACCGGCAAGCGGATCGCACGCAAGAACCTCGCGCTCTCCATCTTCGCGGAGAACCTCGGGTTCAGCGTCTGGGTGCTGATGAGCATCGTGGTGGTGAGCCTCGGCCCGGTCGGGTTCGACTTCAGCGTCGGCCAGCAGTTCTGGCTGCTGATCGTGCCGAACCTGGTGGGCGCGGTGCTGCGGGTGCCCTACACGTTCGCGGTGCCGCGGTTCGGCGGGAGGGTCTGGACGACGATCAGCGCGGGACTCCTGCTGATCCCCTGCACGATGCTCGCCCACGCGGTGTCCACGCCCGGCACGCCGTACTGGTTCTTCCTGCTCACCTCGGCCGCCATGGGCCTGGGCGGCGGGAACTTCTCGTCGTCGATGGCGAACATCTCGTTCTTCTACCCGGAGGGCAAGAAGGGCCTCGCGCTCGGCATGAACGCCGCCGGCGGCAACCTCGGCGTCGCGATCACGCAGCTCATCGTGCCGGTCGTCATCACGCTCGGCACCGGCATCCACCTGGCCTACGCGGCGCTGATCTGGATGCCGTTCATCGTGGTCGCCACGCTGTGCGCCTGGTTCTTCATGGACAGCCTCACCCAGGCCAAGCCGGACGGCCAGTCGTACAAGCTGGCGCTGTCCAACAAGCACACCTGGGTGATGTCGTTCCTGTACATCGGGACGTTCGGGTCGTTCATCGGCTACTCGTTCGCGTTCCCGTCGCTGATCAAGCTCAGCTTCGTGGACCACAGGGGCTGGGTGGCGCTCGCGTTCCTCGGCGCGCTGATCGGCTCGGTCGCCCGGCCCGCCGGCGGGTGGCTCGCCGACCGGGTCGGTGGCGCGAAGGTGACGCTGGGCACGTTCGTGGGGCTCGGCATCGGCACGGTCGGCGTGATCATCAGCGTCGACACGAAGAACTTCGCGCTGTTCTTCGGCTCGTTCATCGCGCTGTTCGTGCTGGCCGGCGTCGGCAACGGCTCGACGTACCGGATGATCCCGGCGATCTTCCGCACGCAGTCGGACGACGACAAGTCCGCCAAGCGCCAGGCCGCCGCCGTGGTCGGCATCGCGGGCGCGGTCGGCGCGGCCGGTGGCGTGCTGGTGAACCTGGTCTTCAAGTTCTCGCTGGAGGGCTCGAAGACGCTCACGCCCGCGCTGACCGCGATCCTCGTGTTCTACGCGTTCTGCCTGGGCACCACGTGGTGGTTCTACCTGCGGCGCACCGTCTTCGCGGCGCGGCCGTCCTTGGCCTACGCGGGCGTGTAACAGCTCGGACACACAGCTGACCTCGGCACGACACACCGCCCGGTGACGATTCCGGGTGGAAGGAGGGACTCCGATGACTCGAACCCTGGTCGTGATCGGCCACGGCATGGTCGGCCACCGGCTCACCGAACTCCTGCACGACTCCGGGTGGCGGATCGTCGTGTTCGGCGAGGAGTCCCGCCCCGCCTACGACCGGGTCGCCCTGTCGTCCTATGTGGACACGTGGAGCTCCGCCGGCCTGGAGCTGCCCGCGCTGAGCGGGTGCGAGCTCCGCCTCGGCGAGAAAGCGGTCTCCGTCGACCGGGAACGCCGGGTCGTCGTGGGCGCCTCCGGTGTCGAGGTCGGCTACGACGCGCTGGTGCTGGCCACCGGCTCCGTGCCGTTCGTGCCGCCCGTCCCCGGCCGGGACCTGCCCGGCTGCCACGTCTACCGGACCATCGACGACCTGGACGAGATCCGGGCGACGGTCCAGGCCGCCGACCGGCCGGGCCGGCACTCCGGCATGGTGCTCGGCGGTGGCCTCCTCGGCCTGGAGGCGGCCAACGCGCTGCGCGGCATGGGGGTCTCGCCGCACGTCGTGGAGCTCGCACCCCGGCTGATGCCGATCCAGGTCGACGACGGCGGCGCCGGACTGCTGAAGCGGCTGGTCGAGAAGCTCGACCTGACCGTGCACACCGGCACCTCCGCCTCCTCGATCGAACGCGACGGGTCGCGGTTGATCGCCAAGCTGGCCAGCGGTCTGGAGCTCGACCTCGACGTCGTGGTGTTCAGCGCCGGCATCCGGCCCCGCACCGACCTGGACCTCGGGCTGGAGCTGGGACCGCGCGGCGGGTACCTGGTCGACGATTCCTGCCGCACCGCCGACCCGCACGTGTTCGCGATCGGCGAGTGCGCGGCGGTCGAGGGCGTGACGTACGGGCTGGTGGCGCCCGGTTACGCGATGGCCGAGGTGGTCGCGGACCAGCTCTCCGGTGGCACGAAGGTATTCCCCGGTGCGGACGTGTCGACGAAGCTGAAGCTGCTCGGCGTGGACGTGGCGTCGTTCGGTGACGCGCACGCCACGACCGAGGGTGCGCTGGAAGTCGTCGTGAACAACGCCGTCGCGGGCACGTACAGCAAGCTCGTGGTGTCCGACGACGCGAAGACCCTGCTCGGCGGCGTGCTGGTCGGTGACGCGTCGGCCTACCCGTCGCTGCGCCCGCTGGTGGGCAAGGAGGTTCCCGCGGCGCTGTTGCAGCCGGGTGCGGCCGTCGACGTGGACATGCCGGCGGACGCCCAGGTCTGCTCGTGCCACGCCGTCACCAAGCAGACGATCACCGACGCCATCGGGTCCGGTGTGGCGTGCGACGTCGCCGAGCTGAAGGCGTGCACCAAGGCGGGCACGGGCTGCGGTTCGTGCGTGCCGATGCTGAAGAAGCTGCTGACCGACTGCGGCGTCGAGCAGTCCAAGGCGCTGTGCGAGCACTTCACCCACTCGCGCGCGGAGCTGTTCGAGATCGTCCGCGCGACCCGGATCACGACGTTCACCGCGCTGGTCGAGAAGCACGGCAGCGGGCGCGGGTGCGACATCTGCAAGCCCGCCGTGGCCTCGATCCTGGCGTCGCTGAACAACGGGCACATCCTCGGCGAGGCGCAGGTCTCGTTGCAGGACACCAACGACCGGTTCCTCGCGAACATGCAGCGCAACGGCACCTACTCGGTCGTGCCGCGCATCCCCGGCGGTGAGATCACGCCGGAGAAGCTCATCGTGATCGGCGAGGTCGCCCGCGACTTCGGGCTCTACACGAAGATCACCGGCGGGCAGCGGATCGACCTGTTCGGCGCGACGGTCGACCAGCTGCCGCAGATCTGGCGCCGCCTGGTCGACGCCGGCTTCGAGTCCGGGCACGCGTACGGCAAGGCGCTGCGCACGGTGAAGTCCTGCGTCGGCACGACCTGGTGCCGCTACGGCGTGCAGGACTCCGTCGGGCTCGCGATCGACCTGGAGCTGCGCTACCGCGGCCTGCGGTCGCCGCACAAGCTCAAGTCCGCGGTGTCGGGGTGTGCGCGCGAGTGCGCGGAGGCCCGCAGCAAGGACTTCGGCATCATCGCGACCGAGAACGGCTGGAACCTCTACGTCGGCGGCAACGGCGGCTTCACACCCCGCCACGCCGACCTGCTGGTGTCCGATGTGGACACGGAGACGCTCATCCGCACCATCGACCGGTTCCTGATGTTCTACATCCGCACCGCGGACCGGTTGCAGCGCACGTCGGCGTGGCTGGAGGGCCTCGACGGCGGCCTCGACCACCTGCGCGAGGTGGTCGTGGACGACGAGCTCGGCATCTGCGCCGACCTGGAGGCCGCGATGGACGCCCACGTCGGTTCGTACGCCGACGAGTGGAAGGGCGTGCTGGAGGACCCGGAGAAGCTGGCGCGCTTCACGTCGTTCGTCAACGCCCCCGGCACCCCCGACCCGTCGATCTCGTTCCGCGCCGAACGCGGTCAGCGCGTTCCCGTCCAGCTCGGCATCCCGGAGGTCGTGCGATGACGAAGGTCTGTGACTTCGCCCTGCTGCGCCCGGAACAGGGCGTCGCGGCCCTGCTCCCCGACGGCTCGCAGGTGGCCGTGTTCCTGACCGCGGAGGGCACCCTGCACGCGCTGGACAACGTCGACCCGTTCAGCGGCGCTGCGGTGCTCTCCCGCGGCATCCTCGGTGACCGCGGCGGTGTGCCCGTGGTCGTGTCCCCGGTCTACAAGCAGGCCTTCGAGCTGGCCACGGGCAAGTGCCTCGACTCGCCCGAGGTGTCGGTCGCCGTGCACGGGGTGCGTGTGCGTGACGGTGTGGTGGAGCTGACGTGACCGGTCCGCTGGCCGGGTTCACCATCGGCGTCACCGCCGCCCGCCGTGCCGACGAGCTCATCGCGCTGCTCGAACGCAAGGGCGCCGCGGTCCTGCACGGCCCGGCCATCCGCATCGTGCCGCTGCCGGACGACACCTCGTTGCTGGCCGCGACGTCCGCCCTGCTGTCGGCGCCGGTCGACGTGGTCGTGGCGACCACCGCGATCGGTTTCCGCGGCTGGTTCGAGGCCGCGGAGGGCTGGGGTCTGGGCGCGCGCCTGCACCGCGCCCTGTCGTCGGCCGTGGTGCTGCCGCGCGGCCCGAAGGCGAAGGGCGCGGTGCGGGCCGCCGGCCTGACCGAGACGTGGTCGCCGTCGTCCGAGTCGAACGCCGAGCTGCTGCAGTACCTGCTGCGGATGGGCGTCTCCGGCAAACGCGTGGCCGTGCAGCTGCACGGCGAACCGCTGCCGGACTTCGTCGGCACCCTCCAGGCCGCGGGCGCCGACGTCGTCGAGATCCCGGTCTACCGCTGGGAACCGCCCGCCGACCCCGGCCCGCTGGAGCGGCTGATCGACGCGGTGCTCGACGGCCAGGTGGACGCGCTGACGTTCACCAGCGCCCCGGCCGCCTCGTCGGTGCTGCGCACGGCCGGAGACCGCCGCGCCGACCTGGTGGAGGCCCTGCGCCGCACCGTGCTGGTGGTCGGCGTCGGCGCGATCACCGCAGGTCCCCTGGTGGCCGCAGGAATCCCGGTGGTGCAGCCGGCCCGCTCGCGCATCGGCTCGATGGTGCGCGAACTGGCCGTCGAGCTGCCCGCGCGGGCGACCCGGCTGCGGATCGCCTCGCTGGACATGGAGATGCGCGCCCAGGCCGTGGTGATCGACGGCGAGCTGCGCCCCGTCGCACCGGCGCCGATGGCGGTGCTGCGCACCCTCGTCGCCGCCCGCGGACGGGTGGTGTCCCGGCAGGAGCTGCTGGCCGCCCTGCCCTCCGGCGGCGAGGAACACGCCGTGGAGACGGCGATCGGACGGCTGCGGACGGCACTGGGGGCGCCGCAGATGGTGTGCACCGTGGTCAAGCGCGGATACCGACTCGCGATGGAGCCCGCATGAAG
The DNA here is from genome assembly GCF_040647275.1 of Lentzea sp. NPDC042327. NCBI lineage: Bacteria > Bacillati > Actinomycetota > Actinomycetes > Pseudonocardiales > Pseudonocardiaceae > Lentzea > Lentzea sp. NPDC042327. The sequence goes on from NZ_JBEZBX010000002.1 coordinate 703,200, forward strand.
CTCGTCCTGGCCTTCCACGGCACGCGGAACCCGCGCGGGGTCGCGGTGTGCGAGGAGATCGCGGCCCTGGTGCGCGCCGCGGTGGACGCACCCGTCGCGGTCGCGTACGCCGACGTGCTCCAGCCGGACGTCCGGTCCGTTGTGGACGGTCCGTGCGTCGTCGTGCCGGTGTTCCTGGCGGCCGGGTACCACGTGCGGGTGGACATCCCGGAGCAGATCGGGTCACGCCCCGGGGTCGTGGTGACCGAGCCGCTGGGCGTGGCCGCGGTGCCGGCGGTGGTGGACCGGTTGCGCGAGGCCGGGGTCCGGCGCGGCGACCTGGTGGTGCTCGGCGCGGCCGGTTCGTCGGACGCGCGGGCCCTGGCGGACGTGCGGCGGGCCGCGGTGCTGGTGGGGGCGGAGGCCGTCGGGTACGTCGCCACGGCCACGCCCCGGATCGCGGACGTGGTGGCCTCGGTCCGCCACGGCGGGCGGCGGGTCGTGGTGGCGTCGTGGTTGCTGGCGCCCGGTGTCTTCCAGGGCGGCCTGGCCGCGTGCGGGGCGGACGTGGTGGCGGAACCGGTCGGGGCGCATCCGCTGGTGGTCGAGGCGTTGGTGCGGAAGTACCGGGAGGGCGTTGCGGGGGTGCGCAGGTCGGCGTGAGCGCGAGGCCGGTCGCCGACCTGCGCACCGCCTACCAGAGCCCGGGGAGCTCCTCTTCGCGCGCGTCCTCCCACCGGTACTCCCGCAGGTTGACCTTCCCGTCGAGGTTCGGCACCCCTTCCTCGTGCAGCATCTGCAGCTGGGTGTCGCGCAGGTGCGGGGCGCAGGTGCCGTCCGCCTTCAGGACGCGTTGCCAGGGCAGGTCGTGGCCGTCCTCGTTCAGGATGCGGCCGACCAGCCGGGGCGACGGTGCCTTGGCGAGATCGGCGATGTCGCCGTAGGTGGCGACGCGGCCGCGGGGGATCGCCTTGATGGTGTCGCGGATCCGCTCGTGGATCTCTTCGTCCATGCGCCGAGTCTAGGGTCAGATCCGCACCGCCCAGGAGGCGACGGCCGCGCGGTGGCCGGTCGGTCCCGGCGGCGTCGCTGCGGAGGCGCCCGTGAACGTGTTCCGGTACGCTGAAGTAGGTCGTAAGGGTTAAAACCACTCCAAGGAGTGGCGCTTTCACACTGTTGGCGCAACGGACGCCGACTCGTGGTGGGTAAACTGCCGGGCACTCTTCAACCCATACAGGGCAACGGGAATGACGAAACCGAGCCGTAGACCCGATGCCGCTCCACCCGCGGGCACCGCCACCGCCCGCGCGCGGGAAGCCTTGGCGCGCAAGTGGAGCTACCTGCTCAGCAGCGTCGTGATGGTCGCGTTGAGCCGGGACGAGCTGGACGCCGAACTGGGCGACCAGCTCGACGCGTTGTGCACGGCGTTGCACAGCGAGCCGTTCGACCCCGCTCCGTTCGAGCAGGTGGGCGAGCGGCTTGCCGGCGTCGGCTACGTCAACGAGCCCGGGCTGCGCCGCACCGTCGACGTGCTCGGCAAGGGCCTGCTGGGCCTGGACGAGTTCAGCGGGAGCAAGCAGCACGTCGTGCGCGTCGTCGGCGGCATGGGCGCGCTGATGTGCGCCTTCAGCGCGGCGCGGGCACGTTCCATCCTGGACCAGCAGGAGAGCATGCAGCTCGCGCTGCTCAAGGCCGCCCGTGACGCGCAGCGGGACCAGCGGCGCAGCGAGGCCAGGTTCGCCGGCATCGCGACGTCGTCGACCAGCGGCATCTTCGTCGTCGGCCTCGACGGCAAGGTGGTGTGGGTCAACGACGCCGTCGGCGACGTCCTGGGCCACAAGCCCGATCCGGGCACGCGGCTCATGGACCTGGTCGCGCCGGGGTCGGTCGTCGTGTTCCGCGAGATGGTCGAACGCGTGCTGGCCGAACGCCGTGAGTTCGAACGGGAACCGCTGCACCTGTTGCGCGGCGAGGACGACGTGGCCAAGGTGACGCTGACGGCGTCACTGCTGCGCGACGGCGACAACAAGCCCAGCCACGTGCTGGTGGTCGCCGACGACGCCACGGAACTCGCGCTGCTGCAAGGAGAACTGCGCAGGCAGTCGTTGCACGACGTGCTGACCGGCCTGCCGAACCGGCAGTTCTTCACCACCCACCTGGAGACCGTGCTGCGCAGGGCCGACCCCGTGCTCGGCGTGACGGTGTTCCACCTCGACCTCGACGCGTTCGGCCTGGTGTGCAACAGCCTCGGCGGCCGGGTCGGCGAGCGGCTGCTGCAGCACGTGGCCCGCAGGCTGCGCGCGTTGCTGTCGCGCGAACAGGCGATGGTCGCCCGGTTCGACGGTGACGAGTTCGGCGTCGTCGTCGAGAACTCCGCCGCCACACCGGACATCGCGACGATGATGACCACGATCAACGCCGACCTGGCCGAACCGGTGTTCGTCGACGAGCACGGGCTCGCGGTGTCGGTGAGCGCGGGCGTCGTGCACCGGCCCTCGCCGGACGTCGACCCGGTCGAGCTGCTGCGCATGGCCGACCTCGCGTTGCGGCAGGCCAAGAAGGACCAGCGCGGCCAGTGGGAGTTGTTCCACAGCAACCAGGACACCGAACGGCGCCGTGACCACGCGCTGGCCGTCGTGATGCCGGGCGCGTGGGAACAGGGTGACATCGGCGTCTGCTACCGGCCGGTGCGCGCGCTCGCGACCGGTGAGCTGGCGGGCGTGGAGGCCGTGCTGCACTGGGACCTCACCGACCGCTGCGCCGAGCTCGCCGACGCCACGGGCATGATCCTGCCGATGGGCGAGTGGCTGATCCGGATCGTCGCCGGTCAGGCCCAGTGGTGGCGGCACCGCGGTGAGCTCGACGCGCAGTTCGGCGTCCGGCTCACCCGCCACCAGTCGACCGACGGCGACCTCGTGTCCCGCGTGGCGCGGGTGATCGAGGAGACCGGTCTGCCGCACGAGCGGCTGACGCTGAGCATGCCGGTCGGCGTGCTGGGCGTGGCCTGCGCGGCGGAGAACCTGGGCACGCTGGCGGCCAGGGGAGTGCGGATCGCGCTGGAGGACTTCGCTCTCGGCCCGCGCGACCTGAACTGGCTCTCGGAGCTGCCGATCGCGTCCGTGCTGGTGCCGGGGGACCTGGTGCGCAAGCAGGACGAGCGGTGCGCCGCGCTCATCCCCGCCGTGCACGAGCTGGGCGTGAACATCTGCGTGGACGGCGTCGAGACCGCCGCCCAGGCCGAGTGGTGGGCGCGAGCGGGCGCCGACCTCGCGATCGGCACCCACTTCGGCGTTCCACGCGACGCAGGCGAGTTCCTGCAGAAGCTCTAGCCCCCTTGCAGATGCCGTCAGACGCTGCGCTGCCAGGTGACGACGGCCGTGTGGTAGGCGTCAGCGGCCGTCACCGAGAAGTTGAAGCAGTGGCCGTACCCGTTGACCACGAAGGCGTCCAGCCGCGGTGCGCGCGGGTAGAACGGCCGCTCGGAGCGGGCCAGTGCCGCGGACGACGAGCAGTCGGCGCCGAGCGGCGGGGTGCCGCAGAAGTAGTCGGCCGAGGTCTGCACGGTCATCACCGGCACGTCGATGGCACCGCTCGCGGGGAGCACGATGTTCGACATCAGCGCGGTCGTGACGAACTCACCGGCCGACACGACGTCCTTGGTGGACTCGTCGAGGTTCACCACGTCGGTGACCTTCGGGCCCGGTGCGTGGAACATGGTGTAACGGGTGCCGGGTGCCGTGGTCAGGTAGCCGAGGTCGAGACCGCGCAGGCTCAGCTTCGCGTCGAGCACGGCGGGGATCAGGTTCGTCAGCGCGGGCACGGCCCGGACGTAGTCCCACTGGTGGGTCATGCCGGTGACCAGCACGCCGTCGACGTCGCGGTACCGGCCGGCCTCGGCCATCGCGATCGCGGAACCGATGGAGTGCCCGCCGATCAGCACCTTCGCGAACCGCTGCCGCAGGCGCTCGACGATCTGGTGCACCGCTTCGGCCTGGTTGGGGACGTCGACCAGGATGCTGAGCGGCTTGGTGCTCTTGCCGGTGCCGATCCGGTCCACCGCCATGGTGGCGATGCCGGCGCTGTTCATGGCGCGCACGACCGACCGGGCCTCGGGACCGACCGGGATGTCCCAGTAGCCGCTGGTGTAGGTGCCACCGGGGACGAGCACCTGGACCGCCCTGGCCCCGCGGGGGACGCAGAGGCGGCCGTACATCGTCTGCTTGACCAGTCCGAACTGGACGGGCGTGTACACGTCCTCACAGGTGGTCTGGGCGGCGTTCGCCTGCGCGGGCACCGGTAAGAGCGCGGCGAGCAGCACGGCGGCACAGAGCCGACGGAAACGCATGGGGGAACAAACCTCCAACTAGCGGGGGACGACCTTCATCATCAGGTCGTTGGGGTAGGCCGCATTGGTGAACGTGGTGCGCACGGGCCGGTCCGGGACCAGCCGGTAGCGCGAGCAGACCGCCGCCACGACGACGGCGATCTCGGTCAGCGCGAAGTGGTTGCCGATGCACTGGTGGATGCCGCCGCCGAACGGGACGAACGCGCCCTTCGGCAGCTGCCGGACGCGGTCGGGCGTCCAGCGGTCCGGGTCGAAGCGCTCGGGGTCGGGGAACTGCGCGGGGTCGTGGTGCAGGGTGTGCGGGCTGAGGATCACCTCGGTGCCCGGTGGCAGGCGGACGCCGCCGAGGTCGACCTCCTCGGCGGTGCGGCGCATGACGAGCCACAGCGGGTACTTCCGCAGCACCTCGCTCGCCACCTGGCCGACGTAGGTCAGCCTCGGCACGTCGTCGACCGTGACCGCGCGCCCGGCGAGCACCTCGTCGACCTCGGCCACGACCCGCCGCTGCACGTCGGGGTTCGCGGCGATCTCGTGGAAGATCCACGCCAGTGCGAGCGCGGTGGTCTCGATCCCGGCCGTCAGCAGCGTGATGACCTCGTCGAAGACCTGCTCGTCGGTCATCGGCTCGCCGGTCTCGGCGTCCCTGGCGGCCAGCATGGTCGACAGCAGGTCGCCGTGGTCGGCCGGGTCGTCGCGGCGGGCCGCGATGACCTCCTGCACGATCGCCCGCATCCGGTCGACCGCCTCGTCGAACTCGCGGTTCGCCGGGATGGGCAGCTTCTCCACGAACCCCGGTGACAACGCGCGCAGGATGCCGTTGCGGATGATCACGAAGACGGACCGCCGGGCCTCGTCGATCGCCCGCTGACCGATCTCGGTGGAGAACAGCGCCTCACCGACGATCGTGACGGCGAGGCCCTGCATGTCGGCCTCCAGCTGCCGCACCTCGCCCGGCCGCCAGCCGTCGACGACCTCGCGCGCCGCGCGGGCCATGACGGTGACGTAGCCCGCGATCCGGTCGCGGTGGAACGCCGGCTGCACCATCCGGCGCTGGCGCAGGTGGAACGACCCGCTGGACACCGCGAGCCCGTTGCCCACGAACGGGCGGAACTTGTCGTACATCCGGCCCTTGTGGAACTTCGGCGCGTCGGTGACCAGCACCTGGTGCGTCAACCGCGGGCTGGTGACGAAATAGGTGCGCATCGGACCCAGGTGGACTTCCACCAGATCACCGCGACCACGCAAATTCCCGGTGAAGGCGAATCTTTTCCTGAGCATTGGCAACGTGTGCCCGAGAAATGGCAGCCGACCGGGTGCCACCGGGACGGACATCATCGCTCCTCGCGACGTGGAAAGGATGGACCACCTTATGAGTCGTTCGGGTGAGGATGACAGTGCCCGTTCGGGTGGCGTGTGTTCACACTTGCGGCCTAATCGAGTGCGCTTCGTGCATGACTAAGCTTGTGCGTCCGCAACCTCAAGAGGGTGGTCGCCGTGGCCGACGAGAACTGGATCCCGCAGAGCGTGGACGTGTCCGTGCCCAGTGCGGCGCGGGTCTACGACTACCTGCTCGGCGGCGCGCACAACTTCGCGGTCGACCGCGTGATGGGCGACAAGGCCGAGGAGATGATGCCGCACTCGCGCAGCGCGGCCCGTCTCAACCGGGCCTTCCTGCGCCGTGCCGTGCGGTTCATGACCGAGCAGGGGGTGCGGCAGTTCCTCGACATCGGCTCCGGCATCCCGACCGTGGCGAACGTGCACGAGGTCGCGCAGGAGCAGGCCCCGGAGTGCCGGGTCGTCTACGTGGACCGCGATCCCGTCGCCGTGGCGCACGGTGAGCTGATCGTCGCGGGCAACGACCGCGTCGGCGTGCTGCAGGCCGACATGCGCGACCCGGAGAGCATCCTGAGCAGCGGCGAGGTCAGGCGGCTGCTCGACTTCGACCAGCCGGTCGGGCTGCTGCTGCTGTTCATGGTCCACTGGGTGCCGGACGACGCCGACCCGCAGGGGCTGCTCAAGCGCTACCGCGAGGCGTTGCCCGCCGGGAGCTACCTCGCGATCTCGCACATGGCCGGCGACCACGTCAACGACGAGGCCAGGGCCGTCACCGACCGGATGAGCAAGGCCGGCGGCGGTGACGTCGCCTATCGCGACCGCGCCGAGATCGAAGCCTTCTTCGGTGATTTCGAGCTGGTCGAACCGGGACTGGTCAAGTACGCCGAATGGCGACCTTCCGGTCCTGGTGACATCTCCGACGACCCGGCGGTGAACCGGATCGCCTTCGCAGGGGTCGGTCGTAAGTCATAGCCGATACCGATAGGGTGATGTCGATTCACGTCGCCGGTTGAGGTGGGACCGACGGTGCGTGGCTAAACTGCCGGACACTCCGAGCCCGTGACGAGGCAGCCCCGAATGCCGAAGCCGAGTCGTGCACGTGACGCAACCCCGTCGCCCGAGGACGCCGTCCGGGCGCGGCTGACGCTCGCGCGCAAGTGGTCCTACCGGCTGCTCGGCACCGTCGTCATCCCGCGCGGCAGCCAGGAGCTCGACGAGGAGCTGAGCGGCCGGCTCGACGCGTTGTGCGCCCTGCTGCACGAGGAACCGTTCCGCGCGACGGCGGTCGAGCAGCTGGGCGCCGACCTGGTGGGCCTGGGCCACCTCGGGAAGGCCGGTCTGCGCTGCACCACCGAGGTGCTGGGCAAGGGCCTGCTCGCGCTGCCGGAGTTCCAGCCCGTCGAGCGGTACGCGGAACGGGTCGCGCTCGCCGTGGGCGCCCTCGGCGTCGGGTTCACCGCCGCCAGCACCGAGTCCGTGCTCTCCCAGCAGGAGGGCATGCAGAAGTCGTTGCTCAAGGCGGTCCGCGACGCGAACTGGAACCTCAGGGAGAGCGAGGCCCGCTTCAACGAGGTGGTCACCTCCTCGACCAACGGCGTGCTGATCGTCGACCTCGACGGCCGGTTGCTCCAGGTCAACGCCGCGATCGGGCAGATCCTCGGCAGCACCTCCGACGAGCTCACCGGTGTGCCGCTGCTCGACCTGATCCAGCCCGGTTTCACCGACATGCTGCGGGAGGCGCTCGCCGACCTGGCCGCCGGCGCCACCGAGCGGGTCCGGCAGTCGCAGCGGTTGCTGCGCAAGGACGGCGAGTCGGCGCGGGTGACGCTGACGGCGTCGTTGCTGCGCGGCGCCGACGACAAGCCGATGCACTTCGTCGTGGTGGTCGAGGACGGCACGGAGCTGGCGCTGCTGCAGGGCGAGCTCAAGCGGCAGGCGCTGCACGACGTGCTCACCGGCCTGCCGAACCGGCAGTTCTTCACGACCCAGCTGGAGATCGCGCTGCGCAAGTGCGACCCCGAGCACGGCATCACGGTGTTCCACCTCGACCTCGACGCGTTCGGCATGCTGCGCGACACCTTCGGCGGCCGGGTCGTCGAACGCCTGCTGCAGCACGTCACGCAGCGGCTGAAGGCGTTGCTGGCGGACGAGAAGGTCATGATCGCCCGGTTCGGCGGCGACGAGTTCGGCGTGCTGGTCGAGAACACCGCGACCACGCCGGGCATCGACGCCGTCATGCGCGGCATCAACGACGACCTCGGGCTGGAACCGACCTATGTGGACGGTCACGGGCTGGCGGTGTCGGTCAGCGCGGGCGTCGTGCACCGGCCGGCCGCCGACAGCGAGCCGCTCGACGTGCTGCGCTCGGCGGAACGCGCGCTGCGCAGGGCCAAGAAGGGCCGCCGCGGCCAGTGGGAGCTGTTCCACGCGGGCCAGGACGCCGAGGAACGCCGTGACGACGCGCTGGCCGTGGCGATGCCGAGCGCGTGGGAGGACGGCGAGATCACCGTGCGGTACCGGCCGGTCGTCGACCTGGTCGGCGGGGTGGTCAGCGGTGTCGAGGCCGCGCTGCACTGGGACCGGCCGGACGCGGGCGAGCTGGGCCACGACCGGTGCGCGGAGCTGGCCGAGCAGACCGGGCTGATCCTGCCGCTCGGCGAGTGGGCGCTGCGGGTCGCCGCCGGCCAGTCGGTGTGGTGGCGCCAGCGCGGCCAGTTCGACCGCGCGCTCGCGATGCGGCTCACCGCGCACCAGTCGGCCGACGCGGACCTGGTCTCGCGGGTCGTGGGCGTGCTCGACCAGGTCGGGCTGCCCACCGACCAGCTGATGATCAGCGTGCCCGGCTCGGTGCTGCCGATGGCCGACGCCGCGGACAACGTCGCCGTCCTGACCCGCATGGGCGTGCTGACGGCGATCGACGACTTCGGCCTGGGACCGCTGGACTTCGGCCTGCTCGCTTCCGACCTGCCGGTCCGCGCGGTGCGGGTGGCCCGCGGCCTGGTGGAGAGCCGGTCGCCGTACGTCGCGGCGCTGCTGCCGTTGCTGCGGGAACGCGGTGTGTCGGTGGCGGTCGACGGGATCACCAGCGCCGAGCAGGCCGAGTGGTGGCGTGCGGCGGGGGCGAGCTTCGCGACCGGCGCCCACTTCGGCGTGGCCCGTGCGGCCGGGGAGTTCCTGGAGGGCCTGCAGCCCCGGTGACCGGACGGGGTCGGGGTCACGTCCGATCGCCGGGGGAGTTCGTCCGGACCGGCTGCGGGCTGCGCAGTGGCGAGGCTCACAACACCGTCAAAACGGGCTGAACCACCGCTCCCCGTCGAGGAGGTGGACGGCAGCGGCGGGTGCTCCGATCGGCGGGCGGGACTGATCTTGTCGGTGCAGCGTGGTGAAATCGAGGCGTGGCACTTCCACCCCAGCTGGTCCGCAGGAGACCGGAGACGCGCCCGCGTCCCCGGTGGGACGCCGCTGCGCAGCGGGTCTTCGCGCACGAGGGCTTCGTGCGCGTCCTCGGCGGCCCCGGCACGGGCAAGACGACGCTGCTGGCCGAGCTGGCCGCGCACGTGGTGCTGGAGCACGGCGCCGACCCGGAGAACGTGCTGGTGCTCACGGCGAACCGGCGCGCGTCCGTGGCGTTGCGCGCCCACGTCACGCGGCTGCTGACCGGGCGGTTCCCGACGGTGCGCGAGCCGCTGGTGCGCACCGTGCACTCGTACGCGTTCGCGGTGCTGCGCAACCAGGCGGTGCTGCTCGGCGAGCCGCCGCCGCGGTTGCTGTCCGGGCCGGAGCAGGACGCGATGGTGCGCGACCTGCTCGCCGGTGACGTCGAGCTGGGCGCCGCGCACTGGCCGGAGCGGTTGCGGCCGGCGCTGGAGCTGCCCGGGTTCGCGCACGAGCTGCGGGACCTGCTGCTGCGCGCCGCCGAACGCGGGCTGGGCCCGGAGGACCTGGTCGAGCTGGGCGAGCGGCACGGGCGCGACGAGTGGGTGGCGGCCGGGCGGTTCGGGCAGCAGTACGAGGAGGTGAACCTGCTGTCGGGGATGGACTCCGCGACGGCGTTCGCCCCCGCGCTGGACGCGGCCGAGCTGGTGGCGATGGCCTACGCGGCGTTCGCGACGGACGAGGATCTGCTGTGGGCCGAGCGGCGGCGGGTGCGGTACCTGCTGGTCGACGACGCGCAGCACCTCGACCCGATGCAGTACTCGCTGATCAGGACGCTGGGGTCGGGTGCGGCGCGGTTCATTCTCGCCGGTGACCCCGACCAGGCGATCTTCACGTTCCGCGGCGCCGACCCGGACATCCTGCGGGACGTGCCGGGCGAGACGGTGGTGCTGGCGCAGTCGCACCGGATGCTGCCCGAGGTGCGCGACGCGGTGGCGCGGCTGGCCGCCCGGCTGCCCGGTGCGTCGCCGACGCGGTCGGTGCTGCCGGTCGACGGCGAGGGGACGGTGCAGGTGCGGCTGCTCGCCTCGGCCGCGCAGGAGGCCACGTGGGTGGCGGACCAGCTGCGGCGGTCCCACCTGGCCGATGAGGTGCCGTGGTCGCAGATGGCCGTGATCGTGCGGTCGGCCACGTTGTCGCTACCGGTGTTGCAGCGCGCGCTGCTCGCCGCGGGCGTACCGGTGGCGGTGCCGTCGGACGAGCTGCCGTTGGCGCAACAGCCGTCCGTGCGCCCGTTGCTGGCCTTGGTGCGTGCGGCGGCCTCACCGTCCGCGTTGGACGAGGACACGGCGGCGATGCTGCTGTCGTCGTCGTACGGTGGTGCGGACCCGTTGGCGCTGCGGCGGTTGCGGCGTGGTCTGCGGCGGCTGGAGATGGCCGCCGGCGGTGACCGGCCGAGCGGGGAGCTGCTGGTCGAGGTGCTGCTGACCGACGACCGGCTGGCCGCGCTGGAGGACGTCGAGTCGCTGCCCGCCCGCCGGATCTCGCACCTGCTGTCGCTGGCGCGCAAGGCGATCGGCCGCGGTGCGACGGTCGAGTCGGTGCTGTGGGAGCTGTGGACGGCCACCGGGCTGCAGGAGCGGTGGGTCACGCAGTCGGCGCGCCGCGGCGTGACCGGCATGCAGGCCGACCGCGACCTCGACGCGATCGTGGCGTTGTTCGAGGCGGCCGCGAAGTACGTCGACCGGTTGCCGGGCTCCGGTGTGGCCGGTTTCGCGGACTACCTGGAGTCGCAGCGGATCGTCGGCGACACGCTGGCCGCCGCCGCACCCGTCGGCGAGGCCGTGGCGGTGCTGACCGCGCACGCCGCCGCCGGCCGGGAGTGGGAGGTCGTCGCGGTGCCGGGGGTGCAGGAGGGCGCGTGGCCCGACCTGCGGCTGCGCGGCACGGTGCTGGGCGTCGAGCGGATGGTGGACGTGCTGGCCGGCCTGGAGCCGTCGGTGTCCGCGGTGGCGCCGATCCTGGCCGAGGAACGCCGCCTGCTGCTCGTGGCGGCGTCGCGGGCCCGGTCGAAGCTGCTGATCAGCGCCGTCCGCGGCGAGGACGAGCAGCCGTCGCGCTTCCTGGACGAGATCGAGTCGTCCGCCGAGGACGAGCGCAAGCTCCACCGCCCCCAGCGCGGCCTGGTGCTCGCCGAGCTGGTCGGCGAGCTGCGCCGGGTGGTGTGCTCGGACGCGGAGCCGGCCGATCGCCGTTCGCGCGCCGCCACCCAGCTGGCCCGCCTGGCCGAGGCCGGCGTTCCCGGCGCGCACCCGGAGTCCTGGTACGGCGTCGCCGCCGTGTCGTCAGAAGATCCACTGTGGACGGAAGAGCAGAAGGTCAGCGTGACCCCCTCGACCATCGAGGTGATCACCAAGTGCCCGCTGCGCTGGGTCGTCGAACGCCACGGCGGCCAGGACCCGGCCGAGCTCGCCTCCGTCACCGGCACCCTCGTCCACGCCCTCGCCCAAGCCGCCGCCTCGGGTGCAGACGCCCGCGAGCTGCGCGTGAAGCTCGACGAGGCCTGGGCCGCCGTCGACGCGGGCGCCCCCTGGTTCTCCCGCCGCGAACGCATGCGCGTCGAGAAGATGCTGGACACGTTCCTCGCCTGGCTCACCATGACCCGCAGCCAGCTCACCCAGGTGGCGGTCGAGGAGGAGATGTCCGTCGAGGTCCCGAAACGCGACGGCGGCCCCTGGCTCCAGGTCCGCGGCCGCGTCGACCGCCTCGAACACGACGCCGACGGCCGCCCGATCGTCGTGGACATCAAGACCGGCAAGAACCCGGTCTCCCGCGACGCCGGCCAGGAACACCCCCAGCTCGCCGTCTACCAGCTGGCCACCTCCCTGGGCGGCTTCACGCACATCGGCCTCGGCACCGAACCGGGCGGCGCCCGCCTGCTGTACGTGGCCCGCGAGGACAAGAAGACCGGCGCCGTGGAACGCACCCAGGCCCCCCTGGACGAACAGGGCGTCCGCGCGTGGCTGGAGGTCGTCCAAGACGCGGCCGAGTCCGTGCTCGGCCCCTCGTACACGGCGCGCGAGAACGCCGACTGCGACCGCTGCCCGGCCCGCACCACGTGCCCGGTCCACCCGTCCGGCCGCCAGGTGAGCGAGTAGGTGGTGAGGCCCGCCGGTGACCTGCACCTCCCTCCCGGCGCACCGCCGGGCGACCGCGTCCACCCGGCTGGTGCGGAGCCGTTCGGAGCAGGTAGGAAGATGTGCCGGTGACGTTGCTCAGCACCCCGGTCCGGTTCTTCGCCTCGTGCGCTGAGCCGCGCCTTGCCACGGGCGCATGCCGCGCGCGTGGTGGGCGGTGTGGGGTTGTTGGGTGGCGTGGGGCTGTTGAGTGGCGTGCGCGCGTTGGGCGTGTGGCGGGGGAGCGACGTGTGGGTGCTGGGGGGCCTGCTGGCGCGGCGCGGCTCCCAGCGGCTGGCGCGCTGGCGCGCATGGGACGGCACGGAGCCGTCGGACGGCATGCGCGCGTTGAGCGCGGTGAGCACCGGCCGTGCGTTGACCGCCATGCGTGTGTTGACCACCGTGCGCGCGTTGGCCGCCGTGCGCGTGTTGACCGCCATGCGCGCGTCGACCGCCATCGTCCCGAGCCCGCTCCCCACCCCACAGGCAGGCGGCCATGACCGTCAGCCCCTTCGAGATCGCCGAAGCCCTCGGCCTCAACAAGCCGACCCCCGAGCAGGCCGAGGTCATCGCCGCCCCCGCCCGCCCCGCCCTGGTCATCGCCGGCGCGGGTGCGGGCAAGACCGAGACCATGGCCGCGCGGGTCGTCTGGCTGGTGGCGAACGGGCTGGTCGAGCCGGACCGCGTCCTGGGCCTGACGTTCACCCGCAAGGCCGCCCGCCAGCTCGCGGACCGGGTGCGGGCGCGGCTCAGGCGGCTCGCCGGCTCCACCCTGCTCGACGACCTCGACCCCAGCGGCGAGCGCAAGATGGCGGTGTTGACCGGCGAACCCGTCGTGCTCACCTACCACGCCTACGCGGGGCGGCTCGTCACCGAGCACGGGTTGCGGCTCCCGGTCGAGCCCGGGGTGCGGCTGCTCACCGAGACCGCGGCGTGGCAGCTCGCGCACCGCGTCGTGTCGACGTGGGCCAAGGACCTCGACACCGACAAGGTGCCCGCGACCATCACCGGGTACCTGCTCTCGCTCGCCGGTGAGCTGGGTGAGCACCTCGTCACGCCCGAGCAGCTGCAGGACCACGCCGCGCGGCTCACCGAGCTCGTCGAGAACGCCCCCAAGGCGCCGCGGCAGCGGGACGCGTTGCCCGAGAAGCTCAAGGAGATCGTTGCGGCGCAACGGTTGCGGGTGGCGTTGCTGCCGTTGCTCGACGCCTACCAGCAGCGCAAGCGCAGGGAGGCGGCGCTCGACTTCGCCGACCAGATGTCGCTGGCCGCGCAGCTCGCCGGGTTCCCCGAGGTCAGCGAGGGCGAACGGGCCCGGTACGGCGCGGTGCTGCTCGACGAGTACCAGGACACCGGGCACGCGCAGCGCGTGCTGTTGCGCAGCCTCTTCGGTGAGGGCGCGCCGATGCCGGTCACGTCGGTGGGCGACCCGGCGCAGGCGATCTACGGCTGGCGCGGTGCGTCGGCGGCGAACCTGCCGCGGTTCGCGGACGACTTCCCGCCGACGACGAAGTTCGGGCTGCTGACGAGCTTCCGCAACCCGCCGGAGGTGCTGGAGCTCGCGAACGCGGTGTCGTTGCCGTTGCGGGAGGCCGGTCTCGACGTCGAGGAGCTCAAGGCCCGTCCGGGTGCGGGGCCGGGGGACGTGCGGCTCGCGCTGCACGCCGACATCCGCCAGGAGCTCGACTGGATGGCGGACAACCTCGCGGCGCAGTGGATCGCCCACCTCGACGCGGAGGGGGCGCCGCCGACCGCGGCCGTGCTGGTGCGGCGCCGGTCCGACATGGCGGCGATCGCCGCGGCGCTGCGGGAACGCGGGCTGCCCGTCGAGGTCGTCGGGCTCGGCGGGCTGCTCGACGAGCCCGAGGTGCGGGACTTGGTGTCCGCGCTGCGCGTCCTCGTCGACCCGCTCGCGGGCACGGCGGCCGCGCGGTTGCTCACCGGCTCGCGCTGGCGGCTCGCGGCGCGCGACCTGGCCGCGTTGTGGACGAGGGCGCGGGACCTGGCCGGTGTCCAGTCGCGACAGTCCGCCGTGGACGATCCGCTGCTGGTGATCGCGGACGCGCTGCCGGGGGAGCACGCCGAGCAGGCCGGGCTCGCCGACGCGCTGGACGACCCCGGCGACCCGGACGCGTACTCGACGGACGGGTACCGGCGGATCCGCAGGCTCGGCGGTGAGCTGGCGGCGATCCGGCGCAGGCTCGACCAGCCGCTGCCGGAGCTGGTGGCGGACGTCGAACGGACGTTGCTGCTGGACATCGAGGCCATGTCGCGGCCGGGCATGGTCGGTCGCGCGCACCTGGACGCCTTCGCCGACGTCGTCGCGGACTTCGCGGCCGCGAGCCCGTCGGCGACGCTGCCGTCGCTGCTCGACTACCTCTACACCGCCGAGCACGCCGAGGACGGGCTGGAGCCGGGCGAGGTCGAGGTGTCCGAGGACCGGGTGCAGATCTTGACCGTGCACTCGGCGAAGGGCCTGGAGTGGCACATCGTCGCGCTGCCGCACCTGGTCAAGGACGTGTTCCCGGGCCGCAAGAAGTCGTCGTGCTGGCTCAAGGCGGTCACCGAGCTGCCCGCCGACCTGCGCGGTGACGCGCAGGACCTGCCCGAGCTGAAGCTGAGTGCCGGCCAGAACCGCAAGGAGGTCGACGAGGCCCTCACGATCCACGCCGAGGAGTTCGAGGACCGCAGGCAGGTCGAGGAACGACGGCTGTTCTACGTCGGCGTCACGCGTGCCGAGCACAGCCTGCTGCTGTCCGGCCACTGGTGGGGCGAAGCGGGCGACAAACCCAAGGGCCCCTCGGTGTTCCTCACCGACATGCACGCGGTCCTGCAGCGCGACAACGCCCCTGGCGACATCAGCGTCTGGGCCGACGAACCCGAGCCCGGCACCCCGAACCCGCTCGCCGAGGACGTGAAGGCCGCGCAGTGGCCCGCCGACCCGCTGGGCAAGCGCCGTGACGCCGTCGTCGAGGGCGCGGAGCTGGTGCTGGCCGCGCTCGACCGGCTCCGCACCGCACCGCCGGAGCCGCTGCCGCTGGTCTTCGAGCCGGAACCGGAACCGGAGACCCCCGCCGACGAGGACTACCCGCCACCGGACGAGCCACCGGACGAGGACTTCCCGCCCGAGCCGGAACCGCTGCCCGACGACGTGGTCCCCGACGACCCGGAGCTGCCGGAGGACGCCGACCCCGAGGGCTGGGCCGCGGACGTCGACGTGCTGCTCGCCGAACGGGCCGCCTCGATGAACCGGCGTGAGCAGGTCCTGCTGCCCGACCACCTGAGCGTGAGCCAGCTCGTCGAGCTCGCCAAGGACCCCGACCTGCTCGCCCGCAGGTTGCGTCGGCCGCTGCCGTTCCCGCCGAACCCGCTGGCCCGCCGCGGCACCGCGTTCCACACGTGGCTGGAGAACCGCTTCGGCGCCACCCGCCTGCTCGACATCGACGAGCTGCCCGGCGCCGGTGACGCCGACGCCTCGCCCGACACGGACCTGGACCGCCTCAAGGAGGCGTTCCTGAGCAGCCCGTGGGCCGACCGCACCCCGCACGACGTGGAGGTGCCGTTCGAGGCGGAGTTCGACGGGATCTCGGTGCGCGGCCGCATGGACGCCGTCTACCGGGACCCGGACGGCTGGACCGTCGTCGACTGGAAGACCGGCGCGGTGCCGGACGAGGAGGCGCTGCCGGCGTTGTCGGTGCAGCTCGCCGCGTACCGGCTGGCGTGGGCGGCGCTGGTGGACGAGCCGCTGGAACGGGTGCGGGCCGCGTTCCACTACGTCCGGCACGACCACACGGTGCGCCCGGCCGACCTGCTGGACGAGGACGGCCTGAAGGCCCTGATCAGGACCGTGGGCTAGGCAGGACCGCGGGCTGACCGAGGACTGCGGGCTGGCTCAGGACTGCGGGCTGGTCCCGGCCGGTGCGTGCGAGGCCTTCAGCACGCGTTCGTAGAGCACTTCGAGCAGCCACCGGCCGAACAGCGACGGCCCGAACTCCGGTGAGCGGTCCTCCGGCGGCACCATCAGGTCGGCGGAGTGCTCGTCCGCGACCACGACACCGATGCCGTAGTAGTCGAGCTCGATGAACGACCACGCCTGCGACTCACCGGTCCGCGGCAACATGACCGCACACGGCGCGAGGGTCAGCAACGTGCCGCACGACTGGAGCGCTCGGTCCGTCGTCGACTCGCTGACGAGCACGCCGACCAGCTCCACGGCGGCAACGGGCAGGCGGTCGTGCGCGGCCGGCTCGAACCAGGAGCGGAACCACGACGGGTCCGCGCGCGGCGGCCAGCCGTTCTGGGTTCTCCACTCGTGGACCTCGGGCAGCAAACGCACCACCGCGGACACCTGCTGGCCGAGCACGGCGACGTCCGGAACGGCGACCCCGTCCCAGCCGAGCGCGGCCGCGGCGCGTTGCAGAAGCGTTTGCACAGGGCGCATCCTAAGGTTTCTCGCGCAAGAAATGACAGCGTTTGCCGACACCCCGCCACTCACCACCGGGGGTGGTCAGGGCGACGACTTCGCCACTTTCCACGCCCATGCCACAAGAGGGACCTGCAACGGCAGGCGACCGTAGGCAATTGCCTTGGCTTTGGGTGATTTGTCCCGGAAATCGAGAGCCATCTTCACATTTGCCGGGAACACCGCGACGAACAGCGCCGCGGCGGCGAGACCGCCGAGCCTGCGGGTGCGGGGTGCGGCGACGGCTGCCGCGACGGCGAGCTCGGCCGCGCCCGACGCGTACGTCCACTGCCGCGGGGTGCCGGGCAGCGCACGCGGAACGATCGCGTCGTAGTACTTCGGCCTGGTGAAGTGGGTTGCCCCGGCCAGCCCGAGCAGTGCGGCGAGCGCCAACGCCGATCGCGCTCGGGAACGGTTCGGTTCCATGCCGTCACCCTGTCATGCCTGCACCGCGTAGGCGAGCGCGGGCTGGCCTATTGTCCTGCGGCGTGGCAGGTGATTCTCATCATCCAGAACGGTCCGCGGTCGCCGCGCTGGCCGAGGAGTTCGTGGCCGGGCTCAGCGAGTGGCTGACCATCCCGTCGATCGGCGTCGACCCGGCGCACCACGCCGACGTGCACCGATCCGCCCGGTGGCTGGCCGATCGGCTCAGCGCCGACGGGTGGCCGCAGGTCGAGGTCTGGGACCACGGCCCGGCGCTGCCCGCGGTCTACGCGTGCTGGCCCGCCGAGGACCCCGGCGCACCGACCGTGCTGGTCTACGGCCACCACGACGTGCAACCGGTGGACCCGGTGGAACGCTGGCACCACCCGCCGTTCGAGCCCGTCCTCAGCGGCGACGAGCTGCGCGGGCGGGGTGCGAGCGACGACAAGGGCCAGGTCGCGATGCACCTGCTCGCGGTGAGGGCGCACCTGTCCGCGACCGGGCAGAATGCGCCGAGCGTCACCCTGAAGCTTTTCGTCGAGGGTGAGGAGGAATCGGGTTCCCCGCACCTGCGAAAGCTCCTCGAAGACCACAAAAGCGATCTCGGATGTGACCTCGTCGTGTTCACCGACACGGCATTGCACGATCGCGACGCACCGACGGTCAACACCGGGCAACGCGGTGTTCTCGGCGGTGAGATCACGTTCTTCGGCGGCATCGACGACGTCCATTCCGGACGCGCGGGCGGTGCGGTCCCGAACCCGGCGACGGCACTCGCGCGGTTGGTCGCGGCGCTGCACGACGAGCACGGCCGCGTTCAACTCCCCGGTTTCTACGACGACGTCCGCGAGCCGACCGAGCGGGAACGCGCCGACTACGCCGCGCTGCCGTTCGACGAGCGGAAGTGGCTCGCGGCCAACGGCGGCGGCGCGCAGGCGCTGTCCGGCGAACCCGGCTACACCACGTTCGAACGGCTCTGGGTCCGCCCGACCGCCGAGGTCAACGGCCTGTCGGCCGGGTACACCGGACCCGGCCTGAAGACGATCATCCCGGCGGCCGCGACCGCGAAGGTCAGCTTCCGGCTCGTGCCGGACCAGCTGCCGGAGAACGTCGCCGACCAGTTGCGCGAGTTCGTCGCGAAGCACACGCCCGAGGGCATCAGGGCCGAGGTCAGCTTCCGCGGCACGGGCGTGCCGCCGTACGCCATCAGCCCGGACGACCCGGCGAACGAGGCCGTCCGCGAGGCGTTCGAGCTGGCCTTCGACCAGCCGGTGCGGTTCGCGCGGGCGGGCGGGTCGGGGCCGGCCGCGGTGCTGCAGGCGTGGCTCGGGGTGCCCCTCGTGTACCTCGGTGCGACGTTGCCGGATGATCGCGTCCACGCGCCGAACGAGCGCGTAGTCGTGCCGTTGCTCCTCAAAGGCGCGGAGGCGGCCGCTCACCTGTGGCGGATGCTCCCCGAGAGGTTGACCCGATGAGCCTGTCTGACGAGGCCTCGCACTCGCTCGTCGGCGTGGTCAGGATGCCGGACCAGGTGCAGAGCCCGGTCCGCGCGATCCTCAAGCGCGTCGTCGGCGCGATGGCCGCGTTGCTGCTCGCGGTGCTGATCGTCTACCTGGACCGCGACGGCTACCGCGACGTCAACGAGGACGGCGTCTCGCTGCTCGACGCGTTCTACTACGCCACGGTGTCGCTCTCCACGACCGGCTACGGCGACATCACGCCCGCCTCGTCCACCGCGCGGCTGGTGAACGTCCTCGTCATCACGCCGCTGCGGGTCCTGTTCCTGATCGTGCTGGTCGGCACGACACTCGAAGTTCTCACCGAGCGCTCCCGTCAGGCGTTGCGCATTCAGAAGTGGAGGCGGGTCGTGCGGGACCACGTGGTGGTCGTCGGTTACGGCACCAAGGGGCGGTCCGCGGTCGCGGCGCTGCTCGGTGACGGCGTCGACCCCGGTTCGATCGTCGTCGTCGACACCGTGCAGGAGTCGCTCGACGCGGCGACCGCCAAGGGGCTCGTGGTCGTGCACGGCTCCGGTACGCGCAACGACGTGCTGAGGGTCGCCGGCGCGGCCCGTGCCCGCGCCATCGTCGTCGCCCCGAACCGCGACGACACGGCCGTGCTGATCACCCTCACCGCCCGCGAGCTCGCACCCAAGGCGCAGATCGTGGCGTCGGTGCGGGAACGGGAGAACGAGCACCTGCTCAAGCAGTCCGGTGCCGACTCGGTCGTCGTGTCGTCGGAGACGGCCGGCCGCCTGCTGGGCATGGCCACCGCGACGCCGTCCGTGGTGGCGATGGTGGAGGACCTGCTCACGCCGGACGCGGGCCTGGCGATCGCCGAGCGCGACGTCGAACCGGGCGAGGTGGGCGGGTCGCCGCGGCACCTGTCCGACATCGTGCTGGGCGTCGTGCGGGGCAAGACGCTGTACCGCGTCGACGCACCGGAGGCGGACGCGATCGAGCCGGGTGACCGGCTGCTCTACGTCAAGAAGGTGACCCCGGCCGGGGAGTAGGGAGCACGGCCGGTGCGCGCAGCGGCGCGTAGCGGAAGAGGAACGCGTAGAAGCCGCCCGCCAGCGCTGCGAGGCACAGCAGCAGCGCGGTGAGGCGGCTCGCCATCGGCATCCCGGCCGGGACCGAGGCCGCTGACTGGACCGTGCCGGTGTTCCCCGCGGACATCACGACCTCGACGGTCTCGCCCTTGCGGTGGCCGCACCCGTCGAGCTTGGCCTGCTCCTTCCGGCCGTCGGCGTCCCACTCGACGGTGTCCATGCCCTGGCCGCAGGAGCCGCTCTCGACAACGGTCGCGGTCACCCGCCTCGGGGGCTCCGCCGCTCCCAGGACCCTGGTGGGCACCAGCAGGGCGACCGCGACACCGATGCCCACCAGTCCTACGACCAGCAGGATGAACACCCATCTGTCCGGGCTTCGCGGAACCGCCACACTGCGATGTTCGCAGACGCGGCGGCCCGCGTGGGAGACCGGTTTTATTTCGGCAGCTGACGCAACTGATCGACCTTCACGGTCTTGCCGTCGGACACGGTCCCGGTCACCGCGACGAGGTCGCCGTTCTTCGGCTTCTCGTTCACGGCGGACAGGTCCAGCGGCGTCTGCAGGCCGTCGACCTGGATCAACGTGGCGTTGTCGCCGTTGACGTCCTTGACCGTGCCCTGCGCGCGCGCCTTGGCGAGGGCCACGTTCAGCGCCTTGCCGTCCTTGGCCCGGACGGTCACCCGCTGGTCGGTCTTGAGACCCGCGAGGTCACCGCCGCGCAGCTTCGTGCCGCTGTCGGTGGTCAGCGACACCTCACCGCCGTCGTCCCTGGTGATGGTGAGCTTGCCCGTCTCGACCGCCTTGACCCGGCCGACCACGAGCGTGCTGTCCTTGAGGTTCTGCGCCTTGTCCCGGCCGTGGCCCTTGCCGGGGCCGCCGGGGTGGCGCTCGGCGAACGCCGCCGGCGGGCCGTCGGGGTTGTCGGCCGCCGTCGCGACCGCGATGCCGCCGACGGTGAGCCCGGCGGCCGCGACGAGGGCGCCGGCCCACGCTGATTTCTTCGACATGCGCCCAGCGTGCGCGCGAAGCCTGAATCTGAGCTGAAGGTGGGTCGCCGACTTCGCGGATGATCAGCAGAATGGGGAGGTGTCCGCCAGGGTGTTGGTGATCGAGGACGCCGAGGCGATCGGCGCCGCCGTCTCGTCCGCGTTGCGCGAGTCGGGCTACGAGGTGCAGCACCGCCTGGACGGGCGCCAGCTGGAGGCCGACCTCGGCCGCTTCCGCCCCGACCTCGTGGTGCTCGACGTGATGCTGCCCGGCCGTGACGGCTTCCAGCTGCTCGAGGTGATCCGCCGCGCGTCCGGCGCGGGCGTGGTGATGCTGACCGCGCGCGACGGCGTCCCCGACCGGTTGCGCGGCCTGTCCGGCGGCGCCGACGACTACGTGGGCAAACCGTTCGTGCTGGCCGAGCTGGTGGCGCGGGTGTCGGCCGTGCTGCGCAGGCTGGGCCGCACGCCGTCGACGGTGCAGGTCGGCGACCTCGTCGTGGACGCCGACGCCGGTGTCGTGATGCGCGCCGACCAGCCGATCGAGCTGACCGCGACCGAGCTGCGCCTGCTCGTGTACCTGGCCGCCCAGCGCGGCCGGGTGGTGTCGAAGACGCAGATCCTGACCGCCGTGTGGGGCTACGAGGACTACGACCCGAACCTGGTCGAGGTCCACGTCTCCGCCGTGCGCCGCAAGCTGGAGGAGCACGGACCGCGGCTGGTGCACACCGTGCGCGGCCTGGGGTACGTGCTGCGGGCCGAGGAGTGAACCTGCGCCCGGCGTCCCTGCGCACCGTGTCGCTGCGGCGGCGCGTGGCCGTGTCGGTGCTGCTGGTGCTGATCGTCGTGATGGTCGCGCTGGTGATCTCCGTCGACCGCACCTTCGCCCAGCAGTCCACGAAGGACCTCGGCACGGTCGCCATGGAGACCGAGAACCGCGCCGTGCAGATGTTGCGCAGCGGCCGTCCGCCCCGCCAGATCGCGAAGGACCTGTCGCGCAACAACATGCGCGTGAAGCTCCGCTTCCCCGACGGCCGCGAGTTCGGCGAGACCCCCGACGAGGCCTCACCGGGCCGTCGCGAACGGACCGTGCAGGGCGTGAAGGTCACCGTCGACGCCGACTACGGCGCCATCTCGGCCGCCCAGGGCCGGCTGCGCAAACTGCTGGTGCTGCTGGGCCTCGGGGCCGTGGTGCTGGTCGGTGCCCTGCTGTTCTTCGTGGTGCGGCGGGCACTGGCCCCTCTGGACGCGATGACGTCCCTGGCCCAGGCGATCGCCGCCGGCCACCGCGGCGGCCGGCTGAACCCCTCGCGCACGGACACCGAGCTCGGCCGCACCGCGGCGGCGTTCGACGGCATGCTGGACTCGCTGGAGGGTTCGGAGCTGCGCACCCGCCGGTTCGTCGCCGACGCCGCCCACGAGCTGCGCACCCCGATCACCGGCGTGCAGGCGGTCGCCGAAGCGCTGGTGCAGGCCCCCGTGGACTCACCGGACCGCGACCAGATGTCGTTCCTGCTGGTCCGCGAAGCCCGCAGGGCCGGCCGGCTCGTCGACGACCTGCTCGCCCTCGCCCAGCTCGACGCCGGCTACGAGATGCAACGCGAACAGGTCGACCTGCTCGCGCTCGCCGAAGCCGAGGTGGCGCGCACCCGGTTCGTGGCACCGGACTTCGACATCGCAGCCGAAGGCGTCTCCGCGGTCGTCGTCGGGGACGGGCAGCGGCTGGCCCAGGTGCTGGCCAACCTCGTGGACAACGCCCGGCAGGCGACCGGTCCACACGGGACCGTGCGGATCCGGGTGGACCTGACCGGGTTCACCGTCTCCGACAACGGGCCGGGGGTGCCGGACGCGGAACGCGAGCGGATCTTCGACCGGTTGGTGCGGCTGGACGACGCGCGGGACCGGCGGTCAGGGGGGTCCGGGCTGGGGCTGGCCATCGCTCGGGGGGTTGTGCGGGCGCACGGTGGGGAGTTGAGCTGTGAGCCGGCCAGCGGCGGGGCGGTGTTCCGGGTCGTGCTGCCGAGGGCAGAGGGCACGCCTGCTGCGCAGCCCTCGGCCCAGCCGGGCTGAGGCGCCTCGCCTTCGGCTCGGTCGGGAACCGGTCAGGAGACCTGCGCGGGCGGAGCCGCGAACGTGTTGCAGGCCGAGGTCGAGTTCGCCGTGAACCCCGCACCGGCCCACTGGGCCTGGTTCTTCGCGGAACCGTGCGCGTTGTCCTCCGGCTTCTCCTCGATCGCGTACTGGAAGTCCTCCTGCGCCTGCCTGGCCAGCGACGGGGTGACCGAGCCGCGGCCTGAGACGGCGGTGAGGAACATGCCCGCGAAGCAGTTCGCCTGGAGTTCGACGCGGCGCGACATCTCCAGGCCCGCCGGGGTCCGCTCGCCCGCGTCGGTGATCTTCAGGTCGGCTGCGCGCAGCAGGCCGGTGAGGGCCTGGACGTGGTGGCCGTACTCGTGGGACAGCGTGGCGAGGTGGGTGGCCGGGGCCTCGCCGCCGCCGTTGGAGCGCAGGCGGGAGGTCGGCATGTAGATCGTGTGGTTGCGGCCGCAGTAGTAGGCGACCGCGTGGTCGGACTCCGGTGCGGCGCCGCAGGGGCCGTCGTGCAGGACGGGGGAGGCGTCCAGGAGGGGCTTCTCGAACGGCATGTTCGCCGCGGTGAGCAGCGGGCCCCAGGCCGCGTCGAGGCAGGCGACGCCGGCCGCGTAGTAGGCGGCCAGGGCCGGGTCGGAGGTGCCGAAGCGCGGGAGGTCGCAGGTCACCTCGGCCAGCGGCGTGGGCTTGAGCAGCAACGGGTGGTCCGCCAAGCGCAGGACCGCGCGCGGGCGGATCGGGGTCGAGGGGTCCGTCGTCGACGGTTGGGTGAGCGGGCGCGAGGACTCGGCCAGTGCGCGGCCCGCGACGACCTGCGGGCCCGTCAGCTGGCCGATGCCCAGGACGAACGCGACCACCAGCGCGAACACGCCCGCGAGAACGAACGGGTTGTTCCCCGCCGGTTGGGTCACGTGGTGCGCCTTTCGCTAGGAGACGTACTGGGCCTGCGACGCCCAGGTGTTGCACTGCGACGCCTGGTTCGACGAGTAGCCCTGCCGCACCCAGGCCGCGTTGTTCTGCGGTGTGCCGTGGTCCTTCGTGGGGTAGATGTCGTAGTCACCCCGGTTGCCCGCGTCGTTGAGGCCCGTCTGGATCACGTCCATCGGGACCGCGCCGTGGGACAGCGGTGCCAGCGTCATGCCGCCGAAGCAGGTCGCCTGCAGCTCCATCCGGCGGTTCAGGTCGAGGCCCTTCGGAGTATCCCACCCTCCCGCGTCGTACTGCGCGCGGTCCGAGGCCTTGAGCATGCCGGTGAGCCACTGGATGTGGTGGCCGTACTCGTGGGCGAGCTGGCCCAGGTACTTGCCGGGGTGGTTCGGGTTGTTCGGGTTGCGCTCGGAGGCGTAGGCGTTCGCCGTCCAGTAGATGCCGCCCTGGCAGTAGCGGGCGGTCGAGTCCGGGCGCACGGTGCCGCACGGGTACTGCACCGACTCGGTCACGATGTGCAGCTCGACGGGCTGGTACGGCATGTTCGCCGCCTGCATCGCGGGCTTCCACATCGCCTCGATGCACGGCAGGGCCGCGCGCAGGTAGCGGTCCTGGCCAGCCGGTGAGTAGTCCATCGCGGGCAACGGGCAGCTCGCCAGGCGGTTCGCGCCGATGTTGGGCTTCAGGAATGGGTGGTCCGCCAGTGCGTACACGGCCTTCGGGCCCACGGGCGTCGACTGGGTCGACGGCGCGCGTGACGGGGCCGACCGAGACGGGGCCGTCGTTCCCGTCGTCGTCTCCGCGGTGGGCTCGTTGCTGAACGTCGGGCTGTAGGTCGTGTAACCCGAGTAGCCCGCGTCCTTGACCTTGCTGTTCAGCGTCGCCGCGAACAGGCCGATCGCGCCCAGGCCGAGGATCACCACGCCACCGAGCACGAGGGCCACGATCGGGCCGTTGCTCTTCTTCCGCGGCGGAGGCGGATACGCGCCGTAACCGCCCCACGAGGGCTGCGGCGGCGGCATGACCTGGCCGGGAGGAGGCCCGTACGGACCGGGCGGCGGGCCGTAGTGCCGCGGCGGCGGGCCCATCGGGCCACCCATCGGTGGCGGGCCCATCGGCGGCGGCCCCTGAGGTGGTGGGCCTTGGGGCGGCGGGCCCTGGGGCGGCGGGCCCATCGGCGGTGGGCCCTGCGGGGGCATGCCGGGCGGTGGCCCGTAAGGCGGACGCTGCGGTTGCCCGAGCGGTGCGGGCATGGGCG
Source organism: Lentzea sp. NPDC042327 (assembly GCF_040647275.1). Taxonomy (NCBI): domain Bacteria; kingdom Bacillati; phylum Actinomycetota; class Actinomycetes; order Pseudonocardiales; family Pseudonocardiaceae; genus Lentzea; species Lentzea sp. NPDC042327. The sequence goes on from NZ_JBEZBX010000002.1 coordinate 728,109, forward strand.
GCGGGCCGACCGGGCGCGGCGGCGGCCAGTTGCCCGGTGGCGGTGGTTGCGTCATCGCCTGAGGTCCCCCCAACGGTGAGCCTGGGTCGGTTACGAGCATAGGCGGACGGGATCTGCACGTCCCCCGACCGGGCTAACGCGTCCCGCCCACCTCTGTGGGACGCGTCGCACGGGGTGTCGGTTCACGTGCCGTCCGCCGAGCTCGTGTCGCAGGCACGGCGGTGGTGCCGTCATCGTCGGAAATCCCCCGGATGGCGCCTGGTGCGAACAGCGCCAGAGCTTATGGGGACTCCGCTATTGTCCGCAGCCGTGTTGAAAAACTGGGGCCTGGCGCTCTTCGCCGCCACCGCGCTGGCCACCGCGGTGCCCGTCGGCGCGGCGGCCGGTGCGCTCGCGCAGCCGCTGCCGGGGACCGTCAGCACCGAGGTGCGGATGAAGCTGGAGCGCGACGCGCGGCTCTCCGTCACCGAGAAGGTCCACGTGCCGGACGGGAAGACCGTCAACCGGACCGTCCCCTTGCGACTCGCGGTCGGCAACGACCTGGAGCGCCAGTTCACGATCACCGACGCGAAGGTCGAGGGCAGGGGCAGCGCGACCGTCAGCGGGGACGAGCTGACGCTGCGCCTGGAGGGCGGCGACGCCACCGTCACCTACACCGTCGGGGGCGCGGTCGCCCCCGTCGGCGACGCGCTGGAGGTCCGCTGGCAGGTCGCGGGCGGCTGGGACGTCGAGCTGGACAAGGTCTCCGCCACGTTCTCCGCGCCCGACTCGCCGACGTCGGTCAACTGCCTCGCCGGCCCGGTCGGCTCGTCGCAGCCGTGCACGAGCGCGGACCTCGCCGACGGCAAGGGCGTGCGGGTGCAGGAGATCAAGCTCGCCGCGGGGGAACGCGTCGACGTCGCGGTCGGGCTGGCCGCCGGTGTCGTGCCCGCGAACGCCGTCGTGGTCGAGTCCTCCGGGCTGGCCGCCGCGTTCGCGCTCACCCCGGTCAGCGGTGCCGCGCTCGGCGGGCTGCTGCTGCTCCTGTTCGGCGGCGTCGCCCTGCTGTGGTTCCTGCGCGGCCGGGACGCGGCGGCGCTCGCCGGTGACGTCGGCGCGGTCAGCGTGCTGGTCCGCGACCAGAACGACCGGCTCGCCTTCGCTTCACCCGATGGTGTGCTGCCCGGCCAGGTCGGCACGGTCGTCGACGAGCACGTGGACGTCGTCGACGTGACCGCCACCGTCATCGACCTGGCCGTGCGCAACTACCTGTGGATCGCCGAGACGAGCCAGGAGGGTGGTTTCGGCCACGACTGGCAGATCGTGCGCCGCAACCCGGCCGACGCCTCGCTGTCGGGCTACGAGCGGGCGGTCTACGAGGCGCTGCTGCCCGCCGGCGCGGACGCGGTGACCGTGTCCGAGCTGCGCGGCCGCGGCATCGACCTGGCACTGGTCCGCGACCGCCTCTACGCCGACGTGGTGGAGAAGCGCTGGTTCGCCCGCCGCCCGGACTCCGAGCGCAGCCTGTTCTGGTGGGTCGGTGTCGTGGTGGCGGCGCTGGGCGTCGTGGCCACGGTCGCGCTCGCGCTGACCGTCGGCAACGCCCTGTTCGGCCTGGCCGTCGCGGTCGCCGGCGTGGCGCTGGCGTTCGGCGCCCGCTCGATGCCCGCCCGCACCAAGCGCGGCAGCGAGCTGCTGGTGCACGTCCGCGGCCTGCGCGGGTACCTGCACGGCGTGACGCCCGACGACGTGCCGGAGGAGGACCGCGAGCTGGTGTTCTCCCGGTCGCTGCCGTACGCGGTGGTGCTCGGGGAGACCGAGCGGTGGCTCGCGACGTTCGGCCGGCAGGACCTCTACTGGTACGGCGGCGCGACCGACTTCCGGCGCAGCTTCCCGGCGTTCCTCGGGGCGCTCGACGGCGTGCTCGCCCAGGCGGGCCACCTGCGATCGCTCCGGGCGCCGAACCCGTAGGCTGGCAGGCATGGCCTCACCCGAACTGCACAGGTTCACGTTGCCCAACGGCCTGCGGGTGGTGCTCGCCCCCGACGCCAGCGCACCGGTCGTCGGCGTCAGCGTGCACTACGACGTCGGCTTCCGCTCAGAACCCGAGGGGCGCACCGGCTTCGCGCACCTGTTCGAACATCTCATGTTCCAGGGCAGCGAGAGCCTGGAGAAGCTCGCGCACTTCCGGCACGTGCAGTCGTCGGGCGGCACGTTCAACGGGTCGACGCACCCGGACTACACGGACTACTACCAGCTGCTGCCCTCGGCGGCGCTGGAGCGCGCGCTGTTCCTCGAGGCGGACCGCATGCGCGCGCCGAAGCTCACCGAGGAGAACCTCCGCAACCAGATCGACGTGGTGAAGGAGGAGATCCGGCTCAACGTGCTGAACCGCCCGTACGGCGGGTTCCCGTGGATCCTGCTGCCGCCGGTGCTGTTCAAGACGTTCGCCAACGCGCACAACGGCTACGGCGACTTCGTCGACCTGGAGAGCGCCACGGTCGACGACTGCGCGGAGTTCTTCGACACCTACTACTCGCCGTCCAACGCGGTGCTGACGGTCGCGGGCGACCTCGACGTCGAGGCCACGAAGGCGTTGGTGGAGAAGCACTTCGGTGACGTGCCCGCGCGGCCGAAGCCGGAGCGGCCCTCGTTCGCCGAGCCCGCGCCGCAGGGCGAGGTGCGCCACGAGCACGGCGACGCGCTGGCCCCGCTGCCCGCTATCGCGATCGGCTACCGCGTGCCCGACCCCGGCACCGACATCGACGGCTACCTCGCCTACCTGGTGCTCGCCGGCGTGCTGACCGACGGCGACAGCTCCCGCCTGCAGCAGCGCCTGGTGCACCGCGAGGGAATCGTGATCGACCTCAACGCCGGCTGCGGCCTGTTCGGCCCGCTGGAGGCGCGCGACCCGGACACGTTCAGCATCACCGCGATCCACACCGCCGAGGTCTCGCCGGACCAGGTCGTGGCCGCGATCGACGAGGAGCTGCAGAAGCTCGCGCAGGAACCGCCGTCGGTCGAGGAGCTCGCGAAGGTCACCGCCCGCTGGGCGTCGACCATGCACAAGGAGCACGACCGGCTCACGAACCGCACCCTGGGCCTCGGCTCGGCGGAGCTGCTGTTCGGCCGCGCCGAGCTCATCTACGAACTGCCCGAGCGGATCGCCTCGGTGACCGTGGACGAGGTGTCGGCCGCCGCCAAGGCGCTGCGCCCCGACGCCCGTGCACTTCTCTTCGTCAAGCCCACCGGAGGAACGCAGTGACCGCCGCGAAGACCCACCGCTCCGCCGAGGAGATCGGGCGCACCGAGACCGGTCCGCGCCCGCTGCCGGAGCTGGGCGCGCAGAAGGTGGCCGCCGAGCTGTCCACTGTGGACACCACGCTGCCGAACGGCCTGCGCGTCATCGCCGTGCAGCGCGCGACCGTGCCGATGGTCGAGGTGCGGCTGCGCGTGCCGTTCGCCGACCCGGCCGAGCCCGGCAGCGGCTCCACGCACGCGGCGCAGGCGGAGATCCTCGCCAACACCGTGCTGACGGGCACCGCGAACCGCAGCCGCGTGCAGATCGACACCGAGCTCGCGCTGGTCGGCGGCGAGCTCGACGCCGTGGTCGACCCGGAGCGGCTGAGCTTCACCGGCAACGCGCTGGCCACCGGCTTCGGCACGGTGCTCGACGTCCTGCGCGACGTGCTGGCCAACGCCTCCTACCCGGCCGAGGAGGTCGAGCGCGAGCGCGGCCGCCTGGTCGAGCGCATCACGATCGCCCGCTCGCAGCCGAACGTCATCGCCCGCGAGGCGTTGCAGCGCGTGCTGTACGGCGACCACCCGTACGCCAAGGAGATGCCGGAGGCCGACGAGGTCGCCGCCGTGTCCCGCGACGACGTGCTGGCGCTGCACCGCAAGGCGTTGCTGCCCAAGGGGTCGGTGCTGGTCGTCGTCGGCGACGTGGAGCCGTCCGAGGCGGTCGCGCAGATCGGCGCGGCGCTGGAGTCGTGGGCCGGTGACGGCGAGGCCGTCCAGCTGCCGCCGCTGCCGCGGGTCGAAGGCGGTGACGTGCACCTGGTGCACCGCGCCGGTGCCGTGCAGTCGCAGATCCGGCTGGCCGCGCAGGCCATCCCGCGCACCGACGAGCGCTACCCGGCGCTGCAGCTCGCGAACCTGGTCTACGGCGGGTTCTTCTCCTCGCGCCTGGTCGAGAACATCCGCGAGGACAAGGGCTACACCTACAGCGCGCGGTCGCACCCCGAGTTCACGGTCCACGGCGCCACGCTGCTGATCGACGCGGACACGGCGTCGGAGGTCACGGCCGCGGCGCTGCTGGAGACCCGCTACGAGCTGGCCCGCCTGGGCATGGTGCCGCCGTCGGAGTCCGAGGTGGACGTCGCGCGCCGGTACGCCATCGGGTCGCTGCTCACGTCCACGTCGTCGCAGGGCGGCCTCGCGTCGTTCCTGGTGAACCTCGCCGGACTGGGCCTGGACATCGACTGGCTGGTCGCCCACCCGCAGCGGCTCGCGGCCGTCACGCCGGAGCAGGTCGCGGCGGCGGCGCTGGAGTTCTTCGCCCCCGGCAACTTCACCGGTGTGCTGGTCGGCGACGCCGAGCAGCTCGCGCCGAAGCTCCGGGCGCTGGGAGGGGTCCGGGTTCCGTGAGCTTCGACCTGGTCGGCCTGCCCGCGCTGTCGCGGGCCGCGGTCGACCGCACCGAGCCGGTGCGCGGCGACGAGGAGCAGATCGCCGCGCTCTGGCCGAAGTCGCGCATGATCGTGGTCGACACCAGGGGTCGCACCCTGGTGTCCGGCCGCGGCACGAAGGTCGTCGACCGCCCGGCCACCGACTTCGGGGACAGGCCGCCGCTGAACGCCGTGCTGCTGGGTGTGCAGGACGACGTGGCCTACTGGGCGGTGCCGGTGCCCGCCGAGGACGACGCCGCCCCCGTGACGCCGCGCGCGTGGTCGGCGCCGGAGCTGACCGACGAGCCGCAGTGGCTCGACCTGCGCCAGGCCGGCGCGACCCTCGACGACATGTCGGCGGGCCTGTTCACCACGGCGGCGGCGCTGTTCCAGTGGCACCGCCTGGCGAAGTTCTGCGCCAAGTGCGGCTCGCCGACGGTCCCGGCCAAGTCCGGCTGGCACACCGCGTGCTCCGGCTGCGGCCGCGAGGAGTACCCGCGCACCGACGCCGCCGTCATCTGCCTGGTGCACGACGGCGCCGACCAGGTGCTCGTCGCACGCGGCCCGGAGTGGCCGGAGGGCCGGTTCTCCGTGCTGGCCGGGTTCGTCGAGGCCGGCGAGTCGCTGGAGGCCTGCGTGGCCCGCGAGGTCCTCGAAGAGGTCGGCGTGGCCGTGCGGGACATCCGGTACCTGGGGTCCCAGCCGTGGCCGTTCCCGCGGTCGTTGATGATCGGTTTCGAGGCGGTGGCCGACCCCGCCGACCCGCTGCTGCTCGCCGACGGCGAGATCGCCGAGGCCAAGTGGGTGTCGCGGGCGGACGTGCGCAAGGCGATCGAGGAACCGGGCAGCGTGCCGGGCCTCGGGCTCGCCGGTGGCGCGTCGATCGCGTTCCGGATGCTGCAGTCCTGGTCGGGCGCCGGCTCTTCCTCGTGAGCGGGGTCCTGGGCCGGCTCAGCGCGACCCGACCCAGGACGCGTACCCGTCGGGCCTGATCGTCGCCTCCTCACCGGCGAGCACGGTCGTCGTTCCCCTGCCGTCGGCCAGGTCCAGCCCCGGAACGAACGTGCCCGCAAGTGGGTGCTCGCAGCCGGTCCCGTACCGGATGTCGGTGCCCTGCACCATCGCCGTGATGCGTTCCCGCACCGCGGGCAGGTCGAGCAGGTCGCTGAACAGGCCGTGCAGCTCGCGCGCCTGCGGATCGGGCCGGGTGAGCGCGACCTGGGCCATCGTGTTGCGCAGCACGCGTTCCGCGACCGGGTGGCGTTCGGCGGTGTAGGTGTCGATCAGCGCGAGGTCGCCGGTGGCGAGCTTCCAGCCGAGGTTCAGCGCGTCCTGCAGACCGAGGTTGAGGCCCTGGCCGCCGAACGGCGAGTGCACGTGCGCGGCGTCGCCCGCGAGCAGGACGTTGCCGCGGCGGTAGGTGCTCGCCTGGCGGGTGTTGTCGGTCCACACGGTCGAGGTGTGCACGGCGGTGATCCGCACGTCGTGGCCGCTGACCCGGCGCAGCACGGCTTCGAGCACCTCCGGTGTGACCTCGCGCGCTTCCGGCGGGCCGGAGTGGTCGATCATCATGATCCGGCCCTTCAGCGGACCGAACGCGAAGACGCCCGCCGGGGTGCGGTGCCAGCCGAACGGCAGGTCGCCGTCGAGGTCGACGACCGCCTGGTAGCCGGTCAGCGTCGGCCCCTGGCCGGGGAAGTCGAAGCCGGCGAGCCTGCGGACGGTGCTGCGGCCGCCGTCGCAGCCCACGACGAACTCGCTGCCGAGGTCCAGGCCGGTGACCTCGGCACCGCGGCGGACCTCGACGCCGAGCTCGCGGGCGCGGGCCTCCAGGACCCGTTCGAGTGCCTGCTGCGTCAGCATGACGAGCGGCAGACCGTCCAGTTTGAACAGTCCGGCGAAGTGCCCGCCGGACGGCCGGTACCAGGCGAGCCTCGCGGTCTCGGCCGCGCTCTCGGCCAGCACGGCGGGCCCGAGGCCGCGCATGGCGAGCATCTCGAACGTCCGGCCGCTGATCATCTGGGCCTTGATGGTGTCCGCCTGCGCGGTGAGGCGTTCGAGCACGGTGGTGCGCACACCGTTGAGCGCGAGCTCGCAGGCGAGCAGCAGGCCGACCGGCCCGGCGCCGACGACGGTGACGTCCGCTGAGGTTTTCATTCTCAACATTTGAGCGTGAAAACATCGCGCCGTCAAACCTGATTTAGGATGACCCGGTGAGCGAGCCGATCTACTCGTGGCTGTACGCGCAGCAGGGCGTCGACGCGGTGCGCGCCGCGCTGGGGGAGCGCATGGAGGCCGAGGCCGGGTGCTCGCTGCTGGAGCACGTCGCGCTCTACCAGCTGCACCACAACGGCGGGCGGCTGAAGATGCTGGAGCTCGCCGAGCTGCTCGACGTCAGCCCGTCCGGTGTCACGCGGCTGGTCGAGCGCCTGGTCAAACGCGGCTGGGTCACGCGCGAGCAGCCGCAGGACAACCGCAGGCTGGTGTTCGCGGTCCTGACACCGGAGGGCGAGGAGGCCTGCCTGGGTGTCACCGCGCGGGTCTACCGGGCGTCGATCGCCGAGCACTTCACGTCGTTGCTGAACGAACGCGACCTCGCCGACCTGCGCCGCATCGGCCGCAAGCTGATGGAGGGCCACGGCCGGTGGGACGTCAAGCGGTTCGCGCCCTCAGAGGAGGAGTGACGGCAGGACGTGCTCCTCGGTGACCACCAGGCCGGTCGTGGCCATGGTCGCGGCGAGGTCGGGGTCCCAGCTCGCCTCCTCCGGCCTGGTGTTCAGCGTGGGCAACTCGACACCGCGCGCGATCAGCGTGGCCACGGCCTCGCGGTAGTCGGCGGCGGACATGCGCCACGGCGTCCCGCCGGTGTGGTCGAGGAGCTCGTTCATCCGCCGGACGCCGTCGGGCGTGAAGTCGTCGTGGCAGCGGACGGTCTTGCCGGCGAGGTGGCGCCGGGCCTGCGGGGTCAGCCCGGCCGGCAGGACCACCAGCGGCCCCGGCACACCCGATTCGAGCAGCCGGGCGCTGTGCACGACGGTCACCTCCCGGGCCGCCAGCACGTCGTTGAGCGTCAGGTAGCCCTGCGAGGTCAGCACGGGGTCGCCGTAGGCGTCGGGCAGCACGCCCATGCGTTCCCAGTCGGTGCCCGCGAGCTGCAACGCCTTCTGCACGATGCGGGTGAGCGGGCGGCCGTCGTCGAGGTCGTTGCCCGCCAACGCGAACCGGGTCGTGACGCGGCCTGGGTCGAGCCGCGCCAGCACCTCGGCGGCCTGGTTCGCGAGCATCGGCAACGCGGGCTGCGGGATCTTGCCGTACCGGCGCACGTGCTCGATCCACTCCGCCGCCCACGGCCGCCCGAGCAGACCGTGCTCGCGCAACGCGTACCGCAGCACCGCGTCCGCGGTCGACGCCTCGGTCTCGGCGGACAGGCCGACCGGCTCGCCGTGCACCGCCTCCAGCACCTCGGGCAACGTGCTGCCGTGCGCGCGGACGTGTTCGTCCAGCCGCGCCAACGAGATCTGCCGCCGCGCCGGGTGCGCGACCGGTTTGCGCAGCAGCTCGGACAGGGCCCGCGCGGTCTGCTCGTCCTCGACGCGCAGGCTGAACGCCGACCGCCCGCCGCCTTCGAGGGTCTCGCGGGCCAGGCGCCAGAGCTCGGCGAGTTCGGGGCGGTCGTACACGCTCACCGCGCCAACATAGCCGGACCTGGCCTATCCGGGCCGGTCAGGGTTGAGCAGCCGATCGGCGTGGCCGTACCCGACCGGTGGGCCGGAAGCGGGCCGGTTCGGTGGCAGGTAGTAGTAGCCGAGTCCGTGTGCGGCGACGATCGCGTTCGGACCGAGGTGCTCGTTGAGCTTCGTGCGCAGCACGGCCACAAGGACCGCCAAGGTGCGCTTTCTGGGCCCTGTCACCTCGGAGTCGCCCCAGACGTGCGCGACGATCACGCCGGTCGGGATGGCGGTACCCGCTGACCGGACGAGGACCTCGATCAGCCGGAACTCGCGCTCCGAGAAGTGCGCCTCCTCGCCGCCGAGGTGGACCTGGCGCAGCTCGAAGTCCACGCGCAGGGCGCCGTCGTCGTAGACCAGCGGGCGGGCGGCGGCGCGGTGCCGGGTGACGCGGCGCATGCGGGCGACGAGCTCGCCGATGTCGTACGGCTTGACGAGGTAGTCGTCGGCGCCCGTCTCCAAGCCGAGCACCCTGGCGGCGGCTTCGCCCCGCGCGGTCGTGATGATCACCGGCAGGTCGCTCGTGGCGCGGAGCCTGCGCAGAACGCTGATGCCGTCCACGTCGGGCAGGCCGAGGTCGAGCAGCACCACCGCCGGCCGGTGCGCCAGCGCCGCGTCCAGCCCCTCCCTGCCGGTGAGCGCGGCCACGACCTCGTACCCCCTGCGTCCCAGTGCTGCGCTCAGCGCGTCGACCACCCGGCTGTCGTCCTCGATCAGCAGCACCTTCCCCTGACCGACCGGCCGCGGCGGGATCGGCGCGGGCCCGGTGTCCGGCCGGTCGATGCGCCGTGTCTCCACCGCCGTCGCGGACGTGCCCTGACCGACCAGGAACCTCAGCGCGAGGTCCTCGCACGCGGCGCAGACCTTGAGCTCCCGCCCGTCGACCGCGAGCACGCAGACCGCGGCCCGCCCGCACCGGTGACCGGCGACCTCGATGTCGCACTGCCGGGACCGGCGCGCCTCGGCCCGCCTGGTCTCGCGCAGGCGGACGCGGTGGGCGCGGGAACGGCACCGGTCGGAGCAGTACCGGCGCGGGCGTCCCGACTCGGTCGCCTCCGGCAGGGGTCCGTCGCACTCCTCGCACATCGGCACCGCGGCGTCCCCCTTCCCCGTTCGTTGCAACGAAACCACTTTCGTGTCGGTCCTGCGACATCGCCGGGACAACCGGCGCTTGGCTCCGGCGCCGCTGTGCTGTTCCCTGGGAAGGGGACGGTCCGGCCGCCGAGGCGACCGGACCCGGTGTCACGATCGCCCGTGCCTGCCAGGGTCGACGATCGCGTCACCCACCACGCGGAGCGCCCTCGCCGCGACGGCGAGGGCGACCTCCCCCTTCAACGGCGCCACCACGCCCTCCACCAGCAGGAGGACGAGCCGCACCCCCTTCCAGACCCGGGGTGCCCGCGTGCGGCACCACCTGGCGGCCTGACACAGCGCGGCACGCGGCCGGCCGGTCCGCGGCCGCGACCTCGACCGGGTTCTTCGACGTGCGGGAACGACCACCTCGACGACCTCCTCTCGACAGCGGAGCGACCGTCGCGGTTGTCGCGACGGGCCCGCTGGAGCCACCGTCACGGGGGCGCCGGAGTCCGCACAAGATCAGGTGAACAACACAACGGCCCGGCAGCACCGGCGGGGCCGGTCTGCCGGGCGGGGGTGCCGAGGTGTCCTGCTAGGGGTCGATGCGGTCCAGCACCGCGCCGTCCCACGTCGTCTGCGTGCACGCCACACCCCGGCCGTTCTTGGGCCGCAGCACGTCGTAGATGTGCATGCGCGGGATCTTGTCGGACACGCCCCAGCCGCTCGGCCAGGTGATCACCCAGTCCATGTCGAGGTCGACCAGCAGCCCCAGCATGCGCGCGATCGTCGGGTCGTCGAGCCGTTCGAACGCCTCGTCCAGCAGCACCAGCCGCAGCGGGTCGAACTCGTCGCTGACCGCGTCGTAGAAGCTGGCCGCCGCCGCGAACAGGGTCACGTACGAGATCAGCCGCGTCTCGCCGGACGACAGCTGCCGCAGCCGGCGTTCGCGCGGGTTGCCGTCGGGGCCGGTGTCGCCGACGGTGACCGTGAACTGGTGCCACGTCCGGTAGTCGAGCGCCCGCGACAGGATCTCCGCGTAGCCGCCGGAGTGGGTGTCGCGCTCGTTCTCGATCCGCTCGGTGAACACCCGGCGCAGCGTCGCGTCCTGCTCCGGCGTGCGTTCGCCGAACGGCAACCGCACCAGCGCAAGCGCTTGCCGGGTCTGGTCGTCGAGCGCCGCCGACGACTTCCACGCCAGCTTCACGTGCACGCCCTGGCTGGACCGCGCCCGCGACAGCACCTCGTTCATGCGCCTGGTCAGGTCCTCGGCCACGGCGACCTGCCCGCGCAGCCACTCCGCCAGGTCGCGGATCAGGTAGTCGGCGAAGATCCCCTGGTACTGCTCGTCGAGGAACCCGCGCTGCTCACCGAGCCTCGTCGAGACCTGCCGTGCGGCGACGGCGACGGGCTTCGCGCCCTCCTCGCCGGTCACCGTGACGGTCAGCAGGCCCGCGTGCTGCTCAGCGGCGATGTCGTGGCTGCCCGCGAGCGACGTCTGCAGCGCCTGGAGCTTCGCGATCACCGTGGCCTCGGTGCCGCCGCGCCGGTCGCCCGCCGCCGCGATCGCCTGGCGCACCGCGGTCTCGCCCGTCTCGCCGTCCCAGTCCGGGAACGCGGCCGCGAGCAACCCCGGCGCCCGCACGGTCGCCGCGAAGGTGCCGCTCGCCCGCTCCCTCGCCGCCGCGGCCTCGGTGACCTGGGTGGAGTTGGTCTCCAGCAACGCTTCCAGCTTCGCGGCCTGCTCGCGCGCCGTCGTGATGCCCTCGCGCACGCCCTTGAGGTCCGCGCGCATCTTCTTGCGCGACCTCTCCAGCTGCGTGAGCTGCTCGCTGATCTCCTTGGCCTCGCCGCCGACCGCGTCGGTGAGCTCGGCCAGCGTCCCCGCCTGCGCCGCGTGGTCCACGCACCGCGCGTCGGCGTCGGCCTCCGCGGTCTGCCGGTCCGCGACGGCCTCGTGGTAGCGGTGCGACGCGTCGGTGAGGTCGGAGATCGTGCCCTGGCACCGCCTGCGCACCGCGTCGGCGAGCAGGTCCGCGGTCCGCTGGGCGTCCGCGGCCGCCGTCCTGGCCTGCCGCAACGCCTCGGTGTCCGCGGGCAGGCCCGCGTCGCCCGCCTGGCGGGTGAGCTCGCCGCGGGCCGCCTCCAGCCGGGAACCGGCGTCCTCCAGCGCCTCCCGCAGCTCGAACGTCCGCTGCCGCGCGCGTGCCGCCGACTCCTCCGCGGCCTGCACCCGGCTGTGCTTCGCGATCAGCTCGCCGTCACCGGGGAACGCCGCCACGTGCGCCTCCCACGTCGCGACGTGCTCGTGCGCGCGGGCCAGCTCGTCCTCGGCGGTGCCGAGCCGCCGGCGCAGCTCCGCGAGCTCCTCCTCCAGCGCCGCGATCCGCCGCCCGCGGGCGGCCTCCCGCGCGCCGGCACCGATGAACTCGGCCTCGGGCTTGGTCCACGACCCGGTCAGCACCCCCGCGCGCCACACGCCGTCCGTGGTCAGGCTCAGGCCCTCCCGGTCGTCCAGCGACACCGCGCGCAGCAGGTCCGCGACGAACCCCTCCGGCACCGGCGACCCCTCCACCGCGGGCACGAGCACGTGGGCGAGCGTGCGGCCCTCGACCGGCGGGCTGGCGACGGCCAGCACGTCGGTGAGCTCGGTGTCGGCGAGCGTCACCCAGGCGTCGAGCAGGCCGCTGGCCTGCAGGGCGGCCTCCAGGCCCGCGCGTTCGGCGTCGGTGAGCGCCGGCGCGAAGTCCACCAGGCGGTAGAACGGGGCACCGGTGGCCGGGTCGCGATCGGCCGAGACGTACCGGCCGGGCAGCGGCACGCGTTCGGCACCGGACCGCAGGCCGACCAGCTCCTCGTCCAGCGCGTCCAGGCGGGCACGCAGGTCCGCGCGCTGCTGCGCGTGGGCGTGGGCGGCGTCGCGGGCCGCGCGCACCAGCGGGCCGACCCACTCGCGGGCCGCCGTGGTCAGCGCCTTGGCCGAGGCCGGGGTGACCGTGGCGGGCAGCGGGAACGCCGGGCGGTCGAGGTCCGGTGCTTCCCCGTCGCCCTCCCGCGCGCTTCCTCCTTGCGAGGCGGGCGAACCGGCGAATCGAGACTCACTCGACGGGGTGAAACCCGGTCGCTCGTCGACCAGCGGCCCGCTGGTCGTCCACGTCTGCACCTGCGCCAGCCACGTCTGCACGGCCTCGGCGAGCTCCTGCGCCTCCTGGTTGCGCAGGGCGGTGGACTCCGTGGCGGCGAGCTGCGCGTCCCTGGCCTTGCCGCGCAACGACTCCACCTCGCGCTGCTGCGCGTCGAGCGCCAGCGCCTGCTCGTGCAGCGCCAGCGCCAGCGCGCCCCGCTGCCGGGCCAGCGAGGCGATCCCGGCTGCCCGCTCGACCGCGGTCGCCAGCTCGGCCAGCACCTCCTCACCCGCGGCGGCCGGCGGCACCCGGCGGTCGATCGGCAGCGGTGCGGCCTCGGGGTCGGGCTTGGCGCGCACGGTCGCCGTGGTCACCGTCGCCTCGGCGGCCGGCACCTGCGGCACCACCGGCGCCAGGTCGACGTCCATGCCGGCGAGGCGCAGGTTCTCCCGCAACGGCTCGGTCAACGCGTCCGCCGCCGACAGGTCCTCCGCCAGCCGCCGCAGCAACCGCAGCACGGTGTCGACCGCGGCGTCCTCCTGCGCCCGCTGCCGGTGCGCCGTCTCCAGCGCCGCGACGGCCGAAGAACGCATCTGCGCCACCAGGTTCTCGCGCGTCTTCAGGTCCTGCAGGTCGCGGAACGCCGGCAGCTCCTTCAGCGCCGCGATGGTCTCCTCCGCCTGCTGCTCGCCGGTCTCCATGTCGACGAGCGCCTGCTCGGCCGCCGCGCGTTCGACCCGCGTGAGGTCCAGCTCCGACACCAGCTTCGACTGCTCGCGCTGCAACCGGGTCAGCGCCTTCTCCGCCGCGTCCAGCCGTTCGGACGCCGAGCGCAGTCCACCGAACGCGTAGTCCGAGTAGGTCTTCAGGAACGTCGACAGCGCACTGTCCGCAGTGGACAGCCGGACGATGTTCTCGCGGATCGACTCCAGGTCGTCGAACGACGTCGCCAGCTGCTCGACCATCGCCTGGTCCAGCGGCGGCAGCGCGTCGGACAGGATCTGCTCCAGCTGGCCTTCGAGCACTTTCAGGCCGACGTCGGGGTTGCGCAGCGTCCGCTGCAGGTGCAGCAGGTCGCCGTAGCGCGCGGCGGGCACGCCGTAGACCGCGTCGGCGACCTTCGCGCGGAACGCCGGTTCCTCGAACATGCAGTCCGCGCCGATCAGGTCCCGCAGCTGCGCCGGGCCGTGCGGCACGCGTTCCGGGCCGGCGAGCTGGAGCTCGGTGCCGACCCGCATCGGCGTGACGAACCGCCACGAGTCCGTGATCGCCTGCGACGTCTTGGACGCCTTCACGCCCAGACCGCAGGTCAGGTACTCGTTGCCGGAGTGGTCGGCCGCCTCGCGGACCAGCTCGACCCACGCGTAGCCGATGCGGTTCGGCCCGCCGTCGTAGTCGTCGAGCATCAGCCGCCGGATGCTGACCGTGTCGAAGCCCTTGGACCCGAGCTGGCGCAGGTCGCCGTCCAGGCACAGCGGCAGCAGCAGCTCCAGCGTGCGGGACTTGCCGGAACCGTTGGTGCCCTGGAAGATCGCGCGGCCACCGGAGAAGTCGAACGTCTGCTCGGTGTACTGCCAGATGTTGACCACGCCGCCGCGGTGCAGCCGCCACCTGCTCATGACACGTTCTCCTCGTCGAACAGGGACCAGCTCGGCACTTCGCGCACCACAACGGGTTCCGGTTGTTCTCGTTCCGGGTCGCCGTCGGGTGACGGCAACCAGCGGTGCGCGGCAGCGCTGATCGACCAGCCCTCGGCGCACGGGACCGCGAGTCCCATGCGCCGCAGCAGCTCCGCCACCTCGGCGACCAGCCGGTCGAGGTCGTCGGTGAACTGCTTCGACCACGCGGCCGGGTAGTCCTCCACCAGCCGCGCGCAGACCTCGCGGAGCCGGTCGACCGTGACGACGTGCCGTGCGGGCGCGTCGTCGGACGGGTCGTCCAGCAGGTCCGGCAGCGCGAGCAGCGCGATGCGCGCGACCGTCGAGACACCGGGGAACGACAGGTCCGTCAGGTAGTCCTCGGGGTCGGCGGCCAGCACGCCCTCGACGCGGCACTCGGTGAACAGCCCGAAGGCCTGCTCCAGCAGCGCCGTCTCCTTGCGCTGGTTGCGCCGCAGCCACTCCGCCTGGTCGGCGGGCAGGTCCGCGTAGAGCACCAGCGGCGTCTCGACCAGCTTGCGCCGCACCGCGTGCTCGACACCGCGCGGACCCGGTCTGGCCGCCAGCTCGACCAGCCGCGCCGGGGAGTCGGCCTCGCCGACCGGGCCGGTCACGAGCTGGCCCAGCAGGTCCGTGTCGATCGTGATCAGCGCCTCCTGCGGCACCACGTCCTGCGCGACCGAGCCCTCGGTCTCCTGCAGCACGCCGAGGGACACCAGGTGCCGCAGCGCCGCGGTCAGCGCCCGCCGCTCGGTCACGTCGTCGGGTGCGCTGATGCCCGCTTCGGCCGCGGCGGACCGGATGTCGGCCACCAGCCGGGACAGCAGCGCCTGCCGGCCGGTCCCGGTCAGCACGGCCAGGGTCAGCGCCAGGTAGGCGTACCCGCGCGGCGACATGCTCAGCACGCCGCGGGTGTCGTCGTTGCCCGGCCCCGACTTGTACAGCCGCGCGAACCGGCGCTCCACCACGAGCCGGTACCCGAGCAGCCCGGCGAACAGGTCCTGCAGCACCGCCCGGTGCCGGTAGACGAGGGCCAGCAGCTCGCCGTCCGGGCCCTCGGAGCGCAGCAACGGCCTGCGCAGCAACGTTCGCGCGCACCGCACCACGTTCGCGGCGTCGATCTCGGAGAGGGTGTCGAAGTGGTTCATCGCTCCAGGGCCACCGTGGCGTCGTGCAGCGTCAGCGTCCCGGCGGCGGACTTGATCTGAGTGGTCGTGCCGGGGGTGATCGCGAGCTTCAACCCGCGCACGGGATCGCTGGCCGACCCGCTGTCGCGCGGTGAGTCGCGCTGCGCCATCGCCAGGGTCAGCAGCTCGCAGAACACCTCCAGCGCACCGTGCGACAGCGTTGTGCCGCCGAGGTTCCCGGCCGCGGAGGTCAGCTCGGCCACGTGCCGCGCGCGGACCTCCTCCGCCTCACGCGCCTCCGCCAGCAGCGACTGCTCGGTCATCGGGTCGTCGAGGATGCGCGACGGCCGCCCGCGCCCGCCCCGGTCACCGCGCGACCGCACGCTGACCGTGACGTCGCAGACCGGGCCGTCCCGCCACGGCGTGCGCTCGTTGTCGGAGTCGTGCTCGGGCGCGGGGGAGAGGTGGCGGGAGGAGTACAGGCCGAACGCGGAGGCGTAGATCTCGTGCGCCTCCTCGCGGGTGGCGCCGTCGAACCAGCTGGCGAGCTTGAGCAGCTCGGCCCGCCGGCCGGGCAGCAGGCCACCACCGGACGTCGCGCGCTTCACGCTCGCCAGCAGGCTGCCGATCGCGCGGGCGGTGGCCTCGCGCAACGCCGTGACCTGGCTCGGGCGGCCGGGCCGGTCGACGAACCAGTCGGTCAGCTCCTGCCAGTCCTCCGGCGTGCGGCCGCGGGCGCGTTCGACGTGGGCGCCCAGGTCGGTGCCGAGCAGCCGGAGCAGCTCGGAACGGGCCTTCGCAAGCGCGGCGAGCGCCGCCGCGATCGGCGGCGTGTACTTCAGCACGTCCTCGACGACCCGCTGGATGTACTCGACCAGCAGGCTGCGGAAGCCCGCGATCTCCTCGGGCGCCAGGTGGTTGCGCGTCACGACCTGGCCGAGGTAGGCGTAGAAGTCGCGGACCGTGGCGGCGAGCTCCGCGTGCTGCAGGAACAGGGTGGTGACGCGTTCGGCGAGCAGCTCCCTGGTCTTGTCGCCCTCGTTCAGCAACGCCACCGACAGCGACCCGCCCAGCTCGTTGAGGCCGCGTTCGATCGCGGGCAGCAGCTCGCGCGACACCTCGCGGGCGCCCTCGGGCACCCGCAGCAGCTCGTCGACGTCGCGCTGCACGCGGACGGCGAGCTTGGAGACCTGGTAGCGGACGCTGCCGTGCTGGAACTCGGCGATGCTCGCGGCCACGACCTCGCGCCGGCCCTGCACCAGGTTGCCCCACTCGACCAGCTGCCGCAGCCGGTTGATCACGTTCTCGATGCGCGACTCGCCCTGCTCGACGCGGCCCTCGCGCTCCTGGCCGGCGAGCGCTCCCGCGACCTCGCCCGCGCTGAGGTCGGCGAGCAACGTGGAGGTGAACAGCCGCATGATCGCCAGGTACGTGCGCTGGTGATCGCGCGCGTCCAGATAGGCGTACAGCTTCAGCCTCTTGTGCTCCACGACCGGCCACCCTAATGCGCGTGCCCGGGCGGTGCGGCGCTACCGTGCCTTCGACGAGCTGGGGAGGATGCCGTGGGCGCGGGTCGCGCGTTGGGGTTGGTGCTGGGCGTGGCCGCGGACGCGGTGTTCGGCGATCCACGCCGATTTCACCCGGTAGCGGCATTCGGGACCGCCGCCGCGGCGCTGGAGGAGCGCGTGCACGCCGACTCCAGGGCCGCCGGCGTCGCCTACACCACCGTCCTGGTCGGCTCCGTCGTCGCAGGCGGGGTCGCCGTCGAACGGCTCGCGCGCCGGCACTGGCTCGCGCAGGCGCTGACCACCGCCGTGGCCACGTGGACCGTGCTCGGCGGCCGGTCGCTGGCCGACGAGGGCACGTCCATGGGCCGCGAGCTCGACTCCGGTGACGTCGAGGCCGCCCGCGCCCGGCTGCCCCACCTGTGCGGCCGCGACGCCGCCCGGCTGGACACCTTCGGCCTGGCGCGCGCGACCGTGGAGTCCGTGGCGGAGAACACGTCCGACGCCGTCGTCGGCCCGCTGGTGTGGGGTGCCGCGTTCGGCGTGCCCGGCCTGCTGGGCTACCGCGCGGCGAACACGCTCGACGCGATGGTCGGCCACAGGTCCGCGCGGTACCTCAGGTTCGGCTGGGCGTCCGCGCGGCTGGACGACGTGCTGAACCTGCTGCCCTCGCGGCTGGCGGCGCTGCTCACCGTCGGCGGTGCGCCGGTCGTCGGCGGCTCGGCCCCGCAGGCGTGGGAGACGTGGCGCCGTGACGCCGCCGCCCACCCGTCACCGAACGCGGGCCAGGTCGAGGCGGCCTTCGCGGGCGCGCTGGAGATCAGGCTGGGCGGCCGCACGGTGTACTCGCACGGCGTCGAGGAACGGCCGGTGCTCGGCCACGGCCGCAACCCCGACTCAGGTCACGTGACGCGTGCCGTGGAGCTGTCCCGCGTCGTCGGCCACGGTGCCGCCCTGGTCAGCGCCTTCGTCGCCGTCTTCCGCAAGTAGCTCTGCGATCGACTTCCGCTTCGCCTTCGCCTTCGGCGCGGTGTCGAGCGCACCGCCCGGCCGCGCCTCGCGGATCGTGAAGTACAGCCAGCCGCCGACCGCCATGACGCCGAACGCGATCCACTGCAGCGCGTAGGAGTAGAACGGCCCGGACTCGATCCGCGGCAGCGGCATGGTGTCCAGCGCACCGGCCTGGCCGTCGATCAGCTGGTAGTGACCGGGCTCGATGCCGGGCCCGACGGCGTCGTTGTTGATCGAGTAGATCTGCCGGTGCCCGTCCTGCTGGATCGCCGGTCGCGCGTCCGACTCGTTGGTGCGCGCGAGCCCGACGATCGTGACCTCGCCCGTGGGGGCCTGGGCGAACCCCGGCGGCTTGATGCCGTTGACCGGCCGCACGTAACCGCGGTTGACCAGCACCTTCTTGCCGCTGTCGGTCTCGAACGGCGTGATGACGAGGAACGCGGCCTCGCCCTGGACCGTGCGCAGCCGGGCGAGCGCCTCCCCGTCGGGCAGGTACCGGCCCTTCAGCTCGACCTTCTGCCACTCGTCGTGCTGCGCGCCGAACGGCACCGCGGCACTGGCCAGCGACTTGGTGATCGCGGAGTTCTGCCCCTGGCGCTCGTCGTTGCGGCCGAACTGCCACGGCGCCAGGAAGTAGACGCACGCACCCGCGAACACCCAGACGGCCAGCGTCAGCGCCAGCCAGCCCGGCTTGAGGAGGAACTTGAACCGCACCACCTCACGGTAGATGCGTGACCTGGACCTCCTGGAACTGGGTCACGAACCCCTCACCCTCCGGGCTGGCGGCCATGACGCCGACCTTGGTCTCGATGTCCGGCGGGAAGTAGGCCTGGCGCAGCACCGCGGTGGGCTCCTCGCCGTCGACGCCGTACCGGATCCAGACCGCGTCACCGCGGCGTTCGGCGGAGACGGTGAACCGCTCGAAGTCGCCGGTCAGAGCCAGGTTCCAGTCGGAGAAACCGCGGGTCACGACCGCGCTGGGACGCCGCTGCCCGTCGAACAGCTCGACGCCCGCCTTGATCCACGTCTCGTCGTCGACGAGCAGCCCGATGCCCGCGTGGTCGTACTGCGCCGCGTACTCGCCGGAGAAGGTCGCGGTGATGGTGAAGTCGCCGGCCAGCGTGACGCCGTAGAGGTGACCGCTGTCACGCACGACCCCGTTGCCGGTGCGGCGCCAGAAGTCCGAGCCGGGGTCGGCGTGCACGGTCAGCGGGGTGGCCGACCACTTCGCCGGTTCGTTGAGCCAGGTCCAGGTGGTGAGGTCCATGACCCTCATCTTCCCCGCAAAGCGGTCCGCGCCGCCGCCACCGCCTCTGTCCGGTATCCGCCACCGAACAGCACGGCGTGCACCAGCAGCGGGAACAGCTGGTGCAGCGGCACCCGCTCTCGCCACCCGTCGGCCAGCGGCGCGACCTCCCGGTACGCCCCGAGCACGTGGTCGAGGAACGGGCAGCCGAACAACCGCAGCATCGCGAGGTCGCTCTCCCGGTGCCCGCCGTGCGCCGCGGGGTCGATCAGCCACACCTGCCCGTCCGCGCCCCACAGCACGTTCCCGCTCCACAGGTCCCCGTGCAGCCGCGCGGGCGGCTCGGCAGGCCCGGCGAGGTCGGCGATGCGCTCGTACAGCTCGCCCAGGTCCAGCCCGACCCGCACCGCGTAGGGCTCGATCCGCTGTGACGCGAACCACTCCGGCCACGACGGCGCTGGTTCGTTGACCATCGGCGCCTGTCCGATCGTGGCCTCCCGCGGCCCACCCGGCGGTGGTGCGCCGAACGCCGGCGCGCCCGCCTGGTGGAGTGCGGCCAACCGGCGCCCGAAGGTCACGGCCGCCTGAAGATCCGGCGGGCCGACCGGGATCTCGTCGATCACCAGTTCGCCGCCGTCCGCCGAGTGCACGACTGGTACCGCGGGGCCGCCGTCGACGCGCAACCACCGCAGGCCGGCCGCCTCCGCCGCCGTGGCCCGCGCGGACTGGACCTTGCGCCTCAAAGCCTTTCCCGCACCCACGCCAGCAGCCCCGGCACCGCCGCCTCGATCATGCCCAGCACCTGGTCGAAGCCCTGCCGGTCGCCGTAGTACGGGTCCGGCACGTCCACGCCGTCCGCGTCAGGGTCGAACGACCGCAGCAACCGGACGCGACCAGGATCGACCATCCGGCGCAACGCGCGCGCATGACCGGAGTCGAGTGCGACGAGCAGGTCGGCGTCGAGGTGCTCTGGGCCAACCTGCGCGGCCACGTGGTCGGTGGGGTAGCCGTTGTCCGCCAGCGTCTTGAGCGCACGCGGATCGGCCGGGTCCCCCACGTGCCAGCCGCTGGTGCCCGCACTGGACACTTCGACGTGGGAGGACAATCCTTCGCGCAACACCCGCTCACGGAACACGAGCGCTGCCACGGGGGACCGGCAGATGTTGCCGGTGCAGACAAAGGCGACCTTCACCGCCACACGGTAACGCTCAACCCTTGTCGCAAGATGTACGGACAAACGACATGGAGGCCGCCCATGCAGACCGGTACTGACGTGCCCCCGCAACGGGAGATCATCGGGTGCACCGACGCCCTCGGGCGCCGTCGTGCGTTCGAGGTGTACCTCAACGAGAAGGGGCGTGTGTGCTTCCGCACCCCGCCCGGTGAGTCCGCGCAGCTCGACGCGTTCCAGCTGGACGAGCTGATCAGCCACCTCACCGAGCTCCGCCGCTACATGCAGTGACGCGCGCGCCTGGGCTGGTCGCTTACTATTTGCCGCGATGACCAGCCCAGACCTGCGCCACCACGGTGACGTCGACGCCGCAGCGGGCCTCGCCGACTTCGCCGTCAACGTGCGGGTGCCGCGCCCGCCCGCCTGGCTGCGCGACCGGCTGTCCGCCGCGCTCGACGACCTGGGGCGCTACCCGTCCGCGGCAGCGGAACAACGCGCCCGTGAGGCCGTCGCCGGCCGGCACGGGCGCTCACCCGACGAGGTGCTGCTGCTCAACGGTGCCGCCGAGGGCTTCGCGCTGCTGCCGAAGCTCGCGCCCCGCCGTGCCGCGATCGTCCACCCCGGCTTCACCGAGCCGGAGGTGGCGCTGCGCGACGCCGGGGTCCCGGTGGAGCACGTCACGCTGAGCGGCGACTTCACGTTGCCCGAGGTCAGCGCGGACGTCGACCTGACCGTCGTCGGCAACCCCACGAACCCCACCTCCGTGCTGCACCCGGCCGCGCGCGTCAAGCGGCTGCCCGGTCTCCTCGTGGTCGACGAGGCGTTCATGGACGCCGTCCCCGGCGAGCCCGAGTCGCTCGCGCACGACCCGGACGTGCTCGTGCTGCGCAGCCTCACCAAGACGTGGGGGCTCGCCGGGCTGCGCGCCGGTTACCTGCTGGGCGACCCGGAGACGTTGCGGCGCTTGGCGTTCGGCCGCCCGCACTGGCCGGTCGGCAGCCTCACGCTCGAAGCAGTCACCGCGTGCTGCGAACCGGCGGCGCTGCGGGAGGGCGAACGGCTCGCGTTCGAGGCCGCCGCGCACACCGCGCACGCCGTGCAGCAGCTGGGCGACCTCGTCGTCGTGCCGCCGAAGGGCCCGTTCGTGCTGCTCAGGGTGCCGCGCGGAACGCGTGAGGCGCTGCGCGACAAGGGGATCGCGGTGCGGCGCTGCGACACGTTCCCCGGACTGGACGACACGTACGTGCGCGTCGCGATCCGGCCGCCGGAGGAGTTCGCGGTCTTCGTGGACGCGCTGCGGGTAGTGATGGAGGAACTGGCGTGAAGCTCGCCGAGGTGATCGCGGTGCTGGCGGACGCGTACCCGCCGCGGATCGCGGAGAAGTGGGACGCGGTCGGCCTGGTCTGCGGTGACCCCGCGGAGGAGGTCACCAGGGTCCTCGTCTGCGTGGACCCGACCCGGTCCACTGTGGACGAGGCGGTCGAGGTGGGCGCGCAGCTGCTCGTCGCCCACCACCCGCTGCTCCTGCGCGGCGTCAACGGTGTTCCCGCCGACGAGCCCAAGGGCGCGTTGGTGCACAGGCTCATCCGCAGCGGCACCGCGCTGTACTGCGCGCACACCAACGCCGACAGCGCGCTGAACGGCGTGTCCGACGCGCTCGCGCAGGCCATCGGGCTCCAGGTGACCGGCCCGCTGGAGCCGACCGACGAGCCCGGTGTCGGCCTCGGCCGCATCGGTGAGCTTCCCGCCGCCGAGCCGTTGCGCGTGTTCGCCCAGCGCGTCGCCGACGCGTTGCCCGCGACCGTGCAGGGCGTGCGCGCCGCCGGCGACCCGGACCGCCCGGTCAAGCGCGTCGCTGTGTGCGGTGGCGCCGGCGACAGCTTCCTCGGCGCCGCCACCGCGGCGGGCGTCGACGCGTACGTGACCGCCGACCTGCGCCACCACCCGGTCTCCGAGCACGTCGAGGCCGGCGGGCCCGCGCTCGTCGACGTGGCGCACTGGGCCAGCGAGTGGCCGTGGTGCGAGCAGGCGGCGGAAATCCTGCGGGAGGCCTTCGGCGGTAGGGTCGACGTACTCGTCTCCACCCGCCGGACCGATCCGTGGACCGTCGGTGCGACGAGCTCAGCAGCAGGAGGACTTGCGTGAAAGCCGATCCCGCAGTGCAGCGCAGGCTGCTCGACCTGGCCCAGGTCGACGCCGAACTGGCGCGTGTCACCCACCGGCGCCGTACGCTGCCGGAGATCGCGGAGATCGCCGAGGTCGAGCAGCTGGTGCGCACCAAGCAGGACGCGCTGGTGGCCGTCGAGACGACGCTCGGCGACATCGACCGCGACGTGAAGCGCCAGGAGACCGAGATCGACCAGGTCCGCGCCCGCACCGACCGCGACCGCAAGCTGATGCAGTCAGGTTCCGTCGGCGCCAAGCAGCTCACCGACCTCGAACACGAGCTCGCCACCCTCCAGCGCCGCCAGGGCGTCCTCGAAGACGACCTCCTGGAGCTGATGGAACGCCGCGAGGCCGTGGCCGCCGACGCCTCCTTCGCCCGCGTGGAGCTCGACAAGGCCCGCGAGACCCTCGAAGCCGCAGCGCGCCGCCGTGACGCCGCACTGGCCGACCTGGAGGCGACCGAGACCCGCCGCACCGCCGACCGCACCCTCATGGCCAAGGGCTTCCCGGACGACCTGCTGAAGCTCTACGACCGCCAGCGCGAACAGCGCGGCATCGGCGCGGCCGTGTTCCAGACCCGCAGCTGCGGCGCGTGCCGCATCGAGCTCGACCGCAGCGCACTGGGCAAGGTCAGGGAGGCCGCCGCGGACGAGGTCGTGCGCTGCGAGGAGTGCGGCGCGATCCTCGTGCGCATCGCCCAGCCCGCGGGCGCCTGACCCACCCTCGTCACCCGGCCGGCTGCCGCCCCAGCGCGGGAGCCAGCCGCGTGGCGATGTCGGTCAGCAGCTGCACGTAGTCGGCGTGCTCGAAGCTGAACGGCAACGCGAACGCCACCTCGTCGACCTCCCGGAACGCCGGGTCGGCGTGCAGCTGCTCCGCGATCTGCTCGGACGTGCCGACGAGGTCCCGCGCGAACATCATCCGCCGCGGCCCCACCGGACTGGCCGTCCGCGGCGTCCGTTCGTCCACGTACCGCTGGTACTTCTCCCGCTGCTCAGCCGTGGCCGAGTCCGTCGGGATCACCACGAGCCCCTGCGACACCCGCGCCTTGTCGCCATCGGGGTGGTGCTCGCGGAACTTCCGCACCAGCGCGTGCTGAATCCGCGCGAAGTCCTCGGACTCCTCGGCTTGCACGACGTTGCTGGTGAGGAAGTTCAGCCCGTTCTCCGCAGCCCACCGCGCCGACCTGAGGCTGCCCCCGCCGTACCAGATCCGCTCGCCCAACCCCGGCGAGTGCGGCTGCACCCGGTCCGACCAGACCTCGATGCCCTCCCTGC
Source organism: Lentzea sp. NPDC042327 (assembly GCF_040647275.1). Classification (NCBI taxonomy): domain Bacteria; kingdom Bacillati; phylum Actinomycetota; class Actinomycetes; order Pseudonocardiales; family Pseudonocardiaceae; genus Lentzea; species Lentzea sp. NPDC042327. Next base: position 751,846 of record NZ_JBEZBX010000002.1, read on the forward strand.
CGCTGAACTCGACGGCCTTCTCCCCCCTCACGAACCGCAGCAACCGCTCCAGCCGCCCGTAGCCGAAGTCCTCGACCTCGGCCGTGTCCGGGTAGAGCGCACCCTTGACGTCGTCCCAGTGCATCGGCGGCCCGACGCTCAGCCCGGGGTTGAGCCGCCCACCGGACAGCACGTCCACCGTGGCCAGGTCCTCCGCGAGCCGCAGCGGGTTCTCCCACCCCAGCGGGATGACGGCGGTGCCGAGCGCGATCCGGCTCGTCCGCTGACTCGCCGCCGCCAGCACCGCGACCGGCGACGAGATGCCGTGCTGCAGGTGCCGGTGCCGCACCCACGCGCTGTCGAAGCCCAGCTCCTCGCCGAGCTCGATCAGCTCCAGGGTGGACCGGTGGCCGGCAGCCGGATCGTGCTCGTCGAACTGCCCGATGGTGAGGAACCCCAGCTTTCGCAACGGCATGCCCGCCAGGGTAGGTGACACCTCAACTACCCGGCCACCACGTCCACATGCTGGTATGCGCGCATTTTCGAAAGTGGACACAATTCTTCGTGAATTGTGGACATCTGCGATCAAGTAACCGCATACCTCGTGCAGGTTCCCGAAACTACGAGATTGTTGCGCAAATCTTATTCTCTGCGGATTTTCGGCTCATGACGTACGTTCCAAGGGTCTTGCTCCTCTCTGCCAAGGTGGGCGAAATGGCGATGTCTCGAAGGCAGGCGTTGGTGAACGCCGGTCGCGGTGCCGCGGTTCTCGCAGTCGGTTCACCAGCGCTGACCGCCTGCGGTGCGGCCAAGCCGATGCTCGCGGGAGCGGCGGGGGCCTGGCTCGCGGAGCTGGGCGATGCGATCAAGGCCGACATCGCGGCGAAGGCCGTCGAGAAGGGGAAGCTGGCGTTCGAGGAGCTGTGGAAGAAGTGGGAGAAGCCCACCTCGGACATGAAGACGAAACAGGTCGCCGAAGGGTTCGCGTACTTCGGGACCACGATCTACGGCCACGCCGTTCCGGGCACGACGCTGGTGAGCGTGCACCGGGTGAGGCAGGTCGACCCGGCCACCGATCGACTGGCCTGCGTGAGGGAGTCAGGTGAGCACGTCGTCCTGGAGAGCTGGGCGTGGAAGGGGATGCTCGCCTTCATCAAGCACGAGCTGGAGGGCAAGGAGGGCGACGACAAGCTCCACGCCCTCCAGCTGCTCGCCATGACCTTGATGCCGCACGGTGCCGTCCTGCCCGGCACGACGCCTGCCGGATCGGTCAGCTGGGTCAGCTACCCGGCGCGCGACGGCGCGGTCGAGATCGTCAAGTTCAGCGACGGCGGCAAGGACAAGGTCGGGGTCACCGCTTCCGGCTACTTCTCCGGCGACCACGGCAAGGCTACGAAGCTCACCTTCGACCTCGCGTGATCTGCTGATCCCTCACGACGCGGTCGATCTTCGTCGCCTGTCCCTGCCGAAGGTCGGAAATGACGCCAGTGCGCGGGCCGAAGAGCGCGACGTTGAAGTCGTTTTGCACCACCAGCCGGTCGCGCTCAGGCTCGTTCACGTTGGGAAATGCCGAAGACCGAGACGTACGGGTCATCCGCGATCGCAGTTCGGCGTGCACGCGTTACGCGATCCTGGCGAGTTGGTCCGTTTGTGCGACACCGGTAACGCGGTCACGGCGGGTTACGACAGTGGGGGCATTAGGCCGCGCGTATTCGGCCGCCACGTCACCTGTCGGGAGCCTTTCGTCATGTCCTATCCGCAGCCGCCGCACGGTTCCGAGCAGCACTTCCAGCAGCAGATGCCTCCCGGCCAGCCGCCGCAGTACGCGCCGCCGCAGTACGGACCGCCGCCGAAGAAAAAGGCCAAGAAGTGGCCGTGGGTGATCGGCGGGGTCGTCGCCCTGTTCGTGATCATCGGCTTGGCCAACGGCGGCAAGACCCCTGCGCCGACCAACTCGGCCAACCCCACGGTCATGACCGAGCAGCCTGCTGTTCCCGCGCCCGTCCAGCAGCCCGCGCCCGCGGCGAAGCGGACCGTGATCTACGAGATCACCGGCGCCGGCCAGGCCAGCTCGATCACCTACACCACCGACGGTCTTACCTCGACCCAGCAGGAAGGCGATGTGAATCTGCCCTGGTCGAAGACGATCGAGCTGCCCGCCGGTGAGGCCTTGCAGATGGTGTCCATGATCGCCCAGGCAGGCCAGGGTACCCCCGAGATCGCAGCGAAGATCACCGTGGACGGCAAGGTCGTCAAGGAAGGCAAGTCGACCGGCCAGTACGCGGTCGTCAGCATCAACGAGAACATCGGCTCGCTCGGCAAGAAGTAGCGCGAGAACGCCCCCACATCCCACTGCAGTCAGGTGTGGGGGCGTTGTCCTGTTGGGTGTGGCTGCTCGGCAGAGCTGGAACTCACTCGCGTGAGGGGCACGCGGCCGTACATCCTTCACGGATTGGTGAGGTGCGGTATCTATTCCCGGAATATGCAAGTGGCGACGATCCGGAAACACCACACCTGCTACCGGTGCCACGCTCGGAAATCCTTCTCGAACCGCTCAACAAGTGGCTGTGTCAGATCTTCGACCGGCACAGGACGATCCCTCCGCGAAGCCGAGCAGGGAGGTCGTGAAGGAACGACTCACCGACGCGAAAGCGAAGCTCCGGCGGTTCCAAGCGGCGATCGTCGCCGGTGTCGATCCGGCCGCGCTGGTGGACGCGAGCAACGCGACGGAGGAACAACGGGCTGCGGCCAGAGCCGAACTCAACGGTCTGCCCGCACCAAACCTGGCGAGGCTCGACGGGGAACTCGGATCGAGCTGAGGTACGACAAAGCAAAAGAGGCCGTCTGCGCGACGACCTCTCAGTGCGTGTGGTTAACGCTGGTGTCCGAGGGGGGACTTGCTCGCTAAGCACACGCCTCATCTGAGGTGGTCAGGGCTTGTGACACCCGTCCTGCACGACCGGAAGGAGACAAACTGGGACGGCTTGGTCGGGACGGGCTGGAAGGGGCATCTAGCTGGACAGATAGCTGGATCGCTAGGAGCGGGACGGGTCGATGAAGACGTCCCGCTCCTGCGTTTCTGGCCTCGTTGAGCCCCTCTGCGGGGCGTTGCCAGTGGGACGGGACAAGCTTGGTGCCACATCGCGCCAGGTGAACCACGCCTTCGATGCAGGAGGAGGCATTCACTCAGTCATCTTCGTCGTCATCGTCCTCTTCGTCGGGCGCAATATCCGGAAAAATGGCGGATCGGATTCCTTCTGAACAATCATTGAGCTGATGGATGGGAATGACGAATTCACCTTCATATACTCGGTGATGCCCGCGAGCGGTGATTCTCCAAGTTGCTCGAAGCTCATTGGCACCTGGCTCCAGGGCTGTCAAGGTGAATTCATCGTTATCTGTCAGCTCCGTGCTGCGAGGCCGCAGCGTGGCGAGATTCGTGGTCAGCGTGGTGGAGTTACCGTTTTGGTAGGACACCATCGGTTCGAAGTGTGGAGTGGGATTACGGAAGCTGGGCAAGAATGCCGAGCGAGAGCTGAGCGTGAGTGCCATAGTTGAGGTACCCCACGGGTAGGGCAGCGATGGCAGCTGAGAAGACAGATTGAAGGACTCGCGATCTACCGAGTCGACTGCCCTGACGGCGCCTTCAATATATATTTCAACTCGCACGTCTTCGAGGAAGGTTTCGCTGTTGTTGCGTATTTCTATATGCGTGCCGCGCCCGGCCAAACCCGCAATGTGGTCAAGAAGTGACGGCCAAGCCGACCTGACATCCTCGGCCCAATCATCCACTTCTTCGGTGTAGGTTTCGGGTGACCGATAGTCGGATGCCATAATGAATTTACTATTAATCTTGAAGTAGGCAGATTCAATCGTGCCTACTCTTGGGTTTCCTAGCTTTTTCCGTGCGGCTGCGATGTATTCATCTAGGATTTCACTATATGTACTAGCGTGAAGTATGGCCTTGCCCGCGATCGATACCTGTAGATCCCCGGCGCCTATGCGCTGCTGGTTGCGTTCGGCGCGTTCAATCATTGTTCTGATCTCGCGGCCCTTCGCGCGCCGAGTTTCTCCGTCAGCGCGAACGTATATGTCGCCGTCGGCGAGCCTATCGCCATCGGCGTGGCAGGTCCAAAGATCGCCAGTAGGAGGATCTACGATGATAATAATGACGTCGCGCCCGTTGGCTGCTGGGATGCGCTCGAAATCCCAGCGTGGCCCAGGTGTGCCAATAAACCTTGTTACGAAGTTGGCCAACTGATGAGCTTCGAATGCCGGGATTCCGGTTATCTTGTTATGTGCTACCCCGAGAACCATCAAGGCGCAGCCGTTGAAATAGCGTTCTGCTTGTTCTGGGTCGCGGTTTGCGGCACCTAGGATGAACTTGACGACTTTAGCTCGGCCCGAGTTTTCGTGAAGTTCCACGTCGGATTTCAGTTCAAGGTAATGGCGCTCCACTCGGTCGTCGGTCTGACTGAGCTCGTTGATCAAGTTTGTCCATGCAACCTGCCCACGTGGAAGGGTGGAGAAGTCCAACGTGTCACCTCGACCTTAGAGAACTGGGGCCTACGCTTGTCTGCGTGAAGTCTAGACCCGCAGCGTGTCAGGCCAAAGCGCCTTGCCTGTCCGCGCTGATCGTGTCTTGCTGGTGTTTTGAACGACTCATGTATCCGCGTACTTTGTTGTAGCCGTCAACTTTTATGTTCCTGTAGGGCTTCTGTGATCAAGTCGGTAGAGGCATCCTCCGTGAAGGCGACGCTGGCTATTTTTTTGAATGTTTGGAGGTATGGCTGGAGTGTAGCTTTGTCTTCAATCCAAATGGAGCCGTGCTGGTTTTCGAGGTAGGCGACATCGTCGAACCGATCTTCTCGATAGCCCATGATGCTGAATGAGCTGGTTACGCTTTCCAGTTCTCCTGCATGGTCGGCGACGATTTGAATGAGTACATTCGGAAGTTGCGTTAGTTGGACGATTCTCATCAGCTGGTCGGCCATGGCGGGTGTACTGCAACAACTGCGTCTAAGGATGGCATCGCTCATAACAATGTGGAGGTCGAGTGACGCCTCCTCGTACAAGTTCTTCCTGATCTGCAAGTGGTTCTCTTTGCTGAGACTCGTGTTATTTCTCGTGTTTGTGGTTACAGTGTGATAGCTGAGTAGTGCGCTGGTGTATTCGAATGTGCGAATTACATGCGGCAGTGCGTCTATTGCAACGATATGCAGTGTGCTTGCCTCTGTGGCGAGATCTCCGTAGGTCCATCCGATGCAGGGCGGAGCATCTGGTAGACGGTCGTATGCACGGGGGTTACGCGCGCGCTGCGCACCGTGAAATACGGGAGCACGCAACTCATTGGCGACGCCATAGATGAGAGCTAGCGTCACGACGTCGCACTCGGAAACGGAGACAGCTGCGTTCTGCATGGTGGACGTCTTCGCTGTCGACCATCCGGCGGCGTCGCTGGCTTCTCTAAGGCTCAAGCCGCGTTCGTCCCTCCAGGTGGACAAAGCTCGCGATACGGCGCGGAGCTGGAGGTTCGCTTTGAACCCGTTGTATGAACTCTTCTTGGTAGAGCGACGCTGCATTCCCAGATGATTGCTCATTGGCCACTTCCGACGGAATCGTGCAAATCAATCAGCAAGTCGAGGGATCGCTCTGGAGTGAAAGCGATCGAGTCCAGTTTTTGGAACAATGCTTTGCATCGTGCAACTGTATCCCTTTCCTGGATGAAAGCCTTCGTGATATGGGTTCCTGTGAACACGACGGCTGGCATGTTGTCGTACTCGATCAGCATGCACTCATCGACTGGCGGGAACTTATTGTTACTTGGTATCAGTCGGACCATGCGTGCCACGCGGAGAAGGAGGGCTATCTGGCCCCTAAGGATATTGCGGTCATGGCTTCGAGAAGTGAGAGTCTGCTCGGTCAGGTAGAAGGTTAGAAGAGGTGCGTTGTGGCCGTATAGAATCTTCTGGCGTTCAAGGATGCTGTCGACCGTTGACTGAACCTCGCCGGGCAAGGCGCCGGTGAGCAGCGATACCTGTTCGGCGTAGCTCGCGGTCTGTAGCAAGTCTGGGACGCCCTTCGGGCTGTAAGCAGTGATGCTGCTAGCCATGCGTTCAGCGAGAAGAAGCGTTCGGGTTTGATTTGCGTTCTGTACGAAGAACTCGTCGAACGCGCGACGGTAGCGGTTGCCGAACTCGGAGATGAAAGCCAAGTTCTGGCCACATGCGGTGAGGTACTGGGCCAACTCGTTCGCCGTGGCGCGCGCCTTGCCCTGTTCGATGTTCGAGAGCTTGCTCGGGTCCCAGCCGAGCAACTCCGCCAGTCGGGCACCCGTGCGGTTGGTGGTGGCCTGGCGGAGGCGTCTCAATTCGTCACCGAGATCGCGGCTGTATGGGGTGGATGACGTCCAGTCCATGGCGTTGCTTCCTTGGGTCGGCTCCATGTCGCGTCACATCCGAGTCCCGCCCGTTGCGAGCGTGTTCAGACGCCGCAGGCTGGAGTTACGAGCGACCGACGCCCGTTTGGGCATCTTGCGGTTGCTCTGAAGCGGTCCCGGTTGTGACTAAAATCAGGTTTCTGTCAGCGCTGGATCATTGGAACGACCTGGCGGTGACACGCGAGTGACTTGGGAGGTGGCGCGCGTGCGGACGTACCGGACGCTCCTAGAACAGAAGATCCGGGAGCGACCCCAGACCTTTCAAGAGTTCGTGGACTTCGCTGAAGCGTTCGCGCGTGAGCACGACGAACCTGGCTCGATCGGGCTCAGGCATCTGAAGCGCATCGTTGCCGGCCAGAAAGCTTCTGGGGAGCCCATCGGGCCTACCCTGCAGCCGGCGACAGTGCGACTGCTGGAGCGGATCTTCGGCGTCGGCATCGACGTCCTGCTGTCTCCGCCGCAACCGCCGGAGTTGGACGAGAAGCAGCGACCAGAGCGCGACACGCTGGAAGTCGCTGCAGCGTTCGACTGGTTGGATGCGCGAGCTGGCTGGCAGCCAGGCGCGAGCCGGTCGAGGGTTCGCTCGCGGCTCGCGGAACTCGATCTGGCGCGCCTTGTTGATGCGGGCGTGAGGCGTGCGCGGGTTGGTCGAACGGCTGTCGCACGCGCGCTCGTCGACTACTACGGCGAGAGCGGGGTCTACAGGGCGGATGTCGAAGGCGCGGACATTCTCACCAGCATCGTGACGCGCGAGAATTGGCTCGACCTGGCGTGTCCGTTGGACGGCGTTCACGACCGGCTTGTGTTCGCCGAGCACGGCGGTCAGCACGACCTGCTCAGCGAGGCAGAAGCCTCCGCAGCAGTGCTGCGGCTCGCTGAGTCGGTCATGCTCACCGTTCGCTTCGCGAACCTGCCGCTCTATCGACTGCTCGACGTCGATCTGAGCCGCCGACGGATGCACGGGAACGTGGGAGTAGTGCCGTTCGTCGAGTACGCGCTGACTGCGGACCTGCTCGAACGTGAGTTGGTGGACGCTGTCGCGTTGGGGCACAGCGTGCGGCGTATGCCGTTGCGGGACAGGTACTTGCCGAGCCTGGAAGCTGTGCACGACTTGCGCGGACGCGTGTGCGCGGGCGGAGTGCTGGCGTTGTGCGCGATCGCTCGGCCACAAGATCGAGGCCGCGGGGATGCTGACTACGTGCTGTTGGTGCAGGAGCGGTCAAGCCGAGTGCTGAACGCGGCTGGGCGGCTCGCGGTGATTCCGAAAGGATTTCATCAGCCGCTGACCGATCTTCGCGGCGAGGCAGCGGTGGGAGCGACGATCCGCCGCGAGATGGAAGAGGAGCTGTTCGGTCGGCTTGACGTCGATGCGACCTCGGCAGATGTGCGGTCGGCCGCGCCTATGCATCCGGGCCGTTGGTCTTTGCCGATGAAGTGGCTCGCCGAGGAGCCAGGCCGGTTGCGAGTTGAGTGCACCGGGTTCGGGTTGAACCTCGTCAGTGGAAACTATGAGTTCGCCAGTCTGATCGTTATCGAGGACGAGAGGTTCTGGCAGGAGTTCGGCGGGCAGATCGAGGCCAACTGGGAAACCACCGGGCTACGGCTGTACTCCAGCCTCGACGGCGACATGGTGACTGACCTGATCTCGCAGGAGGCCTGGAGCAACGAGGGGCTGTTCGCGTTGCTCCAGGGCCTGCGTCGGCTGCGTGAGATCGGCGGAGACCGCGTCAGCCTGCCGCCGGTCGCGTGGCGGCTGGACTGATCAGGTCTGGGACGGCCAGCGGACCGTCATGACAGTGGAGTCCTCGATGGCTTCCCATGAGTGGTCGATGCCGGGACCCCACATCACGTAGTCGCCCTGCCTGGTCATCGTTGCGCTGCCCTCGGTGAGATCAACGCGGAAGTTGCCTTGTACCAACAGAACCAAGGTCGTTCGCTGATCGTCTGAGGTCCACTCGACACGCTTGTCACCGGCCGGGTGATTGAACCACTTGACCTCAACATCCTTTGAGGACCGCATACCTTCTGACGGGTCGATGAAGTGCCCGACCAACCAGCCGCGCGTGGCGCTTCCATCCTCTGCAGCGTTGCCCTGGCTCCAGTTCGCGGTCACCGTATCTCCCATTCGATCGCTGGCACGTTCACGCGGCTACCGCCGATCTCTCCGAGTCGGCGGAGCCCTTGCAGGAGCGCGAACAGGCCTTCGTTGCTCCACGCCGTGTCGGCCGCGAGCTCCTCGACGAGCTCGGGATCGGCACTGGAGTACTGGCGAAGGTTCGTGGTTTCCCAGTTGGCCTCGATCAGCCCGCCGTATCGCTGCCAGAACTCCTCGTCGTCGACGACGATCAGGAGCGGGAACTCGAAGTTCCCACTGACGAGGTTCAGCCCGAAACCGGTGCACTCCATCCGCAGACGGCCCGGTTCGCCGAGGAGCCAACGCATCGGCTCGGAAAGTCGGCTCGGGTGCATGGGGTCTGCGCTGCGCTGGTCGCCCACCGTGTTGTCGATGTCGTGGCGACCGAACAGCTCCTCTTCCATCTCGCGGCGCATCGTCGCGCCCACCTGTGCGTCGGCCCGGAAGTCCGTCATCGGCTGGTGGAAGCCCTTCGGGATCACGGCAAGCCGACGCGCGGCGTTGATGACGTGACCTGAGCGCTCCTGCACCAGGAGAACGTAGTCTGCTGGGCCTCGGAACGGGTCAGCTGGCCGAGCGAACGCGCACAGTGCGAGCGTGCCGCCGGCTGTGAGGCGTCCACCTACGTTCAGCACGGTGTCGAGGTCCGGCAGGTAGCGGTCCCGGAGCGGGAGAGCGCCGCTCTGGGTACCGCTGGTCAGGGCGTCGACCAGCTCACCTTCCAGAAGATCCATCGTCACGATGTACTCGGCGAACGACGTGACTCCGACCGTGCCGCCGATCGACTGCGGACCCATGTCCGCGCTCAGCAGGCGGTAGAGCGGCATGTTGATGAACCGGACGCCGAGCGTCAGCGATTCGGCGAGGCGCTGGACGGCCTGGTCGAACGCCTGCTCGTCGAGGGAGACCGGTGCGTCTCCCGCAGTCCGTACGAGCGCGAGCCGGTCATGGCTGGCGTCCATCGGACAGTCGAGGTCCAGCCAGTCCGAGTGAGTGAGGACGCTTGTGTTGGCCTCGATATCGCCGAACGTGGCGCCGTACCTGCCGTAGCCGTCAGCGCGGCGACCGTAGTAGGTCGCGAGTGCGTCAGCGATGGCGTGTTGATCGACGCGTCCACGCCGACTTCCCCTGTCCCGCAACGAATTCACGTCTACCTGAGCCAGGCGCGACGCAACCGCACGGCGAGCTGTGCCTGGTTCGCGTGCGGCACGCTCGTCGAGCCAGTCGAGTGCGGCGACGATGTTCGGATCGGCGGCCAGCCGTTGTTCGGCGTCGGACGTGCCTGTGGTCGCGGCGGGCGGTGAGCCAGCGCGTGCCTCTGTGAAGCGTGCTTTCACCTCGTCAGATGCGCGCTCAAGCGCCACGTCCAAGACCTGCTGGACCTCGGAGTTCGGCCGTGAGCTGGGCTTCTTGTGCCAGTAGCCGACCGTGCGCGAGTGAACGCCGAGGTGTTCGGCGAACGCCTCCTGACTGAGCCGCAGGGCGTCCTGCAACGCGCACGCATCGGCGCCGGTCCAGCCGTTCGACAAGCTCATGTCGCTACCCCCGAAGCGCGATGTGCTGGGAACTTGTGGTGCTTTTGTGTGGTTGTTGTGTGGGCCCCGGCGCCATTCCGCAGTGGAATTAGTGCCATGGAAAACAGCAGCTCAACCAGCCGAAACAGTCAGCTACCGACGGCCGCGGACATGCTTCGCGACTTCAGCGAGTTGGTTCACGACCGAAGCCATGTCGGATTTCAGAGCGTCCAGGCGTTCGGTGATGTCTTCGAGACGCTCTTCGACGCGGTCGATTCGCGACCACAGCGTGTCGGCGAGATCCACCACGGGGTCATCGACGGCCGGTGGCGTGCGGTCGTGCAGCACTGCGTCCAGATGCTGCGGGTGCCAACCCAGCGCCGTGGACAGGGATTCCAGGGTTCGAGGGCTCCGCCGGCGCTCCACGAGGTGGTGCTGAACCTCGCGCACGATCGCGAGTGACACGTGCGACCGCTTGGCCAGTTCCTTCTGTTGCAATCCCAGCTCATTCACGCGCTGGTTGATCGCCTTGGCGACTGCCGCCCAATCCTCCGACACGTATTCCTCCGCGCTCCGCCCTCGGCGCTGAGATTAGTCACTGTTTCCCGCGCTGCGGCGTGACACGGCGTTTCACCCGCCATTTGCGATCAAGCACGTCTACATGAGTGCTGATATCAGCACTCATGAAACTGAAATCATCATTTCTCGTAGAAAGGCTATTCCTCATGCGTACTTCTCTGACTACGTCCGCTCACACCATCCGCGAGACCGCGTGGGTGCTCGGTGTCGATCGTTCCGAGGTCTGCCGCGCCATCCGGCTCGGCAAGCTGCGCACCGAACGCCGCCACGGTCAGACCGTCATCCCCGTGAGCGCGCTCCTGCCGCTGCTCGCCAACGCCGGTCCGGGGGTGCTCCGTGACTGACGACCGCCTGATCGGCATCGCGTGGTCGCTGGATCGCTTGCGTTGGGTGCCGACCGACCAGTTGTCCGAAGTCGTCGAGCGTGACGGCCTGTGCATGTGGGCGTTCACGAACGAGCCGCCGGACGCCGGTGAGGAGCTGACCGATCGTGAACTGGCTCAGCGCACGTGCGCCGGGTGCCCAGTGCAGGACGAGTGCCTGGAACTCGAACTCCGCACGGCTGGTGAGGACACCACCGGCGTGTGGGGTGCGCTCGCCGACGACGACCGGCGGGAGCTGTACCCGCACTGGCTCCGACGCGGTGACCGCTTCGAGAGGGGGCCGCGTTCATGAACGCTCTCACCCTCACCCCGGCTCAGATCATGGCCGCTGTAGGTGCGCTGCTGGTTTTGGTGCTCGTGTGGCGTACGGCGTCCCGACGTGCGAAAGCTGCGGCTAACGCGGCACGCACGGGAGCGCGGTTCGTCTCGCTCGCTGGGCGCGTGCTGTTCAACGCCGCGCTGATCGTCGTGGCGCAGTGGATCGTGATCACCCAACGAGGTAGCGGCTGGCTGCTCGTCGCGGTACTCGCCGTGCCCGCGCTGTTCGCGTCGTACACGCTGACCAAGGCGCTGACCGTGACGACGTACGAGCCGCGCCGTCGAGGCGGTGAACGGCGATGAGCGAGCCGATCGAGCGTGTAGCGGTGCAGGTAGATCGATTGTGCTGGACCGGAATCCTGCTCGGACTGGCGTTCACGATGACCAACGTTCAGCAGTTCGCGGCGGCTGGTTCGTCGGCGTGGTCGCTCGCCTGGTGCGCGGCGTGGCTGCTCGACCTGATGGTGTCTCTGGTGCTGCTGGCGATCCTCCGGGCCGAGCAGGTCACGGCCCGGCACCGCATCCGCATGGGTGGTTGGGTGCGGGCGGCCAAGTGGTTCACGCTCGGCGCGACGTACATCATGAACACCTGGAGCGCGTACGCCGCAGGATCGGCCGCGCTGGTGGTGCTGCACTCGGTTCCGCCGCTCGTCGTGTTCGTCGCCGCCGAGGCTGTGACCGACCTTCGGGACAAGCTCGGCTCAGCGGTCGCCGCGTTCACGGCGGTGCAGCCGGAACCGCAGGTTTCACCGACTCCTCCGCGGAAGGCGCAGAAGCGCGCTCATCCGAGGACGTCGTTTGACGACTACCTCGCGGTTGCCAGAGCGGCTCGCCCGCCCGATGTGACGGTCACGCCCGCGTGGGTGCGTGGGGTGACGGAGTGCTCGCGTGGCTTGTCGTCGCGGCTGGCTGCGGCGCTGAACGCCGAGGTGCCGTCATGACCGGCGAGATGGTTCCGGCGGGACCGGTGTTCGAAGGTGAACTTGTTGCCGACCACGCGGACGTGGCTCAGCCGCCACACGTTCACCGCGTGGCGGGCTGGTGGCAGCGGTCGCGGTTCGTTCCGGCGGCGTTGAAGTCACGGCAGGCGCTCGGGTACGCGGTCAAGGACGGGCTCGTGTGGCTGTCGCGGTCGCCGTTCCGCTTCGTTCGAGCTTCCTTTCGCGGCCTGGCGGTTGCCGTGCGCGGCTGGCGAGGTTGGGTGCGAGTACGCGACTACCGCGAGGCTGCGGAGCAGTCGGAGAGGTTGGCGGACAAGTTCGCGGAGATCCGTGGACTGACGTTGTTCCGGTGGAAGGTGACCGGCCTTGTCTTCGCGGTCTCCGTTGTCCTTCTTGCGATCCTCGATCTCGTCTACGGGCACCGAGTGTTGTGGATCGCTGGCGTCGTCGGCTCGGCGGCGCTGGCGATCCTCGGCAGACAGAAGGACGGGAACCCTGGACGGAAGGCCGCTCTCGCCGGGCCACGCTCGCTCGCGTGGACGATGGACCCACAGATCCTGGTGGACGCGTTCCGAGACGCGAAGCTGATCGGCAAGGACGAAAGCCTGCGGCTCGTCGAGCGAGCGAAGCACCAGGGCGGCGGATGGGCGGTCACCGTCGATCTCCCGGCTACCCGCAAGGCGGCCGACGTCGTGAAGCATCGGGAAGACCTCGCGTCAGCGCTGGCGGTCGATGAGATCCAACTCAGTGTCGAGCGGGTGCGAGGCAACGGCGGACACGCCGGACGTGTCGCGATGTGGGTTGCCGATGAGGACCCGTACGCCAAGCCGCCGATCCGGACGCCGTTGCTGGCGGTCGAACGGTGGGACGCGTGGCGGCCGGTGCCGTTCGGTACGGACGCGCGCGGCAGGCGGATCACGCTGCCGCTGGTGTGGACGTCGCTTCTGATCGGCGCGCTTCCCAGACAGGGCAAGACAATGGCCGAACGGTTGGCAGCCGCGGGCTTGATCTTGGACCCCCACGTTCGGCTCTTCGTCGCCGACTTCAAGAACGGCAAGGACTGGAAAGCCGCCGAGAAGGTCGCCCATCGATTCATGGCGGGAGACGACGCCGAGCACGTGCTTGCGTTGCTCGACTGGCTCGTTGAGTTGATCGCCGACGTTCAGAACCGCTATCGACGGATGCAGGACCTCGACGACGTGATGTGTCCCGAGTCGAAGGTGACGCCGGACATGTCTCGCGATCGATCGTTGGGTATGCCGGTCACGGCGCTGATAGTGGACGAGGTCCACATTGCACTGGAGGACCGGACTCCCGTTGAGGTGCAGGGGAAGAAGCTCACGGCGGGGGAGTACATCGGTGAGCTGCTGACGTGGTTGGCGAAGAAGGCTCCAGCGGCCGGCGTGATCCTCGTTCTGGCGACGCAGCGACCGGACAGCAAGACGATCCCGACCAAGCTGCGCGCAGTGCTCGGCTCTCGGTTCGCCTTGCGCGTCATGGACTTCCGTGACAGCAACATCATCCTCGGCGAACAGATGAACACGCGCGGGTACGACAGCAGCCGCCTCCTCCCGTCTCATCGGGGTGTGGGCATCCTGCGGCCTGATGGCGAGACCCAAGCCGGTGCGGACGTACTCGCGTTGACCGTGCGGACCTACTACATGCCGAACGAGGACTGGCGGGAGATTTGCCAGCGTGGCCGCTCTCTGCGAGAGGCGGAAGGGACGCTGAGCGGACATGCGGCGGGGAACGACGTACCGCCTGTGCTCGACCGCTCGGCGGCCGTCAAGGCGATCGGAACGGGCACCGTGGCGAGTCTGGCCGAGATCGATCTACCTGAACCGCTGGCATCGGTCGTGAGCTATCTCGGCGATGACCTGACCGAGCGCGACTTCGTGCCCACAGCCGAACTCGTCGAAGCGCTGGAAGTCGAGGCGACGGCGTTCGGGGCGGAGATGGCCGAGTTCGAGTGCCGACCGACGCGCCAGTACATCCAGGACGGGGACAACGCGCGGCGGGTGCGCGGCTACCTGACGGCCCACATTCGGTCAGCTGTTGCTGAAATCAGTTCCCGGATCGGGTCGTCATGACCGCCGCCGACCGGCAGGGGAAGAGGGTCACGGTCCACGTTCCGGATGAACCACCTGTCCTAACCAGGCAGGTAAGCCGCATACTGCTGGAGATGCTGATTGAGAAGACCGAGATCGAGGTGCTCGACGCGCCTCGGGGAGGGGAGGTGTGGTGACTGCTGAAATCAACACAGATCCGTGGTCAGCGCTGGACGGCCTCTGGGGCGTCGAAGCGGTGAGCATGATCGACGAAGGAATCGGGCCGCTTGCGTTCAGCGGCCGGTGCTCAACCGAGGACAACCAAGATCCGGAAACCTCTCGCGCCTGGCAGTTCGGGAACGCCCAGAAGTTCGTCGAGCCGCTCGGCGGAGCCATCGTCGCGGAGTTCTTCGACATCGGTCAGTCGCGATCCGTGCCATGGGAGCGACGACCCGAGGCGGCACGGCTGCTGGAAGCGCTGAAGGACCCCGATCGTGGCTGGACCGGTGTTGTGGTCGGCGAAGGAACACGGTGTTGGTTCGGCAACCAGTTCTCCTTGATCGCACCCCGGTTCGAGGCGTACGGAGTCGATCTCTGGGTTCCCGAACTCGGCGGCAAGTACGACGCCCGCAACCCATCGCACAAAATGCTAATGAGCGTGCTCGGCGGCATGAGCGAGTCGGAACGCCAGCACGTGCAGGCACGCGTTCGCGCCGCAATGGATGCTCAGGTGGTCAACGAGGGACGGCACCAGGGCGGCCGAGCACCGTACGGCTACGTCGTGGTAGACGCCGGTCCTCACCCGAACCCGCGCAAGGCGGCAGAGGGCTACAGGCTGCGGGTGCTCGCCGTTGACGACTCGGCGGCCGAGGCGGTGCAGCGGATTTACGCTGACTACCTCAGCGGTGACCTTGGGGACAGGGCCATTGCGACTCGGCTCAACCGGGACGGCGTGCCGTGCCCTTCCGCCCTGCGGCCGGACCAGAACCGACACCGACAGGGCGACGGCTGGCAGGCGAGCACGGTCCGAGCGATTCTGGAGAACCCCCGCTACACGGGGTACGCGTTCTTCGGGCGATGGCGGAAGTTCGAGACGCTGCTCGACCCGGACGACGTTGCGGCCGGGCACGTCGTCAAGTTCCGCCGATCGAGCCCTGAACGCGTTGTTCGCTCTCGGCGACCGGCGCACCCGGCGCTCGTGTCCGTAGAGGAATTCACTCAGGCCCAGCTACTGCGGAAGTCACGGGCGGCTGGCGGGATGCAAGGAAAGGCAAAGCTGGAGCGCACGCGCACGGGCGGAGCGCGGCCGTACGTTCTGAAAGGCCGGATGCGGTGCGGTATCTGCTCGCGGAGGATGCAGGGAGCCATCATCCGGAAAGAGCACACCTACTACCGGTGTCTGGCGCGCTCGTTGGCTCCGGGTTCTGCCGCATTGACCAGCCACC
Source organism: Lentzea sp. NPDC042327 (assembly GCF_040647275.1). Classification (NCBI taxonomy): domain Bacteria; kingdom Bacillati; phylum Actinomycetota; class Actinomycetes; order Pseudonocardiales; family Pseudonocardiaceae; genus Lentzea; species Lentzea sp. NPDC042327. The sequence goes on from NZ_JBEZBX010000002.1 coordinate 767,626, forward strand.
CGAAGACGGTGAATCTCGCTGAGGACATCGTGCTGGAGCCGCTGAACAAGTGGCTGGCTCAGGTCTTCGATCGAAAGAGCATCGACCGGACGGTGGCACACCTCGTCGAGTCGCAGGACGGGGCGGCGGGAAAGTCGGTCACACGAGATGCGGCCAAGAAGCGGCTGGAAACCGCCGAGGCGAAGTTGCGGAGGTTCCAGGCGGCGATTGCGGCAGGCGTCGATCCCGCCGCCCTGGTCGAGGCGATCAACGAAGCCGAGGAACAGCGTGCGGCGGCGAGCGCCGAATTGAACGGGTTGCCCGCGCCGTCTGCGCTCACGGCCGCCGAGGTGCAAGCGCGGCTCGACGGGCTGGACGATGTGACGACGATCATCACGGAAGGGAAGCAGGAGAAGCTCGCTCGCCTGTACGAGGACCTTGGCGTCGAGCTTAGGTACGACATAGCAAAAGAGGCCGTCTATGCGACGGCCTCTCCGCGTGTGCTTAGCGAACGTGTCCGAGGGGGGACTTGAACCCCCACCCCCTTGCGAGGACTAGCACCTCAAGCTAGCGCGTCTGCCATTCCGCCACCCGGACCGGTGTGGCTGAAGCATATACGCCCCCAGAACGCCCCCTGAACCAGGGGGCACGCAACGCCGGCACGCCCGCCTACGATCGGGGCCGCACAGGCGCGTGGACAGCGAGGAGGACGGCCGGTGAAGGTCATCGTCGAGGCCGACGGGGGGTCGCGGGGCAATCCCGGGCCTGCCGGGTACGGGGCCGTTGTCCGCGACCACCGGAGCGGGGAGACGCTGGCCGAGCGCAAGGGGTTCGTGGGGGTCGCCACCAACAACGTGGCCGAGTACCAGGGGCTCATCGCGGGGCTCAGGGCTGCGGCGGAGGTCGGGGCCGGGGTCGTCGAGGTGCGGATGGACTCCAAGCTGGTCGTCGAGCAGATGTCAGGGCGGTGGAAGATCAAGCACCCCTCGATGCAGCCGTTGGCGCAGGAGGCGCGGCAGGTGGCGCAGGAGTTCGACCGGGTCTCGTACGAGTGGATTCCGCGGGAGCGCAACCGGCAGGCTGACCGGCTTGCGAACGAGGCCATGGACGAGGCGCAGAAGCCGTCCAAGCCAGTCCAAGCCGAAGCGGAAGGCGACAAGCAGCCGCACTGGAGTGGAGCCACGGGCGAGCCCACGCGGCTGATCCTCCTGCGGCACGGGCAGACCAGGTTGAGCGTCGAGCGCCGCTACTCCGGCCGCGGCGACCACCCGCTCACCGAGTTGGGGCTGGAGCAGGCGGCCAAGGCCGCGCAGCGGCTGTCCGAGGTGGAGGACGTCGCGGCGGTCGTGTCGTCGCCGTTGCAGCGGGCCGCGCAGACCGCGCGGGAGGTCGCCGGCGCGGTCGGGCTTGAGGTGGTCACCCACCAGGGGCTCATCGAGACCGATTTCGGCGCGTGGGAGGGGCTGACGTTCGCGGAGGCGGCGCAGCGGGACCCCGACGTGCACCGGCGGTGGCTGGGGGACACGAGTGTCCAGCCGCCGCAGGGGGAGAGTTTCGACCAGGTGCACGCGCGGGTGCGGAAGGCGCGCACGGATCTGATTGCCAAGTACGGCGGCAAGACGCTCGTGGTCGTGAGTCACGTCACGCCGATCAAGACGTTGCTGCGGCAGGCGTTGGACGTCGGGCCGCAGTTCCTGTTCCGGATGCACCTGGACCTGACCGGCGTCTCGATCGCCGAGTTCTACCCGGACGGGCACGCGTCGGTGAAGTTGATCAACGACACGTCACACCTGGGCTGAAGCTAGGAACGGCGGCGGTGCACCGCCAGGGCGACCGCCGCCGCGACCAGGGCGCCGCTGAGGGCCAGCACCTCGACGTCGGGGAGGGTGGAGGGGTCCGCGGACGCCTCTGCCGGTGGCCCGGTGTCGAGCAGCAGGAAGGTGAAGACGGCCAACAGGAGCACGACGCCGAACAGCTTCACGGTTCCCCTCCCGGAGTGGTCAGCCGGCCTTGCGCAGGTGGGGCGTCAGCGCCGTCATGAACCGGTCCGCCGCGGCCTCCAGCGCCGTTGTCGCCGCCGGGGTGCCGACGTTCTGGTCCAGCACGAACTCGCCGCGCACCACGTGGTCCGCGCCCTTCGAGGCGAGCAACGGGTGCAGCGCGTAGTCCATCGCCACCAGGAACCCCTGGCTGCCGCCGGTCGCGAGCGGCAGGACGGCGCGGCCGCGCAGCGCCTTCTTCGGCAGCAGGTCCAGCAGCGCCTTGACCAGGCCGCTGTAGGCCGCGCGGTAGACCGGGGAGGCGACGACGACGCCGTCGGCGGAGAGCACGGAGCTCACGGCCGCGGCGATCTCCGGGTCGCGCAGGTCCTCGGTGAGCAGCGACAACGTCGGCAGCGCGCGCACGTTCAGGTGGGTCACGCGGTGGCCGGCGGCCTCCAGCAGCGCGGCGACGCAGGACACGACGAGACCGGTGGGCGCGGCGGGGGACGGCGCGCCGGAGATGATCAGCAGCTCGGACACGGCAGGGCACTCCCTGAGATCGCGGACGTGGGCGGTGGCGGTCTCAGCGGCAACACAGGCTGGCTGCCACGCGGCCGTAGTCGACGTGGCGACGTCGTGTCATGGGTGTGAGTGAAGCAACGTTCGGACCAGTGGACAACCGCTCCCAGCCGCTGGGATATCCTGGTGGACGCGGATGAGTCGGCAGGGCGGCCGCGGCGGGAGACCGTCGAGGAAAGTCCGGACTCCACAGGGCAGGGTGGTTGTTAACGGCAACCAGGGGCGACCCTCGGGACAGTGCCACAGAGAACAGACCGCCTCGGCCCACGGCCGGGGTAAGGGTGAAACGGTGGTGTAAGAGACCACCAGCGCCCCAGGTGACTGGGGCGGCTAGGTAAACCCCACCCGGAGCAAGGCCAAGAGGGCGCCTGACCGAAAGCGACGGCGCCTGCGCGAGCGTTCGAGGGCGGCCCGCCCGATGCTCGCGGGTAGGCCGCTAGAGCCTGTCGGCGACGGCAGGCCGAGATGGATGGCCGCCGAGCGGGGCGTGAGCCCCGTGAACAGGATCCGGCTTACATGCCGGCTCATCCGCCTGTATTGATGGACGCATGCTTTCTCACCTGGAGTGCGCCCGGTGCGGCCGTGAGCACGACGCCAACGCCGTCCAGAACCTCTGCCACTCCTGCGCCTCGCCGCTGCTGGCCCGCTACGACCTGACCCGCGTCACCCGGCCGACGGCCGAGAACTCGCTGTGGCGCTACCGCGACGTGCTGCCGGTGTTCAGCCCGGACCCGGCGTTCAGCCTCGGCGAGGGCATGACCCCGCTGGTGCCGCTGCCGGCGCTGAGCCGGGCGCTGGACGCGAACGTCATCATGAAGGACGAGTCGCTCGTGCCGACCGGGTCGTTCAAGGCCCGCGGCGCGGCCGTCGGCGTCGCGAAGGCCAAGGAGCTCGGCATCAAGGGCATCAAGATGCCGACCAACGGCAACGCGGGCGCCGCCTGGGCCCTGTACGCGGCCCGCGCCGGGTTGCGCAGCGTCATCGCCATGCCCGAGGACGCCCCGCTGATCACCCGCGAGGAGGTCGCGGCGAGCGGTGCCGAGCTGCGGATCGTGCCCGGCACCATCGCCGACGCGGCCAAGGCCCTCGCCGACGTCGACCTGTTCGACGCGTCGACCCTCCGGGAGCCCTACCGGATCGAGGGCAAGAAGACGATGGGCTACGAGATCGTCGAACAGCTCGGCTGGCGGGTGCCCGACGTGATCGTCTACCCGACCGGCGGCGGGGTCGGCCTCATCGGGATCTACAAGGCGCTGCAGGAGATGCGCGAGCTCGGCTGGATCAGCGAGAAGCTGCCCAGGCTGGTCGCCGTGCAGGCGACGGGCTGCGCGCCGGTCGTGCGGGCGTTCGTGGAGGGCGCGGAGGAGTCGGTGTTCTGGGAGGGCGCCCACACCGCCGCGTTCGGCATCAACGTGCCGAAACCGCTGGGGGACTTCATCATCCTCGAAGCGCTCCGGCAGACCAACGGCACCGCGGTCGCCGTCACCGACGAGCAGATCGAGGCCGACCGCGCCGAGTGCGCCCGGCTCGAAGGCGTGTTCCTGTGCCCGGAGGGTGCCGCGACCGTCAGCGCCGTCAGGCAGCTGCGCGCGGACGGCTGGCTCCAGCCGGCCGACGAGGTGGTCGTGCTGAACACCGGTGCGGGCGTCAAATACCCGGGGATCCGCCTCTAAGTACGCGCAGGCCCTGAGGGCGTTACAGAAATGCGGCCGTTCGAGTGGTGCGCCGGCCCCGGTTCACCACTCCCGGTATCACGGCCCGCACGCCCCCATCCTCCTGTCAGACGGTCGGCCCCTGCAGCCGGCCGTACCACCGAGGAGGGGGAACAAGACGATGCAACGCAAGCTGACCGCGGTGCTGGCCCTGTCCAGCCTGATCACCGCGGGAGCCGCGGGCACCAGCCTCGCCGCAGAGGCGGAGCTGCCCGTGTACGGGGTGACGAGCTCCGGGCTCGACCAGGAGCAGGCGCAGAAGCTGCAGAGGGCGTTGGGACTCAAGGACGTCGCCAGGTCCGAGAGCGGTGAGGTGGCGTTCGCCGACGAGCAGCGCTACCTCCAGGTCCCGACCGTCGACAAAGGACGGGGCAAGGAGGACGAGGACGGCAACGAGACCACGCAGTCCGCACTGGACCTGGAGGCCCTCAAGCGCATCCAGACCGTCCCGACCGACGTGGCCGTGAAGCGCGTCCAGGAGGCGCTGCGCTCCGCCGGGGTGCTGCCGGACAACGCCACCCCGACCGCCCGGCACACGACGTTCGAGCTCGCGGACGCCAACGGCCGCACCGGGCTCACGCAGAACCTCGACACGTCGGTGTCGTACACGTTCGACCTCGGCGGCATCCCGCTGGAGGGCGAGGGCGCGAACATCCGCGTCGCGTTCGACGCGCAGGGCGTCACGGCGCTCAGCCACGCCGCCCGCACGTACGAGAAGACCGGCAGCGTGAAGGTCAACGACCTGACCTACGGCCTGAAGCTGTGCCAGAGCTACCTCGGCGCCGAGGTGAAGCCGGACGTGAACTACGTCTACGCGGCCCCCGCGCTCGGCGAGAAGGTCGACCGGGTGGAGCCGTCGTTCCGCTGCACCGGCCGCAACGCCGACGGCGGCGCACCGCAGGCCATCATCCTGCCCGCGGTGGTGGGCGCGGAGATGCCCGCCCCGCAGCCGCCGCAGACCCCGCGTCCCGAGCAGCAGCTCAAGGCGCAGCGCGCCGGCACCCAGGTCGGCAGCGAGGGCACCGGCAACTGCTCCGGCCTGCCCAACACCCCGGCCAACATCGGCTCGTTCAACTCCGAGGCGAGCAGCCACGGCATCACCCGCGACTTCAGCTGGCTCGACCACAACGCCTGGGAGAGCGACTTCAAGGACCCGGTGTTCCCCGGCGGTGACGACACCAACTGGGCCGACGACGTCGACCTGACCTACTGGCAGGGCCACGGTTCCGGCACCGGCTTCTACTTCACCGGCTGCTCCAACCACAACGACACCAAGCTCGCCAACACCGAGGCGCGCTGGGGCAACAACGACGTCGAGTGGATGAGCCTCTTCACCTGCCTGATCCTGGAGACGAACACCGGTGGCCAGACGTGGGGCCAGCGCTGGGGACAGGCGTTCCGCGGCCTGCACCAGATCAACAGCTTCACCACGATCAGCTACAACTCCTTCAACCACGGCGGCAAGTACGGCCACTACCTGTGGCGCTCGCCGTTCCTGTGGTGGAACAAGCCGATGAAGGTCCGCGACGCGTGGGCGCAGGCCAGCATCGACACCCAGCCCGCGTCCGTCGAGTGGGCGACCATGGGCGTGTACCTGGGCGCGTCCGGTGGGTACGGCAACTTCAACGACTACTTCTGGGGCAAGGGCTCCGTGGGTCCCGACTACGCCTCGACCGGCATGTTCTGGCGGATCCGCGGCGGGTCCTGACCCTGCCCGGCACACCGGTGGGAGGCCTGGCGACTGCGGTCGCCGGGCCTTTCCGGCGTGCTCAGCGCTTCGCCGGCCGCCCGGACGGCATCCGCAGCACGGGCCGGAACGGCTCCCCGCCGTTGTACAGCTCCTCCAGTTCTGTCACGTACGCCAGGACAGCCGGGTTGACGATGTCCGCGAGCGAGCGCACCCCGGCCTGCGGTTCGTACGACGCGAGGTACGTGGCCGCCGCGCGGGCGCGCTCCAGCACCGACCGGTCGAAGTTGATCGTCCGCTGGACCCGGCGCCGGGATTGCGGGCCCGTCCCGGTAGGCTGGGGAACGCCTGGAGCACTAGGGGAGGCTGTGATTCCGTCCACACTTCCGTCCGGCACGAGGTCAGGTTCGAGCATGGGCGAATCTCCTCGGAGTCGTCGCTTCGGGGCGTACGCGCGGCGGAGCCGCGAACCGGCCGTTCAGCGCATCCACCCTGGATGGACACGTGCGCGGTTTTGAGACGCACGCACTGTGTGTGACCAGGGCGTTCGCAGTCGGGTGAACCTTGCCAGCGACGGAGAGAATCTTGGTCCTGGTGTTCCCCACTGACGTCTCCTCAGTGATGATGTGTCGGCCAGATTAGACGTAATTCGCCGCCCGGGGAACGCCCAGATGATCTGCAGCCAGCTCCACTTGCTCCACACGCCGTGACGAACTCGTGTTCTACTCGTAGCGCAAGCCCGAGCGCACTCAGGAGTACCTAAATGACCGCCATGGAACTGGTGACACTCGCTCAGCAGCAGCCGACGGTGCCGGGCACAAACAACATCCGCGACTGGATCCTGGGCAACATCGTTCCCCTGCTCCTGCTCACCGTCGCGTTGCTGCTGCTCTGGCTGGGTGGCGGCAAGGGCGACAACGCGGGTGTCATGCGCCGCCTCGGTGGTGTGATCGTCGCACTGGCCATCATCGGCCTCGCGGTCACGACCGACGCGGGCAAGAACATCGGGCAGTGGCTCGCCGGTTTGTTCGTCGGAGGCTGACGCGTGCGGGTTCGCACTGACGACGAGGTCTACCGGGTCGACGCCGTCTGGCTGGGCCCGCCGAAAGCGACCTTCCCCTGGCGTGCGCGCTACGTCGCGTGGGGCGTCGGGATCGTCGTTTTCCTCGTCGTACTCACGATCGAGCGCCAGATGGGCATCGGGTTCGGGTTCTTCTCGACCGCGTGGGCTCTCGTCGCCACGATCATCCTGACCAGGTTCATCACCCAGCGGATCAGCCACGAACGGCCGCTCACGGCGGTCATGTCGATGTGGGTCCGCGAGCTCACCGCACCTCGAGAACGCACGGCCAGCACCGGCGGGGCGGCCAGTGCCGCCCGGATCCGGGTCAGCTCGCAGCGCCCTCGTCCCAAGTTGAGCAAGAAACAACGGGCGAGACAGCAGGCCCAGAACCGCCGGACGTCAGCCACGCGCAAGAAGGAGGTTCGCGGTGTTCGGACGCCGGCGAGACCGTGATCGTCGCTCCGCCCAGCACATCGCGCAGCACGCGGCCGCGGACCCGCGCGACCGCGACCGGGCCGCGTACTCCAAGCGCGGCCGCCGCCTGCCCGGCGAGCAGGCGGTGCCCAGCTACACGCCGTCGATCAGCGCCCGCAGCATCGACGGCCACCTGCTGCGCACCGGCCAGGAGGTCTACGCCTGGTACCGGCTCGCGCCGCAGCGCTGGTCGTTCCGCAGCGACTCGCAGCGCCAGGACCTGATCGCCGCCATCGCCGGTCAGTACGCCGAGCTGCAGGGCCGCTGGATGCACCTGCGGGTCACGACGCGGCCGTACCCGATCCGCATGTGGGCCGAGGCGCACGTGCACAACGCCGTCAAGCGCCTGCCGGACACCCCCGGCACGCTGACGTTCGACGACTACATGGTCGGCGAGCAGCAGCAGCTCATGGGCCGCTCGATGGCGGAGAAAGAGGTCTACCTGGGCGTCCAGGTGCAGACCCGCAACATGATGGACCGGGCCGTCGAACGCGCGGCCCCCGTGCTGCGCAAGGTCTTCCCGGACGCCGTCGACGCCGAGCTGGTGGCGCTGGACTCCGAGGTCGAGCACCTCGACCAGGTCATCGGGTCGGCCGGTCTCGAAGGCCGTCCCGCGACGGCCGAGGAGATGTCCTGGCTGATGCACCGGTCGTGCTCGCTGGGCCTGCCCGCACCGCGCAACCTGCCCGCGGTGCCGGGTGCCGCGTGGGAGCCGGAGGACCTGGCCAGCTTCACCGACGCCGCGGACTTCCACCAGGAGCCGTACTCGCCGACGGTGACCGTGCGCGGCCGCACCGGCTCGAACGCGGGCATCCGGCGGCACGTCGCCGTGCTCACCGTCGGGCTGATGCACGGCCTGCAGATCCCCGAGGTCGACGACCCGTGGGTGCAGCGCGCCGACCGGCTGCCCGCCTCCGTCGAGTGGTCCGCGCGGATCTACGTGCGCCGCCCGGAGGAGGTGTCCGGCGAGCTCTCCCGCCAGATGAGCAAGGTGCGCTCGCAGGTCCGCCACTACACCGACGAGCACGAGCTGGAACCGCCGCAGTCGCTGGCCCGCCAGGCCGGGCGCGTGCTGGAGATCGACGACGAGATGACGTCGGGCTTCACCGCGCTGGGCACCAGGGTGCGCTCGTGGTGGCGGCTCGCGGTCTCCGGGCCGACCGAGCGCGAGGCCCTGCGCCTGGCCCAGCAGCTGCTGGAGCTGTACAAGCCCAAGATCGCCATCGACCACCCGGAGGCGCAGTACGCGATCGCCCGCGAGTTCATCCCCGGTGAGCCGCTGTCGAACGGCGCGTACCTGCGGCGCGGCAGCGTGCTGTGGGCGGCGTCCGCCGTCCCGACGGCCACGGCCGAGGTCGGTGACCGCCGCGGCATCCTGCTCGGCGAGACCGTCACGGCCACCCGGCGCCCGGTCGCCTGGGACCCGTGGATGGCCCAGGAGCTGCGCGACGCGTCCGGTCTGACGGCGATGGTCGCGGGTCTGGGTGCCGGCAAGTCGTTCCTCGGCGGCGGCATCGTCTACAAGACGCTGCGCTCCGGCGCGCACTGGACGCTGCTCGACCCGTCCGGTCCGCTGGCGGCGCTGTGCGAGCTGCCGGAGCTGCGCCCGTACGCCCGGCCGATCAACCTGCTCAACGCCCAGCCCGGCATCCTCAACCCGTACCGGGTGGTCGCCGAGCCGATGATCGAGCACTTCCTCGACGAGGACGACCCGGAACGCGCGTGGCGCAGGGAGAAGGCACTCGCCGCGGCCACCCGCCGCCGGCTGGTGCTGGACGTGCTCACCGGTCTGCTGCCGTTCGAGGTCGCCCGCCTGCCGCAGACGCGCATCGTGCTGCTGCGCGCGGTCCGCACGGTCGGCGGCCGCTTCGACGCCCACCCCGGTCTCGTGTTCGAGGCGCTGCGCCGGGACGCGTCCGAGCACCACGAGCACGCCGTGGTCGTCGCGGACTTCCTCGACGAGATGCGCGAGCGCATGTCGTTGCTGATCCCCGAGGCGAACGCCGACCCGTACAACGAGGCGCGGGACGACCGGCTCACGGTGCTGACCATGGCGGGCCTGAACCTGCCCAAGGACGGCGTCGGCCGCGAGCACTGGACGGACGCGGAGTCGCTCGGCGTCGAGATGCTGAACCTCGCCGCGTGGCTCACCCAGCGCTCGATCTACGAGAAGCCGAAGGACCAGCGCAAGGGCGTCTGGATCGACGAGGCGTTCTTCCTGTCGGAGGTCCCGACCGGTCGCGTGCTGATGAACCGCTTCGCTCGCGACTCGCGCAAGTGGAACGTCCGCGTGCTGCTGTCCTCGCAGATTCCGGCCGACTTCCTCAAGATCCAGGGCTTCGTCGCCCTGCTCGACTCGGTCTTCGTCGGCAGGCTCGACGACGACCAGGCGCAGGCGGACGCGCTGCGGTTGCTGAAGGTGCCCGTGGGGGCCGGTTACGAGCAGGTCGTCGCCTCGCTCGGCCGCCGTCCCGGTGGTGAGCGGAGCGTGTCCGAACGCGACCGCGCGCCGCGGCAGTTCATCTTCGGCGACGGTGCCGGTGGCGTGGAACGGATCCGCATCGACTTCAGCGGTCCGCACCTCGAGCACCTGCGCAACGCGCTCGACACGACTCCGGACGCCAAGCGCGACCGCGATGCTCTTCCGTCGGGCGAGGAGGACCAGGTGCCGTCAGTGCCACAACCCGCGTACGTGCCGGACGAGATCGACGACGAGCTCGCCGCCGACCTCGAACTGGGGCTGACAGAGGACGAGGCCCACCTGGTGGGTCACGGTGACGGCTCCAACCGCCACCGGGACGGCGTGGCATGACGCTGCTGGCGGTCGTGGTCTCGGTCGTCGCCTTGCTCTGGGCGAGGCGGCGGTTCGGGCTGCGCCTCTCCCAGCGCGTGGGCGCGCGCACGAGGGCCATCGGTCTCGTGTCGGCGATCCTGGCACTCCAGGTGGTACTGGGTGCCCCCGCCGCCCACGCCCAAAACTGCGGTGAGGCACCCAATCCGGAACGTCCGGGTGCGGGCATGGTCGGCGCGCTCGACCCGCCGGTCGGCAACGGCCTGCCGGGCTCGGCGTACCTGGACTACGGCTACGCCGGCATGGTCTGGCACTACTACCAGAAGAGCTGCACCATCCCGAACGCCAACGCCACGATCGACACGTGGGCGGGCAACGAGCTCTTCAGCATCGGCAAGAACATCGTCGGCGCCACCAACGCGCTGCACTACACGGTGATGGGCCGCGGTCTGCTGGTGCCGCTGGACGACGCCGTGAACAACGGTGTGCAGAAGGTCTACGACAACGTCTACCTGCGCTGGTTCGGGCTGGTCGCGCTGATCCTCGCGATCCTGATGTTCCGGCAGATCTGGACCGGCGACTTCGCCGCGATCTCCAAACGCGGGCTCTGGGCACTGGCCGCGATGTGGCTCGCCACGTCGACGTTGGCGCTGCCCCAGTTCTACAACCTCCTCGACAACACCCTGGTCTCCAAGACGTCGGAGATACAGGCGGGCTTCATCGAGGCCCCCGAGGAGCAGGGCACACTCCACGTGCTGCCGACGAAACTGCACGAAGCCGTTGTGTACCAGAGCTGGTTGCGCGGCGCGTTCGGCACTCCCGAGGCACCGCAGGCCGTCGAGTACGGCCCGCGCATCCTCAAGGCGCAGGCCTGGACCACGGCCGAGATCGCCGAGCACAAGGACGCCGACCAGGCGGCGCTGAGCGCCAAGAAGGCCGAGTGGATCGCACTCGAAGGCCAGCTCGGCACCGCGAAGGGCTACTTCGACGGCACCGACGGCAGCCGCACCGGCGCGGGGTTCCTCTCGCTGCTGCAGGCGGTCGCGTTCTCGCTGTTCCAGCTGTTCGCGAAGGGCGCGGTGCTGCTGGCCCAGCTGCTGCTGCGCATCCTCACGCTCGCCGGCCCGCTCATCGGCCTCGTCGCGCTGATCCACCACGACCTGCTGCGCAAGGTCGCCCGCGCGGCCGCCGTGACGGTGTTCAACGTGCTGGTGCTCGCGGTCCTCGCGGGTGTCCACGCGCTGCTGCTGCAGGCGATCTTCAACGCGACCGGGCTGTCGCTGCTGACGAGGACGTTGCTGGGACTGATGCTCACCCTGGTGTGCTTCGTGATCGGCAAACCGCTGCGGCGCATGTGGCAGATGGTCGAGATGTCGGTCGGCTCGGCGAGCAACGTCCTGCCGATGCAGGGCGGCGTCTGGTCGAAGCTGCGCGGCCGCAAGCAGACCGGCCCCAGCCCGCAGGACGAGTTCTGGGACTCGGTGCGCGAGGGCGACGGCGCCGGCGAGGAGGTGCCGCAGCGGGGCCGCGGACGGGTGCGCCCGGAGGCGTCGAACCCGGTCGCGGCCACCGCCCAGCGGCTCGACCGCGGTGCGCCGAGCCAGATCAACTCGTCCGGCGACGGTTACAGCACCACGCGCGCCGGTGCGCTGCCCGCGGGATCGGGTCCGGCGGCGCTGCCGGTCGGCCGGTCGCGCGTCGTGGACAGCCCACCGGTCACCGACCGGCAGTGGGACCGCGTGGACGACGCGGTGCTCGTGCCGTCGCGGTCGAACGGCTACTCGGCCCCGGTGCAGGAGCCGCGGCGCGCGGAGACCGAAGTGGTGGCGGGACGCCAGGTGCACGTGATCTACCGCCCGTCGCGCGGCTTCGAAGTCAGGGACAACTGAGGAAGGGGGACAACCGGTGCCGATCCGCACGAACCGCGGCCGTGCCGCGGTCTACCGCAGCCTGTGGGGCTGGCCGATGCGTTCCCCGCGCCACCTCGGTGCGTCGATCGTCATCTTCGTGCTGCTCGTGGTCGCTCTCGGGGTGATCATCCCGAGGATGCTGGACCGCACGCCGACCGGCACGACGGTGGCGGCCCAGTCGACCTCCGTGCAGCCGACCCAGGTGGGGCAGCTGCCCAGCAGCGGGGTGTCGCTGCCGACCAAGCTGCCGCCGCCGACGAACTCGGCGCAGGCCGCGCCGCCGCAGGCGGACGCGCAGCTGGTGGCCGAGCTCTGGGCGGAGAACTGGATCAAGCCGCCGCCCAACAACGACGTCGAGAAGTGGCTCGCGAACCTCCGCCCGTACACCACGGAGGAGTTCCTCGCGCAGATGGCGACCATCGACCCGAAGAACGTGCCGGACAAGATCACCGAGAAGGTCGCCCCGGTGCGGTCCACGGTGTCGTCGGCCGACTTCCGGGTCGGCACCGACTCCGGCAAGGTCGTCATCACGTTGATCAAGCTTTCGCCCAGCAACGAGTGGCGGGTCAACAGCTACACGAAGGCGGACTGAGCCATGCGCCTCATGTTGATCATCGGTGCGGTCGTCGTGGCCATCGTGACGGTGGTCGCGACGTCCGGTGTCACGCAAGTGGTCAACAACCAGAGCGGTGCGGCCGGCGGAGCCGGCGTGCTGCGGATGAGCTGCAACGCCTCGATCGGGCCGTGGGACGCGGGCGGCGGCGACAAGGGCCGCCACGACGCGTCGCGCCTCAACGACGAGCAGCGCAACATCGTCGCCCAGATCATCTCCATCGGCCAGCAGCGGGAGCTGCCGCCGCTGGCGTGGCAGATCGCGATCCAGGCCGGCATGACCGAGTCGGGTCTGCGCCCGCTGAACTACGGCGACCGCGACTCGCTCGGCATCTTCCAGATGCGCCCGTCGATGGGCTGGGGCACCGAGGCCCAGGTGGTCGACCCGGTCTACGCGATCAACAAGTTCTACGACGTGCTGCTGAAGGTGCCGGACTGGGAGAACCGCAGGCCCGGCGACTCGGCGCAGGCGGTGGAGCGCTCGGCGTTCCCGGACAGGTACCACAACTGGGAGTCCATGGCGGCGTTCCTGCTGAGCGAGCTCGGCCAGATCTCCGACCCGGCCGGCTGCGGCGCGGGCGCCGGCGAGTTCCTGGTCGCCTCGAACGCGGCGGGTGTCGCCATCGAGTTCACCAAGCAGCAGCTCGGCGAGCCGTACCTGTGGGGCGGCAACGGCCCGGACGCCTGGGACTGCTCCGGCATCCTGGTCAAGGCGTTCGCGGGGGCGGGGGTGAAGATCCCGCGGGTGGCGAACGACCAGTACGAGAAGGGCGGCGCCCACCTGCCGGTGCGCGACGCACAGCCGGGCGACCTGATCTTCTGGGCCTACAACACGGCCGACCCGCGTTCGGTGCACCACGTGGCCATGTACCTCGGCGGCGACGAGTACATCCACGCACCGCAGACGGGTGACGTCGTGAAGATCAGCAAGATCAACTGGAACTACCACGAGTTGATGCCGATGGCCGTCCGGCCGGGCGTGTAGATCGCGGGGAGGCGCTGCATGTTCAACCACAACCCCATCCCGAGGCCCGCCGGACCACCCGCGTCGAGCGCACCCGTGCGCGACTACACGGCCGCCGGCGCTCCCGGTGTCTCGTCCGACTACGTGGTGGTCCCGCGCGCGCTGGCCGAGGCCATGCCGTTGCCGTGGCAGCAGCACATGGTCCACCTGCTCGCGGAGTTCCACCGCACCTACGGCCACCTGAAGTGGCCGATCTACCGCGTGGTGCCCTCGCGCTACGAGAAGCTCACCGATCTCGACGAGGAACAGCTCGCGGAGGTCGGTGCCGTGGTGGAGATCGACTCGGACGGTTCGCTGGTCTACCGTGACCGGTCCGACCGCTTGATCGACAACGCCGAGCACCGCACGGTCCTGGTCTCGTGTTTGGATCCGATCCCGTCGGAGTACGCCAACGCCAACCAGTCCACGCCGCCGCGGGGATTCCCGGCGCCCATGGGAGGCGAACGCGCATGAGTGACACCAGCGGGTGGTTCTACTGCCTGACCCACCAGACCGTCGAGCAGGGCAAGGGCTGCCGGGGCGCTGACCGGATGGGCCCGTACCCGGACGAGGCCACGGCCGCACGCGCCCTGGAGATCGCCCGCGAACGCACGCGTTCCGCGGACGAGGCGGACAAGAAGTGGCGCGGCGACGACGAGGACTGATCGCCGGTCCTTAGGCTGTGCGGGTGGCCTCCCTGGTGATCCGCACGGGTCGTGCTGACCTGTCCTTCGACGGCATCCGCACCGAGTTCGGGCTGCGGCCGGTGTTCCCGGCCGCGGCACTGGCCGAGGCGCAGGAGGTGGTCGCCCGCCCGGTGGGCGACCGCCTCGACCTCACGTCGATCCCGTTCGTGACGATCGACCCGCCCGGCGCGAAGGACCTGGACCAGGCGCTGTGCCTGGACCGCACGTCCTCCGGTTTCGTGGTGCACTACGCGATCGCCGACCTGGGCCTGTTCGTGACGCCGGGCGGCGCGCTGGACGAGGAGGTCCGGCGCCGCGGCCAGACGGTGTACCTGCCCGACGGCAACGTGCCGCTGCACCCGACCGTGCTGTCCGAGGGCGCCGCGTCACTGCTGCCCGGCGTGGTGCGGCCGGCGGTGGTGTGGACGTTCACGTGCTCGGCCGACGGCGAGGTCGCCGCGGTCGAGGTCCGGCGCGCTCTCGTCCGTTCGACCGCGCAGTTCGACTACGCCTCCGTCCAGCGGACCTTCGACGCCGGCACCCCGCACCCGTCGGTGGCGGCGCTGGCGGAGTTCGGCCCGCTGCGGCGGGCACTGGCCCGTTCCCGCGGCGCCATCGAGCTGCAGCTGCCCGAGCAGGAGGTCGAACCCGACGGCGCCGGCTGGAAGCTGGTGACCCGCCCGCGGGCCGCCGTGGACTCCTGGAACGCCGAGATCTCGCTGATGACCGGCATGGCGGCGGCGAAGATGATGATCGAGGCCCGCGTCGGTGTCCTGCGGACCCTGCCGGACCCGGACGCCGAGGCCGTGGCGTCGCTGCGGAAGTCGGCGGCGGCGCTGGGCGTGCCGTGGGCCGCCGGGGTGTCGCCGGGTGCGTTCCTGGCCGACCTGGACGCCTCGGCACCGGAGGCGCTGGCGCTGTTCACGGACGCCACGCGCCTGCTGCGGGGTGCGGGCTACTCGGCGTTCGACGGCACGGTGCCCGAGCTCGTGACGCACGCGGGGGTCGCGGCGCCGTACACGCACGTGACCGCACCGCTGCGCCGGCTCGTCGACCGGTTCGCCACCGAGGTGTGCCTGGCGGTGTCGGCGGGGAAGCCGGTGCCCGCGTGGCTGGCGGAGGCGCTGCCGGTGCTGCCGTCGCTGATGGGGGCGTCGGACTCGCTCGCGTCGAAGGTGGAGCGGGCGACGCTGGACCAGGTCGAGGCGTGGGTGCTGAGCGGACGGGTCGGGCAGGAGTTCGAGGCCGTCGTGCTGCGGGCGGGGGACGACGAGGCGGAGGTGTTCATCGCCTCGCCGCCGGTCCTCGCCAAGTGCGCCGGCCCCCACCTCCCCGAGGGCGAACGCATCCGCGTGCGCCTCGCGGAAGCCGACCCGCCTTCCCGCCGCGTCCACTTCACCGCCCAGCTCTGACGCCACGCGGGCCCCTTTCGTGCCCTCCTGATGCCACGCGGGGCCCTTTCGTGCCCTCCTGGCGCACGCGGGGACCTTTCGTGCGATCCCCGCGTGCGCGGGCTATCGGCGTTCGCGGCGTAGTTGCGCGTGTCGAGCGCAAGGTCACGTTGGGCCGCACGCCCCCACCGGACCGTGTGAAGATGCACGGGTGACAGAGATTCGTGACCTCACCGTCGGCGTGCTCGGTGGCACCGGTGCCCAGGGCAAGGGCCTCGCCATCCGCTGGGCCAGGGCCGGGCTCAAGGTGATCATCGGCTCCCGCAGTGCCGAACGGGCCGGGCTCGCCGCCGAGGAGATCGTCGGCGTCGCCGGTGGTGACGTCAGGGGCGCGGACAACGCCGACTGCGCGGCCGACTCCGACGTCGTGCTCGTCGCGGTGCCGTGGGACGGGCACGGCGACCTGCTGGCGTCGTTGCGGGACCAGTTGGCCGGGAAAATCGTCATCGACTGCGTGAACCCGCTCGGGTTCGACAAGCAGGGCCCGTTCGCGTTGCCGGTGACCGAGGGCAGCGCGGCGCAGCAGGCGGAGCTGCTGCTGCCGGAGTCGCGGGTCACGGCCGCGTTCCACCACGTGTCGGCGGTGCTGCTGGCGGACCTGACGGTGTCCGAAGTGGACATGGACGTGCTGGTGCTGGGCGACGACCGCGAGGCCACGGACACCGTGCGCGAGCTGGCCGAGCTGGTGCCGGGCTTCCGCGGCGTCTACGGCGGGCGGCTGCGCAACGCTCACCAGGTCGAGGCGTTCACGGCGAACCTCATCGCGGTCAACCGCCGGTACAAGGCGCACGCCGGTCTGAAGATCACGGGAGTCTGATGCTGCCCGTCGACGACCTCGGTGAGCCGGTTCCGGTCGACCGGCCCCGGCGCGTGGTCAGCCTGGTGCCGTCCATCACCGAGGCCGTCGCGGTCAGCGTTCCGGGAGCACTGGCCGGTGCGACGGACTACTGCACGCACCCGGCCGGCCTGGACGTCGAGCGGGTCGGCGGCTCGAAGTACCCGGACGTGGAGGAGGTTCTGCGGCTGCGGCCCGACCTCGTGATCGCGAACTCCGAGGAGAACCGCGCCGAGGACGTCGACCGGTTGCGCGCCGACGGCATCCCGGTGTGGGTGACCGAGGCACCGCGGACCGTGCCGATGGCGCTGGCGTCGCTGCGGCGGCTCTTCGCCACCGCCTGGGACCTCGAACCCGACTGGCTCGTCGACGCCGAGGACCTGTGGCGGGACACCGCACCGCAACGCCTCACCGCGCTCATCCCTGTGTGGCGCCGGCCGTGGGTGGTCGTCGGCCGCGACACGTTCGCCACCGACGTGCTGCGCAGGCTCGGCGTCGAGAACGTCTACGCCTCCCACGAGGAACGCTATCCGCGGCCGAGCCTGGACGAGCTGAACGAGCAGCGGCCCGACCTGGTGGTGCTGCCCGACGAGCCGTACGCGTTCACCCACTCCGACGGGCCGGAGAGCTTCCCCGGCCTGCCGTACGTGCTCGTCAACGGCCGTCACCTCACGTGGTACGGGCCCTCCCTCGTGGAGGCCAGGGCGAGCCTCGAACGGGCGCTGGGCCACCTCGGGGGCTAGTCGCGGAACCGGTCGGTCGCCGCCAGCAGCGCCGCCAGGACACCGGGTTCGTCGTAGGCGTGCCCGGCGTCCGGCACCAGCACGAGCTCCGAACCGGGCCACGCCTTGTGCAGGTCCCACGCCGACACCGCGGGCGTCGCCATGTCGTAGCGGCCCTGCACGATCACGCCCGGGATGCCCGCCAGCCGGTCGGCGTCGCGGATCAGCTGACCCTCCTCGAACCAGCCGTCGTGCACGAAGTAGTGGTTCTCGATCCGGGCGAACGCCAGCGCGTACGCCGGTTCCGCGAACTGCGCCACCAGTTCGGGCCTGGGCAGCAACGTCACCGTCGCGCCCTCCCACGTGCTCCACGCGACCGCCGCCGGGCCGTGCACCGCCGGGTCCGGGTCGGCCAGCAGCTCCGCGTACAGCTGCACGGGGTCGCCGGACATGCCCTCCAACGGCGCCATGAACTTCTCCCACAGGTCGGGGAAGACGTTCGCCGCGCCACCGCGGTAGTACCAGTCCACTTCGGACTGGCGCAGCGTGAAGATGCCGCGCAGCACCAGTTCCGTGACGCGGTCCGGGTGCTTCTGCGCGTACGCCAGCGCCAGCGTCGACCCCCAGGACCCGCCGAACACCTGCCACCGCTCGACCCGCAGCGACTCCCGCAGCAGCTCCACGTCGGCGACGAGGTGCCAGGTCGTGTTCAGCGAGAGGTCACCGGACACCGACGCGTGCGGCAGCGAACGCCCGCAGCCGCGCTGGTCGAACAACACGATCCGGTACACCTCGGGGTCGAACAGCCGGCGGTGCGCGGGGGAGCAGCCGCCGCCGGGACCGCCGTGCAGGAAGACGACGGGCTTGCCGGAGGGGTTGCCGCACTCCTCCCAGTACACCTGGTTGCCGTCGCCGGTGTTCAACAGGCCTGACGCGTGGGGCTCGATCTCCGGGTACATGGGCCTATCGTCGAGGACATGGCGCAGTTCACGAAGGAGACGTCCACCACGGGAGCGTTCGTGCGGCAGCCGAACCGCTTCACCGCGCGGCCGGAACCCGAGCCCGGCCGCTACCGGCTCGTCGTCAGCCTCGCGTGCCCGTGGGCGCACCGCGCGGTCGTCGTGCGCAAGCTGCTGGGCCTGGAGGACGCGATCTCGCTCGCCGTCGTCGACCCGATCCGCGACGACCGCGGCTGGCGCTTCCAGGGCACGGACCCGGTGCTCGGCTACGACTTCCTCAGCCAGGCCTACGAGAAGGCCGACCCCGGCTACGAGGGCCGCGTGACCGTTCCCGCGCTGGTCGACACGACCACCGGCGAGGTCGTCACCAACGACTACCCGCAGCTCACCCTCGACTTCAGCCTCAAGTGGAACCCGGAGAGCACCCTCTACCCCGAGCACCTGCGCGAGGAGATCGACTCCTGGATCGAGCCGATCTTCCACAACGTCAACAACGGCGTCTACAAGGCCGGTTTCGCCACGTCACAGGAGGCCTACGAGGAGGCGTACACCGCCTTGTTCGCCGAGCTGGACCGCATCGAGGACCACCTGGCCACGCACGAGTACCTGGTGGGCGGCCAGCTCACCGAGGCCGACATCCGCCTGTGGACCACGCTCGTGCGGTTCGACGCCGTCTACCACGGCCACTTCAAGTGCAACCGGACCAAGCTGACCGAGATGCCGAACCTGTGGGCGTACGCGAAGCGCCTCTACGCGCAGTTCGGGGACACGGTCGACTGGGACCACATCAAGCGCCACTACTACGTGACGCACCACGAGATCAACCCGACCGGCATCGTGCCGGCGGGCCCAGACCCGTCGGTCTGGACCCGCTGACCCTGCTCGGCTTGCTGTCACGCGGGGGCCCCGCGTTCCCCAGAGGGAAACGCGGGACTCCCGCGTGCCTCAAAAGGGAACGTAGGACTCCCGCGTGACTTCCGCTCAGTGGAAGGTGTGCTCGGGGCCGGGGAACTGGTGCCCGCGCACCTCGTTCGCGAACTCGGTCGCCGCGCCCAGCATGACGTTGCCGATGTCGGCGTAGCGCTTCACGAACCGGGGCGCCTTCCCGCGGTTCAGGCCCATCATGTCCTGCCAGACGAGCACCTGGGCGTCGGTGTCCGGACCGGCACCGATGCCCACGGTCGGGATGACCAGGTCGTGCGTGATCTGCTTCGCGACCTCGGCGGTCACCATCTCCAGCACGACCGCGAACGCGCCGGCCTCCTGGACGGCGGCGGCGTCGTGCAGCACCACGTCGTGGTTCTCGTGGCGGCCCTGCACCCGGTACCCGCCGAGCTGGTGCTCGGACTGCGGGGTGAAACCGATGTGCGCCATGACCGGGATGCCCGCGGCGGTGATCGCGCGGATGTGCGGCGCGAAGTAGGCGCCACCCTCCAGCTTGACCGCGTGCGCCTGGCCTTCCTTCATGAACCGCACCGCGGTGGCCACGGCCTGCTCCACCGACACCTGGTAGGAGCCGAACGGCAGGTCGGCGACCACGAGGGAGCGCTTGACCGACCGCGTCACCGCCCGCACCAGCGGGATCAGCTCGTCCACCGTGACCGGCAGCGAGGTGTCGTTGCCGAAGACCGTGTTCGACGCGGAGTCGCCGACCAGCAGAACGGGGATGCCCGCCTCGTCGAAGATCTGGGCGGTGAACGTGTCGTACGCGGTGAGCATGGGCCACGGCTCGCCGCGGTCCTTCATTTCACGCAGGTGGTGGACCCGCACGCGCTTCGCGGGAGCCTTCTGGGGAGCGGCTCCGGAGCCGTAGGGCGCGGAAACTTCGGCATTGGTCATCGTCGACCGTTCCTTTCCTCGAGGCCCGCCGCAGCGAGTCCCCGGGCGCTTGGTGCACGGTTGCCGATCCCCAGGGTGGCACCGCCGACCGGAAACCGGTTGCAGATGCGGCTACCGTCACACGGGTGGCAGCCCGAATCACAGAACTGGTGCTCGACTGCACCGATCCGGAACGACTCGCGGCCTTCTGGTGCGAGGTCCTCGGCTACGAGGTGGTCGACCGCGAGGACGTCCTCGTCGAGATCGCCCCACCGGACCGCCGCACCACCCTGCTGTTCCTGAAGAACCCGGACCGCAAGCTGCAGAAGCTGCGCCTGCACATCGACGTCCGGGCCACCGACCGGGAGCAGGACGAGGAGCTGGCGCGCCTGCTGGAGCTCGGCGCCACGCGCGTCGACATCGGCCAGGGCGAGGACGTCAGCTGGTACACCCTCGCCGACCCGGAGGGCAACGAGTTCTGCCTGCTCAGCGGCCGGGCAGAGCCCTGAGCACGGTCCGGATCGCCATGACCACGGCGTCCGGCCGGTCCATCTGAACCATGTGCCGACTGCCGGGCACCGGCACGTTGCGCCCCCACGGCACGAGGGAGGCCAGCGACCGGTGTTCCGGCCATATCTTCCGACCGGCCGTGAGCACGAGGAACGGCACCTCCGGGAACGCGCAGCGGGTCCGCAGCCGTTCCAGCGTCGCCACCTGACCGGGGTAGGACGCCAGCTCGGCCAGTGTGGCGCGTCCCACATCGGCCCGCCGGTAGACCAGCTCGACCAGGTCCCGCGGCGCCGGGTCGGTCGCGCCCAGCGTGGACAGCGCGGTCAGCCAGTTGCGGAAGGAGTGCCCGTACCTGCGCGTGAGGCGGGCTCCCAGCCAGCGGCTGCCGAACGCGCGCAACACCTGCGCCACCACCGCCGACACGTCGAACGGCGCCCCGGCGCCCGGCATCTCCGTGTCCGGGTCGAGCAGCACGACCCCCAGCACCCGGTGCGGCCGCAGCCGCGCATAGGCCTCGACGTGCATCGATGCCATCGAGTGCCCCACCAGCACCGCCTGCGGGACACCGCGCAGCACCGCGTCCAGCACCGCCACCTCCCGCGCCAGCGACGGCCCGCGCCGCGCCGGACCGGACATGCCCAGACCGGGCCGGTCGAACACCACCACCCGCGCCAGCGGTTCGAGCATCCGCACGGTCCGGTCCCAGTCGAACCACGCCCCGCCCAGCCCCGAGCTCAGCACCACGACCGGCCGGTCAACACGCCCGGAGACCGCCACGTGCACCCGGCCCGCCGAAGAGGGGATCATGGCCGTCATCGGCTGACCTCGGGAGATGATGTGGGACCGGCGTGGCAGTGGAAGGTCGCTGGCTGGATCGCGACGATCGTGCAGCTGGCCGGGGTGATGTCGCTGCTGCGGGTGGTCCTGCCGGAGGACAGCTGGTTCACCGACCTCGCCGACGGCGTCGGGTACTTCACGGGCCTGCCCATCGACGGCAACCTCTTCATCGCGCTCGTGTTCTTCGTGCTGGGCGCGGCGCTGCGCAGGCGCAAGCGGGCCGCCCTGTGGGCCCTGCTGCTGTTCCAGGCGCTGGGCCTGCTCGCGGTCGCGTTCACCATGGTCATCCTGGCCGTCGCACCTGAAGAAGTGCTGGACGGCGACGACGAGTCGAGCTACTGGGCGTTCCTCGGCGTCGGGCTCGCGACCTCGGTGCTGTTCGTGGCGGCGCTGTGGGCGGTGCGGGCGGCGTTCCCGGCCCGGCTGGCGCGTGGTGCGTGGCGGCAGGCGCTGGCGTCGTTCGTGCTGGGCATGATCGCCCTGGTGCTGGCCGGCTGGGGCCTCACCGAGCTGTTCCCCGGCAAGCTGGTGGAGCACGCCGACAAGCTCGCGTGGGCGGCGAACCAGGCCACCGGTGAGGTCGTCCGGCTGGGCCGGCTCGACATCCCCGAGGGACCGCAGTGGCTGAGCGTCGTGCTGGGACTGGGCGGCACGCTGGTCGCGAGCCGCGCCCTGTACGTGTTCTTCCGCGGCGTCCGCACCCAGAGCATGATCACGTCCGAGCAGGAGCTGGACGTGCGCCGCCTGCTCGCCTCCGACGGCGAACCCGACTCGCTCGGCTACTTCGCGACCCGGCGCGACAAGAGCGTCGTGTTCGCGGCCTCGGGGCGCGCCGCGCTGACCTACCGGGTGATCGGCGGCGTGACGCTGGCCAGCGCGGACCCGGTCGGTGACGAGGAGGCGTGGCCGGAGGCCGTGCTCGCGTGGCTCGCGGAGGCGCGCACCTACGGCTGGACCGCCGGTGTCCTGGGCGCCTCCGAACGCGGCGCGCAGGTCTACACCGACGCGGGCCTCAAGGCGCTGGAGATCGGTGACGAGGCGGTCCTCGACGTGCGCGAGTTCAACCTCGCCGGCCCGGAACGCCGCGGGCTGCGCCAGGCCGTGTCCCGCGTGGAACGCGCCGGGTACACCACGCGGGTGCGCCGGCACAGCGAGATCACACCGGACGAGATGTCGTCCATCCTGGACCTGGCGCAGGCGTGGCGCGGAGCGGAGACCGAGCGCGGTTTCTCGATGGCGCTGGGGCGCCTGGGAGATCCGAGCGACGGCCGGTGCGTGATGGTCGAGGCCTACGACGCCTCGGGTGCGCTGCGCGGGCTGCTGTCGTTCGTGCCGTGGGGCCGCCGGGGCGTGTCGCTCGACCTGATGCGCCGCGACCGGGGAGCCGAGAACGGCCTGAACGAGTACATGGTCGCCCAGCTCGCCGCGGCCGCCGGACACCTCGGCGTGCAGCGGATCTCGCTGAACTTCGCGATGTTCCGCGCGGTGTTCGAGGAGGGCGAGAAGATCGGCGCCGGCCCGGTGCTGCGGGCGTGGCGGCGGGTGCTGTCGCTGGCGTCCCGGTTCTTCCAGCTGGAGTCGCTGTACCGGTCGAACGCCAAGTACCTGCCGGAGTGGGAGCCGCGGTTCCTCTGCTACCAGCGGTCCAGGGCGCTGCCGCGGGTCAGCATCGCCGCCGGCGTGGCCGAGGGGTTCGTGCCGTCGCTGCGGTCGCTGCGCAGGCGCGCGCTGCAGAAGACCGGCGTGAGCTCCGACTTCGCCGCCCGCGTGGCTGAGATCGACGCGCTGAAGGTCGAACCGAAGACCGTGCGCCGCCCCGAACAGGTCAGGGTCCGCATCGCGAAGGTCGAACGCCTGGTCGCCGCCGGCGTCGACCCGTACCCGGTCGGCTTCACGCGGTCGGACCTCCTCGCGGGCGCACGGGAGCGGTTCGGCGAGGAGGTCTCCGTCACCGGCCGCGTGGTCGCACTGCGGGAGATGGGCGGCCTGTGCTTCGCACGGCTGCGCGACTTCAGCGGTGAGATCCAGCTGATGCTGGAGACCGAGTCGCTCGGCGACGCCCTGCGGTCGTGGAAGTCGGACGTCGACCTGGGCGACCACGTCGGCGTGACCGGCACCGTGATGAAGACCGACAAGGGCGAGATCTCCGTGCGCGCCACCTCGTGGACGCTGACCGCGAAGTGCCTGCACCCGTTGCCGGACAAGCGCAAGGGCCTCGCCGACCCGGAGGCGCGGGTGCGGCAGCGCTACCTCGACCTGGTGGTGAACCCCGACTCGGCGGCCCTGCTGAAGCTGCGCAGCGACGTGATCCGCAGCGTGCGGGAGTTCCTGCACGCGCGCTCGTACCTGGAGGTCGAAACGCCGATGCTGCAGGCGGTGCACGGCGGAGCGAACGCCCGGCCGTTCGTCACCCACATCAACGCCTACGACATGCGGATGTACCTGCGGATCGCCCCCGAGCTGTACCTGAAGCGGCTGTGCGTGGCGGGCGTGGACCGGGTGTTCGAGCTGAACCGCAACTTCCGCAACGAAGGTGCCGACGCCACGCACAACCCCGAGTTCACGATGCTGGAGGCCTACCAGGCCTATGCGGACTACCGCGTGATGCTGGACCTCGTGCGCGCGTTGATCCAGCACGCGGCACGGGAGGCGTTCGGCGCGGAGATCGCCTCACGCCCAGACGGCGACTTCGACCTCTCGGGGGAGTGGCCGGTCATCCCGGTCTACACGGCGGTTTCGTCGGCGCTGGGCACTTCGGTGACGCCCTCGACACCGGTCCCGGAACTCCGCTCGCTGCTCGCCGCACGCGGCGTCGAGGTCAACGAGGACTGGGACCACGGCCAGCTCGTGCAGGAGGCGTACGACTCGTTCGTCGAGGCGACCACGGTCGGACCGACGTTCTACATCGACTTCCCGACCTCGGTGTCCCCGCTGACCCGCCGCCACCGCGACGACCCCCGCCTGGCCGAACGGTGGGACCTCGTCGCGTTCGGCGCGGAGATCGGCACCGCCTACTCGGAGCTCACCGACCCGCTCGAACAGCGGCGCCGGCTGGAGGCGCAGTCGCTGAAGGCCGCGTCCGGCGACGTCGAGGCGATGGAGCTGGACGAGGACTTCCTGCGGGCGCTGGAGCACGGCATGCCACCCACGGGCGGGCTCGGGATGGGCGTGGACCGGTTGCTGATGATGCTGACCGGGACGTCGATCCGGCAGACCGTGCTGTTCCCGTTCGTCCGCCCTCAGTGACCCACTCCTGGTCACCTGGGTGATCGACTGTGACACGCGCGACAGTGTGTGCGAAAATCGCACCATGGCTGAAATCCGGGAGTGGAGCCAGGTGGGCGAGCGTGTCCGTGACGCTCGAATCGGCGCCGGTCTCTCCCAGGCCGAGCTGGGCGCGGCGTTGTCGCTCGACCGCACCATGATCGCGAAGATCGAAGCGGGAACGCGCAAGGTCGACGCGCTGGAGCTGACCAGGCTGGCTGCCGCGTTGCAGGTGCCACTGGACCACTTCCTCCACAGCGCGCCGGCGGTGCTGTCCAGGCGTGCCGAGCTGAGCGAGGACACCGCCACCGACGCGGGCCGGCAGGCTCACCGGCTGGAAGCGCGCCTGGAATCGTGGGTACGCGACGTCCAGCAGCTCATCGGGCTCGGAACGCTCCCGCCCAGGAACCCCTACCGCTTCCAGGGAGCCGTCGCCACCGAAGAGGACGCGAGGCGGGCGGCGCTGCGGCTCAGGGAACGCGCGGGCCTCGTCCTCGAGCCGATCCCGACCCTGATGGACCTGTGCGAGCAAGCGGGGCAGTTCGTGCTCGTCACCGACCTGCCGGGCGATGGTGCATCGGTGCTGGTGGACGACGAGCTGGCGGTCGCCGTGGTCAGCAGGTCGGGTGATCCGGGCCGGCGACGCGCCACCGCCGCGCACGAGCTCGGGCACATGGTGCTCGGAGATCCCTATTCGAACGACATCGGCGTGCACGCGTCACTGCGGGAACGGGAAGCGGTGGTCGACGCGTTCGCGGCGGAACTGCTGCTCCCGTCCGAGGTGGTGGCGAAGGCGAACGGCCGCCAAGGCCTCGTCGAGTTGGCGGCTCGGTACCGGACGTCCTGGTCGCTGGCAACGCGCCAGGCCCAGCTGGTCGACTCGTTCGACGCCGCAGAGGCTCGGAGGTGGAAGCACCGCACGCCGACCAAGGCGGAGCTGATGGACGCCGTCGGATGGGCGCCGCAACCCGACCTCGACTCCGTCCGAGTGCCGCGCAGCTACGCGAAGGCGGTGATGGCAGCGTGGAAGCGCGACCTGGTGACGTCGTCCCGCGCGGTCGAGCTCATGCACGGCCAGCTCGTCGAGAGCGACCTGCCTGTCGCGCCTGACGACGAAGTCGCACCGTGACGGCCGACAAGCCGCTGGTCCTGGACACCATGTGCTTGTCGCACTTCGCTTTGATCGAACGGCTCGACGTGCTCGGAGAGCTGCTCGGCAACAGGGAGTGCTGGACCACCGCGGTCGTGAAGGAGGAGATCTCCCGCGGCGTCGGGCAGCACCCGCTGCTGCGCAACGCTCTGGACCTGCCGTGGTTGCACGTCAAGGCACTGGACGAACTCTCCGAGATCCAGCTCTTCGTCAAGTGGTCGAGGGCGATCGGCACGTCGGACCGCGACCACGGCGAGGCGAGCGTGTTCGCGGCGAGCGAGGTCCTCGACGGTGTCGCTCTCACCGACGACCGGCAAGCCACGAAGGTGGCGCGCGCACGGGGACTGGAAGTGCACGGCACCATCTGGCTGCTCGCCCAGCTGTGCCGGGACGGCAAACTTCCCGAGGCCGGCGCGGGCAACCTCATCGACATGCTGCGGGACAGCAACATGAGGCTGCCCTGTACGGGCTCGGGTTTCATCGCATACGCGAGGAGCTACGGCCTGCTGTGAGCGCTCGTCCTCAGTGATCCAGGTACGCCAGCACGGCCTGCACGCGTCGGTCACCCGCACCGTCCTCGGTGTTGAGGCCGAGCTTGAGGAAGATGTTGCCGATGTGCTTGTGCACGGCCCCCGGGCTGACGACGAGCCGTTCGCCGATGGCCGCGTTCGACAACCCCTCCGCCATCAGGCCGAGGACCTCGCGTTCGCGCGGTGACAGCCCGCTGAGCGCGTCGTCGGACTTGCGGCGCACCAGCAGCTGCGACACGACCTCGGGGTCCAGCGCCGTGCCGCCGTTCGCGACGCGGTGCAGCGACTCGAGGAAGTCCGCGACCCGGCCCACGCGTTCCTTGAGCAGGTAGCCGACGCCGCCGGAGGTGCCGGCCAGCAGTTCGTGGGCGTAGCTCTGCTCCACCCACGCGCTGAGGACCAGCACGGCGAGCTTCGGGTGCCGTGCGCGCGCCTCGACCGCGGCCCTGAGTCCCTCGTCGGTGAACGTCGGCGGCATGCGCACGTCGACCACGGCGATGTCCGGCTCGTGCTCGGCGACGGCGACCAGGAAGTCGTCCGGGTTGTCCGTCGCCGCGGCCACGTCGAGGCCCTCGTTGCGCAGCAGCAACGTCAACCCCTCGCGGAGCAACGCGTCGTCTTCGGCGATCACGATGCGCATGTGGTCACTTCCCGGTCGGCAACTCGACGGTGAGAACCGTAGGGCCTCCCTCGGGACTGCTCATCGTCGCGGTCCCGTCCAGCGCCTCGACCCGCCCCCGGATGCCGTCCAGGCCGGTGCCCTTCTTCTCGTCAGCACCTCCCTTGCCGTCGTCGTGCACCACGACCGTGAGCCGCTCACCGTTCATCCCGAGGCTGACCCACGCGTGGTTCGCGCCGCTGTGCTTGGCCACGTTGGTCAGCGCCTCGGCCACCGCGAAGTACGCCGCCGCCTCGACCGCCGCCGGCAACCGCCCGAGGTGGTCGGCCTGCAACAGGCACGGCACCGGGCACCGCGCCGCCAGCGCCTGGATCGCCCCGTCGAGCCCCAGGTCCTCCAGCACCGGCGGGTGGATGCTGCGCACGACGTTGCGCAGCTCCTCCAGGGCGTCGCCGGCCGCGTCCTGGGCCCGCAGCAACGCCTGCAGCGCGTTCTGCGGGTTCTGGTGCAGCGTCCGCTCCGCGATCCCCAGCATCATCACCACGCCGACCAGCTTGTTCTGCGTGCCGTCGTGCAGGTTCCGCTCGATCCGCCGCAGCTCGGCCCCGTGCGCCTGCAACGCCGCGGCCCGCGTCGCGACCACCTCGGCCAGCCGCTTCTCCAACGTCGCCCGCGGCGGCGCCAGCAACACCCGCGCCCACCGCGCGTCCACCTCGGCGAGCCGCGGCAACTGCGTCAGCGCCAGCGCGAGCACGAGCCCGATCGGGATGCTCAGCAGCGCCTTGCCCCACGAGTCGATCCGCATGCCGAACGAGTTCTCCATCGGCACCACCGACCACAGCGCCACCGCGAGCGGCTGCTGCACCAACGACCCGGGAACCCCGATCGCCAGGGACCCGAACAACGTCCCGAACATCGCGTGCAGCACCAGCCACAACCCGTCCCGCCGGCTCGCCGGGTCCGCCAGCACCCGCTGCGCCCGGTGCAGCCACGGCCCGTCGAGCGGTTCCGACGCGGGCACCTCCACCCCGGTGAACCGGGCCAGCCGCCGCCGGTCGAAGTCCACGATCCGGCGGATGTACGGCGCGGTCACCGGCAACAACGGCAGCACCACCACCGACAGCAGCAGCACGCCGATCGCGAGCCACGCGGCGATCGCCGTCAGCAACCCGGTCGCCAGGTAGACCACCGCTGCCCAGATCCGTTTCATGTGGCCAAACGTAGCCACCCGGACCCGTCGGTCGCGGTAGAGCAGGCTCCACTCCCCGGTTTCCACCCTCCTGCCCGGGTTCTCGGCCGCACCGCTCGCCACCCCCGCGCCCCTTCCTCCTTCGGCGGGGGTCGGAGGAGGGAGATCCGGACATGAGACAGACGCGGTCAGGCGTGGATCAGGACAAGGATCACTCGGGGGGGTGACGAAGTGGACTGTCCGTCGAGGTCAGGAGGGCGAGCACAGCCTGGCCAACCCTGCCCAACCCGGCCCTCAGCCCTCCCGCCACCCGTTCGTGATCGGCAACCGCCGATCCCGCCCGAATGCCTTGTTCGAGATCTTCGTGCCCGGCGGGTACTGCCGCCGCTTGTACTCCGCCCGGTCCACCATCCGCAGCACCCGGTCGACCAGCTCCGGCTCGAACCCGGCGGCCAGCAGGTCGTCGTACCCGCGGTCGCCCTCGACGTAGTCGTCCAGCAGGTCGTCCAGCACCGCGTAGTCCGGCAGCGAGTCCGAGTCGACCTGACCCGGCCGCAGCTCGGCCGAGGGCGGCTTGGAGATCGAGTTCTCCGGGATGGGCGGGGTCTCGCCGCGCTTCTCGGCTTCGGCGTTGCGCCACCGCGCCAGGTCCCAGACCAGGGTCTTCAGCACGTCCTTGATCGGCGCGTAACCACCGACCGCGTCGCCGTAGATGGTCGAGTAGCCGACCGCGAGCTCGGACTTGTTGCCGGTCGCCAGCACCAGGTGCCCGTGCTGGTTCGACAACGCCATCAGCAGCATGCCGCGGCAACGCGCCTGGATGTTCTCCTCGGCGAGACCCGTCAGCCCCAGCTGCGACACGTACACGGACACCATCTCGCCGATGGGTTCCGTGGTGAAGTGCAGGCCCGTGCGCGCCGCCATCTCCGAAGCGTCCGAACGGGAGTGTTCCGACGAGTACGACGACGGCATCGAGACGCCGTACACGGAGTCGGCGCCGAGGGCGTCCACGGCCAGTGCGGCCACCACGGCAGAGTCGATGCCACCGGACAGACCGAGCACAACGGAGCGGAAGCCGTTCTTGTGCACGTAGTCGCGCAGGCCGGTCACGAGCGCGTGCCACACCTCGGCCTCATCGGACAGTGGCTCGAACACGCGCGGTGCGGGCAGCGGTTCGTAAGGAGCGACGGCGTCCGAGATGAACACACGGCGCACGTAGAAGTCACCGATCTGACCCTGCTCGTAGGACGCCGAAGAAGGCACGTCGAAGTCCACGAGCATCAGGTGCTCGACGAACTGCGGTGCCCGTCCGATCAGCTGGCCGTCCGCGCCGACGACCATCGAGTCGCCGTCGAACACCAGCTCGTCCTGGCCGCCGACGAGGTTGCAGTACGCGAGCGGTGCGCCCGCCTCGGCCGCGCGGCGGACCACCAGGGGCAGCCGGGCGTCGTCCTTCTTGCGCTCGTACGGGGAGGCGTTGGGGGAGACGACCAGGTCCACACCGGCGTCGCCCAGCGCGGTGATCGGGCCGCCGTCCTGCCACAGGTCTTCGCAGATCACCATGCCGACCTCGACGCCGTTGACGCGCACGACGTCGAGCGACGAGCCGGGCTTGAAGTAGCGGCGCTCGTCGAACACGCCGTAGTTGGGCAGGTGGTGCTTCGACTGCCGCGCCACGACCCTGCCCTCGTGCAGCACCCCCACCGCGTTGCGCGGGCCGACGGAGTCGTGTTCCAGGTAGCCGACGACCGCGGTCACGGAGCCGAGCCCGGCGTCGTCCAGTGACACCGCCAGCGCCTCCAGCGCCTCGGCGGACGCCCGTGCGAACGAGGTGCGGATCGCCAGGTCCTCGACCGGGTAGCCGGTCAGGACCATCTCGGGGAACACCACCAGGTGGGCGCCGCCCTCGCGGGCCTTGCGCGTCCACTCCACGACCAGCGCGGCATTGCCGGAAAGGTCGCCCACAGTGGCGTTGACCTGGGCGAGCGCGATGCGAAGCTGCGGCATGCCCTCATCATCTCCCATACCATCGGACTGTGGTCCGTCTCTTGAGCGTGTTGCTCGTCATTCCCCTTCTGGCCTCCTGCACCTCGATCCTCGAAGGGACCGCCAAGCCCGGCGTGACCTTCGAGAAGCCCGGTCCGGCCGGCACCGTCCCGCCGGGACTGGAGAAGTACTACGGCCAGCAGCTCGCCTGGCAGGACTGCGCGCCGTTCGCCACGACCGGCACCAGCCGGCAGGCCTACGGCTCCAAGCGCGACGTCGAGTGCACCCGGCTGCAGGTGCCGCTCGACTACGCCAAGCCCGAGGGCGACACGATCACCATCGGCGTCCTGCGCTACCGGGCCACCGGCCAGAAGATCGGCTCGCTGCTGACCAACCCCGGCGGGCCGGGCGCGTCCGGCATGGCGTCGGCCGCGGGCATGGTGGGTGACTACCGCAAGACCGAGCTCGCGAAACGGTTCGACCTGATCGGGTTCGACCCGCGGGGCATCGGGGCGAGCGAGCCGGCGGTCCGCTGCCTGTCCAACGCCGAGCGCGACGCGGAGCGGCTCGACCTCGACACGGACACTTCTGCGGCCGGAATCGCCCAAACGGAGCAGGAGAACAGGACGTATGCCGAGAAGTGTGCGGCCGGGACGAAATTCGGGGCGGCAATGCTCGCCAACATGGGCACGCGGGACGTAGTTAAGGACATGGATGTCCTTCGCTCTGCGCTCGGCGACGCGAAGCTGAGCTACGTCGGCTACTCGTACGGCACCCGCATCGGTACCGAGTACGCCGAGACCTTCCCCCAGAACGTGCGCGCCCTCGTCCTCGACGGTGCCGTCGACCCGACCCAGGACCAGCTCCAGTCGCTGGTCGCGCAGGGTGCCGGCTTCCAGAAGGCGTTCGACGAGTTCGTCAAGTGGTGCCGGACGGAGGACAACTGTCCCCTGGCCGGGGACGCCAACACGAGCTTTCGCCAGCTCACGACCCCGTTGATCCAGAAACCGGTCGACGTGGGCAGCCGCAAGCTGTCCTACAACGACGCCGTCACCGCGACCATCCAGGCGTTGTACTCCGAGCAGCTGTGGCCGCTGCTGCTGCAGGGGCTCAACGAGCTGAAGAACGGCAAGGGCACGATGCTGCTGCGCCTCGCCGACGCGTACTTCGACCGCGACGACCAGGGCAGCTACTCGACCATCACGGACGCGTTCAGCGCCGTGCACTGCGTCGACGACCAGCGCCTGACCGACAAGAACGCCCTGCTGGAGACCGCCAGGCAGTACAAGGCCGCGGCGCCGTTCCTCGACGACGGCAACCCGCCGGGCGCGGCGCTCGACTCGTGCGCGTTCTGGCCGGCCCCGGTGACCGCGCGCACCGGCCCGCCCACGGCCGACGGCATCCCGCCGCTGCTGGTCATCTCCACGACCGGTGACCCCGCCACGCCCTACGAGGCCGGCGTGAACCTGGCCAAGGCGCTCAACTCGCGGCTGCTCACCTACGAAGGCGTCCAGCACACCGTGTTCCTGCAGGGCCAGTCGTGCGTCGACGCGGCCGGCGTGAAGTACCTGGTCGACCTGACCCTGCCCGCCGACGGAACCCGGTGCGCCTCATGACGAAACGGCGGTCCCGCATCACCGCGGCCGTTTTCGCCCTGATAGTCGTGCTGGGCACCTCCACGTCCTACGCGCGCATCGACGGCAGTCCCGTCGCCGCGCGCAAGGGCGTCGAGCGCTTCTACGCGCAGGCGTTGTCGTGGGCCGCGTGCCAGCCGTACGCGACCGATGCGAAGAGCAAGGGCCTGTTCGAGCGCGAAGGCATCCAGTGCGCACGGCTGCAGGTCCCCCTCGACTACGAGAAGCCGGACATCGGGACCATCACCATCGGGCTCTTACGCCGGCCCGCCGCCGAACAGCAGCGGCGGGTCGGGTCGCTCGTGGTGAACCCCGGCGGTCCGGGTGGTTCGGGCATGACGCACGTCGCGAACATGCAGCCGGACAACCCGGTCGGCAAGCGGTTCGACGTGGTCGGCTTCGACCCGCGCGGGGTCGGGGCGAGCCAGCCCCGCGTCCAGTGCCTCACCGACGCGGAACGGGACGCGCAACGCCTGCGCCCCAAGGGTGAGAACGCGAGCCAGACGGAGTCGGAGAACAAGTTCTTCGTCGACCGGTGCACCCAGCGCAGCGGCATCGACCTGCTGCGCAACGTCGGCACCCGTGACGTCGCACGGGACCTGGACGTGCTGCGGGCCGCGCTGGGCGAGAAGAAGCTGACCTACCTCGGTTACTCCTACGGCACGCGCATCGGCACGTTGTACGCCGAGATGTACCCGCGCAACGTGCGCGCGATGGTGCTCGACGGCGCCGTGGAGGTCAGCCCCGACCGGGTGGCCGCGTCGGCACGGCAGGCGCAGGGCTTCGAGGAGTCGTTCCAGCGCTTCGCCGGCTGGTGCGCGCAACGCGACTGTCCCCTGGGGAGGGACACGAACACCGCGGAGTCGAAGTTCCGCCAGCTGATCGAGCCGCTCAAGAAGACCCCGCTGCCGGTCGGCGACCGCAGGCTGTCCCACTCGGACGCGAACACCGCCATCATCCAGGCGATGTACAGCGACCGGCTGTGGGAGACCGCGCTCAAGGGCCTGCAGGAGCTGCGCACCAACCGCGGCACCACGTTGCTGCAGCTCGCCGACCAGTACCTCGGCCGCGCAGCGGACGGCACCTACAGCCGCATCCAGGACGCGTTCGTGGCCATCCGCTGCGTCGACGAACCGCCCATCAAGGACCGCGCCACCCTGGAGTCCAACCGCCGGAAGCTGCTGGAACTGCTCGGCAACGACACGGTCCCCACCGACGAGACGGCGCTCGGCCCGTGCGCGTTCTGGCCGGCCCCGCACACCTCGGAACCGCATCCGCCGAACGTCACCGGGCTGCCGCAGGTGCTGGTCATCTCCACGACCGGTGACCCGGCCACGCCGTACCGGTCCGGTGTGGACCTCGCGGCCGCACTGGGCGCGCGGCTGCTGACCTACAACGGCAACCAGCACACGGCGTTCCTGGCCGGTATCGGCTGCGTGGACGGGGTGGCGACGAACTACCTGGCGGAGCTGCGGTTGCCCGAGACCGACCCGGTCTGCTGACGGGCGGGCAGGAACACCGATCCCAGCGCTCCGAGCGCGCAGACCACCGACGTGATCAGGAAGATCTCGTGGTACTCGGTGAGCAGCGCCTCGGTGAGCGCGCGCTGGTACTCGGCGAACCGCCGCTGGAACTCGGCGGGCTCGACCCCGAACGGCAGCGGGGTGTCCAGGTCTGCCGTGAGCTCGCGGAAGCGGTGCAGTCCCCACGCGGACAGCGCCGCCACGCCGACGAGCATGCCCGTCATGCGCGCGACGACGACGAACGCCGACGCCACCCCGTGCCGCACCGGTGGCACGACCCGCAGCACCGCACCGGACAGCGGCGCGATCACCAGGCCCAGCCCGAACCCGGCGACCGCGAGGTCCCGCGTCAGCACCAGCCCGCTCACATCCGCCGGCCACTGCGCGATGAACACGTACGACACCGATGCGATCGCCAGACCGGCGAACGACACCCAGCGGTCACCGACGCGTCCGGCCAGCAGTCCACCCAGGACCGCACCGACCGGCAACGCGACGAGGAACCGCGTCAGCAGGGTCGCCGCGGCGGCGGAGTCACGCCGCAGCACCGTCTGCGCGAACAGCTCCACGTCGACCAGCGTCACCATCAACGCCGCACCGGCCGCCAGCGACACCCCGAGCACCGCCCAGAACGGCCGCCACTGCACACCCTCGGGATCGATGAGCCGCACGGCAGCACGGCGTTCCCACACGAAGAAGCCCGCCAACACCACCACTGCCGCACCGAGCACCGGCCAACCCCACGCGGGCAGCACGGACTTGGCGGGTGCCGGGTTGTAGAGAGCCACGACGAGCAGCGACAACGCCACCGCGAGCAGCACACCGCCCACGACGTCGATCCGAACCGGACGCCGTGTGTCCGGCACGGACCGTTGCACGACCACCATCGCGATGACTGCCAACGGCACGTTCACCCAGAACACCCACCGCCAGCTCTGCGGCTCCCACGCCTCGAACAACGGCATCGCGTTGAACAACGTGGCCACACCGATGCCGTAGAGGGTGCCGAGCACCGACCCCAGCTCCTGCGCCGCACCCACGGTCCCGAGCGCGGTCGACCGCTTCCCGGCCTCCCACAGGTCCGCGACCAGCGCCATCGTCACCGGCAGCAGCGCACCACCGGCCAGTCCCTGCACCACGCGGCCCGCCACCAGCACCGGCACGTCCGCGGCCAGTGCCGTCACCACGGACCCCACCAGGAACCCGAGCAGCGACACCTGCAGCACGAACCGCCGCCCCAGCCGGTCCGACAGCTGCCCGAGCAACGGCATGCCCGCCACGTACCCGAGCAGGTACCCGGTGACGATCGGCGTGGCCTGCTCCAGCTGGTTCACCGCGATGCCCAGGTCGCGCACGATGTCCGTGAGCACGCCGACGACGACGTACGCGTCCAGCGCACCGAGGAGCACGGCCGCGCCGGACGCGGCAAGGGCTGCTGTGCGCACGTTACGCGGGCGCCGTCACCGTGACGGGCTTGTCGAAGTCCGTCAGGCCGACGTCGACCTTCTGCCCGCCGGGCAGCTCGAACAGCGCGTTCTTCAGCTTCGAGTCCTGGTCGACGGAGAACGTCGCCTTCACGTCCGACGAGATCCCCGGCACCAGGCCCGCGGCCACGTCCTTCGGCACGGTCGCCTCGACCACCGACACGTCACCGGCCGACTTGGTCTTCGGGTCCTTCGCCGCCGACAGGACCTTCGCCACGCCCTTGTCCGGGTTCAGGATCGCCGACGGGTCGTACACCTGGCCCGCGAACGCCGCAGGCAGCTTCGTGTACCCACCGGTCGGGCCCTTGAAGTGCAGGTTGCCGCCGGTGAGCACGTACTCGATGGACAACAGCTGACCGGCGAAGTTCACCTTCGCGTTGCCCTTCGAGTCCCCGGCCGCGGTGAGGTCGCCGTCGGCGTCCTTCACCGGCACGTCCGGGAGCTCCCCGTCCACCTTGATGGAGAAGTGGACGCTCGACACCGAGCGCATCGACTCCGCCGACTTCGAGAGCAAAGTCGCACCATCGGGGAGATCCCCGCCTGAGGTGCAGCTCGTGAGCAGGGCGAGTAAGCAAACCGACAACCAACGGGCGGACATGCGTTGATCGTAGAGTCCCCCCAGGCCTTAGGCTGCGCGTTATGGACCGCCAGCAGGAGTTCGTGCTCCGCACGCTCGAGGAACGCGACATCCGGTTCGTCCGGCTCTGGTTCACCGACGTCCTCGGCTTCTTGAAGTCCGTGGCGGTCGCACCCGCCGAGCTCGAGGGCGCCTTCAGCGAGGGCATCGGCTTCGACGGCTCCGCGATCGAGGGCTTCGCCCGCGTCTACGAGTCGGACATGGTCGCGAAGCCGGACCCCGCCACGTTCCAGGTGCTGCCCTGGCAGACGCCGGAGGGCAACAACTACTCCGCGCGCATGTTCTGCGACATCACCATGCCGGACGGCTCCCCGTCGTGGGCCGACCCGCGGCACGTGCTGCGCAGGACCCTGTCCAGGGCCAGCGAGGCCGGCTTCACCTGCTACGTGCACCCCGAGATCGAGTTCTTCCTGCTCAAGGGCCTTCCCGGCGACGGGAGCGAACCCGAGCCCGCCGACAACGGCGGCTTCTTCGACCAGACCTCGCACGAGACCGCCACGCACTTCCGCCGCCACGCCATCGAGGCGTTGGAGGCCATGGGCATCTCCGTCGAGTTCAGCCACCACGAGGGCGCACCCGGCCAGCAGGAGATCGACCTGCGCTACGCCGACGCCCTGACCATGGCCGACAACGTCATGACGTTCCGGTACGTGGTGAAGGAGGTCGCGATCACGCAGGCCGTGCGCGCCTCGTTCATGCCCAAGCCGTTCTCGGACCAGCCCGGCTCCGGCATGCACACGCACTTCTCGCTCTTCGAGGGCGACCGCAACGCGTTCTACGACGAAGAGGACCCGTACCAGCTCTCCGAGATCGGCAAGCAGTTCGTCGCGGGCATCCTCAAGCACGCGCGCGAGATCTCCGGCGTCACGAACCAGTGGGTCAACTCCTACAAGCGCCTGATCGTCGGCGGCGAGGCACCCACGGCGGTCTGCTGGGGCCACGCCAACCGGTCCGCGCTGGTCCGCGTGCCGATGTACTCGCCGGGCAAGTCGTCGTCGCGCCGCGTCGAGGTCCGCACGCTGGACTCCGCCTGCAACCCGTACCTGGCGTACTCGGTGATCCTGGCCGCCGGCCTCAAGGGCATCGAGAAGGGCTACGAGCTGCCGCCGCCCGCCGAGGACGACGTGTGGTCGCTCACCGACCGCGAACGCCGTGCCGCGGGCTACGCGAACCTGCCGCAGAACCTCGGCGAGGCGCTCACCGAGATGGAGAACTCGGAACTGCTCCCCGAAGCGCTCGGCGAGCACGTCTACGACTTCTTCCTGCGCAACAAGAGGACGGAGTGGGACGCGTACCGTCGTAGCGTCACCCCGTACGAGTTGCGCACTCTTCTTCCCGTGCTGTGAGGCCGATACGTTGCTCTCCGTGACAGAGGTACCCGAGTTCCAGCCGACGATCTGCGCGTGCACGGTCGCCACGGCGGCGGAGCTGCCCGCGGTGAAGGTGCTGTCCAGCTCCTTCCTCGCGGAACACCCCGAGGGCCGGTTCGTCGCGCTGATCGTCGACGCCCAGCCCGAGCACGCAGGCCCCGGCCTCATCACACCGCTCGAGATCGGCGTCTCCGAGGTCGAGCTGCACGTGCTGGCCACCGCACGCGACGCCGCCGAGCTGAAGGCCGCCATGCTGCCCCGGCTGCTGGAGGCGCTGCTGACGCAGGGCATGCCGGTGCTCTACCTCGACCCGTGGGTGCAGGTCTTCGGGTCGGTCACGAAGCTCGTGCTGGAGGCGCTGCGCACCGCACCGGTCGTGCTGCTGCCGCGCACCCTGCGACCACTGCCCGACGACGGCCTGCAACCGGGGCCGTGGGAGCTGCACGAGTCGGGCGCCTTCGACCCCGGTTTCATCGCGGTCGGCCCCGGCTCCGAGCCCTACCTCGGCTCGCTGGACATGCCCGCGATCGTGCCGCACCACGTCGTGCGCGACGCACGGGTCGGACTGTCCGTGTGGAACGTCGCCGACCGGCCGTTGCACCGCTCCGAGGCCGGCACCGTCCAAGTCCTCGGCGAGGACCTGCTCACCGTGCACTTCGCGGGCTTCGACCCCCTGCGGCCGTGGATGCTGTCCGCGGAGTTCGTCGAACGGCCGCGCGTGCTGCTGTCCGAACACCCCCTGGTCGCCGACCTGTGCACCGCCTACCGCGCCGAGCTGGTGCGCTGCGGGTGGACCACCGCCCCCGTGCCCTACCGGTTCGGGGCCCTCATCGACGGCACGGTCATCCCGTCCGAGCTGCGCGCCGACTACCGGGCCACCGCACCGACGCCGCTGCCCGCGTTCGGCGAGGACGGCGGCGGCGGGTTCCTCATCTGGGCGTGCGAGCGGACCGAGCAGGGCGGCACCCGCTGGGCGGACGCCGTCTGGCGCGCGGACCCCGCGCTGCAACAGCAGTTCCCCGCACCCTTCGGCGCCGACTTCGAGGACTGGCGCGAGTGGTGCGCCGGTGCCGGCGTCGCCTCCGGGCGGCTGCCCGTGCCCGCCGTGCCCCAGCCGCGGTCAGAAGGCCCGGCGCTGCTCGACCAGCTCGGCGTCTCGATCGTCGGCAACGGCCCGGTGACCGAACGCGTGCTGGCCGCCGCACGGGCGTCCGGGCTGCCCGTGTCCGACTCCGCCGCCTACCCGGTCGTCG
Organism: Lentzea sp. NPDC042327; assembly: GCF_040647275.1. Lineage (NCBI taxonomy): Bacteria > Bacillati > Actinomycetota > Actinomycetes > Pseudonocardiales > Pseudonocardiaceae > Lentzea > Lentzea sp. NPDC042327. The sequence goes on from NZ_JBEZBX010000002.1 coordinate 805,875, forward strand.
TGCGCACCTCCGACGACGTCGAGGTCCCCGACGGGCGGTTCGTCGTCGACATCGCCCTGGACGCCTCCGCGGCCGACGACCGCGTCGGCGTGAACGAGCTGTGGGTGTCGTCCGAGTCGTCACGCGCCGCCGCGGAACGCATCGGCGGCCCGATCGTCCGCGTGGTCCCGGTACCCGTGCACGACGTGGGCGCACGTGACCACGAGGCCGGCTCGGTGGTGGTGTTCGCGGCCATCGCGGACCACGCGCTCGACCGGCCCGGCAACGTCCTCGGCGCCGTGTCGGCGTTCCTCAGCGCGTTCCCCGACCGCACCGACGTGACGCTGCAGGTCGCGGTCTCCGGTGCGTACGACCACCCCGAGGCCGCCGAGCGGCTGCGCCTCGCCACCGCCTCCGACCAGCGGATCGCCCTGGTCGAGGACTTCGACGTGTGCCAGACCGCCGACGTCGTGGTGTCGCTGCACCGCGGCGGCGCCGACGACCGGATCGCACTGCGCCTGGCCGAGCTCGCCGTCCGCGGCATCCCCGTGCTCGCCTCCGACCACGGCGGGGTGGCCGAGCTGTTCGGCAAGACCGCCGTGCTCGTGCCGTGCCACCAGGGCGCAGAACCCGACGTCCAGGCCGCCGCGAAGCTGATGCGGTCACTGGCCGACGACCTCGGTACGGCCGCCGCCCTCGGCCAGGCCGCACGCGACCACGTCCTGTCCGTGCGGTCCGTCGCACGCGTCGGCGAACTGCTGCGCGAACGCGTCGAGCACTCCTACCGCGGCTGGCGGGCCCGCCGGCCCAAGCCGCGCCCCGAGGTCGACCCGCTGCTCGCACTCCAGTCGGCCAAGCACGCGTTGCTGCGCCAGCCCGACGTGGGATCCGCACACCGAACGCCCATGGCTCCCGCGCTGCGCAAGGTCGTGCTGCGCGCGCTGGACCACTACGACAACCACATGCGCGAGGTGCTCCACACCCTCGTCGACGGCGTCGAACGCACCGTGTCCGAGCTGGTCAACCGGCAGGACGCGCTGCGCACCGGCGTCGGCGCGGGCGAGCTGGAGCTGCTGCGCGCCGAGGTCGAACAGGTCGCCGCCCGCCAGACCCACTTCACCGACCAGCTCGTCGGCGTCGACGACGGCGTGGTCCGCGTCCGCGCCGACATGGCCGGCCAAGGCCGCCGGCTGCGCGAGATCGAGGACGCCGTCGTCGCCGAGGCTGCCAAGCGCGCGAAGACGACCGACGTGCTCGCCGACCGGATCGACAAGCTCACCGTCGCACTCGACCGCACGCTCGACCGGATCGACACCCTCGAATCGCGCGTCGTCGAGGTGTTCCGCGAACGCGACACCCGCCTCGACGCCGCCGTCCGCGCCGCCCACCAGGCCCAGCAGACCGCCGACGCGCTCCGCCGGGTCGTGGTGCGCCAGCACGAGACCTCCTCCGACGTGCCCGGGGTGCGCAGCTCGCTGGTGCTGTGCGACGCGGGCATGCTGCGGCTGCCCTCCGACGACGCGTTCATGCTGCCGCTGCTGTCGTCCAACGGCGTGTGGGAACCGGACCTCGCCGAGGTGCTCGACTCGCACGTCGAACCGGACGGGATCTTCCTCGACGTCGGCGCGTATGTCGGCTACCACTCCATCAGGGTGCTGTCCCGCCTCGGCCTGATGGGCGCGGTCGTCGCCGTCGAACCCGACAGGGGCGCCGCGGCCCTGCTGCGGCACAACGTCTCCGCGAACCTGCCCGCCGCCGTCGCCGACCGGATGACCGTCATCGAGGGCGCCGCGTGGGAGAGCACGGGCGAGCTCGCCGCCGCGCCGACGCTGACCGGCGGGGTGTCGGTGGCACCGCTGCCGGCCGACGCGGGCGACGACGTCCCGCGGGTCCGCGCGGTCCGGCTCGACAAGGAGCTCGAGGAGATCGCCCTCGCACAGGGCATGAAGCTCTCGGTCGTCCGGGTCGACACGCCCGGTCGTGGTCACCGCGCACTGGCCGGCCTGGTCCGGTTGCTGCGCAGGGACCGCCCGCAGGTGTTCCTCGAGTTCTCCGCCACCGCGACCGCCGACTTCGGTGACGATCCGGTGACGGTCCTCAAGGAGTTCGGCATCTGGGGGTACGAGCTGGTGCCGCTGGCCACCCGCCAGGCCGCCTCTCCCGAGCAGATCGTGCGGGCGATGGAGGGTCTGCGGTCGGTCACGCTGTGGCTGCGACCGCGTCCGATCGGCGCCAAGCCAGCCGCTCCGCCGCCGTCCGTGCCCATCAAGCAGCCCGCTGACCAGGCGATTTGACACCGGTGCCCCCGGTGAGTAACTTTCTCCGGGTCGCAAGCGAGACCCCCGGAACGAGCGGTTGACACCGCGGATCGGGCCGGGTAAAGTTTCACGGCGTCAAACCCCCAGAAGTAAATGAACGGCCTACCGTGCTGTCCGGGATCTGAAAATGACCCCGATTTGACACCGGAAAAGCCAGTCGGATAACTTCTGAACCAAGCAAAATTGAATGCGAAGCGAGTTTGCGCCGCACCGAAGAAGCCGAAACGGCCGATTTGACAAAGCGAAAACGAACTGGCTAAGCTTCAAACACAAGCCCCGAGAGAAACTCTCCGGAAACGGAGATGGACCCGGTGAGCGCGTGTTCTTTGAGAACTCAACAGCGTGCCGATAACACAGCCAGTAATATGAATACTCCTCGTCAGGAGTATTCCTTTGAGTAGCTAGAC
>NZ_JBEZBX010000003.1:0-220079 GCF_040647275.1 Lentzea sp. NPDC042327
ACCGGGCTCCACCCCACCGGGCTCCACCCCACCGGGCTCCACCCCACCGGGCTCCACCCCACCGGGCTCCACCCCACCGGGCTCCACCCCACCGGGCTCCACCCCACCGGACTCCACCCCACCGGACTCCACCCCGCCGGGCTCCGCCCCACCGGCCTCCGTCCCACCGCCTCCCAAACGGTGGCGCGCAACTCCCACCCCCCGGCATCGCCCGCATCCCGCCCCGCCCGGCGGTGGGCGGCGTGAAGGCGCTCCGGCTCACCCTGCGCGGTACCGGCGTGCTGGTCCTCGGCCTCGCCATGACCGGCGTGGGCCTGTGGTGGCGGTACGCGGGCATGACCGGGTTCGGCCTGGCGCTGACGGCGCTGGTCGTGGCCTCGACGGTGTCCGTGCTGGTCGTCAGCCCGCTGACGACCGCCCGCACGGTCCGGCCGCGCACCGTGCCGCGGCTCGCGCGGTGCAGTGGGCGGCTGGAGCTGTCGACGACCGGGCGGTGGCCGGTCGCGCTCGACGCCGTGGACCTGGTGGCGGGGGAGCCGATGGCGGTCGACGTGCCGTTGTTGAAGCCCGGTGTCACCGAGGCGGTGGACTACGCGATCCCGACGCAGCGGCGCGGTGTGTTCGACGTGGGGCCGTTGACGTTGCGGCGCAAGGGGGTGGCGGGGCTCGCGCAGGCGCGGACCGTGCTCGGTGAGGTCGTGCAGGTGCGGGTCGTGCCGCGGGTGCTGCCCGTGCGCGGGTTGCCGTCCGGGGCCCGGCGGGGGCAGGTCGGCGCGGACGAACGGGTCGAGCGCGGCGGCACGGACCTGGTCGGGCTGCGGGAGTACGTGCCCGGTGACGACCTGCGGCGGCTGCACTGGGCCACGTCGGCGCGCACCGGCACGTTGATGATCCGCGAGGACGCCGACCCGGCCCGGCCGCACCTCGCCGTGCTGCTCGACGACAGCTCTGCCGCCTACGGCGACCCGGCGCTGTTCGAGGAGGCGGTGGAGGTCGCGGCCTCGCTCGTCACCTCGGCGCTGGAGCAGGGGCACCCGGTGCGGCTCATGACCACCTCCGGCAGCGCGGACCTGGAGGAGGCGCAGGACTCGGCGCCGCTCCTCGCGACGCTGGCCGACCTGGAGCTGACCGCGCTCGACGGCGCGCTGACCGTGCCCGTGCGCGACCTCGACGTGGTGGCGGTGGTCAGCGGGCACACCAGTCCCGCGCTCGTGCTGGAGGCCGGGCGGGCCGCGTTCGGCACCGTGCTCGTGGTCGGCGAGGAGAAACCCGCGGGTGCCGCCGGGTCGGTGCTCGTCGTCAGCGGGCCCAAGGCCGAAGACCTGGTCGGCCAGTGGAACGCGGTGGTGGCGCGATGAGGTACGGGTGGGTCGCCGCCGTCCTGCTGGTCGCCGCGGTGCAGCTGGCCCAGGCCTGGGACGGCGCGGTCGTCTACTTCGGACTCGCCGCCGCGCTGGGGTTCCTCGCGGTTCCGCTGCGGCGCCTCGTTCCCGCCGGGCTGGCGGGGATCGCGCTGATGACCGTGGCGATGGCCGGCGGCTACTTCGCGGCCCGCGGTGCGGTGCCCGGCCGCGACCCGACGCACGTGCTGCTCGACACCGTGCCGCGGCTGCTCACCGCCGCGCGTCCCGCACCGGCCACGCCGGAGCTGCTGGTGCCGGGGCTGCTGCTGGTGTTCGGCGTGTCCGTCGCGACCGTCCTGTCGATCGGCAGGCAGCGCACCGCGTTGTTCGTGCCCGCGCTCGGTGCCGCCGTCCTCTACGTGTCCGCCGCACTGCTCACCGCGGGCAAGGCCGACCGCTACGGCATCACCGCGCTCGTCCTCGTCGTGCTGCTGGCGCTGGGCTGGCTGGTCATCGACCGGCGCGGCCCCGTCGTGCCGCCCGCGGTGCTCGCCACGGTGCTGGCCGCGCTCACGCTGTTGACGATCGTGCTGCCCACCAACGGTTTCGAGCCGCGCAAGCTCATCACGCCACCCATCACGAACGTCGCGATCTCCAACCCGCTGCCGCGGCTCGCCGCGTGGGCGGCGCAGGGCGACGCGGAGCTGTTCCGGATGCGCGGCCCCGAGGTGCCGGTCCGCCTGGTGACCCTGAGCCGGTTCTCCGGCGCTTCCTGGGAAGCGGCCTCCACCTACGGGCCGCTCGGCGTGGTCAACGCCCCGGACCTCCCGACCGGCGGCAAGTTCCAGGACACGAGTGTCGACCTGACGATCACCGGCCTCGACGGCGAGTGGTTGCCGGGCATCGGAAAACCGCGGTCCGTGTCGCTCAGCAACGCCATGGTCGACCCCGACACCGGCTCGCTGGTGGTGGCCGACGGCCTGCGCACCGGCCTCAGCTACACCGTCCGCGGCATCCTCGACACCCCCGCGGACACCGACCTGGCCGAGGCGGCCGTCCCCGGCGACACCCGCTACACCGCCGTGCCGCGGCTGCCGTTCACCCTCGCCGAGTACGCGCGGCAGGCCACTCAGAACGCGCGCACCCCGTACGAGAAGGCCGTTGCGCTGGAACAGGTCGTGCGCCTCAACCGCCGCCCCGACGCCGAGGCACCGGTCGGGTCCTCCTACGCCCGCCTGGAGACGTTCCTCTTCGGCAACCCCGGCGAGGCCGGGGCCGGAGCGGGCACCGCGGAGCAGTTCGCCTCCGCCTACGCCGTCCTGGCCCGCGCCGTCGGCCTCCCGACCCGCGTGGTCGTGGGCTTCCAGCCGGTGCCGGAGCAGTCCGGCGAACGCATCGTGCGCGCCGCCGACGCCACCGCCTGGCCAGAGGTCTACTTCACCGGCTGGGGCTGGGTGGCGTTCGACCCGGTGTCCGGCAACGGCAGCGGCCCCAGCGCCGCCTCCAAGCGCGAGGTCCTCAACCGCCTCGCCTCCAGCACCGCCAAGCCGACCCCGACCTCGCTCGCGTCGGTGCCGCCGCTCGTCCAGCCGTCCGCCGTCGGTCAGGAGAACGTCGCCGCACCCGAGCTCCGGCAGGGCTTCCCGTTCTGGGCGCTCACCCCGGTGGTGCTGCTGCTGGCGCTGTACGCCGCCCGCACCACCCGCCGCGTCCGCCTGCGCGCGGCCGGCCCGGTGGGCGCGTGGAACGCGGTGCTGGACTCGTTGCTGCTGGCCGGTCTGCGCCCGCACCCGAGCCGCACCGCACCCGACGTGGGCCGCGAGTGGGGCGAGGCGGGCGCGCGGCTGGCCACGATGGTCGACGAGGCGGCGTTCGCACCGCGACCCGCCCGCGCCGAGCACGGCTGGCGGCTCGCGCGGCAGGTGGAGAAAGCGGTGCGGCGCAAGGCTTCCTGGTGGCGCCGGCTGCTGTGGGCGGTCGACCCGCGCCCGCTGTTCCGCCGCCGCTGAAGCCCAGGCCACGTGCACCCCGCCCCGCCACCTCCGAAGAAGGTGGCGCGGGCGTCAGTTCTTCGCCGCGCACACCTTCGAGGAGCTGCCTCGCTCACCCTGGTAGCCGAACGCGGCGATCTGGAAGCACCGCCGCACCCCGCCGCCGTCCTCGATCACGTACGTGGTGCCGCCGCCGGTCACCCGCGTCACGGCCTGCGGCTTCGCCCCGGTCACGTCGATCACCACGAACTCGGCCTGCCCGCCGCTCGGGTCGCTCCACTCCAGCTCGATGGCCTTGCCCTCGTACTCGGCGCGCTTGAGCACCGGCACGAACCGCGGGTCGGCGTTCGGGGGCGGCCCGGCGTCGAGGGACTCCGAGGTGGGCACGGGCAACGTGGTCGTGGTCGTCGGCTGGGCCGCGGTGGTTGTCTCGCCGCGGTTGAGCAGTACCCCTGCGGTGACGCCGCCCGCCACCGCGACCACGGCGAGGACCGCGAGCACGCCACCGCGGTTGCGGCGGCGGACCGGGGCGGTCATCGGCTCGACCGGCGGCTCGTACGGCGGCAGGTCGACGGTGGGCAGCACGACCGGCGGTGCCGCGACGACCGGCGGTGGGGGAGGCGGGAGGTCGGTGCGGCGGTAGGTGAGGTCGGCGAGCCTGCCCTGCCAGGAGTCGTCGGGTTCCTCCTGCGGCTCCTCGGGTTCCGGCTCCTCCTCCTTCACCCCGCGCGGCCCGAAACCCGGTGCCTCGGTGGGGCCCTCGGGGTAGAAGACGGGGCGCTCGCCCATCATCTGCGTCGAGTCGGGGTCCACAACGGACAGCGGTGCCAGGGTGGCGCCGGAGGCCACGTTCACCAGGGCGTCGCGCAGCTCCAGCGCGGAGGAGAAGCGTTCGGCGCGGTCCTTGCGCAGGCAGCGGGAGATCACCGCGGCCAGCGACGCCGGCACGTCGAACCGGGTCAGCGAGCGCGGTTCCGCCGTGCTCACCCGGCCGACGTAGGACAGCAGCGTGTCCTCGTCGGGGTTGTCGGAGGCGAACGGCGGCTTGCCCTCCAGCAGCGTGAAGAGCGTCGAGCCGAGCGACCAGACGTCGTCGGCGAACGACGGCGCGCCACCCTCCAGCGTCTGCGGTGCGGCGTGGCGGTAGCTGACCATCTGCAGCGACGCGGAGTGGCCCGCGTCGGCACCGCGAGCGATGCCGAAGTCGGCCAGCACGTAGGACGTGGGCAGCACGAGCACATTCTGCGGCTTCACGTCGCGGTGCAGGATGCCCTGACCGTGCGCGAACGCCAGCGCGTCGGCCACGGCGATGCCCGCGGCCACCACGTCCGGCACCGGCAACGGGCCCATAGCGCGCAAACGGTCGTGTAGCGAGCCGCGTTCGTAGTACTCCATGACGATGCACGGACGACCGTCGGGCAACGTGCCGGTGTCGAGCACGGTGACGATGTGCGGGTGCTGGCGGCCCAGCTCCACGGTGATGGCGAGCTCGCGGCGGAAGCGGGTCACCGTGGCCGGGTCCGTGACCTGGAGGACCTTCACGGCGACGTCGCGGCCCAGACCGTCCTGGCGGGCGCGGTAGATCGTGCCCTCGCCGCCCTGGGCGATCACGCGGAAACCGCTGTAGCCCGGCAACGCGATCCCCGGTGCCTGCGCGGCACCGCTCGCCGGAGCCCAGGCCATCAGGTCGTCGTCCACGAGCGGATCCTAACCCGGTGGGGCCGGGTGCCCGGCGGGGTCGGCGAAACCGTTGAGCTGCACGTACGACGTTCGCAGCAGAGCGCGTTCCGGTTCTCAGCCGGGCTGCACCCTGACCTGGAAACCCAGGCCCTGCAGCATTCCGGTGAGCATCGTGCGCGTGTTGTCCTCGGCGCGCTTGGTCAGCTCCGACTCCTTCGCCGCGTCGGCGAGCTTCGCCTCGGCGGCGACGTAGAACCGTTGCTGGTCGGGCACTTCCACGAGCGCGTTCAACCGGTTGACCAGGCCGCGCTCCTGGCTGAAGACGTACGAACGGTCGTGGTGCAGGTTCGGCCTGTCCAGCCGCGCGGACGGCAGCCGCAGCTCGACCGACTTCCCGTCCGGCGACACGACGAGGCCGTCCTCCGCGAGCGCGCCGAGGTCGACGTAGGCGTTGACCGACCCGGCCGCCACGAACAGGGTGCGCTCACCGGCCAGCACCGCGGGCACCCACTTCACGTCCTGCTCGATGTCGAGCACGACCTGGAACTCGCCGGAGGCGGCGTGGTACTGGCTGAGGTCGCGCACCGCCTTGAGGACAGCGGGCTGGCTGCGGTCCACCGTCTGCTCGCCGAGCACGTCCCCGAACGGCCGGAACTGGCCCAGGAGCCCGATCGTCGCGCCGATCGCGAGAACGACGACCGCCACCAGTGCTCCCCGCGTCACCCAGCGCCTCTCCACCGCGTTGGAGTACCCGTGGGGTGATGCGCTCAGTCGGGCCGTATGGGGTAATCGACCCGTGCGGAATCAGTCCGGTGTCCACATGGTTGGCTTGATGGACACGGGAACGATGTTGGGAGGCGTGCGGTGCTGGACCCGGACAACCTGTACGAGGTGGACTCGGAGGTGCCGGACCTGACCGGTGCGGTGCTGCTGCACCACTTCGAGGGCTTCATGGACGCGGGCGCCGCAGGACGGCTGCTCGCCGAACACCTGCTGGAGACCCTCGAAAGCCGCGTCATCGCCCGATTCGACGTCGACGGCCTGATCGACTACCGCTCCCGGCGGCCGCTGATGACCTACGCGACCGACCACTGGGAGGACTACGCCACGCCCGAGCTGGTCGTGCACCTGCTGCACGACAGCGCCGGCCACCCGTTCCTGCTGCTCAACGGCCCGGAGCCGGACCGCGGCTGGGAGGCGTTCGTGCAGGCCGTGCGCGACCTGGTCGACCGCTGGGGCGTGCGCCTGACGCTGGGCTTCCACGGCATCCCGATGGGCGTGCCGCACACCCGGCCGTTGAACGTCATCGGTCACGCGACCCGCCCCGAGCTGGTCTCGGAGTACCAGCCGTTCTTCAACCGGGTGCAGGTGCCGGGCAACGTCTCCGGCCTGCTGGAGCTCCGCCTCGGCCAGGCCGGCCACGACGCCATGGGCTTCGCCGCCCAGGTGCCGCACTACCTGGCCCAGTCGACGTACCCGACCGCCGCGGTCACCCTGCTCGACGCCGTCGCCCGCGCGACCGGTCTCGCGCTGCCCATCGGCGCGCTGATCGACGCCGCCCAGGCCGCCGACGCCGAGATCCACCGGCAGGTCGCGGAGTCGGAGGAGGTCGCCCAGGTGGTGGAAGCGCTCGAGCGGCAGTACGACGCCTTCATCCAGACTGTCGGGAACACCGATCTGCCCTCCGCGGATGAACTGGGCGCCGAGTTCGAGCGGTTCCTGGCCGAGCAGCAGCGTCCGCCGGACCACCTGTAGGAGCTCCCATGGCCACCTGGAACGACGTGCGCAGGATCGCCACCTCCATGCCGGACGTGACGGAACGGGTGCGGGAGGGCGTCGTCGACTGGAGGGTCAGCGACAAGCTCTTCGTCTGGGAACGGCCGCTGCGCAAGACCGACCTCGCGGCACTGGGCCCGTCGGCACCCGACGGGCCCATCCTGGCCGCGCGGGTGCCGGACCTGGGCGCTAAGGAAGCGCTGCTGGCCGCGGACGAGTCGGTGTACTTCACGACCCCGCACTTCCAGGGCTACCCGGCGATCCTGGTGCGGCTGGAGCACATCCCGGTGGACGAGCTGGAGGAGCTCATCGTCGAGGCGTGGCACGCACGTGCCCGCCGCCGCTGATGCCGGAGCAGCAGGGGGTCAGAAGCTCAGGAAACGGAAGTGCAGGCCGGACGTGGAGAGCTGCCACTCGCCGACGGTCTTCGGCCCACGGCCGACCGCCGGCGCGTAGGTGTCGCCCTCGAAGATCTCCCGGATCTCGGTGACCTCGACCCGGTCCGCGAACGGCAGCGCGGCCGCGTAGACCGCCGACCCGCCGATCACCCAGAGGTCACCGTCGACCGCGCCGAGCGCTTCACCGAGGTCGGCGAACGTCTCCACACCGTCCTGGGGCGTGCGGGAGAGCACGATGTTGCGGCGGCCGGGTAGCGGGCGGAACCGGGGCGGCAACGACTCCCACGTGCGGCGGCCCATCAGCACCGCCGCGCCAGTGGTGAGCTCGCGGAAGCGCTTCATGTCCTCCGGGACGTGCCACGGGATGGCGTTGTCCCGGCCGATCACACCACCGGCGGCCTGGGCCCAGATCAGGCCGATCACACCGCCACCGGTGCCTTGATGCCGGGGTGCGGGTCGTAGCCCTCGACCGTGAAGTCCTCGTAGCGGTAGTCGAAGAGGCTGTCCGCGTGCGCCATCCGCAACGTCGGGAACTCCCGCGCCTCCCGGCTGAGCTGCAGCTCGACCTGCTCGACGTGGTTGTCGTAGATGTGGCAGTCGCCGCCGGTCCAGATGAAGTCGCCGACACCGAGGCCGGTCTGCGCGGCGATCATGTGCGTGAGCAGCGCGTACGAGGCGATGTTGAACGGCACGCCCAGGAACAGGTCGGCGCTGCGCTGGTAGAGCTGGCACGACAGCTTGCCGTCGGCGACGTAGAACTGGAAGAACGCGTGGCACGGCGGCAGCGCCATCTGCGCGATCTCGCCGACGTTCCACGCGGACACGATGATCCGCCGCGAGTCCGGGTTCGTCCGCAGCGTCTTGAGGACCTCGGCGATCTGGTCGACGTGACCGCCGCCGGGCGTGGGCCACGACCGCCACTGCACGCCGTAGACGGGCCCGAGCTCACCATCGGGAGCGGCCCACTCGTCCCAGATCGTCACGCCGTGGTCGCGCAGCCACTGCACGTTGCTGTCGCCGCGCAGGAACCACAGCAGCTCGTACGCGATCGACCTGAAGTGGACCTTCTTGGTCGTGACCAGCGGGAAGCCCGCGGCGAGCGGGTAGCGCAGCTGGTGACCGAAGATCGACCGGGTGCCGGTGCCGGTGCGGTCCTCCTTGCGCACGCCCTCCTTCAGGACGTGGCGGAGGAGGTCTTCGTACTGCGTGTCGGCCATACGGGTGAGCCTACCCAGCCCTGGACCTAGAACCGCGCCATGTCCGGCTCCAGGCCGAGCCGGTGCATCGAGTACGTCTCCAGCAGCCGCTTCGACACCACGGTGTGCTGGGCGGCCGTGTGCGCGTCACGGAAGCAACGTTGCAGCGCCGACGACTCGAACACCGAGCTGCCGCCACCCGCGGCGAACGCCTTCTGCGTCACCTCGGCGGACTCCGACGCCGCGAACGTGCACGCGAGCCGCATACGCGCCTTGGCGTCGTCGGGCACGTACGTGCGTTGCACGGCCATGTCCCAGACGGCGCTCAACGTCTCGTGCAGGAACGCGGCGGCGGAGGACAACCGTGCCTCCATGAGGCCCAGGTCGATCTGCAGGCCGGTCTGCTCGGCGAGGCGGGTGGTGGTGTGCTGCGGGGTCTTCTCCACGGCCAGCGCCTCGACCTCGTCGATGGCGCGGCGGGCGATGCCCAGGCACACGGAGGCGACGCCGACGGCCAGGAAGCTGAAGAACGGGAAGGCGGTGACCGGGCCCTCGATGCCGGGGGTCGTGCCGACCGGCCAGATGGCGCGGCGGGACGGGAGGAAGGCGTTGAACAGCGAGAACTCATGCGAGCCGGTGGCGCGCAGGCCGGCGGAGTGCCACGTGTCGTGGACGGTCACGTCGGCGCGGGGGTACACGGCCAGACGGGGGCCCTTGGGTGTGAGGGTGCCGCCGATGACCCACGAGCACCACGGCACGGCGCTGCCCCAGCCCCAGCGGCCCGAGACGCGGTAGCCGCCGTCGACCGCCTCGGCACGGCCGTGCGGTGCGGCGGTGCCCGCGATCAGGGCACGCGGGTCGGTGAAGACCTCGTCGGCGGCGTCGGCCGGGAGGTACCAGGCCAGCGACGACGAGGAGGTGGTCGTCATGGCGGTCCAGCCGGTGGAGGCGTCCGCACGGGACAGCTCGCCGATCTCCCGGCTCCACTCCGGCAGCCCGAGCTCGGCGCCCGCGTAGCGCCGAGGTGCGATCATGCGGTGCACGCCGGCGTCGACGAGCGCGGTCAGCACGGGCTCGGTGAGCGCGCGTTGCTGCTCGGCCAGGTGGGCTTCGGAGCGGATCAACGCGTGCAGGTCCGGTGCGGGCATGCGCTGATCTTGCTGGAGCGGCTACAGCTTGGCGAGCGCCTCAACGAGTGGCTTCAGCTCCGGCGTGGCCCCCGCCTCGTCCAGCGACTCGCTCAGCGCGCGGTCGTGGGTGGGCCGGGCGAGGGCGAGCAGCTCGTGACCCTTCTCGGTTACCTCGGTGTAGATGCCGCGGCGGTCGGTGGGGCACAGGTAGCGCTGCAACAGGCCGCGGTCCTCCAGCCGGGTGACCAGGCGGGTCGTGGCGGACTGGCTCAGCACGACGGCGTTGGAGAGCTGGTTCATCCGAAGGTGGAAGCCGTCCTGGCGGTTGAGGACGTCCAGAACGGTGTACTCGCTGACGGAGAGTTCGTGTGCCTTCTGCAGCGCTCGTTCGAGGCGGTCTTCGATGCGCGCGTGCAGCGCCGCGAGCGTGCGCCAGCCCTGCGCGCGCGCCTGGACGGCGTCGTCGTCCAGTGACATGAAGTACATCCCCTCCGAATAGACAGCGTCTGCAACTATTGCGTACGCTTGTAATCGTCATCAACAAGTCTACCGGGGAGAGACATGGACCTGTCGGGACGCACGGCACTTGTGACCGGCTCCACCGCGGGCATCGGCTACGCCACGGCGGAGGCGCTGCTCAAGGCGGGCGCGTCCGTCGTCGTCAGCGGCCGCAGCGAGGAGCGGGTCGCCGAGGCGGTCGGCAAGCTCAGCGGCAACGGCTCCGGCGACGTCCGCGGTGTCGCGGCCGACATCTCGACCGCGGAGGGCGCGGCGGACCTCGTCGCGCAGGTGCCCGACGTCGACGTGCTCGTGAACAACCTGGGCATCTACGGCGCCAAGCCGGTCTTCGAGATCGACGACGCCGAGTGGCAGCGCTTCTTCGACACCAACGTCATGTCCGGCGTGCGGCTCTCGCGGCACTACACGCCGCGCATGGTCGAGCGCGGCTGGGGCCGGGTGATCTTCGTGAGCAGCGAGTCGTCCGTCTTCACCCCGACCGAGATGGTCCACTACGGCATGACGAAGACCGCGCAGCTCGCCATCGCGCGCGGCATGGCCCAGGCGGTGAAGGGCACCGGCGTCACCGTCAACTCGGTGCTGCCCGGCCCGACCCTGACGCCCGGCGTCGAGGAGTTCATCCGCGACCGGGTCGGCGACGGCGGCGAGGCGGAGTTCGTCCGCACCGAACGCCCGACCCTGTTGCTGGGCCGCCTGATCCGGCCGCACGAGGTCGCGAACCTCATCACCTACGTCGCGTCGGACCTGTCCTCGGCCACGACCGGCGCCGCACTGCGCGTCGACGGCGGCACCGCCCCGACGCTCATCCCCTGACACCACCGTGAGGAAACCGCTTTGACCACCGTGAAGCTCAACAACGGCGTGACCATGCCCCAGCTCGGCTTCGGCGTCTGGCAGGTGCCCGACGAGGAGGCCATCCCCACCGTCACCGAGGCGCTGAACGCCGGATACCGCAGCATCGACACCGCGGCCGCGTACGGCAACGAGGCCGGCGTCGGCGCGGCGATCACCAAGTCCGATGTGGACCGCGCGGACGTGTTCGTCACCACCAAGCTGTGGAACGCCGACCACGGCCACGACGCCGCCCTGCGCGCGTTCGACGCCTCGCAGTCCAAGCTCGGCCTCGACGTCGTCGACCTGTACCTGATCCACTGGCCGACGCCAGAGCGCGACCTCTACGTCGACACCTGGAAGGCGTTCGTCGAGCTGCGGGAGAGCGGCCGCGTCCGCGCCATCGGCGTCTCCAACTTCCAGCCCGCGCACCTGCGGCGCCTGATCGACGAGACCGGCGTCGTGCCCGCGGTCAACCAGATCGAGCTGCACCCGTACCTGCAGCAGGCCGAGGTGCGGGCGTTCCACGCCGAGCACGGCATCGTCACCGAGGCGTGGTCGCCGCTCGGCCAGGGCGGCGAGCTGCTGAAGGACCCCGTGGTCACCGAGATCGCGGCCCGCCACGACAAGTCCGCCGCCCAGGTCGTGCTGCGCTGGCACCTGCAGCTCGGCAACGTCGTGATCCCGAAGTCGGTCACGCCGGCGCGGATCAGGGAGAACATCGACGTGTTCGGCTTCGAGCTGGCCGAGGAGGAGCTGGCCGCGCTGTCCACCCTGGACCGCGGCGGGCGGATCGGGCCGAACCCGGACGAGTTCAACCAGGCCTGACCGACTGCAACGCGCACTCGGGAGTACGAAGCCCCGGCCCGCCTTGGTGCGGACCGGGGCTTCGCCGGCAACGGACCCTGCCTCTATCGGGCCCGCACGTCTGTCACCACCACGGGCTCACGCCCGCATCACCGTGGCGATCGGGATCCGCGCCGCCCTGATCGCGGGGATCAGCCCGCCGAGCACACCCGCCACCAGCCCGGCGACCACGCCCGCGACGCCCGCCTCCCACGGGAACGCGACGTCCGCCAGCGACGGGAACCTCGAACCGAACAGCATCAGGCCCACCTGGAGGCCCGCCGCGCCGGTGCCGATGGCCAGTGCGGCGGTCAGCAGGCCCGTCAGGAGGGTCTCGGCGAGCACGATCCCGGCCAGCAGCATGCGGGACATGCCGACCGCGCGGCGCAGCGCGAACTCCTCGACGCGTTCACCGACGGTCGCAAGGCCGACGTTGAGGATGCCGGCGACGCCGATCAGCAGCACGAGGCCCGCCATGCCCAGGAAGATCAGGCGCATGATCAGCAGCTCCTTCTCCATGCGCTTCTTCGACTGGATCTCGTTGAAGCGGACGTCGTCGGAGCGCATGCCCGCGCCGACCAGGCGTGCGGTCAGCAGCTGCTGGAGGTCCTGGGTGCCCGGTGCGAGCATGACCTGCAGGCCGGGGCCGCCGCGGAAGCGGTCGACCTGGACGTTGTCCGACGAGGGCAGCCAGTTGCGCACCTCGTCGAGTCGCATGTAGACGGTGGGCTGGTACATGCCGTCGGACACCACGCCGATGATCTGCGGCGAGACGTGGTGCGTCGCGCCGGTCAGCATCATCTCGCCGGGGACCTTGTAGCGGTCGAAGCCCTTGGCGGCCTCCTCGTTCAGCACGATCTTCGGTGCCAGCGACGGGGCGGTGCCGAAGTCCAGCCAGGAGCCGGAGACCGGGCGGAACGGCCGAAACTGGCGGAGGTCACCGGTCAGCGCGCTCACCTGGACCTCGATGGCCTGGCCGTCGGGCTTCTTCTCCTGCTTCTTCTGCTCGGTGCAGATGCCGTTCTGGTCGCAGTACACCGACGGGCCGCCGTAGAAGTCGCCGCGGCCGACGTGCTCGAACGGGGTCGCGCCCTCGTTGATCGGACGCACGCCGGGCTCGCCGATCACCGCGTTCATGCCGACGATGCCGACGGCCTGGGAGTTGCCCTTCAACGTGGTCTCGACGACCGAGGTGGACTTGCCCTCGCCGGAGACGTAGAGCTGGAACGTGCCGTCCCTGCCCTGCTGCAGCTCCACGTCGGTGAGCATGGCGCGTTCGGCGAGCGCGGCGCCGGCCTGCACGGCCACGACCGCGAGGACGCCGAGGAACAGCGACACCATCGAGAGGAACGTGCGCAGTTTGCGGGCGCGGATGCCCTGTCCGCCGATGATCAGGGCGGACCGCAGCTTGCCGGAGAACATCAGTTGAACCGCCCGTCGCGCAGCTCCAGCACGCGGCCCATCTTGCGCGCGTGGTCGTGGTCGTGCGTGACCAGCACGAGACCGCAGCCCTGCCTGGTCGTGTTGAGCAACACCTCGACCACCAGGTTGCCGGTCTCGGTGTCGAGCGCGCCGGTCGGCTCGTCGGCGAGGATCACCCGCGGCTTGCGGACCAGGGCCCGCGCGATCGCCACGCGCTGCTGCTCACCGCCGGAGAGCCGGGAGGGCTTGCTCTTGGCCAGGTGGGCGATGCCGACCTGCTCCAGCGCCTCCATCACCTGCTGCCTGCGCTTGCGGCGCGCGGCCCAGCCCTGGCCGTTCACCAGTGCCATGGCCACGTTCTGCGCCGCGGTGAGGTGCTTGAGCAGGAAGAAGCGCTGGAACACGAACCCGAACTCGGCGCTGCGCAACGCGGCCGCCCTGCGTTCGGGGAGCTTCGTGATGTCGTTGCCGTGCAGCAGGTACTGCCCCTCGTCGGCGCGGTCGAAGAGCCCGATCAGGCTCAGCAGCGTCGACTTGCCGGAACCGGACCGGCCCAGGATCGCCACGCTCTGCCCCGGGTGGACGGTGAGGTCCACACCGGACAGGATCGTCCGCGGTTCCTCCTGGCCCTTCAGGACTTTCGTGATGCCGTTCAGCTGGAGCAGCGGCGGTACGGCCGCCATCGTCGTGGTCGTCTCGGACTCGGTCATCACGGACCCGTCGGCTTGCTCTGGTCGCCGCCGCCCTGCTGCGGTTCCGGCAGGTTCGGGCCCGGCACCGCGAGCTCCTCCTCGCCGGTGAGACCGGACTTGACCTCGATCACCTTGCCGTCGGTGAGACCGAGCTCCACCTCGACGGTCTTGCGCGAGCCGTCCGGCTGGAGCACGTCGACCCTGCCCTTGCCCTGCTGGCCCGCGACTGCCTCGACCGGCACGACCAGTGCCTGCGCCGACTTGCCGGTGATGACCTCGATCGACGCGGCCGCGCCGTTGATCATCTTGGTGTCGGCGGGCGCGGTGCAGACGATCCGCAGGCCGGTGGACGCGCTCGGCTGCTGCTGTGGTTGTTGCTGCTGGTCGGGGTTCTTGGGGGCGTTCGCGTCGGGCGTCGACTTCGGGTCCGGCGTCTGCACCGGCTTCTCCGGGATGGTGCCCTGCGGCAGTGCGGCGATCGTGCCGAGCACCGCGCACGGGAACGGGCCCGGCCCGTTCTTGATCTGCGCCTTGACCTCGCCGAGCGCGCCGCTGACCTTGTACGCCTGCTGCCCGTCGATGTCACCGACCAGCGCGTACCCCACGTGCTTGGCCGAGGCGAGCGGCATGCCGGCGGTGACGGTCGACTTGTCGTCCACCAGGCGGCCGGCGAACACCGCTCCCGCCGGGATCTCGACGTAGTTGGGCGCGCCGTCCTTCCACACCGTCGCGACCCGCGTGGCCTTCGTCGGCGTGGCGCCCGACGGCTGCAGGTCGAAGAACCGCACCTGGCCCGCGACCGGCGCGACCAGCCCGAACGTCGGGTTCATCTCGACCTTGCCGGTGATGCTGATCGTGGTGGTCAGGTCCTGCTTGCCCGGCTTGACCTTGGTCATCGTCGTACCGCGCGGCGCCAGCTCCGGATTGGCCTGTTCCGAACCTGACGGACTGCACGCCGCCACGGCAACCGTGACCAGCGCGCACAGCGGCGCGAGAAGAATGTTGCGCACGAATGTCCCCCATGTCGTTTCGACCAACCTACCGATAAGGACACCGCATCCCCGTCCGAGGTTGCATCGGACTTTCGGCCGATGCCGCATCGACCGCGCGGTCACGGGTACACGGGGTGTTGACGACGCATTTCAACGCGTCTCGACGACCTGGAGGAAACTGTGAATGCGCTTGCCGTGGTGACCGGTGCGTCGAGTGGAATAGGCTACGAGCTCGCGAAGGTGCTCGCGGACAACGGCTTCGACGTCGTGGTCGCCGCCGAGGACGAGCGGATCACCGATACGGCCGCACAGCTCTCCCTGCGCAGCGGCGGTGTGCACGTCGAACCGGTGCGGGCCGACCTCTCGACCTTCGAGGGCGTGGAGTCGCTCGTGTCACGGGTGCGCGCACTGGGCCGGCCGGTCGAGGTGCTCGCCGTGAACGCCGGTGTGGGCGTCGGCGGCGACTTCGTGCGCGACACCTCCCTGGACGACAACCTGGAGGTCGTGGACCTCAACGTCCGCTCGGCCGTGCACCTCTCGCACCGGCTGGTCGGCGACATGGCCGCCCGCGGGCAGGGCAAGGTCCTGTACACGTCCTCGATCGCGGCGACCGCCCCCGGCCCGTTCCACTCGGTCTACGCGGCGTCGAAGGCCTTCCTGGCCTCGTTCGCCCAGGGGCTGCGCGAGGAGCTGCGCGACACCGGCGTGACCGTCACGACGCTGATGCCGGGACCGACCGACACCGAGTTCTTCGACCGCGCCGGGATGCAGGACACGAAGGTCGCGACGGGGGACAAGGACGACCCGGCCGAGGTCGCCCAGCAGGGCTTCGACGCGCTCATGAAGGGCGACGACCACGTCGTGGCCGGGTCGGTGAGGAACAAGGTGCAGGCGGTCGCCGGACGCGTCGCGCCGGACCCGGTCAAGGCCAAGGTGATGCGGTCGATGACCGAACCCGGTTCAGCGGACTCCTGAGGGGTACACGCGCCTCATGAGTCGACCGGATCTGTCCGAACACCGCCGCAGCGGGAGCTCCGAGGACGTGGGTGGGATCAGGCAGCAGTACGGGGCGAGCCGGCCACTGCCCGGCTACCTCCTCGCCATGGGCACCTATGCCGCCGTCGTCGGTGCCGTCTCCGCCGCGGGACACCGCGCCGGGGTCCGCCTGCCGGAGCGGTTCTCCCTCGCGGACACGGCGCTGGTGTCCATCGCAACGCACAAGCTGAGCAGGCTGCTGACCAAGGAGGCCGTGACGAGCCCGCTGCGGGCGCCCTTCACGCGCTACGAGGAACCTGCTGGGCACGCGGAGCTCAAGGAGTCCGTGCGGGCGCACAACGCCGCGCAGCACGCGATCGGCGAGCTGCTCACGTGCCCGTTCTGCATCGGCGTCTGGGCGGCCAGCGGGCTGACCGCGGGCCTGGTCTTCGCACCGCGGCTCACCCGGCTGGTGTCGACCGCGCTCACCGCCGTGGCGGCGTCGGACGTGCTGAACGTGCTCTACGACAAGCTCAAGTCATGACACCCGGCGGCCGCGCCGGCTCCCCGCGTACGCCTGTTCGCGCAGCGCGGCGAGCCAGCGCGGCGCCAGCTCCAGCTCCTGCGGCCGGTTGAGCACCGGGTCGAACGGTACCGGCTCGTCGTGGCGCAGGTCGCGCAACCGCACCTCGCCCACCCGCCGCCAGTCCGCGGTCGTTCCGCTCGCGTGCAGGCTGAACCGCGTCGGCGGCCGTCCCGGTGCGCTCGCGGTGGGGTCGAGGGGAACGGCCATGAGCCACAGCAGCGCGCCCCGGTGGCGGTACGGCAGGATCGTACCGAGCCGGGCGCGCTGCCAGCCGGTCGCCGGCGTCGGCAGCAACCGGGAGAACCGGCCGGTGCCCGTGGTGGACAGCAGCAGGTCCCAGTCACCTGATCCGGTGGGAATCCGCAGCGCGAGGCCGAGCACGTCCGGCAGGCCGCGCCCGGTTCCGGCCCCCTTGGACAGCCGGGCGGTCACGGTGGCGGAGGCCGGGAACGGCGCGGAACCGGTGAGCTCACCGGTCATCAGCACGCCCCGCGGGTGGACCGCGCGAGCGCGCCGCGCACGGGCGAGCAGGCGGAATGCAGTCGTCAGCACACCCTGGTCTACCCGCGAAAACGGCGGGAAAACACGGTGTTTCAAGCTATTCCTCATGGCAACTCCACCCGCGTGAGGCTGCTCAGAGCACCGGGCGTGTACGCGCCGCAGGACGACACCGAGCTGTTGGTCGACGCGATGAACGCGGCGGCGATACCCATGGGCGCGCGCGTCCTGGACATCGGTACCGGCACGGGAGCGCTGGCACTGGCCGCTCTGCGCGCCGGTGCCGCCGAGGTGACCGGTGTGGACGTTTCCCGCCGTGCGGTGTGGACGGCGCGGATGAACGCTGCCCTGCAACGGCTTCCGCTGCGGGTGCGGCTGGGCAACGCGCTGGAGGTCGTCGCCGGTGAGCGGTTCGACCTGGTGCTCGCCAACCCGCCGTACGTGCCGGCCGAGCGGGACGGCGCGGCCAGGGGTCCCGCACGGGCGTGGGACGCGGGCCTCGACGGGCGGCAGCTGCTGGACCCGTTGTGCGCGCGCATGTTCGACCTGCTCGTGCCCGGCGGCATGGCGCTGATGGTCCACTCCGCGCTGTGCGGTGTGGAGACCACGTTGCAGCAGTTGCGCGACAACGGGTTGAAGGCGTCGGTCGTGCAGCGCCGCTGGGTGCCGTTCGGACCGGTGATGCGCGGGCGCGTCGGCTTCCTGGAAGAGCACGGCCTGATCGAACCCGGTCAGCAGGACGAGGAACTGGTGGTGATCCGAGGTGACCGACCCGAACGTGCGCAGGGTGACGGTGGTGCCGAACGGCCCGGTGCTCGTTGAGGGGCCGGTGAGCCTGGAGGTGGACGGGCAGACGCACACCAGCGACCGGTTCGTGGTCGCGGTGTGCGCCTGCCGGCGCAGCAAGCGCTACCCGTTCTGCGACACCAGCCACCGCAAGCGCGTGCGCAGCGACGACTCGTCCGCGGACCAAGCCGACAGCAGGTGATCGGCCAGCCGGCCCTCCAGGAGCTCCGTGGCCTGGATGCCGAACGCGACGTCATCGGTCAGGCCGGGGTCCTGCTCCAGCAATGACCCGATGACGTCGCGGCGCATGATCTGCTCGTGCACGGCGTCGGCCTCGATGTGCTCGGTGAAGAACTCCGCGCACCTCGGGTCGGCGCCGAGCCGCTGCAACGCCTGCGCCATGCGCTGGGCGCTCGGGGCCGTGGTGATCTCCGCGGCGGCGAAGTGGCCGACCAGCGCGCCGCGCAGCGACCGGTGCAGCCCGAACAGCGACATCATGTTGACGATCGCGATCGCCGGCGCGGGCACGTCGTCGAGGTAGTGCAGGTACTCCGCGGACATCCCGGCGCCTTCGAGCAGGTCCGCGTACAGCTGCGAGTGCATCCGGTCGGCCCGCCCACCGCCGAACTCGTCGAACTCCACGGCCACCAGCGCCGCCTTCGCCCGCCCGCGCAGCCGCGGGATCACCCACGCGTGCGGGTCGGCCTCCTTGTGGTGGTACACCGAGCGGTGCGCGAAGTACTCGCACATCTGCTCCCAGGTCCCGTCGTCGCGCAGGAAGTGCGACACACCGGTGCCGGGGACCTGCTCGACCAGCAACGCGCCGAGCGCCGTGTCGAGGTCGGTCATGTCCACATCGGACCGCAACGCGTCCAGGAACACCCGTTCGACCTGCGCCCGCAGCCTCAGCAGCTCCGGGTCCCACTCCCAGGCGGGGTCCACGCCGTCGAAACCGCAGTAGTGCAGCTCGTACAACGTGTACAGCGCGATCGTGAGGTCCTCGCCGTACGGGTCGGCGTCGGTGAACGGGATCGGGCCGCCGCCCGGAGCACCGCGCAGCGCGGCGACGACGGTCTCGGACAGCGGTCCGCGGGCAGAGGGGAGCAGCATCACGTCTCATTCCGTCGAGCGATCAGGTCTTGCACGAGCGCGAACTCACCGCGCTCCTCCAACGCCGGCGCCACGTGCTTCACGAGGTCGTCCAGCACCGCCGTCGCGGGCACCCGGCAGGCCCGCCACGGGTCCACCGCGGGACCGTCCAGCCCGTACCGGGAGGCCGTCCACACCGCCGCGGCGCAGACGTCGTCGCGCACCGGCGGTGTCTCCACCACCGCGGCCGTCTGCACGAGCGCGCGGCAGAGCGCGGCCTGCAGCACCGCGTCGGGCACGGTCGCCGCCGCGTCGGCCGCGCGGAACTCGATGGTCGGCAGCTTCGGCGACAGCCGGGCCAGCCAGAACGTCTGGGCCGCGTCGACGAGCGTCCCGCAGGCGACCAGCCGGGCCACCTGCGCGTCGTAGTCGGCCGTACCGGTGAACACCGGCGGCACGCCGGAGCCGGGGAACCGCGACTGGAGCACCATCCGCCAGCTCGCGTAGCCGTGGTCCGCCGAGTTCGCCGCCAGCGCGAGCAGCGTCGGCAGCCAGGGCCGCACCCGGTTGAGGACCACGACCGCGGTCTCCCGGTCCGGCACGCCCACGTGCACGTGGCAGCCGGAGGCCTCGTACGTGTCCACGACCCCCGCGTACAGGTCGAGCACCTGCCGGAACCGCGGCCCGTCGGCCACGACCGGGTGAACCGACGCCTTGACCGGGGTGCCGCGCGACACCACGTCCACGCCCACCTCGCGCGCCGCGGCGGTGACGGCGTCACGGGCCTGCTGGAGCGCCGCACCGAGCGCGGTCATGTCCGTGCACGGCCCGGTCGCCGCCTCCACCTGCGTGCCGGCGAGCTCGGCGTGGAACTTCGTCAGCTCCGTGTCCCGCAGGCGCGCCAACACGGCGCCGGCACGCACCGAGGTGCGTCCGGACGCCGCGTCGACGAGCAGGAACTCTTCTTCTACGCCAACTGTGTCAGCGCACTGCGGCACGCCGGCCAAGCGCCACTCCCAGTCCGATCATGCCAACGCCGAGGACGAAGTGCAGCCAGTCGTCCGCGGTGTTCAGCGGGACGAAGTTCGCCTGGCTCGTCTTGTCGATGACGAGCCCGTACAGCCACAGCACCAGGTACACGGCACCGCCGCCGATGAGGTACGCCTTCGCGCCACTCGCCGTGCGCGCGGCCAGGAAGCCCGCCACGCCGAACAGCAGGTGGACGATGTTGTGCAGCACCGAGACGGCGAAGACGCCGAGCAGCATCGCCTCCGAGTGGTGCCCGGCGAACGTCATCGTGTCGTAGTTCGTGGTGATGCCGGGGATGAAGCCCAGCACACCGACCAGCGCGAACACCGCTGCGACCGCTAATGCGGCCTGCTGCACGGTCGTTCGTGTCCTTACGTCGACCATCGGGGTCACCTCGCTCTGTGTGGACACGGTCAGTGAGCGACTACCCGGCGAAGGTAGAGGCAAACGCGTGCGGGGTATCCGGTGCGGCATGGACGACCAGACGGTTGAGGCGCTCGGCAAGCTCAGCGCCGCGTTGGAGACCACCGAACGCGCCCGCGGCCACCTCTACTCCTTCCACCAGCTCACCGGCACCGCCGACTTCATGCTCGACGAGGCGATCGAGCTGCTGCGCAAGGCGGGCCACCACGAGCACGCCGACCGGGTGCAGCGCGAGCTCGTCGGGCGCAACGTCCTGCCGGGACGGTGGACGTTCCAGGTCGTCGAGGAGTACGACGACATGTACTACGACGTGTTCCGCGACGTCGAACGCGCCGCCCGCACCGACCTGGCCGGCGGCAAGCGGCACGAGCTGGAGGCCCGGCTCAAGCGCGACCGTCAGCGGTTCAGCGCCGCCGCGTACGCCGACAAGGACTCCCGGTCGGGCTGACCGGTCTTCGCGATCAGCGACGCCACGTGCTTCTCCACGGTGCGCGGTGAGATGTGCAGGCGCGTCGCGATGGCCTTGTTGCCCATCCGGTCGGCCAGCAGCACGAACACCTCGAACTCGCGCACCGTCACCCCGTGCCCGCGCAGCTGCTTGGGCACCTGGTCGGTGCCGCTGCGGCGTTGCTGCACGGGCGCACCGGCCTGGCGCAGCAGCCCGCGGCACGCCGAGGCGACGGCGGTGTTGCCCGCCTGGTGGAAGTGCTCCTCCGCGGAGCGCAGCCACGTCACCGGGTCGCCCCACCGCCGCGCCTCGGCCGCGACCAGCCGCAACCCCAGGTGCCGCGCCATCGGGTACGGCGCGGCGGCGTCCTGGGCCTCGTCGAACGCCACGGCCGCGTCGGCGCACCTGCCGTCGCGGCCGAGCAGGACGGCGTGCGCGAGGTCGGCGAACTGCTTGTTCCACCGCATGCGCGCGGGGGAGGCGCCGGCCAGCGCGTGGTACTCCGGCCAGCCGAACCGGCCGTCGAGCACGCCCAGCAGCACGCGCATGCCGTGCGTGCCGGAGAGGTGGAACGTGGTGGGGTTCTGCGACTCCTGCGCGGCCGCCCGGTCGAGCTCCCGCACCGCCAGCGCGCGGTCCTCCTCCAGCAGCGCGCAGAACGCCTTGGCGAGCCCCGAGCACAGCGGCACCTCCTGGGCACCGCCCTTGGCGCTCTGCTCGAACGCCTGCACCGCGAGGTCGGTCGCCGGCCGGTTGCCCTGGTGCGCGTGCAGCGTCGCCCGCACCATCAGCAGGTAGCGGGTGAGGGCGCTGAGGTGCAACCGGGCCGTGGCCTGCAGGCAGCGGTCGACCTGCTCGCTCGCCTCGGTGTACCGGCCGGTCAGCACCGACTGCAGCGCCACGATGGCGTCGACGTTGTAGGCCACCGTGATCGCACCGGCCCGGCACGCCTCGTCGTGCGCGCTGTCGAGGGAGGCGGTGCTGCCGGTGGCGAGCCAGTCGTTGCCCGCCATGCGCACGAGCGCGTAGATGTGCTGGATCGGCAGCCGGTGGGCGTCCGCAAGCGCTCGCGCCTTGTCGAAGCACGCGTTGGCCTCGTCGAGGTCCTGCTCGCGCGCGATGATCCCGAGCAGCTGCCACGCCTCGCACCCGACCATCGGCAGCCGCGCCCGTGCCGCCGCGTCCGCCGCCCGGTGCGCGAGCCGGGCCGCGGAGGAGATCCGGTCGGGGCTCGGGATGTTCAGCGTGAGGAAGGCGGAGTTCACGTCCAGCGGCGCCGTCAGCTCGTCCGGTGCGCCCGGCCCCAGCAGCGTGCGCGCGGCCCGCACCTGCTCCGCGCCGTCGGTGAACCGCCCCGCGAGGTAGGCGACGCGCGCGAGGCGGGTGTGCAGCTTGGCCCGCCGCGGCCCGTCCAGCCCGCGCAGCTCGCTGAGCGCACCGCCGAGCTGGAACGCCCTCTCGAACTCCCCGGCCTCGGCCAGCGCGGGCAGCAGCACGTCCAGCACGTCGGCCCGCGCGGCCGACTCGGTGAGCAGCCGGTGCGCCCGGTCGAGCAGCTTGACCGCGGAGCTCGTGGCGCCGTTGCCCAGCGCGCGCCGGCCGGCCTCGGCGAACAGCAGCCCCGCGTCCGCCGGTTCACCCGCGTCGAACCGCAGCTTGGCCACCAGCGGGCACCAGTCGCCGGGCAGCCCGGGGTGCAGCTCCTCGACCGCGTCCGCGGTCCGCTCCGACAACGTCCCGCGCTCCGCCGGCGTCAGCTGCGCCAGCAACGCGTCCGCCGTCAGCGGGTGCCGGAACGCGTACCAGTCCGGTGCCGGCTCGTCCGGCGTGACCAGCTGCGCCGCGACCCCCGCGTGCAGGTGGCTCAGCAGCGCCCGGTCGTCGTGCCCGGTCACCTTCTGCACCACGGACAGCGGGAACCGGTGCCCCAGCACCGCCGCCACCGACAGCACCTCGCGCCCCTGCGGCCCCAGCCGGTCCGTGCGGTGCGCGACGCTGCGCACGAACGCCGCCGGCACCGGCAGCTTCAACTCCCCGAGCACCTGCCACCCGCGCGCGCCGGCCACGAGCAACCCGCCGCTCACCATGCCGTGCAACAGCTCCTCGACCACGAACGGGTTCCCGGCGCTGTCCGTCCACAGGCGATCGCAGAGCTCGTCCGGTACCTGCTCGCTCTCCAGGCACGCCGCCGTCATCGCCCGCACCTGCCGCCGGTCGAGCCGCTTGAGCTCCAGCTGCGACCCGGCCCCGCGCTGCACGATCTGGTGCACGAGCTCCAGCGCGTTGCCGGGGTCGTTGCGGATGGTGGCGAGCAGCAGCACCGGCTGCTCCTCCAGGTTGTCCGCCAGGTACTCGACGACCGCCAGCGTCTCCGCGTCCGCGTCGTGCAGGTCCTCCAGCACCAGCAGGCAGGGCGTCTTGCGCGCCACCGACGTCAGCAGCCGCAGCACCGCCTCCGCCAGCACGACGACGGACTCCGTGGTCGACTGCCGGTCGTGCCACTCGGGGATCAGCGTCCCCAGCACCGGCTTGTACGGGCCCAGCGCGCTGTCGTCGGGCGGCTCGTGCCGGAACAACCCCAGCAACGCCTCCGCGATGGGCCGGAACGGCACCATCGGCCCGATCGTCGTCCCCCGCCCCTTGAGCACCCGCATGCTCTCGTCGAACGCCTGCCCCGCGGCCAGCCGGGCGAGCCGCGACTTGCCGATCCCCGCTTCTCCGGTGAGGAACACAGCGCCACCCTGCCCGCGGCGGGTGCGTTCGAGTGCCGTGGAGACGGCCTCGACCTCCCGGTCGCGGCCGACCACCTGGGGCGCTCGGGTCTGCATGGCTGGACCCTAACGTCCGCGTGGTGTGGTCCGTAACGGCTGCTCAGGCGTATTCGGCCTGGGGGAGTGGAGCAATTCCCGGTGATCAGGAAAGGACCTTTCCGCGATCACTCGCGGCCAGGCGCGGCAGGCGTCGCGTGAGCGGGTGGGCGAGGGGGTGCGGCCCTCGGAAGTTCGGCCGGAACCGGCCGTGCCCGGCCCCGGGAACGGCGCGGGGGCCGGACCCCGGACAGGGCCCGGCCCCCGCGACCCCCGGCTCAGACCACGCTCACCGTCGTGTCCGACAGCGCCGGCGTGATCGCGGCGAACGCGCCCACCGCCAGCGTCACGCCGGCCAGCGCACGCGCTCGCGCACCCGCCCGCGACCGCGGCGAGAGCTCCATCTCCCCGATCACGTGCTCGACCGGCACGGGCTGGTCGGCCGGGCGGTGCAGGGACTCGTTCATCTGGTGGACTCCTCGTTGTCGGTCGATCCGGTGTGGTGATGCGGTTCGAGCAGCAGGACGGAGGGCACCGGGAAACCCTGCCGCAGCAAGCCGTGGCCGATGCCGGCGAGACCGGTCAGCAGCCCCGGCGACGGGACGCCACCGGGGGTGGCGCACTGCGGGCCGTGTTCGTCGAGCCTGCCGAGCAGCAGCGCGGTGCGCCGGGTCGCGAGGTTCGGGTGGTGGGGCGTCAGCGCCTCGACCACGCCCAGCTCGCCGTGGCACAGGCTCATGTCCCGCAACGGTTCCCGCGTGGCCAGCGCACCGGCCACGCGTTCGTCGTGCCGTGCCAGCGCCACGCCGGCCACGCCCGAGCACCAGCCGGTGTCGGCCGGGTCGGTCGTGTCGCTCTCCAGGAAGGTCCGTCCTGCCACATCAGATAACTCGTCGCCCACCGCTGCCGCGTAACGCCGCAGAGCCCATCCGATTCCCGCATGGCCGCGGGCGAACCCATTGGCGGGGCAAATCGCGGCACGTAGGACGGTCGCGTAGTGATCGGCGAGCACGAGGGAGTCAGGCGTGCCGACCGCGAGCATCGCCGCGAGGGAGCCGGCAACGCCGTCGGCGACCGTGAACGACGTGTCGGTCAGCGGCATCAGCGACACGGCCAGGGAGAGCAGCGCCGGGTCGAGTCCGAGCAGCGGCACCAGCCGGGACAGGCCGTAGCAGACACCGCCCAGGCCGTGCAGCCCGCCGCCCGCCGCCAGCACCAGCTCCGGGGACGCGGCGAACGACTCCAGCAGCGCCGGCAACGGGCGCAGCGCGGCCGAGGCGAAGTCGACGTACCGCGCGGCACCGGTCAGCGCGCCCAGCTCCGCCAGGAACAGCGCCACCCCCGTGTAGCCGTTGGTCAGGCCCGCGCCCATCGGCAGCACGGTCCAGTGCCGGTCGTCGACCAGCTCCAGGCCCAGCCAGTTCACCCGGTCCGGCCCGGTCGCCGCCTGCGCCAGGATCTGGTCGGCGATGCCGCACGCCGCCACCAGCAGCCGCGCCGGGTCCGGGTCGACCGGTGCGACGTGGCCGGAGACGGTGGCGCCGCTGCGGTGCGACACCGGGCGCGGGCGTGAGGCCAGCGAGGCGGAGATGACCCACTGCTGGTCGTGCCGGTCGACCTCGCTGAGCCCGGCGATCTTGCGTTCCACGGCGTGCAGTCCGGGCTCCGGCAGCATCCCCGGCAGCCGGAGCCCGGACCCGGTCCACAGGTCCCGCGAACCCGGCCTGCAGACGAACAACGGCACGTCGCCGCGCCAGAGTTCCACGACCTCGTGCGGCACCAGCGCGTCCAGCAGCGGGTCGTCGACCACCAGCACGCCGAACGCCATGTCCCGGTCCAGCGCGTCGCGCAGCACCGCCGGGTGCGTGGACTCGTCCAGCAGCGTCCCGTACAGGCGCGTCGGGCGGGCCACGAACCGCACCTCGTCCTCGGCGCACTCCCGCACCAGCCGCAGCAGCTCGTCGCGGTGGGCGGCGATCGCGTCGTAGCCCGCGCGGAAGCCCGCCAGCAGCGAGTCCTGGTAGTCGGCGGGCTCGGCGGGCACATCACCCAGCACCGGCCGGTTCAACGCCCCCGTGGACGTGCTGGGGCGCCGCACGAGGCGCATCCGGTCCGTTCCGGCGTCGGCCCAGTCCACGACGTCCAGCGGTGAGGGCACGCCCCGGTCGCCGCCCACGCCGGAGACGTCGACGATGCCGTTGTCGCCCAGCAGCATGTGCGGCAGCAGCGCGGTGCGGTGCACCGAGCGCGCCATCGCGAGCGCGGCCGGGTCGCTCGCGATGGTGAGCGTCGGGTGGAACAGCGTCTCCACGTCCACCAGCACCGGCTGGTCGCCGCACGCGATCAGGTTCTCGTAGTGCATGTCCGTGCCGTCGACGGCGTAGAGCAGCGCCAGCAGCGCCCCGAGCCGCCGGTAGAACTCCGCCACCCCGGCGACGTCCGCGCACGGCTGGTGCTCGACGTGCTCCAGCCACCCGTACCCGTCGCGCACCAGCAGCCGCGGCGAGCGGAACAGGATGCCGGTGCGCCGCGCGAACCACGCCACCTGCGCGGTGAAGTGCGCGTGCAGCTCGACCGGGCGCGGCCGGTACACCAGCCGCGCGCCCGAGGCGAACGTCAGCACCGCCACCGTCCTGCCCTGCTGATGCGGGTCGCCCTGCCCGGTCTCGATCGTCGTCAGCGCACCGGGGTCGATCCCGCCGAACACCGTCCGCACCACGTCCGCGCGGTCGCGGGTGAACCGCGACGACAGCTCGTGGTGCGCCGCGACCGCCTGCTCGCACGCCTGCGCGAGCATCCGCGCCAGCACCGGGTAGCGGCCGAACAACGCCGTGAGGTCCAGCGTGCGGGTGAAGGACAGGAACCGCTCCTGCGGTGTCTGACCTGCCAGCGTGCCGCGGGCCTGGTTCAGCTCCAGCACGAGCGTGCGGGCCGCGATCCGGACCAGCCGCTGGCCGAGCTGCTGCGCGAAAGCGGCGTCGAACGGCGGCGCCACCTCGGTGCGCGCGGCGTCGACCAGGGGCCGCAGCGCGTGCGCGAACGCGGCGGTCCAGCTGTCGTCGGAGGGGGCGCCGGGGCGGGACGCGGCCGTGGCGCGTTCCAGGAACTCCGCCGCTGCAGGGGTCACGAGGCCGAACCTCGCACGTGCGGGTGGAGAACACATGGGGGCCGAGTACCCAGATTCGCCCGCGACGGGAAAATGGGGGACCGGCACCCATGTTCCGAGGCGCGCGAGGTCTGAAACTCACTCGGGAGAGGGAGGAACGGACCATGAAGGAGTTCGGGGAACTACTGCGCACGCACCGCATCCACGCCGGCCTCACCCAGCAGCAGCTGGCTGACTTCGCGATGCTCAGCGTGCGGGCCATCCGGGACCTGGAATGCGGCCGCACCCGGTCGCCGCGCGCCGAGACGGTGCGCCTGCTCGCGGACGGCCTGCGGCTGGACGACACCAGCCGGGCAGATCTCCAGCAGGCGGGTGGACGGCCGGCCCGCAAGGTGTCGGTGGCGCCACCCGCGCCGTCGTCGGCGATCGTCGGCCGTGAGGCGGAGGCGGGCGCGCTGGCGGACCTGCTCGTCGGGGGCACCCGGCTGGTCACCGTCACCGGTGTCAGCGGGGTGGGCAAGACCCGGCTCGCCCTGGAGGTCGCGGGCGAGCTGCACTTCCGGCTCGGCTGGTCGGTGCTGTGGCTGCCGGCCGCGCGCATGCCGGCGATCGACGCGGGCACGGACACCCTGCTCGTCACCGACCACGTGCCCGACCCGCGGCTGCTGGAGCTGCACCCGCGGCTGCGGATCGTCGTCACCGCGCTCGCGCCCACCGGGCTGCCGGGCGAGCACGTGTTCCCGCTGGCACCGCTGGCCGACGACGCCGCGGTGCAGCTGCTCGTGACGCACGTGCGCCGGGTCCGGCCCGGGTTCCGGCCGGAGCCCGCGAACCACGCCGCGCTGATGGGGCTGGTGCACGAGCTGGACGGCCTGCCGTCGGCGCTGGAGTTCGCCGCCGGGTGGTTCATGGTGTACTCGCCGCAGCACCTGCTGGAGCGGCTGCGCACCAACCCGCTCGACCCCACCTCGGCGCACCTGCGCGACTCGCTGCGCCGCTCGTTGTCCACTCTGGACGCCGGTGAGCGCGAGGTGCTGGTGCGGATGGTCGACCGGATCGGCTGGGAGGACGAGGACGCCGTGCACGCGCTGAGCGTCCGCGGGCTGGTCCGCCGCACCGGGCCCCGGTACGAGGTGCTCAACCTCGTCCGCGCGGCGGTGCTGGAACCGGTGTCGGGACCTCAGCTGACCGGCGGCGTAACCCTGACCTGGCCCTGCTGAGCACGCGTCTGCAAGTACTGCCAACTGCGAGTTGGCAGTACTTGCAGACGCCGGATCAGGACGCTGCGGTCAGGGCGCCGGGGGTCAGGGTGCCGGGGTCAGAACGCCGCGGTCAGGCACGCGAGGCGGTCGCCGGCGGTGCCCGCCTTGCCGTGCTCGGTGCTGGTGTGCGCGGCGTGGATGACGATGGCGTTCGCCTCGCCCTTGCGGAACTCCCAGTCCACCGCCGAGCTGGCCGTGGCGGCACCCTGCGCGTCGGTCGTGAAGTCGAGCCAGATCTCGTTCTGCGCGTTGGCGTACTTCGGGTCCACGCTCGGCGTGACCGGGTCCTTCTCGTTCTGGTAGTGCGGCCCGGAGTCGGCCGGCTTGGCGCCGCACGGCTTGGTGTGCACGTGCGAGCCGTACTGGGTGTCCGGCAGCAGCCCGGACACCTTCAGCTCCACGGTCGTCCGTCCATTCGCGACGGACGACGAGGTGGAGAGCTTCGCGCCCAGCGGCACCCGTGCGACGGTGTAGGTGACGCCCTTCGGCTGGTCGCCGGACTCCGCCGGCGCGGCGAGAACGGCCTCGGCGACGGGCGTCGGTGCGGGGGACGTGGTGCTGGAAGCCCCTGTCGAGCTGGTCGAGCCGGTCGAGCCGGTGTCGGTGCCGCCCGAGCAGGCCGCGAGTCCCCCGGTGAGCAGAGCGGCACCCACGAGGGCCGCCACAGTCGTGCGCATGTTTCTCCTCAGATCAGCTGCGGTCCAGGTTCCCACCTCCTACCTGACCACGATCGGGTGACCGGCGCACGTCGGCCGGGACGAGCCGCTCGAACGCCGACGCGTAGGCGGCACAACGGTGGTAGCCGGAGTGGGTTTCCACCTCGCCGGGACCGCCGCCGGTCTCGTCCGCCCACTGGTCGACCGACGTGCCGTCCGGCCGCCCGTACCCGATGACGGGAAACCCGAGGTGGTCGGTGCGCCGCCACAGGTTCACCCACCGGTCCGCCAGCAGCACCCGCAGCGTGTCGGCCTCGTCGACCACGGGTTCCGCCCGCGGCTCGTCGTCGTCCTGCCGGTGCCACGGGTTCAGCGCCCACAGCGCGCCCCTGCGGCTGCGCGCGGTGCCGAGCACACCGGGGCCCAGCAGTTCCGGGAAGATCCGCCCGAAGTACGGCCGCAGCTGCACGCCGTACGTGAGCAGCTTGACGCGGGCGAGGTGCTTCTCCGGAAGCTGGTAGACGGCGGCGACGGCGAGCACCGCGCCGAGGCTGTGCGCGGAGAGCACGACGACCGAGCGCTCCTGCGGCGGCAGGTCCTCGTCGGGGTGCCGGTCCAGCCAGTCGCGCACGCGCTCGGCGATCTCCGGCACGGCCCGCTCCGCGTAGCAGGGCGGGGCGAACGGGTGGGCCGTGCGCGGCAGGAAGCACATCAGGTCCCACAGCAGCCCCAGCGGTCTGCGGTTGGCGAGCACCCCGGCGCCGACGAACGACCCGACCAGCGCCACCCCGGCGAGCCCGGTGTACGTGACGCCCTGCTCGAACACCCACGCCGGCACCTCCCAGTCCACCCAGGACGGTCGCGCGAACGCCACGTGCACCGCCAGCACGACCGCCGCGGTGCTCACCGCGGACAGCACGCCCACCACGACCTCGGCCCGGTGCGCGTTCGCGATCACGTGCCGCCACCGCATGACGAGCTCCTCCTGCCCGGCCGGGATCGCCGGGCTGGTGTCCCGCTCGAAGTCGGCGGGCCCGCGCACCCGCAGCCCGAGCAGCACCACCAGCACCACGACCAGGCCCGCCACCACCGCGAGCGCCGCCGTGAACGCACCGCTCGCCCACCAGGAGAACCAGGGCGCCTGCGGCACCTTCCGCAGCGGCTCCGAACCGGCCAGCCAGCCGCGCACCGTCAGCACCAGCACCGTCGCGAGCAGCAGCGACGTGGTGAGCGACAACCCCAGCAGCACACCGGGTCCGGTGCCGCCCCACGCCTCCCACTCCCGGTTGTCCCGCACCGCGTACCCGACCAGCAGCGCACCGGCCACGACGGCGACGAGTCCGAGCGGCTGCCACACCGCGGTGAGGACGAGCCCCGCGGCGAACGCCAGGCCCGCCAGCCACGGCACGCGCTTCTCCCGCTTGCGCCACGACCACCCCGACAGCGCGATGCCCAGCAGGCAGGCCGTCACCGCGGGCGGTCCCCACCGCGCCAGCCACAGCGACCGGCCGAAAACGGGTTCGGCGTAGAGGATCGCGAACCCGTGCACCGCCAGCACCACCCCGGTGGCCACCAGGAGGGCCCACGACCACAGGCCGCCCTTCTCGGTCCTGGGCGCGTCCGGGCAGTCCGCCGCCGTGTGCACGACCCGGTACGCGACGAGCGCCAGCAACACCCCGGCGAGCACCGTCGTGACCAGGAAAACCGCGGCCTGCGACCAGAGTTCCGCGCCGGTCAGCAACACCACCACGCAGAACCCGGCGGCCAGGTGCAGCCTGGTCAGCCTGCGCAGCCGCGGGCTGCCCCGCCACATCGACCTCCTGCTGAGCAGCACACCCGCCCGGAACGGCTGCCGGTCACCGGTGGCCGCCGACTCGTACCTGCTGCGGGACAACGAGGTCAGCAGCAGCAACCCGAACAGCAGCGCCACCGGCACCGCGGAGGCGGCGAGCACCCGGACGTGCTGCGCGGGGTCGCCGAGCAGGTCGAGCCACTCCGGCAGCCGGCGGCAGGTCGTGTCGGCCAACGAGCACTGGACCGCGTACAGGTCGACGACCGCCACGCCCACCGACAGCACCAGCAGCACCGTCAGGCCGAGCCCGAACAGCCGGGTGCTGGCGGCACCGCGACCGGCGTTCCACCACGTGCCCTTCGCGGCTTCCGCTGCACTGCCCCCGGCTGCCTTCTCGGCGTCCGTCAGCTCGTCGTCCTCCGTCCACGTCCTGGGGATCTCCCGGCTCCAGTACGCGACGTTCGCGAGCCCGAACGGCAGCAGCAACGCCCACCCGATGCGCCCGGCCACGTTCGCCACCACCGACGCCACCCCGCTGCCCGGCGCACCCGGTGTGCTGCGCGCCATGCCGCCCCACGAGTAGGCCTCGCGCTCGACGTCGGCGCGGGGCCGGCCGGGGTCGTTCGCCGGCAGGTCGTCGAGCTTTTCGGCGACCGGGCGCCAGAAGCTGCCGAAGCGGTCGCCGCGGAACTGCTCGACGGCGTGCTCGGGGAGCGCCAGCACGGCGGCCGGGGGCGTGTTGTTGACCCCGTGGATGCGCAGTTCCAAGGCACGTGGACGCATGGCAGCCTCCCTCTACTCCAGTTGTCGTCCCTGAAGCTGCTCCGATTAGCGGCCATCCGGGTGAAAAAGGTGTATCCCGGCACCTCGGGAAGCCTCTACTTGGCAAGGAGGCCCCACCATGACCGCAACCGCTCACCCGAACGTCGCAAACTCGATCGGCCTGGCCGAGTTCCTCGCCACCGCGGGCACCCTCACGCTCGCCCAGCGCAAGCTCGTCGTGGACCAGGCGCTGATCCTGCTGGAGCAGAACTACGCGCACCTGCCGTTGAAGGTCGCCATGCACGCGGTGAACCCGGTGCAACGGCTCAGGGTGCTCAGAGCCAGACTCGAACGGCAGACCGACGCCACGGCCGAGCCCGAGTGGCAGTTCCACCGCGAGCTGTCGAGCACCTTCCACTCGGTGCGCGACCTGCACACCAACTACCTGCTGCCGGCCCCGTTCGCCGGCAAGATCGCGTTCTTGCCGTTTCAGCTGGAGCGCTGCTTCGACCCGGACGGCACCGAGCGGTACCTCGTGGCCCGCACGGTCGCCGGGTTCACCGGCCTGGCCGTCGGCGACGAGGTGACGCACTGGAACGGCACCGCGATCGCGCGCGCCGTCGCGGTGAACGGCGCGATCTTCGCGGGCAGCAACACCGCCGCGAACCTCGCCCGCGGCCTGGAGTCGCTCACGCTGCGCCCCCTGGTGATCCAGCTCCCGCCGGACGAGGACTGGGTCGTCGTGACCCACCGCACCGCCGGCGGCACGAGCGAGGACGTCCGGGTGGACTGGCAGGTGACCGACAACCTGCCGCCGATGACCGACGTCGACGCGCTCTCGCCGGCCGCCGCCGCGCAGGGCGTCGACCTCGACTCCGACGAGAAGGCCCGCGCCAAGAAGTTGTTGCACGCGCCCAAGGTCGTGACCGCCGAGGCCGCGGGCGGTGCCGTCGCGATGAGCGAGCAGGACGTGCCGACGACCCTGCCCGGCGTGTTCCGCGCCCGCCCGGTCACCACGCCGTCCGGTACGTTCGGGCACCTGCGGATCTTCACGTTCAGCGTGGACGACCCGGAGGCGTTCCTGCGGGAGTTCGTGCGGCTCGCGGCCCTGCTGCCGCAGAACGGCCTGATCGTCGACGTCCGCGACAACGGCGGCGGCCACATCTTCGCCGCGGAGTTCCTGCTGCAGACGATGACCCCGCGCCGCGTCGAGCCAGAACCCGTGCAGTTCCTCAGCACGCCGCTGAACCTGCGCATCTGCCGCCGCCACGCGGAAGACCCGACCGGGCAGATCAACCTCGGCCCGTGGTTCCCCTCGCTCGACTCCTCGACCGAGACCGGTCAGGCGTTCTCCTGCGCCCACACGATCACACCGGTCGACGGCGCGAACTCCGTGGGCCAGACCTACCACGGCCCGGTCGTGCTGGTCACCGACGCCCGCTGCTACTCCGCGACCGACATCTTCGCCGCGGGCTGGGCCGACCACGCGCTGGGCCCGATCCTCGGCGTCGACGACAACACCGGCGCGGGCGGCGCGAACGTGTGGACGCACGGCCTGCTGTCCACCCTGCTGAGCATCCCGGCGCCCGGAGACCCGGACACGCCGTACAAGCCGTTGCCCGGCAAGGCGAACATGCGCGTCTCCATCCGCCGCACCCTGCGCGTCGGCAAGCTCGCCGGCACCCCGGTGGAGGACCTGGGCGTGCGCCCGACGCACCGGCACCAGCTCACGCGCGCAGACCTGTTGCAGGGCAACGTGGACCTGCTGAACCGCGCGGCCGAGCTGCTGGCCGAGCAGCCCGTGCGCCGGCTCGGGGTGGCGGTCGCGGGCACGACCGCCTCACTGGACACCGTGAACCTCGACCGGGTGGACGTCTACGTCGACGGCCGCCCCGCCACCTCGATCGACGTGACCGACGGCGCGCACACCGTGCCGCTCACCACGTCCGGCAGCGAGGTGCGCGTCGAGGGGTTCGCGGACGGACGGCTGGTGGCCGCGCGCAAGGTCACCAGCTGATCGAACGGGCGCTTCCGGTGACGCCATGACCGGAAGCGCCCGTTTCGGCCGCGCGGTCACCGCACCGGGGCCGTGCTGTCGTCACAACCAGCCGCGCCGCATCGCCTGCACCCCCGCCTGGAACCGCGTCTGCGCCCCGCACCGGTCCATCAGCTGCCGCACCCGCCGCTGCACGGTCCGCGGCGCCAGCCCTAGCTGCCGCGCGATCGAGGAGTCGGTGAGCCCGGCGGCCAGCAGGCCCAGCAGGTTCGGGTCCACGTCGGCCGCCGCGGCGTAGATCCCGCCGGGGCTGAACGGGATGCCCTTGTCCCAGTAGAGCTCGAACGTCGAGCGCAGCACGTCCAGCAACGCCGACGGCCGGATCAGCAGCACCTCGTCGACCACGTCGCCGTTCACGACGGGCAGCACCGCCGCGTGCGTGTCGATCACCGCGAGCTTGAACGGCAGCGTCGGGGTGACGCGGGCGCGTTCGCCGGCCGCGACCAGGTCGATGATCTCCACGACGCGGCCGGGGATGTCGACGGCGGAGCGGTCGTAGACGACGCGCCACTGCACGTCGCGTTCGCGAGTCTCGTCCTCCAGCGCCACGTGCTGGCCCAGCGGCGTCACGTACGGCGGCTGGTCGAGCACGCACACCTCCTCGCGGGCGCCGCGCAGCAGGGCGTGCCACAGCTCGCGGACGGCGTCCACCCCGGACACCACCTCGACGAACGCGTTGTCGGCCTGCTCCTCGTCGCGGTTGCGCAGGTACAGCTCCATCAACGGGCCGACGTCGGCGCGCGCCCTGCGGTTGGCCTCCTCGCGCGCGGCGATCAGCGCCTCGACGGCGAGGTCGGGCGCGACGGCCTGCCACACGTCGCCGGGCAGGTGCCTGACCAGGCCGAGCTCGCGCATCCGCTCCAGCGCGGCGGGGGAGGCGCCGGTCTCCTCCGTGGTGCGGCTGCCACCCGTGACCAGCAGCTCGTAGACCGCGGAGAGCTCCGGTGCGACGCCCAAGTGTCCGAACACGGCCACATTGTGCGCCATTCGGGGTAGCGGCCCTGTCGTGAACACGCCAGTGTCGTCATTCGGACTCCGCCAGACCTGTTCTCCCCGCTGCGACCCGACTTACGGTCCTCCCCACCTCCGCAGCCGGTTCAGAACCCTGACGCCCTCAACGGCACGCGAAGGCCCTGCGTGGAAGGACCTCACGTGAACGGATTGCGACGCACGAGCGTGTGCGCCGCGGCAGTGTCCGCCGCCGTGCTCAGCGTTGTCGCCCCGTCGGCGACCGCTGCCCCCATCCAGTCCCAGCCGGACTCGACACAGGTGAACCGCCCCTTCGAGCGGCTGATCGTCGGCTACAAGCCGGGCACCGCCGAGGCCACGTCCGACACCGCCGCCTCGGACGACGTGCGGAAGAAGGGCAAGTCCGTGCACCGCCGCATGTCGAGCGGTGCCGTCGTCGTCAACCTGGGTGAGAAGACCGCCAACGCCGAGAACACCATCCAGGCGTTCAGGAACGACCCCGACGTCGCGTACGTCGAGCCGGACCTGCTGATGCAGCCGTTCGCCGACCCGAACGACACCGAGTACTCCCGGCAGTGGGACCTCTTCGAGGCCACCGCGGGCATGAACGTGCCCGGTGCGTGGGCCAGCAGCACCGGCGCGGGCGTCACCGTCGCCGTGATCGACACCGGCTACGTCGCGCACAGCGACCTGTCGTCGCGGGTCGTCGCGGGCTACGACTTCGTGTCGGACTCGGCGCGCGCCCGTGACAACAACGGCCGCGACTCCAACCCGGCCGACGAGGGCGACTGGGTCGCCCGCGGCGAGTGCGGCACCGACGCCAACGGCAACCCGGTGCCCGCCGCGGACCAGGGTTCGTCCTGGCACGGCACGCACGTCGCCGGCACCATCGCCGCGTCCACCAACAACGGCAAGGGCGTCGCGGGCATCGCCTACGACGCGAAGATCCAGCCGTTGCGCGTGCTCGCCAAGTGCGGTGGCGCCACCTCCGACATCGCCGACGCCATCACCTGGGCGTCCGGCGGCACCGTGACCGGCGTCCCGGCGAACCAGACGCCCGCCAAGGTCATCAACATGTCGCTGGGCGGTCAGTCGTCCTGCTCGACGACCTACCAGAACGCCATCAACGGCGCGATCAACCGCGGCACCACCGTCGTCGTCGCGGCCGGCAACTCGAACATGAACGTCGCGAACTTCACCCCCGCGAACTGCACCGGCGTCATCACCGTCGCCGCCACCTCGCGCGAGGGCAACAAGGCGTTCTACTCGAACTACGGCACCCGCATCGACGTGGCGGCCCCCGGCGGCGAGACCCGCCGCGGCACCGACACCCCCGGCACCATCACCACGCCGGAGAACGGCATCTGGTCCACCCTGAACGCGGGCACCACCGTTCCCGGCGCGGAGAACTACAAGCCGTACCAGGGCACCTCGATGGCCGCCCCGCACATCGCGGGCCTCGCCGCGCTGCTGGTCGCGAAGAAGCCGTCGCTGACCCCGGCCCAGGTCAAGGACCTGATCAAGGCCAACGTCCGCCCGTTGCCCGGCACCTGCTCGGGCGGCTGCGGCGCCGGCCTCGCCGACGCCACCAAGACGGTCAATGCCATCGACTCCACTCAGCCCCCGTCGGGCGGCCTGGAGAACACCACCGACGTGGCCATCCCGGACCGCGGCACCGCCGTCACGTCCTCGATCACGTCCTCGCTGACGGGCAACGCCTCCTCCACCACCAAGGTCGGCGTGGACATCGTCCACACCTACCGCGGAGACCTGGTCGTCGACCTGGTCGCCCCGGACGGCACCGCCTACCGACTCAAGAACTCGTCCACTTCGGACAGCGCCGACAACGTGGTGGCGACCTACACGGTCAACGCCTCGTCCGAGGTCGCGGCGGGCACGTGGAAGCTGCGGGTCCAGGACGTGTACTCCGGTGACACCGGGTACATCAACTCCTGGAACCTGACCCTGCGATAGCTCCACGTGTTCGCCGAGGGCGGCGCCTCCCACCGGATTCCGGGAGGCGCCGCCCTTTCACGTGCCCGGGAGCACCGCCGCCCGCCGCGGGTAACGTCCTACCCATGGCAACACTGGTGACGTTCCACGCCCACCCCGACGACGAGTGCATCGTCACGGGAGGTGTGATGCGGAAGGCGTCCGACGAGGGCCACCGGGTCGTGCTCGTCGTCGCCACCCGCGGTGAGAGCGGCGAGGTTCCCGACTTCCTCGACGAGGGCGAGGAGCTGTGGGAGCGCCGGGTGCGGGAGACGCACGCCGCCGCCGAGCTGCTGGGGGTGCACCGCGTCGAGTTCCTGGGCTACCGCGACTCCGGGATGATGGGGGACGAGCTCAACGACCGGCCCGGTTCGTTCTGGACCGCGGACGTCGAGGAGGCGGCGCACAAGCTGGCCGCGATCCTGCGGGAGGAGGACGCGAAGGCGTTCACCACCTACGACAGCTTCGGCGGGTACGGGCACCCCGACCACATCCAGGTGCACCGGGTGGGCATGCGGGCCGCGGAGATCGCCGGCACGCCCGCCGTGTACCAGGCGATGGTGAGCGAGACGCGGTTCCGGGAGGCGATGAGGCGGTCGGGGGCCGAGGAGCCGCCGCTCATGGAGGGAGCCGTGCCTGAGTCGGAGATCACGACCGAGGTGGACGTCGCGGAGTACCTCGGGGTGAAGCGGGCCGCGATGCGGGCACACGCCTCGCAGATCCCCGAGCAGTCGTTCTTCCTGTCGCTGGACGACGAGACTTTCGCGCACGCGTTCGGCACGGAGTACTTCATCCGCGCGGGCCACGGCCCCGAAAAGACCCTCGCCCTCTGACCGCCCGCCCCCCTTGCTGCACAGGCGTCTGCAAGTACTGGTACTTGCAGACGCCTGGGAACGTGAAGGGGCGGCCCGCCACGTGCGGGCCGCCCCTTCAGCGGGTCATGCGCGGCGGCGGCGGACGACCAGGAGTGCGGCGGCACCGGCGCCCACGAGGCCCAGGCCGGACAGCAGCAGCCAGGTCGGGGACGCGCCGGTCGCGGCGAGCGGCGGCTCGGGGGTGCTGCCACCGGGGGCCGGGGCGGCGGAGGTCGTCGACGGCGGCACCTCGGCGGAGGACGAGGGCGCCTCCGTGGTGGTGGTCGTCACCGGCGGCGTCGTGGTCGTGGTGGTCGTCGGCGGGACGTACTTGACGCACGCCGTGCTTGACCGGTCGTAGGTCTTCGAGTAGCCGTGCTTGTTGTTGGGATCGTCGTGCGCGGCGACCTTGATCTTGAAGTCGTGCTTGACGTCGGCGGGGAACGTCCAGGTCTGCTTGAACGACTCGCGGAACGGCTGAGCGGGCTGCTCCTTGCCGTCGACGGTGATCGTCAAGAAGTTGTCGGCCTGGCCGTTGTACTTCGTGAGCTCGACGCTCAGGAAGGACTTGCCGGCCTTCTCGTTGCACCCGGCGTCCACGACGTCGGTGTGTGCGGAGGCAGGCGTGGCCAGCGCCACTGACGCCAGAGCCGCGGTGGCGGTCACCGCGAACGCGCCGAGAACTCGTCTTGCCAACGGAAACTCCTGCTCAGGGTTGATGCGTGGCGGGAAAACCATTCAAAACACAAATCACCCGACCGGGTGAACCGCGCCACGCTAGCAACCGACGGCAGTCGAAAGGTCACCGTCTGACAACGGTGAGGTGTCACCACGAACAAACCTTCATGTTTTCCGCTAGGGCGATGAACCCCGCCACCAGCCGCATCTGCTCCACCCCGCGCACGTCGGCGTCCAGCAGGCGCGGTGAGCAGACCACCACGGCCACCGCCTGCGCGCGGGACAGCGCCACGTTCAACCGGTTGCGCGACAGCAGGAAGTCCAGGCCGCGCGGCAGGTCCACGGTGGACGACGACGTCATCGACATCACCACGGCCGGTGCCTCCTGGCCCTGGAACCGGTCGACGGTGCCGACCCGCGTCCCGTCGAACCCCGCGTCGGCCAGCCGCCGGCGGATCACCCGCACCTGGAGGTTGTACGGCGCCACGACGAGGACGTCCGCGTCGGTCAGTTCGCGCGTCTCGCCGTTGTCCGTCCACGTGCGACCGACGAGCGACCGCACGGTGTCCACCACGGCGTCGGCCTCCTCCGCCGAGGACGTGATGTTGTGCCGGTGGTCGACCTCGCGCAGGTAGATGCCGGGTTCGACGCCCTCGATCCACCGCTGCGCCGCCACCGGGTGCGAGTGGAGCAGCCCGGAGTACGACAGCTCGGACACCGGGCGGCACACCGCGGGGTGCATCCTCCTGGTCTCCGCGAGGAAGTACCCGAGGTGGCCGGGGATGACGTCCGCCGAGCCGAGCAAGTGGCCCAGCGCGGACGCGTCCGACCCCGGTGGGTGCACTCCCTGGACGACCTGCGGCAGCTGCTGCGGGTCACCGAGCAGCACGAGGTTGCGGGCCGCCGTCCCCACCGCCACCGCGTCCGCCAGCGCGAACTGGCCGGCCTCGTCGATGATCATCACGTCGAACGGCTGCGCCTTGATCACCGCGTTGGAGAACGTCCACGCCGTGCCGCCGACCAGGTGTCCGGCCGGGTGCTCCTCGCGCCAGCGGGCCAGCGCACCGTTGTCCTTCGGCTGGTCCCACGGCACGTCCTCCTCTGGCTTCCCCTTGGGCCGCTTGGCCATCGGCACGTCACCGGAACACGACCGCAGCACGTTCTCCACGGCCTTGTGCGACGTCGAGGTCACCGCGACCGTCTTGCCCTGGTCGACCAGGTGCGCCACGAGCTTCGTCGCGAGGTACGTCTTGCCCGCGCCGGGCGGGCCCTGCACCGCGAGCGTGCCGCCGTCGAGCTGGTCGACCGCCCTGATCACCGCCCGCACCGTGTCCTCGTCGCGCGGCAGCGGCTGCGCGGGCGGCGTGCGCAGCATCAGGTCGATGCCGGGGCTGCGCGGCAGCAACGGCAACAGCTCCACGGTCTGCTGCGCGAGCTCGGCGACCGCCTCGTCCTTCGGCTTCGCCGGCACCGGGCTGCCGGGCAGCACCGCCAGCGGCAGCTCGGTGTGCTCGGCCGCCGCGCTCTCGATCAGCACCAGCTCGTGCGGGTTGTCGTCGGACACCACGGCCGGGCGCGTGACGTTGCCGGGGTAGAGCAGCCTGACCTGCTCGCCCGCGCCGAACGGGTGCGGCCGCTCCGGGTCGATCCGCGCGCGCACCTGCCGCTTCGACGTCCGCACCCGCCCGCTCGGCGGCACCCAGTCCTCGGCCCGCAGCGTGATCGGCACCGCGCAGTTCGAGTCCGTCTCCAGGTCCGAGATCGGCGCCGCGGCCTGCCGGAAGAAGTCGCCCCACGCCGGGCTCGCCTCCCGCCGGTGGTAGCCGACGGTCGCCGCGAACAGCGCGTGGCCCTCCGCGAGCAGCGGCTCGGTCAGCGCCGCCATCCTGCGGGCCCGCTCGGCGGCCTTCTCCCGTGCCGCCTCGTCCAGCTCCTCGTCGCGCACGGCGGTCTGCACGCCGTGCTCCCGCTTCACCTTCTCCAGCAGGTCCCGCACCCCGCGCGTCGGGTTGTCGTCCGCGAGCAACGGGCGCAGCGCGGGCAGCGTGTACTCCCTTGTGGACACCCGCAGCACCCGGCGGGTCAACGCACCCAGGTCGACGCAGCGCCGCACCAGCTCGTCCACCTCGGACTCCCTGGTCGCGGTGCGCGCCGCACGCCCGGCGAGGTCGTGCGGCGTGAAGTGGTAGACCCGGCCGGTCGGCGTGCGGTCGACGAACTCCGCGAACGTGCCCTCCCAGCCCGGCGTGCGGAACGTGTCGCCCTCGACCTCCAGGAACACGTCGTCCTCCGCCGGTTCCGGCAGGGTCTGCAACGCCTCGGGGGCCACGACCTCGTAGGTGGTCACGCCGGTGCGCTCCTGCCGCACCTGCAACCGGGCCTGCGCGGCCAGCGCGGCGAAGC
Organism: Lentzea sp. NPDC042327; assembly: GCF_040647275.1. Lineage (NCBI taxonomy): Bacteria > Bacillati > Actinomycetota > Actinomycetes > Pseudonocardiales > Pseudonocardiaceae > Lentzea > Lentzea sp. NPDC042327. The sequence continues at coordinate 39,988 of NZ_JBEZBX010000003.1, forward strand.
TCGCGGGGGACAGGGCGGGTGGTCGCTCCTCAGTTGCCGCTAGCGCATCGATTGTTTCAATGCCAACCGAAACCAGCTTCCGCCGTTGGTCGGCGCGCAGTCCGGCCACGAGCGACAGGTCGCGGGCCTCCTCCCGCCCGGAGGCGCAATGACGGGCGAACCGGCACCCGGTGCAGGCCGCCCGCACGTCACCCCACGAGCGCGCCGGCGCCGGTCCCGGCTTCGCCAGCCTGGTCCGCAGACGGCCCAGCAACGGTGCGAAGTCGGCCACCCGGAACGTCGTCCGCCGGCCGTTGACCAGCAGGTGCGCGCGTTCGGCACCCAACGCCAGAGCGGCCGCCGTCAGGTTCAGCACGGCCAGGGGAGTTGCCTCAGAGCCGTCGAAGCACGGCTCGTAGCCGGTGCCGACCCGCACCAGGCTCGGCACCGCGCAGTGGAAGGCGCCGTCGAAGAAGACGGCGTTCTCGACGATCTCCGCACCCGCGCGCACGTCGGCGGCCGTGCGGGAGGCCGCGCGGTGCAGCTCCTCCGGGTCACCCCGCCGCTCCGAACGCCCCAGGAAGCTGCGGTGCTCGCACTCGAGCAGGTCGACGAGGTCCGACGGACTGGCGAGCATGACCGCCGATGCTAGCCGCCGGCACCGGCGGACCCCGGCAACGCCACCCGGCGGACACGGGCGGACGGCCCGCGTCCATCCCCGGTACGCGGCCCGTCCGCCCGCTGACTAGACGGCTGCCTCGACCAGCCTGAGCAGCGCCACGTGGTGGGAGTTCGGGTAGTCGTGCGGCCGGAACGGCCGGGTCTGCGCCCGCACCAGAGCGGCCGCCGCGGCCAGCTCACCGGTGCGCACCTCGGTGTCGCGGTGCAGGAACGCGAAGTGCGGCTCGCGCACCTCGTCCGGCCACAGCAGCGTGTGCAGCACGAGCACGCCCGCCTGCTGCCGGATCGCCGCCAGCGTGTCCTTGCCGCGCAGCCCGAACTTCACGATCGCGGCGGTCTTCGTGCGTTCCAGCGTCTCGCGCAGCAGCACGTACGAGCGCACCGACAGGTCGTCGGGCTCGACGTAGTAGCTGCGGTGCAACGAGATCGGGTCGACGTCCGCGACCGGCGCGAACTGCTGGACGTCGATGACCCCCTCCTCGGGCGCCGGCAGCTCCCGCGGGTCCACCTGCACGATGCGGCCGTCGTCGAGCTCGTAGCCGCGGCCGATGTCGTCGGGTGTCAGGTGCAGCGAGCACTCGCCGCACACCTGCTGGTGCCGCACCCGGCCGCTGTCCTCGCGGTGCACGAGGTGCACCCTGCCGCGGTGCTCGGACGCCGCGGACACCAGCCGCACCGCCATCGTCGTCATGCCGAACCGAAGTGCTCCCCGCCACACAGTCCTCATGACAAATGAGTACTCGAACAGGTGTTCAAATACCGCTATGACCTGACGAAACAGCTCGTTCGGGTGCGTCCGACGGGTACCTCGGACACGTGCGTCACCACGCCGAGGGCGCGTAGTCCTTCAGGAAGCACCCGTACAGGTCCTCACCGGCCTCGCCGCGCACGATCGGGTCGTACACCCTGGCCGCGCCGTCGACCAGGTCCAGCGGGGCGTGGAAGCCCTCGTCGGCCAGGCGCATCTTCATCGGGTGCGGGCGCTCGTCGGTGATCCACCCGGTGTCGACGGCGGTCATCAGGATGCCGTCGGCCTGCAGCATCTCCTCGGCGCTGGTGCGCGTCAACATGTTCAGCGCTGCCTTGGCCATGTTCGTGTGCGGGTGGCCGGAACCCTTGTACACGCGGGAGAACTGGCCCTCCATGGCCGACACGTTCACCACGTACTTGCGCCGGTACGACGACTTCGCCATCGACGCGCGCAGCCGGGAGATCAGCAGGAACGGCGCCGTGGAGTTGCACAGCTGCACCTCCAGCAGCTCCACCGGGTCGACCTCGTCGACGTTCTGGATCCACGAGTTCGTCGCCGCCGTGTCCGGCACGAGACCGCCCGCGTCGATCTCCTTGCCGCCCGCCATCAACGCGAGCGTCGTGACCGAGTGCGCCTCGGGGACTGCAGTGCCGGGCAGGGCCAGCTGGCCGTGACCGCCGAACGTGATCAGCTCGGGGCGGCGGGCGTCGCCGGTCAGCGCCTCGTGCTCGGCGGCGGCCAGCGGCGCGTAGGCACCGGGGGAGCGGCGCACGGTCTGCGCCGCGTTGTTGATCAGGATGTCGAGCGGCCCCTGGTCGGCCACCGAGTCGGCGAGCCCGAGCACCTGGGCGGGGTCGCGCAGGTCGATGCCGACGATGCGCAGCCGGTCGATCCACTCGCCGGCATCGGGCATCTGCGCGAACCGGCGCGCGGCGTCCTTGGGGAACCGGGTCGTGATCGTGGTGTGGGCACCGTCACGCAGCAGCCGCAGCGCGATGTACATGCCGATCTTCGCGCGGCCGCCGGTGAGCAGCGCGCGGCGGCCGGTGAGGTCCGTCCGCGCGTCGCGCTTGCCGTGGTTGAACCGGGCGCAGTCGGGGCAGAGCTGGTGGTAGAAGGCGTCGACCTCGACGAACCGCTTGCGGCAGGTGTAGCAGGACCGGGCGCGCAGCAGGGTGCCCGCGGTGGCACCGGCGGCGGTCGAGACCAGCGGCAGGCCCTGGGTCTCGTCGTCGATGCGGTCCGGTGAGCCGGTCGCGGTGAGCGAGGTCACCGCGCGGTCGTTCGCGGTGATGGCGGCCCTGCGCTCGGACTTCCGGTGCTTCTTCGCGGCCTTGAAGATCTTGGCGGTGGCCAGGCGGACGCGCACCGCGTCGTCGTGTTCCGCGGGCAGGTCCTCGACCTGTGCCAGCACGCGCAGGCAGACTTCCAGCTCTGCGGGGTCGATCGAGGTCATGAGCAGGCATTTTACGGGTGGAGAGGTGGCGGTCCGGTGACGGGTCCCGACGTGCTGGTCCTGTGGGACATCGACAACACGCTGATCTCGGCCAGGGGCTTCGGCGGGCTGATGTACCGGGAGGCGTTCCGCACCGCGTTCGGGCGGGACCTCGCCGGCCCCGTCGACCTGGGCGGACGCACCGAGCTGGACATCATCGCCGAGTGCCTGCGGCAGCACGGCATCGAGCACACGCCGGAGTCCTCCGCGCGGCTCGCGGCGGCGCTGGCCGGCTGCTTCGAGGCCCGTCGCGGCGAGCTGACCGGGCACGGCGAGGTGCTGCCGGGCGCGCGGGAGGCGCTGGAGGCGTTCGCCGCCGACCCGCGGGTGCACCAGGGCGTGCTGACGGCCAACCTGGGCAGCGTGGCGCGGGTGAAGCTGGAGGAGTTCGGGCTCGCGCACCTGGTCGACTGGGACGTCAGCGCCTATGGCGACGATCACGCCGACCGGGCCGAGCTGGTGGCGTTCGCCCGCGACCGGGCCCGGCACGTCCGCCGGTTCGCCGACGACGAGGTCGTGCTGATCGGCGACACGCCGCACGACGTGCGCGCCGCGCTGGACTCGGGGGTGCGGCTCGTCGCGGTCGCCACCGGGCGCAGCACCGCCGCGCAGCTCGCCGCGGCCGGTGCCACGACCGTGCTCGACGACCTGAGCGACCTCGACCGGGTGCGCCGGCACGTGTGGTCCGGCCTGGACGGGGGAACCCGCACCGCATGAACCCCGAAGTGCCTGAAGCCGACAGCGCCGAACAGCAGCAGGACGTGGTGCCCCAGGAGCCGGTCGAGCCGGCGCCGCTCGACGCCGAGCGCGAGGTCCCGCTCGACGAGGACGTCTGAACGGCCCTGGTCCGCGGTCGATCACGACGTTATGGTGCGCGGCATGCCCAATGCAGGCGGCCCGACGGTCACCCGGCTGTCCCAGCCGGACGCCGACATAAGGCCCCGTTCCCTCGGTCTGCCCCGAGGCCGCGCGGTGATCCCCGTGTTCGGCTCCACAGCGGACATCGAGACGGATCTCGCCGCGAAGCTGTTGCCGGTGCTCAGATCCGTGGTGGTGATCGCGGCGCGCAACGGCGCCGTGTTCGTCACCGAAGGCACCGACAGGGGTGTGGTCCACCTGCTGGGCCTGGCCCTGCAGGCCTGTGAGGGGCGCTGGCCCGTCGTGGTCGGCGTCGCACCCTCCAGCAAGGTGCACGACCGCACCGAGACCCCCACCGGTGACCAGGTCGCGCTGGAACCCAACCACGGCGTCGCCGTCGTCGTCCCCGGTTCGGAGTGGACGGACGCCACACCGGTGCTGTTCCGCGTGGTGGACGCGATCCGCGGCAAGAAGGCCACCGTCGCGCTCGTCGTCGGCGGCGAGAGCGAGCAGGAGGTCGTCGAGCACCTCAGCGGCGACCACCCGCTGCTCGTCGTCGCGGGCACCGGCGGGCTGGCCGACCGGATCGCGACCGGTGACCTGACCGGCGACCTCGCCGTGCTGGTGCGCAGCGGCAAGGTCTCCGTCGTCCACGCCGACGAGGGACCCGGCAAGGTCGTCACCGCACTGGAACGGTTGCTGGGCGAGGAGAAGCCCGTCATGCCGCCGCGGATCTGGCCGCGGGTCCGCTACCGGGCACCGGAACCGCGCCCGCTCGTCGACCCCGGTTTCGTGGTCGCCTACCCGCTGCTCGCCGACGCCATCCACGACGCGAACCAGGTCGTGGCGCCGGTGTTCCACGAGCTCGACGCGGAGGCGGAGTCCGAGCAGAACCGGTACCGGCTGCTCGCGGTCCTCGCGATCGCCGGCGGGCTCACGACCACGGTGTTCGGCGCGCTGCAGACGTGGCTGAACGAGACGCCGTGGCCCGGTGTGCTCGTGGTCGCCGGTGGCGCGTTCGCCGCGGCGATCACGATCGTGGCGCGCAAGCGGGAGTCGCTCGACAGGTACCTGACCGCCCGTGCCCGCGCGGAACGGTTGCGGGCGCTGTACTTCGCCCACCTCGCCGCTCCCGCCCCCGGCACGCAGGAGGAGCGGCAGGACCGGGTGGCGGACCTGGAGGCCGCGGTCAGCGACCGCAAGCACGAGGTGGTGCGGACATGAGCGACGAGCAGCGCCAGGCCCAGTTCGTCGAGGCGTACCTGCGGCACCGGTTCTCCGACCGCCTCGACCACTTCGAACGCGGCCGCAGGCGGTACTCCAGCGCTCGCACGTGGACGGTGGCGATCGCCGCCGCGCTGTTCATCGCGGCCGCCGCAGCGGCCGCGGCCGGGATGGCGGACGGACCGCGCCGCGCGGTGTGGGGCTTCGCGGCCACAACCCTTGCGGCACTTGCCACCGCGGTCACCGCGTACGAGGCGACGTTCGGCTTCCGCCGGCTGGCGCGGGAGAACGCCGCGGCATCCGTTGCGCTGCAACGGCTCGCCGTGGACGGTCCCACGCCCGACGACGTGGACGACGAGCGCCTCGTCGCATTCGTGACCGAAGTGGAGTCCGTGCTCAGGTACGGGCGCTGATTCCCGGTAATTGATCAAAAACAGCCGCGGAAAGCGTTTTCGCGTTTTGCACGCTCCGTGGACGATCGATTACGGAAAGCACTAGTTCTGGTGTTTCGGTGATCCCGTTGTCATGATGACCACATCCCCCGATGCGGAAGCAGGCACGACATGACTTGGGCGCGTACCCCTTTGGCTGAGCCTGACACCGGCACCTTCGCCGAGGCCAAGGCTGCGGAGAAGGAGCACAGCACGATCCAGAACAGCAAGGCTGCGCGCACCGTGGCGTGTCACGCGACCGACGCCCTGGACTGCGCCGACCTGCTCGAGATGCTCGGCCTGTCGGCCGTGGAGGGCAAGGCGCGGGTGTAGCCCCGCGACTGGATCCACCACTCGGCGACCAGCAGGTTCACCACGAACGACAGCCAGTTCGCGGTGGCGAAGACCAGCAGCCCGTCCGCCTCGGGCAGCAGGCCGCCGAGCAGCAGTCCCCACAGCCTGCCGGTCACGGCGGCGCCCGTCAGCGCGAACCCGCGGATCATCCAGATGCGGTGAGCGCCGAACTGGCGCCGCCGTGCCGTCCGCAGGCCCAGGACGGCGCTCGCGAACCACAGGACGGACAGCAGCGCCAGCGGTCCCGACGACGCCAGCCCGTAGAACGACAGCTGCGCGCACACGACGCCCAGCAACGACGACGGCAGGACCGCGCCGAAGTACACGCGGCCCAGCACCTGGTGCACCCGCGGGTGCCTGGCCCGCAGCCGCGGCCAGAACTGCGAGACGCCCGCGAGGACCGCGACCGTTCCGGTGAAGATGTGCGCGACAAGCAGGCCGTAATGCACCGGCCCGTGCAGTTCCGGCCGCGCCTGCGCCACGTCCAGGGTGACGTAGGCGCTCGCGGCGAACGCCGTGATGCCCACCGCGACCAGTCCCGACACCGCCAACCAGGCGGTGTACCCCCGCGAAGTTTTCATGACCGTGAGCCTGTCAACGACGTCACCCGTTCGCCCTGGTGCGCGCCCCCGAGCGAGCAGTGGGGACGGCCCTACTGGGATGATGCGGCTCATGCGGACGGTGGAGATCTCGGAAGAGCCGATCAGGCTAGGGCAGTTCCTCAAGCTGGCCCAGCTCGCGGACGACGGCGCGCACGCGAAGGAGCTCATCGAGGACGGAGAGGTCCACGTCAACGGTGCCGTGGAGCTGCGCAGGGGTGCGCAGCTGCGCGCGGGTGACGTGGTGGTGGTCGGCCGGGAAGAGGTGCGCATTTCCGTTCGGCCGTAGGTGATTGCTCCGTTCGGCGGTAATACAACGCTCAAAACAGGTCGAAGCACCAGAGTCTGAAGACCTTTTTCCGACCATCGGCTCATACCGCGCGTGACATTTGTGTCCGTTGTGGACTTGGCCAATCGTCTTGTGGCTGCTCGGTTTCCAGATGGTGAGACGCACGTCACGTCCGCCATTCGGGCGTGGAGGAAACTTTTTTCCACAGCCTGTAACGCGGACGCCGGAGCGGGCGAATCACGGTTTGCAAGCTCCGGGATTTCCGGCACCGCCCTGTGGGAGGGGCTGTGCGGTCTGCGCGGAGCACCAAAGGTCCTCGGGGTGACCTGCGCACCTGCACGTCCGGAATCACCGCTGAGCCGGGGAGATCACAACGATGAGTGAGCAGGTCCGCTCTGCCCGTGACGCTGTGCACGGGCGGGGCTCGACGCTCAGTCCTGAACGCAGCCACGAACACAGACAGACGCACCCGCCGATCGCACGGTGGGAGACGCGCTACCGCTACGCCGTCATCACGGCCGACGTGCTGACGACGGTGCTGGTCGTCGTGGCGGTGGGCGCCGTCATGCACTCGCGGCACGCCGCCTTCGGCCCGCTTTCCCTTGCCCTGCTGGACATACTCACAGTAGTCGTCGTGGTCGGCTCGCTCACCCTCAACCGGGTCTGGACGCCGGCCGTGCTCGGTCAGGGGGCCGAGGAGTTCCGGCGACTCGGCCGGGGCTTGTTCGGGGCGGTGGTCGCACTCGGTCTGGGTGCGCTCGCCGTCGACATCCCCGGCGCCCGCCTGTGGGTGTTCGTCGTGGTGCCCGCCATCGCCCTGGTGGCCTTCCCCCTGCGCTACCTCCTGCGCCGGCCGCTGCACAGCGGTCGCGGTGAAGGCAGGTTCATGCTCTCCGTCCTGGCCGCGGGCAACCTGGAAACGGTCGAGGACCTCATCCACCGCACCCGCCGCATGGCCCACCTGGGCTGGCGCGTGGACGCGGTCTGCACGCTCGACGGCCGCGGCCGCGTCGGTCCCGACGTCGACGGCGTGCCCGTCGTGGGCCAGCTGCGCGAGCTCGCCGACCAGGTCCGCCGCGGCGGCTACCGCATCGTCGCCGTCACCCCCGACGCCTACTGGACTCCGCGCAGGCTGCAGCAGCTCGCCTGGGCGCTGGAGGGTTCCGGCACCGAGATGGTCGTCTCGCCGGGCCTGATGGAGGTCGCCGGTCCTCGCCTGCACATGAGCGCCGTGCTCGGCATGCCGCTGCTCCGGGTGAGCGAACCGGCGCTGACCGGGTTCCGCCGCCTCGTCAAGGGCGTCGTCGACAAGGTCGGCGCGTTCCTCCTGCTGCTCCTGCTCGCACCGCTGATGTTCGCGGTCGCGGCGTTCGTGATGATCGACAGCCGCGGTCCGGTGTTCTACCGCCAGAAGCGCGTCGGCAAGGACGGCGTCCCGTTCACGATCATCAAGTTCCGCACGATGGTCACCGACGCCGACGCGTTGCGCACCAGGCTCGCCGCGGCCAACGAGGGCCACGGACTGCTGTTCAAGATGAAGAAGGACCCGCGCATCACCAAGGTGGGCTCGTTCCTGCGGCGCTACTCGATCGACGAGCTGCCGCAGCTGCTCAACGTGCTCACCGGCGCCATGTCGCTGGTCGGCCCCCGCCCGCCGTTGCCGGAGGAGAGCGCGAGGTACTCCTCCGACGTGCGGCGCCGGCTGCTCGTCAAGCCGGGGCTGACCGGGCTGTGGCAGGTGAGCGGGCGCAGCGACCTCTCCTGGGAGGAGTCGGTGCGGTTGGACCTGCGCTACGTCGAGGACTGGTCCCTCGCCCTGGACGCGGTGATCCTGTGGAAGACGTTCCGGGCCGTCTTCGGCGGCCACGGCGCGTACTGAGGTGCCCAAGGCCTCCAGGGGGAGGGGAGTGGATCGGTCTGGAACAACGACGAGCCGGAGGAGAACGATGTTTCGGCGAACGCTGGCGATCACGACGATCGCCGGACTGCTCGGCGCCGCTGCGGCGGTGCCGGCCACGGCGGCCCCGCCCGAGGTGGAACTGACCTCGAGCGCGGCCGTGGTGCGACCGGGCGAGCAGTTCACGGTGACGGTGAAGCTCACCAACATCAACGGTTTCACGGTCCTGCAGCCCTCTGCCAGGTTGTTCGGCGCCCCGCGGGCCATCGCGGAGTACACGACCCTGGTGGGCTGCACCGGTGCGGCCAGCTGCACGACGCTGACCGGACCCAGTGGCCCGACGGGCTACCGCGCGGCACTGGCCGAGGCGCTCGGCGGCTACCAGTCCGCGACCGTCACGTTCACCCTCGCGGTGAAGCAGGACGCGGTCGGCGGTACCGGCACGCTCCAGGCGCAGCTGTCCGGCAGCAACTACGCGACGTTCCCCGTGGACGGTCCACAGTTGACCGTCCACACGGAAGCGGACCTGCAGGTGGCCAAGGTCACCGGTACGCCCCGGCTCGGAATCCTGGTGCCGCGCATCGACTTCACCGTCGACGTGACCAACCACGGCCCGAACGCGTTGCTCAGCGGCGTGGTGACCACGACGTTGCCGCCGGGCATCACCGGGGTGAACGGCACGTGCACCGCCAGTGGCAACACGGTGGCCTGCCCGGTGCCGCGCCTCGAACCCGGTGCGAGCACGAAGCTCGCGTTCTCGGTCCCGGTGCGGCTGCTGAACATCGGGCTGGACTACGAGTTCCGCGCGGCCCGCACTGGTTCGGACCCGATCGACCCGAACACGGGCAATGACGCCGCGAGTACACAGTGCACAGTCGTCAGCCTGGTCCTGGTCAGCTGCCGGTAGTTGATCGCTCCCCGTCAATGCGTTGTGACACAAGTGATTCCGCTGATCGGACTAATCACGACCGTTGGGCCGCTCAGCGGAATTCCTTGTAACGAACGCAGGTATCGTCCCGAAGTTCACTGTGGAGAGTCGCCCTGGGCTGGTGGGAGAGCCGGTTGGAGGTGCGGCGGCGGTGTGCTCGTGGCAACCATCGTCTGGGGCAGCAAGCAGGAAGAAGAGGTAGACGCCCATGTCCTTGTCCGATCCCAGGAGTCGCCTGAGATCAATGGGTGCGAAAGTGACAGCCGCAGCGGTGCTGGCCACCGCTGTGGTCGTGCCGGCCGTGGTGCTCGCCCCGGCCGCGCAGGCAGCGCCGTGCGACGCACCGGTGGTGAACAAGGTCGCGTGCGAGAACACCAGGACCGGTGACGCGAACTGGTCGCTCAACTCGCTCGACGACTCGATCGTCGGCTACACGACCGACATCAGCTCGACTCCTGGCGGACAGGTCAAGTTCAAGGTCAAGACGGACGCGTTGTCCTACCGGATCGACATCTTCCGCCTCGGCTACTACGGCGGTGCCGGCGCCCGCCTGGTCAAGCAGCTCGACCGCACCACCCCGCAGAGCCAGCCGGTCGACTGCCTGCCCGACTCGGCCGTCGCGCTGGTCGACTGCGGCAACTGGGCCGTCTCCCTCACCTGGGACGTGCCCTCCGACACCGTGTCCGGCCTCTACTACGCCGTGCTGCACCGCAACGACACCGGCGGTGAGAACGAGATCGCGTTCGTCATCCGCGACGACTCCAGCCGGTCGAAGATCTTCTTCCAGACCTCCGACGCCACCTGGCACGCCTACAACCGCTACGGCGGCAACAGCCTCTACTACGGCTCCGGTCCCGGTGACGGCGGCTCGGCCTACGCGGTGAGCTACAACCGCCCGATCGCGAACACCGGTGACGAGAACTTCATCTTCAACGCCGAGGTGCCGATGCTGACCTGGCTGGAGAAGAACGGCTACGACGTCAGCTACACCACGAACGCCGACACCGCCCGCCGCGGCAACCTGATCCTCAACCACAAGGTGTTCATGGCCGTCGGCCACGACGAGTACTGGTCGAGGGAACAGCGCACCGCCGTGGAGAACGCACGGGCCGCCGGCGTGCACCTCGCGTTCATGACCGGCAACGAGGTCTTCTGGAAGCACCGCTGGGCCCCCAGCCTCGGCTCCTCGCCGACGGACTGGCGGACCGTGGTGACCTACAAGGAGACCAAGGCCAGCGCCAAGATCGACCCGAGCCCTGAGTGGACCGGCACCTGGCGCGACCCGCGGTTCACCACCTCGCCCAACGGCGCGAACCCGGAGAACGCCCTGCTGGGCCAGATCTTCACGGTCAACGGCCGCCGCGACGACTCCCTGGTCGTCCCCGCCGCCTACGGCAAGATGCGGCTGTGGCGCAACACCCCGCTCGCGTCCATGACGACCGGCGCCTACTCCTTCAAGCCGGGCACCCTGGGCTACGAGTGGGACTCCGTCGAGGACAACGGCTTCCAGCCGCCGGGCGTGGCGCAGCTGTCGCGCACGACGGTGACGATGGACGGCCAGTACGTCCTGCAGAACCACGGTGACCTCTACAGGAGCGGCACGAAGACGCACGCGTTGACGCTGTACAGGCACTCCTCCGGCGCGCTGGTCTTCGGCGCGGGCACCGTGCAGTGGGCGTGGGGCCTGGAGGACGAGCACGCGTTCCGCACCGACGAGCCGACCTCGGACGTCCGGATCAAGCAGGCGACGGTGAACCTGTTGGCGGACATGGGCGTCCAGCCCACCACGCTGGAGCCGAACCTCTTCGCCACGACCGCGAGCACCGACACCGCACCGCCGTCGGTCGCGTTCGGCACCACGAACTCGCCGACCGTCGGCACCGGCTACACGTTCAACGGCACGGTGATCGACTCGTCGGGCCGCGTCGCCGGCGTCGAGGTCTCGGTCGACAACGGCGCCACCTGGCACCCGGCCAACTGGACCGCGGGCACGGCGTCGTGGAACTACACGCACACCTTCTCGGCCGCCGGTCCCAAGACGCTGAAGGTCCGCGCGGTCGACGACTCCGCGAACCTCTCGGCCGCGGTGAGCCGCGACGTCACCGTGCTCGCCCGCGACTGCCCGTGCACCATCTGGACGGAGAACGCCACCCCGGCGGTGCCGTCGACCAACGACGGCGGCGCGATCGAGCTCGGCGTGAAGTTCCAGTCCAGCGTGAACGGGTACGTCCGCGGTGTCCGGTTCTACAAGGGCACCGGCAACACCGGCGTGCACACCGGCTCGCTGTGGTCGGCCGGCGGTGAGCGGCTGGCCACCGGCACGTTCGGCGCGGAGACGGCGACCGGCTGGCAGACGCTGACGTTCCCGACCGCCGTGCAGGTCTCGGCGAACACCACCTACGTCGCGTCGTACTTCGCGCCCAACGGCCGCTACGCCGGTGACGCCGACTACTTCACGAGCGCGGCGGTGGGCCTGGAACCGCTGTCGGCGGCCAAGGGCGTCTCCGGCAACCCGAACGGCGTGTTCCGCGGCGGGTCGTCCGGCTTCCCGACCGACAGCTACCGCAACGCCAACTACTGGGTCGACCCGATCTTCGCGCTCGACCCCGGTCCGGACACCCGCGCCCCCGGCACGCTGTCCACGGACCCGCTGAACCAGCAGGGCAGCGTCTCGCTGACCCCGGCGGTCAGCATCACCTTCGACGAGCCGGTGACGCCGAGCTCGGCGCAGATCCTCGTCAACGGCCCCAACGGCGGTGTGTCCGGCACGATCTCGGTGGCGGCCAACAGCATGAAGGCCACCTTCACGCCGAACAACCCGCTGTTGCCGGGCACGACCTACGACGTGTCCGGGAAGGCGACCGACCTGTCCGGCAACACGCCGAGCCCGACGCTGTGGTCCTTCACCACCGGTACCCCGCGCGGCGCCACGTGCCCGTGCACGGTGTGGGACGACTTCGCGGCGCCCGCCGTCAACGCGGTGAGCGACACGGGCGCGGTCGAGGTGGGCACCAAGATCCGCTTCGACGGCCGCGGCCAGGTGCTGGGCGTCCGGTTCTACAAGGGCTTCGGCAACTCCGGCACGCACACCGGTTCGCTGTGGTCGGCGAGCGGGCAGCGGCTCGCGACCGGCACGTTCAACGGCGAGACGGCGAGCGGCTGGCAGACGCTGACGTTCGACCAGCCCGTCGACGTGCAGGCGAACACCACCTACGTGGTGTCCTACTACGCGCCGAACGGCCGCTACTCCGCCACCAACGGCAGCTTCAACTCCAGCCACGACTACTACTCGCTGCACGCGCTGAAGTCCGGTGTGGACGGCCCGAACGGCGTGTACCGCTACGGCACCGGCGGTGGTTTCCCCACCGGCACGTACAACTCGACGAACTACTGGGTCGACGTGATCTGGCGCAACGGCGCGAACGGCGACAGCACGCCGCCGATCCTGACCGCCAGGACGCCCGCGCCGGGAGCCACCGGTGTCGCGCTGAACACCACCGTCACCGCCACCTTCAACGAGCCGGTCGACGTGGCGTCGGCGCAGCTCTCGCTCAAGGACCCCGGTGGGGCCGGCACCTCCGGCGCGTTCGCCGTCTCCGGTGACGGCAAGACGGTGACCTGGACGCCGGACGCCCCGCTCGCACCGGGTACGCAGTACGCGGCCGAGCTGCGGATCCTGGACGTCAACGGCAACGCCACGACCAGCCCGGCCACGTGGTCGTTCACGACGACCTCGGCCGCGACCTGCCCGTGCTCGTTGTTCAGCGCCGCCGCCCTGCCCGCGGTGACGTCGTCCAACGACAACAACGCCTACGAGCTGGGCGTGCGGTTCACCGCGGCGGTCAACGGCCAGGTGTCCGGCGTCAAGTTCTACAAGGGCGCGGGCAACACCGGCACGCACACCGGGTCGCTGTGGGCGTCGAACGGCACCAGCCTCGCGACGGGCACGTTCGTGAACGAGACGGCGACCGGCTGGCAGACGCTCGTGTTCGACACCCCGGTGCCGATCACCGCCGGCCAGACGTACGTGGCCTCGTACACGACGACCGTCGGCCGCTACTCGGCCGACGCCGGGTACTTCAACCGGTCGGCGGTCAGCAGTCCGCCGCTGGCCGCGGCAGCATCTCCGAACGGTGTGTTCCGCGGTGGCACGGGCTTCCCCGGTGACACCTTCGGCGGTGCGAACTACTGGGTGGACGTCGTGTTCACCCCGGGAAGCTGACACAGGAGTTGATCTGAGTGACGCCACGACCGCTGGTCGTGCTGTTCTCGGGAGTGACGTGGGACGGCGTTCGGGGTTCCGAACGCCAGCTCACCGAAGCTCTCACGGCCCACGCGGACGTGCTGTGGGTGGACCCGCCGGTCTCACCCGTGACGCCCCAGCGGTACCGGGGCATCGGCAGCACCCGCCGGTCGTGGCGTCCCTCCGTGCGCGAGGCCCTCCCCGGCGTCACGCGCCTGACCCCGATCGCGCTGCCGGGCCTCACCAGGCCCGGCATCCGCGCGACCACGTGGCCGCTGGTGCGGGCCCAGGTGAAGCAGCACCTCCCGCGCAGGCCGCACGCCGTCATCGCGTGCTCCTTCGACGACGTGCTCGGCCGCTGGGACGCGCTGAACGTGTTGTACGGCACCGACGACTGGGTCTCCGGTGCCGCGTTGATGAACCAGGACGCGTCCCGGCTGCGCGCGCAGGAGAAGGCGGCACTGGCCCGCACGGACGTGGTGCTCGCGGTGACACCGGAGCTGGCCGCGCGCTGGCGTGAGCTCGGCGCGGACCCCGTGGTCGTGCCGAACGGCTGCGACACGGCGGCCTACCGCGGCATCGAGTCCGTCGTCCCCGCCGGCCTGCCCGACGGGTTCCCGGACGAGGTCGCCGGTGTGGTCGGGCAGCTGACCGACCGGATCGACATCCGGTACCTCGAAGCCGTGGCGGACACCGGGATCGGGCTGCTGCTCGTCGGACCGCGCGACCCGGCGTGGGAGCCGGAGCGGTTCCCCGCCCTCGTCGCCCGCCCGAACGTGCACCACCCCGGCGCGGTCCCGTTCGCCGAGCTGCCGAAGTGGTTGCGGCGCATGGACGTCGGGCTCACCCCGTACGCGGACACGGCGTTCAACCGCGCCTCGTTCCCGTTGAAGACGCTGGAGTACCTCGCTGCCGGGCGCGCTGTCGTCGGCAGCGCACTGCCCGCGACGCTCCGGCTCGCTGACGAGTCGCCCGACGTGGTGGCGGTGGGGGACCCGGCCGAGCTCGCCCGCGCGGTGCTGACCGCGCTCAGCGCACCGCAGGACCCCGCGCGGCGGCAGCGCTTCGCCGAGCAGCACTCGTGGCAGGCCCGCGCGGCGGTGGTGGCCGGCGCCATCGGCCTGCGCGTCGCGGAAGGTTCCCGGCAGAGGTGAGCATGCGGGTTGTCGTCTACCCCCACAGCATGGAGCTCGGGGGCTCCCAGCTGAACGCGCTCCAGCTCGCCGCGGCCGTGCGCGACCGCGGGCACGAGGTGGTCGTGGTGTCCGAACCGGGGGAGCTGGTGCCGCTGGTCGCCGCGCACGGCCTGGAGCACGTCGAGATCCCGTTGCGGCGCAAGCGCCCCGACCGCCGGGTGGTCTCGACGATCAACCGGCTGGTGCGCTCGCGCGGCATCGACGTCGTGCACGGCTACGAGTGGCCGCCCGCGTTCGAAGCCCTGTACGGCGCCGGGATCCGCCGCACGGCCGCGCCGATCGCGACCGTGATGTCGATGTCGGTGGTGCCGTTCTTCCCGCGCTCGATCCCGTTGATCGTGGGCACCGAGCAGATCCGCCAGGAGGCCGTGGCCGCCGGGCACCACCGCGTGACGCTGCTGGAACCGCCCGTCGACACCGACGGCGACCACCCGGGGTTCGCCGACGGCGGGTTCCGCGCCCGGCACGGGCTCACCGACGCGCCGCTGGTCGTGGCGGTGTCGCGGCTCGTGCCGGACCTGAAGCTGCCGGGCCTGCTGGCCGCGTGCGACGCCGTGGCGGAGCTCGACGACGCCCAGCTGGCCATCGTCGGCGACGGTCCGGCGCGGTCCGAGATCGCCGAACGCGCGGAGAAGGCCAACGCGCGCGCGGGCCGTCGTGCGGTCGTGTTGACCGGTCAGCTCGCCGACCCCCGGCCCGCGTACGCCGCCGCCGACATCGCGGCCGGCATGGGCGGCTCTGCGCTGCGCGCGCTGTCGTTCGGCAAGCCGTTGGTGGTGCTGGGGCTCGACGGGTTCAGCGAGCTGGTCACCGAGGAGAGCCTGCCGGGGTTCCTGTCGGGCGGCTGGTGGGGTTTCGGCGGGGACGGGGTGCCGTCGCTGACGGCTGGTCTGCGGCGGCTCGTCGAGTCACCGCGGCTGCGCGCCGAGCTGGGGGAGTTCGGGCGCAAGCTCGTGGTCGACCGGTTCAGCCTGCGCCGTGCCGCCGAGCTGCAGGAGCAGGAGTACGAGATCGCCGCGCGCACGGCCGGCACCGACCTGCTGGACGTCGTGCGCTCCACGAGCGGTCTGGCGGCGTACAAGGTGCGCCGCAAGGTCGAACGGTTGCGCGGCCGCGTCGCCGTGGACGACGCCAACGCGGCCGCGACCCGCCGCTGACCGGACCGCGGGCTACCCCCAGGTGAGCGGGTCCAGGTGGAGGTAGAACCGCTGCCGGTCGGCATCGAGCGCGATGCCGTAGCCATCGGCGAAGGCGTCGTCGGCGGCGATCGCCCGGTCCTCGTCCTCCCACGTCTCCCTGGCGTTGGCGAGCAGCAGGCCGATGTCGGCGTACCGGTCTGCCCGGCCGAGGCGTCCGAGGTCGATGAAGCCCGCGACGCCGGCCGTGCCGGGGTCGAGGATGATGTTGGGCAGGCACAGGTCGCCGTGGCAGACGACGGTGTCGGCGGCTTCCTGCTCAAGGCGGCGGTCGACCTGCACGGCAAGCCTCGCGAGCAGTTCTGCAGGAGCCGCCTGCTGCTGCTCGACCGGCAAGAACTCCGGGTTGACCGCACCCCGCGCGACGACGTCCCGGGCGACGGCGAACATCTGCCCCAGGTCCCGGGTGAACGGGCAGTCGCCTGCGGGCAACGCGTGCAACCCGCGCACGGCCTCCGCGATGGACGGCCACGCCCGCCGAAGCGCGTCGGCCGGCATGCTGTCGGCGGGCACCCCGCGGACAGCGCTGGTCACCAGGCAGGCGGCGTCGGCGTCGGCGACCCATTCGAGCACCACCGGGCCCGGGACACCGCTGCTGCTGAGCCAGTCGACCCGGTCCCGTTCCCGGGCCAGGAGGTCCTGCTGCTCTGCGGGTACGCACTTGGCGTACCGCGAGCCGTCGGCACTGCGCAGGACACGAGCGCCCGACTCCCCACCCGTGACGGGCTCCCACGTGCCGGGAAGCCGCCGGACGAGCAGGGACTCCCACTCGGGAACCGGTGACCTCCCAGCCATGAAGATCATCCTAGCCAGCGCCCTCCACCGGATTACCGCGCGCAACGCGGTCGGGAGCGGTCAGCCGAGGTGTTTGACGAGGTTGCGCAGCGGCCACACGACGGCCAGGTAGACGGCACCGCCGAGGCCCGCGCCGAGCAGCAGCTGGAGGACCGACGGTTCGGTGAGCCACCGGACGACCAGCACCACCGCGGCCAGCAGCGCGCAGCCGAGCGCCGGCCGTGCGACCGCCGCGAGCAGCACGCGCAGGCGCACGCCGGTGCGGGTCACGGCGAGCGTGTACGCGGGCAGCACCAGGAACACCGCGATCAGCGCGTGCATCGCCGACACCCCGCGGATGCCGTCCCACATCGCCCCCAGCGGCAGCAGCGCGACCAGCACCACGAGCCAGCCCGCCTGCAACCACATCGTGCGGGAGGGCAGGTTCAGCGCGACGAGGTAGTCGTAGGCGAGCTCGGTGACCACCCGCACGATCGCGAGCACCACCAGGAACTGCAACGCGGCGGCCGACCCGGCCCAGTTGTGCCCGTACAGCGTCGTCACCGTCGGCAGCGCCAGCAGGCCCAGCAGCGCGCACACCGGCAACGCGCCGGCCATCAGCAGCGTCGTGAACCGGGCCAGCAGCGCCTCGCGTTCGGCCGGCGAGTCCTGCACGCGGGCGAACGCGGCCAGCGACACCCGGCGGATCACCACCGAGAACATGTTCACCGGCCAGCTCGACAGGTTGAACGCCTGCAGGTACAGGCCCAGCGCCACCGCGCCGAGCAGCGAGCCGGTGATCACGAAGTGCACGTTCAGCATCGCGAACACGAGCAGGCTCGCCCCGGCCAGCGGCAGGCCGAACGTCATCAGCTCACGGGCCTGCCTGCGGTCGAAACCGGGCTTCGGCCACAGCGCGACGAGCCGGAACAACAGGATGGCCGACAGCGCGTTGCCGACGAGCCTGCCCCACGCGAGGCTCCACGCCCCGTGGTCGGCCAGCGCCAGCGCCACGGTCACCCCGGTCGTGAGCACCAGGTTCGACATGTCGACCGCGAGCCGGGCGCCCTGGCGGAACTCGCGGTTGGTGAACTGCGCGGCCGCGGCCGTCGCGCCGTCGATCAGCACCGACAGGCACAGCAGCCGCACCACACCGGTCGCGTCGGGTGCCCCCAGCGCCTCGGAGAACGCGGGCGCGGCGAACCAGCACAGGGCGTAGAGCAGGCCGCTGGACGCGATGGAGATCGTCGTGACGGTCGGCGCGATCTCCCTCGGGTCGCCGGGCCAGCGCACCAGTGCCAGGCTGACGCCGAGCTCGTTGATCGCGAGCAGAGCCCCGAGAGCGACCAGCGCGACCGCGAAGACACCGAAGTCCTCCGGCACGAGAACCCGCGCGAGGAGGATTCCTGTGAGCAGCGTTCCAATTTTGCCGAACACCGTGTTCAGGAAGCTCAAGCCGAGTGCGCGGCGGACCTTTCCGCCTGAAGTGGATTTCGCCAGGTGGTCGGCGTCTTTTGTGGTGGTGATCGGTTCTTCGCCGGTCATGCGTACTCCCCGCGCAACGGGTCATCAATTATTCCTATGGCTCGGGAAATTGGTTGCGGGGGTTTGGCAACCGCCGGGCCATGGGGTAAGAAGTGCCGTGCTGCCGCGAAGTCGCGGTTGGACGGACGTGGGTGACATTGGTCGGTGTCCGCCGTGTACTGCACAATGATCACGCGAAGGAATTCTTCATGAGAACTGCCCGTGATAGGGCCGTGACCTGTGGGAACAATGGTCGGCCGGCACGGTTGTCCGTTGTTGTGGTGATCGCGGCCGCGCTGGCGCTCGCCGGCTGCAAGGCCGGAGCGGGAGCGGAGGAGGGCGACCCCACCGGTGCCGCGCCGACGTCCACCGAGACGTCCTCGCCGGCCCCGGCCAGCTCCAGCAGCGCCGCACCCAGCAGCACCCAGTCGTCGGTCGCGCCGCCGCTGCCGACGACCACGACGCCCAAGCCCCCGTCGACCCCCACACCGCCCGCCGCGGGGGGCTGGCCCGGTCCCGACAACACCGGCTGGGCGCACACCGGCGTCAAGCTCGCCCCGCTGCCCTGCAAGGGCGGCGAGTACCTGATCGACAAGGCCGGCACGGTCATCGACGGCAAGCAGATCCCCTGCTCGGTGCGCGTCACCGCGAACGACGTCAAGATCACCCGCAGCCAGGTCAGGGCGACCGGCCAGTGGGGCGTCTACCTCGTGGACAAGTTCACCCGGCTCACCGTGCAGGACGTCGAGATCATCGGCTCCGACGACTGCGAGTACGGCGTCGGCTACGGGGGCGTCACCTCGGTGCGCATCAACATCAGCGGCTGCTCGGACGGCGTGAAGATGGACACCGGCGCGAGCCTGGTCGACTCGTGGATCCACGACCTGAGCAAGGGTCCCGGCGACCACAACGACGGCATCCAGATCACCGGTGGCTCCAACATCACCATCCGCCACAACCGGATCGAGAACCCGAAGAACCAGACGTCGGCGATCCTCGTCGGCGGTGAGTTCGGCTCGCCGTCGAACATCCTGATCGCGAACAACTTCCTCAACGGCGGCAACTACACGATCTACCTCGACCCCAAGGGCACCAACCGGGTCATCCGCGACAACGTCTTCACGAAGGGCTTCGTCTACGGCCCTGCCCGGCTCGACGGCCAGGTCGAGTGGGTGAACAACACCTACGAGGACGGGTCGGCCGTCAAGAACTGACCGGCTCGCGGCAGCGCTCACGGCGACGTCCCCTCCCGCACAGCGCGGGAAGGGGACGTCGCCGTCTGCGGCAGCGGAGGCACCGGCGCCGAGGCCATCGTCGCGGCCGCGGCCTTCTGCATCCGCAGCAGCGCGCCGGCGCACCCGAGCAGCACGAACATCAGCCCGCTCGCGATCTTGAACGCGAACGTGTCGTACGTGGCGCTGGAGACGCCGAGCATCGCGATGCAGGCGAGCAGCGACTGGCACAGGTCCCGCACGTGCGGGTCGGTGCTCAGCCGCCGGGCCGCCGCTGCCGCGTAGATGCCGGCGATGAACAGGAACAGGAACGCGAGCATGCCGACGAGGCCGTTCTCCACCAGCGAGCCGAGGTACTGGTTGTCGATCGGCCCGTACCTGGTGGGCAGGTAGGTGCCGAACCCGCGGCCCAGCCACAGGTTCTGCTCGATCGTGGCCTCGGTGCTCGCGTAGTCGTCGGTGCGGCCCTGGATGCTCGGGTCGTTGGAGATGTTGCGGAACAGGCTCAGCAGCGTGCCGACCAGGCCGGGCACGAACGCGCGCAGCACCGTCAGGAAGCCCAGTGCGGCGAGGATCGTGTGCAGCTGCTGCTTGGCGGGCCACGTCGGCAGCAGGATGATGCCCGCCACCAGCAGGCCCAGGATCGCCGAGCGGGACAGCGACACGACCGCGCCCATCGCGAGCATCAGCACGCAGAACCACCAGCGGCGGCTGGGTTGCCTGCGCTTCTTCGTGCGGAACGCGTAGTGCGCGGCCAGCGGCACGGCGAGACCGCACACGACACCGAACTCGATGGGGTGGCCCGCCGTGCCGCCGGGGCGGCGGAACGCGGCACGGGCCAGCACGGCCTCACCGGTGCCGACCGAGCGCAGGCCCGGCACCATCGCCATGTACTTGGTGAGGTCGAAGCCGGTGAAGAACTGCATCATGCCGATGACCGCCATGATCGTGCAGGCGATCACCACGAACTTCAGCACCCTGTCGAGGCGGTCCAGGGTGCGGACGCCGTCGATGATCAGCAGACCGGCCGCCATCAGCGAGACGATCGTGACGAAGCTCAGGTCGGCCGACTTCAGCTCGTCGTAGGGCATGTGCCGCAGGGTCACGTACCCGTAGGTCGCGATCTGCGACGAGGCGAAGAGGAAGATCGCGGTGCGGACACCGCTGCGCCCC
Source organism: Lentzea sp. NPDC042327 (assembly GCF_040647275.1). Classification (NCBI taxonomy): domain Bacteria; kingdom Bacillati; phylum Actinomycetota; class Actinomycetes; order Pseudonocardiales; family Pseudonocardiaceae; genus Lentzea; species Lentzea sp. NPDC042327. The sequence goes on from NZ_JBEZBX010000003.1 coordinate 60,812, forward strand.
TTCGCCATGCCGAGGTTGTCGACCATCTGCGCGCACAGCCAGCACATGCCGAGGCCGAAGCCCAGCAGCATCGACGGCCGGATGTCGAGCGGGATGCCGGCGAGCACCAGCCGGGACGGCACGAGCACCAGCACGGCGATGTAGACCACCGAGAGGGTGGCGCCGTCGGTGCGGGTGAGCGTGCGGGGGTGGACGGGTGTTCTCGGCATCGGCTCAGCCCGGCCGGGCGATGCGCACCGTCGGGTTCGCCTCGTTGGAGAGCTTGTGGTGCTGGGGCGCGGCCGGGGTGGCGCGCCGCTCGCCCTCGTCGGACGGCCACTTCGGGTCGTCCGGCTTCCTGGGCTCCGGTTTGCGCGCCTCGGGCTTCTTGCGGCGCAGCATGAAGCTCTCGATCATGTACGCCGACGTGAGGCTCGCCGCGAGGCCCAGCGCGAGTGCCGCGCCCGCCGCCCGCAGCTTGCCGCCGACGAGCAGCGTCGCCTCGGTCGGCGCGACGACGGTTTCGACGTTGATGAACGTCGACTCCGGCGCGCCGAGCTTGCGCTGCCGCTCGACGAGCTCCTGGCTCAGCCGCTTGAACGCCCCGTCCACGGTGGCGCGCGCGGCCTCCGGGGTCGGCGCCTTGCAGACGACCTGGACGAAGGGACCGCGCAGACCGCCGTCGCCCGCCTCGCACTCGATGTCCGGGTTGTTCCGGGTCAGCTGCGCGTAGACCGCCGGGTCGAGCAGGACCTGGGTCAGCAGCTGCGCCGTGGTCGTGAGGCTCGCGTCGAACGCCAGCAACGGGTTGATGATCCCGGAGGGCTTCGACGGGTCGAGCGTGGCGCCGGCCTTCGGCACCGTCAGCAGGTCCGTGCCGGTCGACTCGTACTCCGGCGGCACCGATGCGAACACGACCCCCGCACCACCGAGGGACAGCAACAGCACGGGCAGAGCGACGTACCACCGGCGGAGGAGGACCTTGATGGTCTTCCAGAAATCCATGCTCACCTCAAGTCGCGGGGCAGTCGCCTGTACGAAACGGTAATCGCGTCGCCCCGCCTCCCCGTTACCCGCCGCTATGGTGTGCCCCATGCGCCTCGGATTCGCCTGCGCGTGGGACCCCCGTCCGGAAGGGACGTGGTCGCACACCCCCTGGAACCTCAGAAACGCGTTGCGCCAGCGTATCGAGGTCGTCGACGTCGGGTTGACCTACCCCGGGGCGGTGCGCGCCGCCTTCAAGGCCGTCAACGCCCGGCGCGTCGACGGCCGCTGGGTGTCGATGTGGAAGCACTCCGCTCTCGCACGCCGTTACGGGGAGCGGAGCCTCGACCGGAGCTTGCGCGCCAACCCCTGCGACGTGGTGCTGCAGATCCAGGACCTCGCACCGGTCAGCGCGCCGTTCCTCATCCTCCAGGACCTGAGCTACGACGTGCTTTTCGACCACATGGACGAGAACGGGCGACTTGTCCACTTCCCGTCGCTGGCACGCGGTGACCTGGAACGCCTTCGTGACCGCCAGCGCGGGATGTACGAGCGCGCCGCCGGGGTCGTGGCGATGAGCCGGTGGTTCGCCGACCACCTGGTGAACGTCTCGGGTGTGCCACGTGAACGGGTGCACGTCGTGAACCCCGGCGCGTCGGCCGCGTGGACCGGTCAGGAGGTGCCCGCGGAGGTGCGGCAGCGCCGGGTCGACGGACCACGGCGGCGGCTTCTCCTGGTCGGCAAGGACTTCTTCACCAAGAACGGCCCGCAGGTTCTCGGCGCCGTCGCCCGGCTGCGGGCCGAGGTCGACCCCGGGATCACGCTCACGGTCGTCGGCCCCGCCCAGTGGCCGCTGCCGGGGGAGGTCCCGCCGGGTGTGACGTTCCTCGGGCGCCAGCCGATCGACGCGATGGCGGGCATCTACGACGACCACGACGTGTTCGTCATGCCGTCGCGCTTCGAGGGCTTCGGCATCGCGCTCGTCGAGGCGCTGGCCCGCGGCCTGCCGTGCGTGGCCCGCAAGGCCTTCGCCATGCCCGAGATCGTGGAGGACGGCCGTAACGGCGCCCTCGTCGCAACCGATGACCCAGCAGAGCTGGCTGGCGCTGTCGCACGCCTGCTCGCGGATGACACCGTGTTCACGCGAACGGCCGCCGAGGCGGCTGCCGTCCGCGAGCACTACTCGTGGGAACGCGCAGCTGACGAGGTTGTCGCGGTCGCGCGGCAGGTGGTCCGCACCTAGGTTCCCGCAGCGGAGGAGAGACGCTCGATGTACCTGGCCTCCGCGCGCACCACACCGGTCGAGGCGGCCGGTGGAACCGGGGTCACCGGGAAGGTGCCCGGCACGGTCGTCGCACTGGGCGCTGTGAGCCTCCTCACCGACGTGTCCGCGGAGATGGTCACCGCGTTCATGCCGGTTTACGTGCTCTACGTCCTGCAGCTCGGGTATGTCCAGTTCGGACTGCTCGACGGTTTGTACAGCGGTGCCACCGTCCTTCTCCGGTTGGTCGGCGGCCACCTGGGTGACCGGCTGGGCAAGTACCGGGCGGTGGCGCTGGCGGGGTACGGGATCTCGGCACTGTCCAAACTGCTCTTCCCGTTCGCCGGCGCCTCGACCGCCGCGATCGGTGCCGTCGTGGCCACGGACCGCGCGGGCAAGGGCCTGCGCACCGCGCCGCGCGACGCGCTGATCTCCCTGGCCACCCCGGCGCCCGTGCTGGGCAGGGCGTTCGGCCTGCACCGGGCGATGGACACGTTCGGCGCGATGCTCGGCCCGCTGGTGACGTTCCTCATCATGATCCAGCTCGGCGCCGACCCGAGCCTGGTCTTCGGCGTGAGCTTCTGCTTCGCGCTGGTCGGCGTGATCGTGCTGGTGACGTTCGTGCCCGGCCCGCCGCGCACCGCCGTCGCCGCGCCCCGGCCGGAGATCCGCTGGCGTGATGGCCTGCACCTGTTGCGCGGCAAGAGGTTCCGCGGCGCGTCGGTCGCGGCCACCGTGCTCGGGTTCGCCACGATCAGCGACGCGTTCGTCTTCGTCGTGCTGCAGAAGACCGCCGGGGTGCCGACGAGCCTGCTGCCGTTGCTGCCGCTGGGCACCGCGCTGGTGTTCCTGCTGGCCGCGCTGCCGCTGGGGCGCGTGGCCGACCGGTTCGGCCGCTGGCGGATGTTCGCCGTCGGCCACGTCGCGTTGCTGGGCGTGTACGCGCTGCTCGTCCTCGGCGGTCGCGGAATCGCGGTGGTGTGCCTGGTCCTGCTGCTGCACGGCCTCTTCTACGCCGCTACCGACGGTGTGCTGATGGCGCACGGAGCGGAGCTGGTGCCCGAGTCGATCAGGGCGAGCGGGCTCGCGATCCTGCAGACCGGCCAGGCCGTCGCCCGGCTGCTCTCGTCCGTCCTCTTCGGAGTGTTGTTGACCTTCCTCGACATGCGCTGGGCCGTGCTCGTGGCCGCCGTCGCGCTCCTCGCCGCACTCGGGACCGCGCTGGTCCTCACCGGCCGCGGCCGCACCGGCGCCGACGCGGAGGTGGCGGCGTGACCGCGCTCGCCCGGCACCGCGTCGCCATCGGCATCGCCGCCATCGTGCTGGTGCTGCTCGGCGGCGGCGGGTTCGTCGCCTGGACCGTGGCCAAGCGCGACGACGCGCGGGCGAGCGCCGCGCCGCCGGTGCAGGGCGGACTGCTGTTCGTCGACCTGGAGAGCTACGACGGCCAGGTCGACCAGGTCGCGCTCGCCGACCCCGGCGGCAAGCGCACCCCGACCGCGCTGCGGTGCCAGCGGGTCTACGTGGCCGCGGGGACGACGGTCTGCCTGCGGCTCGCGGGCATCGGGCCGTCCTACGAGGCCGCCGTCCTGGACGCGGACGGCGAGGTGCTCCGCACGGTCGCGCTGCCGGGCACGCCGAGCCGGGCGCGGGTCTCCCAGTCGGGCAAGGTGGTCTCCTGGACGACGTTCGTCACCGGCGACTCCTACTCCGTGCCGGGCGGCTTCTCCACCAGGACCGGTGTGCTGGACCTGGCCTCCGGCACGCTCGTCGAGTCGCTGGAGACCTTCCGGTCCACCGTCGGCGGCCAGGTCATGACCGCCGCGGACATCAACTTCTGGGGCGTCACGGTCGCCCAGGACGACCGCACGTTCTACGCGACGATGGCCACGGCCGGCCGCACGTGGCTGATGAAGGGCGACCTGGTCGCGCGGACGATGGCCGACGTCCGGCAGACCGCCGAGTGCCCGTCGCTGTCACCGGACGGCACGAAGGTCGCCTACAAGAAGCGGACCTCGCGCACCGGCCCGTGGCGGCTCGCGGTGGCCGACCTGCGCACGAACGCCGAGACCGTCATCGAGGGCACGACCGGCATCGACGACCAGGCCACGTGGCTGGACGGCGACACCCTGGCCTACGCCGCGACGAACGGTGACGAGAAGCGCTCGTCGATCTACGAGGTGCGCGCGGACGGGTCCACCGCGCCGAAGGTGCTGATCACCGCCGCCGCCTCCCCGGTGCCCGTGCGGTAGCCCCTGGCGCCCTCGGCGGTGAGGTTCACCGTCAGGAGCGGAACCAGGCCCGCTTCACCGGCCGGCCGTGCGCGAGGGCGTCGCGCAGCGAGACGCCCTTCAGGCCGCGCTCGGCCAGGCCGGCGCACACCAGCCGGGCGAGTTCGCCGCGGTCGAACGTCGGAGCGGGCCCGTCGTCGACGCCGTCCTCCGGTCCCGCGTAGCCGTCGTGCATCAGCACGACCGCTCCACTGTGGACCTCCCGCAGCGTCCGCTCGGCGATCGTGGCGGCCGGGTCGTCCTCCCAGTCGAACGCCGCCACGTCCCACACCACGGAGTCCATGCCGGTGGCGCGGATCGCCGCGTACGTCGCCGGCCGCTGCGCGCCGTACGGGGGGCGGAACCAGCGCACCTCGGTGCCGAGGACGTCCTCCAGGAAGTGCTTGCCGTCGGCCGTGCGGGCGCGCACCTCCTTGGGTGCCAGTGTGGTGAGGCGCACGTGGTCGACGCCGTGCAGCGCGATCTCGTGGCCCGCGGCCTGCACCTCGGCGAGCAGTCCCGGGTGCTTGCGCGCCCGGCCCGTCAACACGAAGAACGTTGCCGTGCAACCGGAGTTCGCCAAGGATTCCAGCACCCGTTCGGTCGCGCCCGGCTGCGGCCCGTCGTCGTAGGTGAGCACGACGTGCGGTTGCGGCGAAGAGACCTGTCGCACTGAGCCGATCGGAGCAGTGAGCGGCAGGACGAGGCGCCGGGCGAGGCGACGGATCATGCCGTCACTGTAACGACTCCAGACGGGCTCTCGATCCAGTTGACATGACGAGTGGCTCCGACCTGGTGAGTCTGTCGATCTTGATGGTGTCCTACAACGCCGCCGACCACCTCGAAGCCACGTTGCGTTCGCTGCAGGGGTCTGCGGCGCCGTCGGACCCGTTCGAGGTCCTGGTGACGGACAACGGTTCCGCGGACGGCGCGGCCGAGGTGGCCGAGCGGTTGCTGGGCACCGGCGCGGTCGAGCGCATGCACCGCAACACCGGCTTCGGCTTCGCGGTCAACCGCACGGCGAAACGCGCCAGGGGCGACTACTTCCTGTTGCTGAACCCGGACGCGCACCCGAGGCCGGGCGCGATCGACGCGGCGCTGGCGGTGCTGCGGGCACGGCCGCGCACGGGCATCGTCGGTGGGCGCTGCGTCACACCCGACGGGGAGCTCGACCCGCGCAGCTGCTTCGGCCGCATCACCGCCTGGAGCCTCACGAGCGGCATGCTCGGCCTGTCCAGCGCCTTCCGCGGCTCCGCGTTCTTCGACCCCGAGTCGCTGGGCGGCTGGCAGCGCGACGACCAGCGCCCGGTCGACGTCATCAGCGGCGGGTTCCTGCTGATCTCCCGCGAGACCTGGGAACGGCTCGGCGGGTTCGACGAGACCTACCGGATCTACGGCGAGGACCAGGACCTCTGCCTGCGCGCCGCCGCACTCGGCTTCTCGCCGTGCATCGCACCGGCCGCGGAGTTCGAGCACGCCGTCGGCGCCTCCTCCGCGCACCGGGTGAACCGCGACGTGCTGGTGCTCACCGGCCGGGCGACGGTCGTGCAGCGCCACGTGACGGCGCGGCGGTACGGGCTCTTCGCGCTGCGGGCGGGCGTGGCGTTGCGCGCCGTGGCCGAACGGGTGCTGCGCAGGGGTCCGCGCTGGAGCGAGGTGTGGCGCCGCCGCGCGGAATGGGCCGGCGGCTGGGGCGCCCGCACCGACGTGGCGGGGTCCGCGTGACGCGGCCGGTCGCCGGTGTGGTCATCCCGGCGCACAACGAGGAACGCGGCATCGCGCGGTCCCTGTCCTTGCTGGGCGGGGAGTTCGACGTCGTCGTCGTGGCCAACGCGTGCACCGACGCCACCGCCGGCGTGGCCCGCGCGGCGGGCGTGAAGGTCGTGGAGACCCCGGTGGCGGGCAAGGTGCACGCGCTCGCCCTGGGTGACGAGGTGTGCGCCACGTTCCCGCGGGTGTACCTGGACGCGGACGTCGACCTGACCGCCGAGTCGTTGCGCGCCATGGTGTCCGAGCTCACCTCCGACGACACGGCCCTCGCGTGCGCGCCGGTGCCCGAGCTCGACCTCACCGGCTGCTCCCGCGTCGCCGCGGGTTTCCACCGCACCATCGCGCGGCTGCTCGCCCAGCGCCGCGGGCTGTCCGGCACCGGCGCCTACATGGTCACCGAACGCGGTCACGCCCGGATCTTCCCGATGCCCGACGTCGTCAACGACGACGGGTACGTGCAGCGCAGGTTCTCCTTGGCGGAGAAGAAGATCGTCCCGTCGGCGCGTGCGGTCGTGCGCCCGGCCAGGACGGTGGGGGCGCTGGTGCGCCGCCGGGCCAGGGTGCGGCTGGGCAACCGGCAGCTGGACGCGCTCGGTCACACCGGCCACGAGCCGCCGCTCGCCCTGGGGCAGCTGCGCGGCCTGGTCCGGTCGCGCGAGGTCGCACGACTCGACGCGCTGTGCTTCCTGTCGGTGCTCGCCGTGGAGAAGGTGCTCGCCCGCTGGCGCCACCTGACCGGTGTGACCGGCGAATGGTCCACCGACCGCACCACGAGGTAACGCACACCCGTTGGTGGAACGACTACCTGAGCGTTGGCCCGGTCCCCCGGTGAGAGGTCTTAGCTGTGAGCGCACCGCACGTGTTGATCATCGTGCAGAACCTGCCCGTGCCGTTGGATCGGCGGGTGTGGCTCGAATGCCGTGCGCTGACAGCGGCCGGCTACGAGGTGTCGGTCATCTGCCCCAAGGGACCGGGTGACCCCGCCTACCAGCTCCTCGACGGGGTGCACCTCCACAAGTACGCCCCGCCACCGCAGGCGGAGGGTGCTCTCGGCTACGCCTGGGAGTTCCTCTACTGCTGGGTGCGCACCGCGGTGCTGAGCGTGAAGGTGCGCATGCGCCGCCGGTTCGACGTGATGCAGGCGTGCAACCCGCCGGACACGTACTGGGCGCTCGCGCTGCTGTGGCGGCTCGGTGGCGTGAAGTTCGTCTTCGACCACCACGACCTCAACCCCGAGGTCTTCCTGTCCCGCTTCGGCGAGCCGGCCGGGTTCGCAGGCAAGCTGCAGTACCGGGTCCTGAAGTGGCTGGAGCGGCGCACGTTCCGCACGGCCGACCGGGTGACCTCGACCAACACCTCGTACCAGAAGATCGCGTGGACCCGCGGTGACGTGCCGCCCGAGCGCACGACGGTGGTGCGTTCGGGCCCGGACACGACGGTCATGCGGCCGGTCGAGGGCGTGGACGAGCTGCGCCGCGGCGGCAAGCACCTGGTCGCCTACCTGGGCATCATGGGCCCGCAGGACGGTGTCGACGGCGTGCTGGAGGTGGCCCGCAGGGTCGTGTTCGACCACGGCCGCAGCGACGTCCGGTTCGCCCTGCTCGGCTTCGGCGACTGCCTGGAGGACCTGCGGAAGCAGTCCGCGGCCTGGGGTCTCGACCCGTACGTCGAGTTCACCGGCCGGGTCGGTCCCGAGCAGATCACCCGCTACCTGTCCACGGCCGCCGTGGGACTGGGGCCGGACCCGTTGTCGCCGCTGAACGACGTGTCCACCATGAACAAGACCATGGAGTACATGGCCTACGCGCTGCCGGTGCTGTCCTACCGGCTGACCGAGACCGTGGTGTCGGCGGGCGACTGCGCCGTCTACGTCGAGCCGGGTGACGTGGAGGCGTTCACGTCGGCGCTGCTCGACCTGCTCGACGACGCGGAGCGCCGCGGCCGGCTCGGCTTCGAGGGCCGCCGCCGCTGCGAGGCCGAGCTCGACTGGCGCCCGCAGGCTGAGGCGTACGTCTCGGTCTTCGACGGACTCACCGGATTCGTGTCGCGCGGGCCCTTCCCGGACGGTAGACCTGACCTGGCCGCCGGTACCGACCAGTGGGGCAACAAGATGATCGACGTGAGCGACGACGCCGTTCTCCGCGCGTTCGCCGTGAACCGAACGGGAGAATGATGTTCGTCAGAAGGATCGCTGTCGTCGGCACCGGCTACGTCGGCCTGACCACCGGTGCGTGTCTCGCGTCACTGGGGCACCGCGTGGTGTGCGCGGACGTCGACGAGGCCAAGGTCGAACGGCTCTCGCGCGGCGAGGTCGACATCCTCGAACCCGGTCTCGCGGACCTGGTGAGCGGCGGCCTGGCCTCTGGCCGGCTCTCGTTCGTCGTCGGCGCGTCGGCCGCGGTGGCCGACGCCGAGGTCGTGTTCCTCTGCGTGCCGACGCCGATGGGCGTGGGCGGCATCGCGGACCTGCAGGCCGTCGAGTCCGTTGTGGACGAGACCCGCGACCTGCTGCCGTCGGGCTGCGTGATCGTGAACAAGTCGACGGTGCCGGTGGGCACCGCGGTCCGCACGGCCGAGCTGCTGCGCCGCGATGACGTGGCCGTCGTGTCGAACCCGGAGTTCCTGCGGGAGGGCTCCGCCGTGCACGACTTCCTGAACCCGGACCGCATCGTCGTCGGCTGCGACCAGCAGGACGCGGCCGAGCGCGTGGCCGCCCTGTACGCCCGCCTGGGTGCGCCGACCGTGCTGACCGACGCGGCCTCCGCCGAGCTGGTCAAGTACGCGGCGAACTGCTTCCTCGCGATGAAGCTCTCGTACGTCAACGCGGTCGCGGAGCTGTGCGAACGGCTCGGCGCGAACATCACCGACGTGACCGAGGGCATGGGCTACGACAAGCGCATCGGCCAGTCGTTCCTCTCGCCCGGTCCCGGCTGGGGCGGCTCCTGCCTGCCCAAGGACACGCACGCGATGCTCCAGGCCGCGGACGCCGCGGACTTCGAGTTCCGGCTGCTGCGCGCCACGATCGACACCAACGAGCGCCAGCGCACCCGGATGGTCGAGAAGGTCCGCCTGGCGGTCACCGGCAAGCGCGGCGGCTCCCTCTCGCACGTCCGCCTCGGTCTGCTCGGACTCACGTTCAAGGCGGGCACCGACGACCTGCGCGACTCGCCGGCCCTGGCCGTGGCGGCGCTGCTCAAGCAGGCCGGTGCCGAGCTCGTGGGCTACGACCCGGCACTGAGCGGCGGCACCGACCTCGGTGCGGTGTCCGTTGTGGACGACGCCTACCAGGCGGCGAAGGACGTCGACGCGCTCGTGGTGCTCACCGAGTGGCCGGACTTCCGCTCGCTCGACTGGGCCCGCCTCGCCGAGACGGTCCGCCAGCCGGTGGTCGTCGACACCCGCAACATCCTCGACCCGGACGTCATCCGCAGGGCGGGCTTCACCTGCACGTCCCTCGGCCGCCGCTGAGGTCCTCCCCGGAACTCAGCGCGGCAGGTCCGGCCCGCAGTTCGTCACGCCGGCGAACAGGTCGGTCTCCGGCAGCGGGGCGTTCGTGGTGTCCAGGTCGCGGAAGTAGTGCTCCTGGACCGCGAACGCCCCTTCCGCGTACCGCCCCGGGTAGCACTGCACGGCCTTGCGCTTCACGTCGGCCACGTCGTCGATGTCGATCGTCGTCGCACCCCCGCCGGCGGTGAGGTAGAGCTTGGCGGGGATGCCGGTGCGGTAGACCGCCGACTTCGCCACCCGGACCGCGTGCACGTGGTCGCGGTGAGCGCCGTGGTGCGTGACCACGACCTGCGGCCGGTAGCGCTCGACCAGCGCCGCGACCCGGCTGGCGGCGATGTTCACCGGGATGGCGCAGAACCCGCCCTGCCCCACCTCACCGTCCTCACCGGAGTCGAGGTAGCCGAGCGCCTCCAGGTCCGTGACGCCCAGTACGTCGGCAGCGGCCTGCAGCTCCGGGTTCTGCGCAGGGCCGGTGCAGGTGACCAGGACCGTGCGGACGCCCTGGCGGGAGTACAGCGCCAGCGCGCCGCCGGTGGTCGCCGACTCGTCACCGGAGTGGGCGTGCAGGACGAGGAGGGTGCGCGGTACGGGTAAGTGCACGCCGGGGAACGTACCCGAGGACCGGGTCGTGGCCCGGTCGCCGCGCTGGAGCGCTGTTCCCGGAGCCCTGCCCGGACTCCGGCTCCACCGCGACCCGCGTCAGCGGCCGATGAACGTCGCCCTGCCCGGCCCGTCGGTCAGGAAGCTGTGCACGGCGTTCGGCAGGTCCTCGGTGTCGAACAGGGCCGCCGCGATCGTCGTCACGTGCGCGTCGGCCTCCGGGACGCCACCGTGTTCGAAGTGGGCGAGCACCTGCTTCGTCGCCGCGTGCGCCTGGGTCGGGCCCACGGCCAGGCCGTGCGCGAACCGTTCGGCGGCCAGCGCGAAGCCCTCGTCGGGCAGGACGCGGTTGACGACGTTCCAGCGCTCCAGCGTCTCGGCGGAGTACAGGTCGCCGGTCATGACGAGCTCCTTGGCGCGGCCGACGCCGGCGCGGGCGGCCAGGCGCTGGGTGCCGCCCATCGTCGGGGTGAGGCCGACGACCTTCTCGACCAGGCCGAAGCGGGCGCTCTCTGCGGCGAGGACCAGGTCGCAGGCCACCGCCAGCTCGAAGGCCCAGGTGAGGCACAGGGAGTGGGCGGCGAAGACGGTGGGGATCGGCAGCGCGGCCAGGCGCTGGGGGAGCAGCATCATGCGGTCGAACAGGGCCTGGGCGTCGGAGCGGTACTCCTGGGCGGCGAACAGGGAGACGTCCACGCCGCCGGAGACGACCCTGCCGGCCGCGTTGACCAGCAGGCAGCGGGCGTCGCCCAGCTCGTCGAGGGCGTCGTGGAACTCGGCGTCCAGCTCCAGGGTGTAGAGGTTGAGCGGGGGTGCGTCGATCGTGATGATCGCGAGCTCGTGCTGACGGGTCAGGTGGATCTTCACGGGTGCAGCCTCACAGCCAGTCGCGGCGTTTGAACATCAGGTACAGGTAGTAGGAGAGGGCCAGGATGCCCGCGGTGGCCACCCAGAAGCCCCACCGCTGGTCGTAACCGGGGTACGGGACGTTCATGCCGTAGTAGCCGGAGATGGCGGTCGGGACGGCGATGATCGCGGCCCAGCTCGTGACCTTCTTCATGATCGAGTTCAGGCGGTTGCCCTGGACGGCCACCTCGGCCTCGCGCAGGTTCGTCACGAGCTCGCGCAGCGACTCGGTCAGCTCCGCGGTGAACAGGGTGTGGTCCTTCACGTCCAGGTAGTACGGCATCAGCTCATCGGAGACCAGCGCGTGCTCGCGGTGGACGAGCGAGCCGAGGATCTCGCGCATCGGCAGGGCCACGCGGCGCAGCTGGACCAGGGCGCGGCGCAGCTTGAGGATCTTGCGGCCCTGGTGGGGGCGTTCCGCGTAGATGCTGTCCTCGACGTCCTCGACGTGGTCCTCCAGCTCCTGCGCGGCGGCGTGGTGGCCGTCGACCACGTCGTCGAGCAGGCCGTGCAGCAGGAAGCTGACCCCGGCGGAGGCGAGGTCGGCGCCCGCGTCCCAGCGGCGCAGCACGCCGTCGAGCGGGTAGGACTCGTCTTCCCGGACGGTGACCAGGACCCGCGGGAGCACGAACACGTCGACCTCGGTGGTCCTGACCTCGTGCTCGGCGTAGGTGACGGCGTGCATCGCGAGGAACAGGTGGGTGGGGTAGCGGTCGACCTTCGGGCGCTGGCGCTCGGCGAGGGCGTCCTCGATCGCCAGGTCGTGCAGGCCCAGCTCGTCGCGCAGCAGGCGGACGTCGGGCTCCGAGGGCGCGCACAGGTCGAACCACACCACGGCCGAGGGATCTTCCAGCAGGTGTGCGACGTCGGCGACCGGGAAGTCCTGGTCGACCAGTTCGCCGTTGCGGTACAAGCGGGTCCGGCCCATGGGTGACAACGATACGTAGATCCGCTCAGATGTGAGGTTCCGGCCCGAGTTCCCGCTACCCTCGAACCGGTGAAGGTGGACCAACCTCAGCGCATCGGCGACTACCTGCTGCTGGGCAGGCTCGGTCGTGGCGCCATGGGAACCGTCTACCTGGGCCAGAGCAGTGACGGAAGGCAGGTCGCGGTCAAGGTCGCGCGGGCAGAGCTCGCTGACGACCCGCGGTTCCGCGAGCGGTTCCGGCGCGAGGTGCAGATGGCGCGGGCGGTGGGCGGTACCGGAACGGCGGCCGTGCTCGACGCCGACACACGGGCACCGCGGCCGTGGATGGCGACCGAGTACGTGCCCGGCCCGACGCTGCAGGAGGCAGTCGAACGGCACGGGCCGCTGCCGGAGCACCACCTGAGACGACTCGCCGAGGGCCTGGCCGACGCGCTCACCGCGATCCACGGCGCCGGGCTCGTGCACCGCGACCTCAAGCCGGCGAACGTGCTGCTCGGCGCGGACGGCCCGCGGGTCATCGACTTCGGCATCTCCCGCGCGATGGAGCACACGGCGCTGACCGAGACCGGCATGGTCTTCGGCACGCCGGGGTTCCTGTCGCCGGAGCAGATCACCGGCCAGGAGGTCGGCTGCCCCAGCGACGTGTTCGCGCTGGGAGCGGTGCTGGTCTACGCGGCCACCGGCAGGGGACCGTTCGGCGAGGGCCCGACGGCGACGCTGCTCTACCGGGCCGCGCACGGCGAGCCGGACCTCGACGGGCTGCCCAAGTCGTTGCGGCCGCTGGTGCAGCGGTGCATGCACCGCGACCCGGCCAAGCGCCCGGAGCCCACCGAGGTCACCCGGCTGCTGGCGCAGGTCGCGAAGCCGCCGACGACGAAGCTGCCCGCCCCGATGACCCCGGCCGCCGCCACGTTCTCGACGTCGCGGATCGTGCCGTTCAGCTGGGGCGTGGTGAACCTGGCCGCCGCGCTGCTCGCCGCCGCCATCGCCGACCCGGCCGCCCAGGCGAACGGGGCGACGCAGCTGCTGGCGCTGGCCGCGTTCTGCGTGCTGGTGGTGCGGGCCGCGCGGTTCTTCGGCGCGTCCGCGCGCCGCAAGGTGGTCGTGGAGATCAGTCGCGAGGGCATCGCCACCACCCGCAACGGCAAGTTCCACCAGTACTGGTGGTACGAGCTGGCGCGCGTGCGGGTGGTGCCGCACAAGAAGCGCCCGTGGGTCGTGGTCTGGCTCAAGGACCCGGCGCCACGCCGGTTCTTCGGCGCCCACCACGGCGGGGTGCGGGTGTTCCCGATCGCCCACGAGCGCTCGCGCCGCCGCCGTGACCGCGAGGTCGCCGAGCTGCGCGCCGCACTGGCCTGGTACCTGCCGCGCTCCTACGACGGGCGCTGATCGGTCCACCCGCAGGTGGTCGTCACGGCTGGCGCCACGGTGCCCGGCACGCCAGGTGATGGCGTGGATCACATCGGGGTCGCACGTGCGGTCAGGCGGCCATCGGCAGATCGGCGCGGAGCACGGCGACGAGGTCCTCGCAGGACTGCCGGCCGGCCACGCCGTGCACGACCTGCCAGCCGGCGGGCACCTGCAGCACCGCCGGCCAGATCGAGTACTGGCCCGCCGGGCTGACCAGCACCAGGAACATGGTGTGAGCCGAAGCGAACGGGGTCATGCGTCCAGGGTGACGTGGACCACCTCGGGCGGCGCTCGGCGCGCGCTCAAGTCGCCGCCGGGTTGCCGCTGCGCGGAGTCCTCACGGCCACCGGGTGTCGGCGTGCCACACTGCTGCGCGCCGCGTTGCCCTGCCGCCCGCGAGCCACCCACCGGCTCTCGACGACAACGATGTCGGCGCCCAGGTTCCGGTGCCCCGCCCGAGTGTGGTTACGTGTGGTCGTGACTGTGGAACAGGTGGTCCTGCTCGGCGAGGACGGTTCGGCGATCGGCGTCGAGGACAAGGCTGTCGTGCACCACGCGGACACGCCGCTGCACCTGGCGTTCTCCAGCTACGTCTTCGACTCGGCCGGCAACACGGTGCTCACCCGCCGGGCGCTGCACAAGAAGACGTTCCCCGGCCTGTGGACCAACACGTGCTGCGGCCACCCCCTGCCGGAGGAGGACATGGCCGAGGCGGTGCGGCGGCGGCTGCGCGACGAGCTCGGCATGGACGTCGGCGTGCCCGAGCTGGTCCTGCCGGCATTCCGCTACCGGGCGGAGATGGACGGTGTCGTCGAGAACGAGATGTGCCCGGTGTTCCGGGTGCTGTCCGACGCCGAGCCGGTGCCGAACCCCGACGAGGTCGACTCGACCGAGCGCGTGCCGTGGAGCGTGTACGCCTCGAGCGTCCTGGACGGGACCCGGCCGGTGTCGCCGTGGTCCCGCCTGCAGGTCGCCGAGCTCGTGGAGCTCGGGCCCGATCCGCTCGCGTGGCCGGTGGCGGACCGGGCCGGGCTCCCTAAGGCCGTGGTGCTGTCACCACTGCAGTGAGCCGCCGTTCTGGTACTCGATGACGCGGGTCTCGAAGAAGTTCTTCTCCTTCTTGAGGTCCATCATCTCCGACATCCACGGGAACGGGTTCTCCGCCGGCTCCCACACGGGCTCGAGCCCGAGCTGTGCGCAGCGGCGGTTCGTGATGAACCGCATGTACTGCTCGCACAGCTCGGAGTTCAGCCCGAGGATGCCGTTCGGCATGGTGTCGCGGCCGTAGGCGATCTCCAGCTCGCAGCCCTCCGCGAGCATGGTGCGCACCTCCGCCTGGAACGCGTCGTCCCACAGGTGCGGGTTCTCGAGCTTGATCTGGTTGATCGCGTCGATGCCGAAGTTCAGGTGGATCGACTCGTCGCGCAGGATGTACTGGTACTGCTCGGCGACGCCGACCATTTTGTTGCGCCGCCCCAGGGACAGGATCTGCGCGAACCCGGTGTAGAACCACATGCCCTCGAACACCACGTAGAACGCGACGAGGTCCTTGAGGAACGCCCGGTCGCGGTCGGGTGTGCCGGTGCGGAACCCCGGGTCCTCCAGGTGCCGGGTGAACTGCAACGCCCACGCGGCCTTGTCCGTGATGGACGGGATCTCCCGGTACATGTTGAACAGCTCGCCCTCGTCGAGGCCGAGCGAGGTGCAGACGTACTGGAACGTGTGGGTGTGCACGGCCTCCTCGAACGCCTGGCGCAGCAGGTACTGCCGGCACTCGGGGTTGGTCAGGTGCCGGTACACGGCGAGCACGATGTTGTTGGCCACCAACGACTCCGACGTGGCGAAGAAGCCGAGGTTGCGCTTGATCATCAGGCGCTCGTCCGAGGTGAGGCCGTCCTTCGACTTCCACAGGCCGATGTCGGCCTGCATGGACACCTCGGTCGGCATCCACGCGTTGTTGCAGCCGGCCAGGTACTTCTCCCACGCCCAGTGGTACTTCAGCGGCAGCAGCTGGTTGACGTCCGCACGGCAGTTGATCATCGCCTTGTCGTCCACGCCGACCCGCGCGGCACCGGCGTCGATGATGTGGTCGGTCACTGGCAGGCCTCGCAGTCGGTGTCGGTGGTGGAGCAGGCGACGGGGGAGACGGCGTTGAGCTTGCCGTCGGTGCCCTGCAACGTGGACTTCTCCACGTGCGTCGCGCTCTGCGTCCGCAGGTAGTACGTGGTCTTGAGCCCGCGCAGCCACGCCAGCCGGTAGAGCTCGTCGAGCTTGCGGCCGCTCGGCGCGGCCAGGTAGAGGTTGAGCGACTGCGCCTGGTCGATCCACTTCTGCCGGCGCGAGCCCGCCTCGACCAGCCAGGCGCTGTCGACCTCGAACGCCGTGGCGTACAGGGCCTTCAGGTAGGGCGGCACCCGGTCGATCGCGCCGAGGCTGCCGTCGTGCAGCTTGAGGTCGGAGACCATCTGCTCGTCCCACAGCCCGCGCTGCTTGAGCGCCCGCACCAGGTGGGGGTTGACGACGGTGAAGTCGCCGGACATGTTCGACTTCACGTAGAGGTTGCGGTACAGCGGCTCGATCGACTGGTTCACGCCGGCGATGTTCGCGATGGTCGCGGTCGGCGCGATGGCCATGACGTTCGAGTTCCGCATGCCCTGCCGCACCTTGGCCCGCAGTGCGGCCCAGTCCATCGTGGACCCGCGGTCCTGCTCCAGCTCGTCCGCGGCGCGGTGCCGCGCGAGGATCTCGACCGAGTCGATCGGCAGGACGCCCCGCGACCACAGCGACCCGTCGAACGACCGGTACGCGCCGCGTTCCCGGGCCAGGTCGGCGGACGCCTCGATGGCGTAGTAGCTGATCTCCTCCATGCTGCGGTCCGCGAACTCCACGGCCTCCTGCGACGCCATCGGCGTGCCGAGCGTGAACAGCGCGTCCTGGAACCCCATCAGCCCGAGACCGACCGGCCGGTGCCGCAGGTTGGAGTTCCTGGCTTCCGGGATCGTGTAGTAGTTCACGTCGATCACGTTGTCGAGCATCCGCACGGCCGTGCGCACCGTCTTGCGGAGCCGGGCGTGGTCGATGCCGTCCTCGGTGACGTGCCGGGCGAGGTTGACCGACCCCAGGTTGCACACCGCGACCTCGTCGACCGCGGTGTTCAGGGTGATCTCGGTGCACAGGTTCGACGAGTGCACCACGCCGCTGTGCTGCTGCGGTGACCGCAGGTTGCACGGGTCCTTGAACGTGATCCACGGGTGGCCGGTCTCGAACAGCATCGTGAGCATGCGCCGCCACAGGTCCACGGCCTGGACCCGGCGGAAGACCTTGATCCCGCCACCGTCGGCCTTGGCCTCGTAGGCGCGGTACTTCTCGGCGAACTCGGCGCCGAACGCGTCGTGCAGGTCCGGCACCTCGTCGGGGGAGAACAGCGTCCACGTGCCGCCCGCGCGGACCCGGCGCAGGAACTCGTCCGGCACCCAGTTCGCGGTGTTCATGTCGTGGGTGCGGCGGCGTTCGTCGCCGGTGTTCTTGCGCAGGTCGAGGAACTCCTCGACGTCGATGTGCCAGGTTTCGAGGTAGGCGCAGACCGCGCCCTTGCGCTTCCCGCCGTTGTGGGCGAGGCCGGCCGTGGTCAGGTAGGACTCGTCGGTCTCGACCTCGAGGTCGAACACCTCGGGGACCACCTCGGTCTCCCGCACGTCGCGGACGCGCGAGAACACCATGCCCCGGTGCTCGACCCAGTCTGGCTCGGTGGTCGGGCGGCAGCCGGCGAGTTCGGCGATGCCCTCGACGGCGGGAACCCCGACGTCGAGGTCCTCGCCGGCAGAGGGGATGCCGAGGCGCAGCAGCTGGTAGCGGGCACCCGCGGCGAGCGACCGCGACGTCGTGGTGAAGTGGACCTCGACGCCGCGGGAGGCACCGCCGCTCGACTCCAGCAGGCCTTGCAGGAGCTTCCGGGTCTGGGCGTGCGGCAGGTGGGAGAACCTGCGGGCGATCCGCTTCCGGCGGTCGTCGTCGTAGAGGTCCTCAGGCGTGAACGGGAACGCGGAGGCACCCACCTCGGGTTCGGAGGCCCAGTGGATCCACACGTGGGTGTCGTCGCGGCCGTTCTCCCGGAAGGGGACACCGCGCGCCGACAGGTGCTCGCGGACGAAGTCCAGGTGCGCGTCCAGCCCGGGTTTCCCGGAGACACCCCACCGCACCCCGTCCTCCGACAGGTGCCCGCCACCGAGCAGGACGCCGTACAGACGAGCATCGTCCTCGCTGAAACCGGCGACGGGCACGACCTCCCGCGGAACCACCCTGGCGACGAGGTCACCCTTCTCCAGCCGACCGGCGTCCACCCACTCCGGCCGCACCTCGTCGCCGGCGAGCTGCTTGAGCGTCCGCGCGTTCTCCTGGCCGAGCGGCACGCCCCTGACGGCGTACAACGGGTGTCCGGCGGTGACCCTGAGGGGTGCGGCGGAGTGCTCGACCTCCACCTCGACCATCGGGTCGACCTGGTCGTAGAGCATGACGTCGGTGACCTCGCGGTAGGTGCCGCTCACCCCGAGCACGAGGTCGCCGGCCACGACGTCCCTGATCGCCTTGACGCCGTCGGCGGTGTGGACGCCGGTGTCCGGTGCGAAGCACTGGTTCACGGCCACGGCCGTGTCGTTCGCGATCTTCAGGAACGGCACCACGCCCTGCGACGTGCCGTTGGTGCCCCTGATGTGCGCGCCGATGCCGCGCACCGGCGTCCAGTCGTTGCCCAGGCCGCCCGCGAACTTCGAGAGCAGCGCGTTGTTGCTGATGCCGTGGAAGATGCCGCCGAGGTCGTCGGCCACGGTGGTCAGGAAGCACGACGACAGCTGCGGCCGGGTCGTCCCGGAGTTGAACAGCGTCGGTGTCGAGCACATGAAGTCGAACGACGACAGCAGCTCGTAGAACTCGACCGCGCGGGCGTCGGGGTCGTCCTCCTCCAGGGCGAGGCCCATGGCCACGCGCATGAAGAACGCCTGCGGCAGCTCGTAGCGGCGGCCGTCGCGGTGCAGGAAGTAGCGGTCGTACAGGGTTTGCAGGCCCAGGAACTGGAACCGGAGGTCACGGGACGGGTCCAGCGCCGATCCCAGGCGGGCCAGGTCGAACGAGGTCAGCCGGGGGTCGAGCTGGCCGCAGTCGACGCCGTGCCGCACGAACGAGGCGAAGTACGACGGGTAGCGCTCGGTCATCTCGGCGTGCGACAGCGGGACGCCGCACGCCTCGGTGCGCAGCCGGTCCAGCAGCAGGCGGGCGCTGACGCAGGAGTAGTCCGGGTCCTGCTCGACCATCGCGCGGGCGGCCATGATCGGCGCCAGGGCGAGCTCGGCGTCGGTGATGCCGTGGTACAGGTTCCGCTTGGTCTCGGTCAGCACCGCCTCGGCCGATGCGTTCGGAAGATCGGCACAGGCTTCCTCGATGACCACTGAAAGGCGGTCGGGCACGCTCTCTCCTCGCGAGCTGGGCCCAGGAGGAAAAGCGCATGCGCGCACCGTTCACCGGTGCACACAGCTGCCCTCCCTCGGGGCACCGTGTCGTGCGCGCAGGCTTGCGCGCACCCCGGTGGCAGGTCTTCGGACTCGTGGGCGTCGAACTCGCGCCTACCGGCCGTCGCTTCCCAGGTCTCGCGACCCAGTGCTTCGTTGACGGCTTTCGTTCCCACTCACCGCTGCGGGGCAGTCCCGGACTCGCACCGGGTTCCCTCTTGCCTCACCGGCCCGTTGTCCGGGCCGGTGAACCACCAGTGCGGCAGATACTACATGTGGTGGTGGGTCCTTGATCACCACCCAACATGCGTGTCCCCTGGGTAGGGTGGTCGGCGTGGGTGAGGTTCGGCCGCGGGTCTTCTACGGTGCTCTGCTCAGTGCGGGGCTCGCCTCCGCGTCGCTGTTCGCGGGAGCCGCGGCGCCGGTGACGAGCGGCGTGCTGGCCGGCTGCGCGGTCGCCGCGCTGGTCACGTCCCGGCGATCAGCGCGACCCCGAGGCTGATCATCACGGCGGCGATCACGCCGTCCAGCACGCGCCACGCGCGCGGCTTCGCGAACAGCGGGCTGAGCAGCCGGGCGCCGAACCCGAGCGCGGCGAACCAGGTGATGCTCGCCGTCACCGCGCCGACGCCGAAGAGCCAGCGGCCGGCGGCGATCGACCCGAGCAGCAGCACGGTGTCGAGGTAGACGTGCGGGTTGAGCCACGTCAGCGCGATCGCGGTGAGCACGGGCCGGTGCCGGGCGCCGGTGTCGGCGTGCAGGGCCTGCGGGCGCAGTGCGCGCCGCGCGGCCAGGAACCCGTACCCCAGCAGGAAGAGCCCGCCCACGACCGCGGCGACGGTGACCGCCTGCGGCCACCGGGTGACGATCGCGCCGAACCCGGCGACGCCCACGGCGACCAGGACCGCGTCCGACACGGCGCACACGGCGACCACCTTCGCCACCGCCTCGCGGCGAAGTCCTTGGCGCAGCACGAAAGCGTTCTGGGCGCCGATCGCGACGATCAGGGTCATCATGGTGCCGAAGCCGAGCAGCAGGTCTGTCACGCGGTCCACGCTATTGACGCGTTCTTGATGAGGCCAGCTGAAGATTCTTACGTACCATTAGCGCTCGTGATGGACCTCGACCTGGTGCGCACGCTGCTCGCGGTGGTGGACAGCGGCACGTTCGACGCCGCCGCCACCGCGTTGCACGTCACGCCTTCCGCTGTCTCGCAACGCATCAAGGCGCTCGAACAGCGCACGGGCCGGGTCCTGCTGGTCCGCGCCCGCCCGGTGCGGCTCACGCCGTCCGGTGAGGTGATCGTCCGCTACGGTCGGCAACTGCTGGCGCTCGACCAGGACCTCGGGGCGGCGCTCGGCGAGGACGCGGTCGTGCGGGTGCCGATCGCGGTGAACGCCGACTCGCTCGCCACCTGGTTCCTGCCCGCGCTGCACCGCGTGCCGCCCGAGCTGCGGATCTCGTTCGACCTGCACCGCGAGGACCAGGACCACACGACGGCGTTGCTGCGGCAGGGAGCGGTGATGGCGGCGGTGACGTCGTCGCGCGACCCCGTCGCCGGCTGCTCGGTGCGCAAGCTCGGCCACATCCGCTACGCCGCGATGGCCGCCGAGTCCTTCGTGAACCGGCATGCGGCCGGGCCGTTGAAGTCGTGGCTGCCGGATGCCCCGGTCGTGGTGTTCGACCGCAACGACGACCTCCAGGACCGCTTCGTCCGCACCCTGACGCGGGGCCGCGGCGCGTCCGAGCACCGCCACCACGTCCCGTCGTCCGAGGTCTACGTGCGCGCCGTCGCCACCGGCCTGGGCTGGGGCATGGTGCCGCCGCAGCAGGTGCTCGACGGCCTGGTCGACCTCGCTCCCGGCCGCACGGTCAGCGTCCCGCTGTACTGGCAGCAGTGGAAGCTCGACTCGCCCGCACTCACCGCCGTGGCCGAGGCGGTGGTGGCCGAAGCCGCGCAGGCGCTGCGCTGAGTCCCCGGGGTGGGGCGACGCGCCGCCGAACCGGGCTCGTGCTCCCGGCCGGGAACCTGTCCGGCGCCTGAGAGCATCCTGTCGGCTTCCTGAACCCAGGAACCCCGGGGGTTCACCCGCTCGTTGACCGGTTTGTGCTGATTCCTCGCCTCGCCGCCACCGGCGGTTCGCTCGCGGTCGTCGCGACCGTCGCCATGGTGGGCCTGCTCGACCTGACCGTCGGCGCGCTGCACCGCACGATCAGCGAGTACGCCCTGGGCGACTACCGCCCGGTGTTCGACGTGGCCGTGCTGCTGCTGGTCGCGGGCTCGGCCGGCATCCTCACCGCGCTGGTCCACAAAGGACTGACCCGGTGGCGGTCGGCGGGCTCGGTCGCGTTGCTGCTGTGGTCGTTCGGCCTGCTGCTCGTGGTCGTGTTCCCGAAGACGAACTGGGCGATGGGCACCAACCAGCTCAGCGGCAGCATCCACCGGTTCGGCAGCATGGTCGCGTTCGTGAGCCTGCCCGTCGCGGTCGTCCTGCTGGCCCGGCCGTGGCTGCGCGACCACGTCTGGGGGCGACACGCCAGGTGGACGATGGCGTCGGGTTTGTTGAGCGTTGTCGCATTCATGCCGCTGCTCTACGCCATTGTGCTGGGTGCGGTGTCGGACGTCCGGTGGTGGAACGTGTTCCCGTTGGGCTACATCGAGAGGATCTTGCTCGCCGCCGAGGTCCTGGCCGTGCTGGTCGTCGGGCTGTGGGCGATCTCGGCCAGTAGGGTTGCGCCATGGCGAGTTGGGGAGACCTCGCGGATTACGTCCGCGCCGAGTACGACGTCATCAGCGACCAGGGCGAGGAACTGAGGATCCTCTTCACCTTCGGGGACGTGGAGGAGGGCGACGACGACCGCACGCAGGTCGTGATCATCGTCCGGGAAGTGCTCGACAACATGCACGAATGGGTGCAGATCGCCTCCCCGTGCGGGCTGGCCGCGCAGGTGGACCTCCGCCGCGTGCTGGAGGAGGTGGGCAACTCCACCGTCGCCTGCGGCCTCGCGATCATGGGGGAGCACGTCGTGGTCCGGCACTCGTTGCCGCTCAAGGACCTCGACATCCACGAGTTCACCGACCCGCTGCACCTGCTCGCCGGCACGGCGGACACGCTGGAGGAGCAGTTCTGGGGAGGGGACGGCTACTGATGTTCGACCTGGCACCTGCCACCGACCGCCTGGCGGAGGTGGTGCGCGGGGTGACCGACCGCCACCTGTCGGCACCGACGCCGTGCCCGGAGTACGCGGTCGGCGACCTGCTCGACCACGTCAACGGCCTGGCCGTGGCGTTCACGATGGCGGCGCGCAAGACACCGCTGCGGGGCACCCCCTCCGGCGACGTGGCGCGGCTGCCGCTGGACTTCCGCGAGTCGGTGCCGGCCCGCCTGGCCGAGCTCGCGCAGGCCTGGCGCGCACCGCAGGCGTGGGAGGGCATGACCGCGGCGGCCGGCGTCGACCTGCCCGGCGAGGTGGCCGCGGCCGTGGCGCTGGACGAGGTCGTGCTGCACGGCTGGGACCTCGCACGTGCCACCGGGCAGCCGTTCGCGGTCGACGAGGACCTGCTCCAGGTCGTGCACGGCTTCGTGTCGTCGGTCGGTCCCGGCAACCGCGACGGCTCGCTGTTCGGAGCCGTGGTGGAGGTCGGCTCGACCGCGCCGCTGCTGGACCGTGTCCTGGGACTCAGTGGCCGCGACCCCGCCTGGAAAGTAGGTTAGGCTCCCCTAACGTGAGAGCGATGACGGTGCAGGTTCGGGCGGGGCTCGGCGTCGGACGCCTGGCCGCCGCACTGGCTTCCCTGGTGGAACTGCACCCCGAGCTGTGCCGTTCGGGCTTCGCGCACCACGAGGTCACCGACCCCGCCGCCGCCACGGCCGCCGCACTGGCCGAAGCGGAGGCGGGGCTCGACCTGCGGGCGGGTGTGCTGATGCAGGCCGTGTGGCTGGACGCCGGACCCGAGCGGTCGGGGCGGATCGTGCTGGTGCTGCACGACGTCGTGGCCGACCGGATGCCGCGCGTGCTGCCGTGGCTGGTGCAGGCCTGGAAGCAACCCGCGCTGGTCGGCTAGTCCCGATCTTGTCGGACCCGCTGAGTACGGTGAGACGCAGGGGATCCCGACTCGGGGGTACCCCTGCGTGAGCGCGGCCGGGCCCGCTGGGTCACCCGTCGGTGGTGCACCGGGGGAGCGTCCGCGCCGGCGTGCCCGTCCGTGCCGAGGGTGCCGGTCCGCCGCAGCGCGTCCAGCCTGGCCGGGTGCGATCGACCGGCCGGGTGCGTCCAGCCTGGCCCGGTGCGATCGACTGGCCGGACAGCACGGCCACGCCACCCCTCGCCGTGACCGCCCGCGCCGCGGGTCGCGTCCGGACGCGACAAGACCCCGCCCGGCCTAGGTCCGCTGCGCCACGAACACGTGCTCGCGCCCAGGCCGGTCGGGCGCGTCCCGCACGTCCACCACCCGGAACCCGCACCCCGCGAGGCTGTCCACGACCTCGTCGTGCGACCGGAACCGCAGCGTGGAGTCCGAGGCGAGCTCGGTCCCGTCGGGGAACCGGTAGGTGTGCCGGAACGACACGAACGGCAGCCGCACCTCCAGCACCTCCAGCCGCTCGGTCACGCCGCCGACCGCGCGGTCCGGCCGGTCCGCCCACTCCTCCCAGGCCCGGGACTCCGGCCTGCGCGTCTCGAACACGAGGTGCCCGCCGGGGCGCAGGGCCGCGTGGACGCCGCGCAGCGCCGCCTCCCAGTCGGTGCCGAGGAACACCTGCGCCACGTTGCCCGTCATGACCGCGAGGTCCACCCGCAGCGGCGGCAGCGAGGTCGCGTCGCCGTGCAGCCACGTCACCCGCGAGTCCTTGGCGCGCGCCAGCTCCAGTGACGCGAGGGCCGGGTCCACCCCGACCACGTCGAGTCCTGCCTCGGCCAGCAGCACCCCGAGGCACCCGGTGCCGCACCCGACGTCGAGCACGCTCGCCGCGCCGAGCTCGGCCGCGACCGCCAGGTAGAGGTCCAGGTCGGTGCGCCGGCCGTCGAACGCGTCGTAGACGGCCGCCAGGCGCGGGTCGGAGAAGATCAGGTCGGGCATCTCGCGTCCTCGTTCCCCGTCACGAACGGGCGGAGCAGCGCGATCAGCTCGTGGTCCGGCCGCCCGTTCAGCTCGTCCTCCGCCACCCGCCGGGCGATCCCGGCGAGGAAGTCCGCGACCTGCACCCGTGCGTCGTGCTGCGAGTCGGCCAGGGTCAGCTCCGCCAGCCGCGGCGCAGCCTCCTTCAGCCGCCGGATGCGGTCCTCGGTCAGCGACAGCTGCTGGTCGTGCACGATCGACACCGGGCCGCGCCACTGCGCCACGGCCCGCAGGATCGCCGGGAACAGCGGGTCCAGGGCGCCGCGCGGCCCGCGGGCGCGCAGCAGGTCGTTGTAGTGCTCCAGCGGGCCGGTGACCGGACCGAACTCCGCGCGCACCCGTGCGGCCAGGAACCGCCGCTTGTCCACCAGCTGCACGCGCGCCCGGCCGGCCAGCGGGCCAGACGGGTCCAGGAACCACAGCAGCACCCACCGGTTCTTCTGCCGCAGCAGGTGGTTCGCCTTGTACTCCAGGGCCGGCGACCTGATCATCGACCGCAGCTCGGCGACGCACGCGCCGGCCTCCTCGCGGGACAGCCGCACGGCCGCGTGCGCGAAGACCGCCGTGACCCCGCCGACGAGCTTCTCGCCCTCGGAGCCCGACTCGTCGCAGGCGATCTCCATCAGGACGCCGCCGTGGCCGTGGTTCGCATCAGGGGTCGAGGATGCCCCACCCGCGCGGTTCCGGTCGCCCGAATTTGTTGACAGCGGCGGTGGTCCGGTGCTGTGATTCAACGCACAACATACAGGAAACCTTCTTAACTAAATCGCCGCCGCGCCCTGTACCCCTGCACAGGAGGCACCTGTGGCCAGATCCCTGTTCTTGGTCGTCCCAGCCGCACTGGCGCTCAGCGTCCCCGCCGTCGCGGTCGCCGCCCCGGTCCAGTACCAGGCGGAGAACGCGACGATCACCCACGGCGTGGTGGAGTCCAACCACGCCGGCTTCACCGGCTCGGGCTTCGTCAACTACGACAACGAGGTCGGCAGCTCGGTGGAGTTCACCGTGACCGCCGCCGCTGCCGGCCCGGCGACCCTTACTTTCCGGTTCGCCAACGGCCAGACGGCCGACCGCCCGATGGACATCTCGGTGAACGGCGCACTGGTCGCGGACGAGCTCGCGTTCCCGAGCACGGGCGCGTGGACGTCCTGGACGACCCGCTCCACCGCCGTGACCCTCACCGCGGGCACCAACAAGATCAAGACCGTCGCGACCACGTCCAACGGCGGCCCGAACCTGGACCGCGTCGACGTCGACCAGCAGTCCGGCACGCCGGACACCACGGCCCCGTCGGTCCCCGGCGGCCTGCGCTCGACCGGCACCACGGCGACCTCGGTGTCGCTCGCGTGGGACGCGTCCACCGACAACGTGGGCGTGACCGGCTACGTGCTGTCGAGCGGGCAGACCGCGACCGGCACCACCCACACCGTGAGCGGCCTGACGCCGGACACCTCGTACACCTTCACCGTGCGGGCGCGGGACGCGGCGGGCAACCTGTCCGGCGCCTCCGGTGCCGTCACGGTGCGCACGCAGCCCGGAACCCCCGGCGGCACCCGGCCGCACGACGTCAACGGACTGCTGCGCGTGTGCGGCGTGCAGCTGTGCAACCAGTACGGCAAGCCGGTCCAGCTGCGCGGCATGAGCACGCACGGCATCCAGTGGTACCACCGGTGCTCCAAGTCCCAGTGGTGGGACGCGCTGGTCAACGACTGGAACGCGGACTTCCTCCGCGTCGCCATGTACGTCCAGGAGGACGGCTACGAGACCGACCCCCGCAAGTTCACCGACCTGGTGCACGGCTACATCGAGGAAGCCACCCGCCGCGGCATCTACGTCCTCGTGGACTGGCACCAGCTCGACCCCGGTGACCCGAACTACAACCTGTCCCGCGCCAAGACGTTCTTCACCGAGATCGCGACCAGGCACAGGGACAAGACCAACATCATCTACGACATCGCCAACGAGCCGAACAACGTCTCGTGGGCGCGGGTGAAGTCCTACGCCGAGCAGATGATCCCGGTCATCCGCGACATCGACCCGGACAGCCTCATCGTCTCGGGCACGAACGGCTGGTCGACGTTCGGCCATTCCGACGGCGACAGCCCGTCCGAGGTGCTGAACAACCGGGTCAACGCCACGAACTTCATGTACTCGTTCCACTTCTACGCGCAGGCGCACCAGGACTCGTACCTCAGCGTCCTGGACCAGGTGTCGAGCCAGGTCCCGGTGTTCGTGACCGAGTTCGGCACGCAGGCCGCGTCCGGTGGCGGCAGCAACGACTTCACCATGTCGCAGAGGTACGTCGACCTCATGGCCCGCAAGAAGATCTCCTGGGCCAACTGGAACTACTCCGACGACGGCCTGACGGGCGCGGTGTTCAAGACCGGCACCTGCTCGGGCACCACGTTCGCGGGCACCGGTGTGCTGAAGCCGGCCGGGGTGTGGGTGCGGGACCGCATCCGGACGCCCGACGACTTCCCGACGAGCTGATGCCGGACGAGCTGATCCCGGTGAGGTGAGTGAGGGGGCGTGGCCGGTGCCACGCCCCCTTCACGACGACAACGGCCAGGTGTGGACGGGTTCGTTGGCGTGCATGAGGTCCACGTAGGTCCGCAGCATCGTGCGCAGCGCGTCCGCCCGGTCCAGGTGCGAGTGGTCGTAGTGCCGGTGGAACTCCCTGGCCTGCCAGGTCGCGCCGTTCACACCGCTCAGGCACCGCTGCTCGATCACACCCAGCAGGCGGTCGCGCTCGGCCGAGTCGACGCCCCACCGGATCAGCCCCTCGTGGGCGAGCGGCAGCAGCCGGCGCAGCACCAGCTCGACCACCGGCACGGTGCCGACGCCGGGCCAGTACATCTGCGCGTCCATGCCGTTGCGCGCGGCGGCGTTGAAGTTCTCCTCCGCCGCCTGGAAGCTCATCTGCGACCACAGCGGACGCTCGTCCTCGGCCAGCGCGCGCACGAGGCCGAAGTACAGCGCCGCGTTCGCCAGGGTGTCCACGATGGTCGGACCCGCGGGCAGCACCCGGTTCTCCACGCGCAGGTGCGGCCGGTCCCGCACCACGTCGTACACCGGCCGGTTCCACCGGTAGATCGTGCCGTTGTGCAGCTTCAGCTCGCTCAGCGAGGGCGTGTCGCCCTTGTCGAGCACCGCGAGCGGGTCCTCGTCGTCGCAGATCGGCAGCAGCGCGGGGAAGTAGCGGACGTTCTCCTCGAACAGGTCGAAGATCGAGTTGATCCACCGCTCGCCGAACCACACCCGCGGCCGCACGCCCTGCGCCTTGAGCTCGTCGCCGCGCGTGTCGGTCGCCTGCTGGAACAACGCGATCCGCGTCTCCCGCCACAGCTCCTTGCCGAGGAAGAACGGCGAGTTCGCGCCCACCGCCACCTGCACGCCGGCGATGGCCTGCGCGGCGTTCCAGTAGGCGGGGAACTGCTCGGGGCTCACCTGCAGGTGCAGCTGCGTGCTCGTGCACGCCGCCTCCGGCACGATCGAGCTGGACGTGAGGTGCAGCCGCTCGACGCCGTCGATGGAGATCTGCAGGTCCTCGCCCCTCGCCGCCAGCACCTGCTCGTTCAGCAGCGCGTAGCGCGGGTTGCCCGACAGCAGGTCCGGCGTGATGTGCCGGGACCGCAACGTCGGCAGGATGCCGTTGACGACCATGTGCGCGCCGACCCGGCGGGCCTTCTCCTCGGCGTCGTTGAGGCTGCGGCGCACCGTCTCCTCGAACGCCGTGATGCCCCCGCCGGCCAGCCGCCGCGGCGCCACGTTGATCTCGATGTTCCACTGGCCCAGCTCCGTCACGAAGTCCGGGTCGTCGATGACCTCCAGCGCCTCGTGGTTCTTCATCGCGGGATCACCCTGCTCGTCGATCAGGTTGATCTCGATCTCGAGGCCGGTCATCGGCCGCTCGAAGTCGAACCGCGCCTCGCGCAGCATCCGCGCGAACACGTCGAGGCACCGCCGGACCTTCGTCCGGTACCGCGTGCGGTCCTCGCGCGTGAACTCCTGCTTCGCGACGTCCTCGCCCATGGTGGCCTCCCGGCGGTCGAGGGAACACCTCACCACTCTGCACCATGGTTGATCAATCCGACACTCAGGGGAGCGTTCCCGCGCACCAGGTGGGACGCCGGACGCCCGCCGTGTCGCGGCCCCGATGACCAGCCTTCCATTGTCCCGAATTCCGGGGTGGATTTCCCGGCGGTCCGCGGAGAAAGCCGGCGGTCGTTCAGGCGCCCATTTTCATTCGGCCCCTTACCTGGTTGCGAGTTGTCCACTTTTTGACCCTTTTGTGGGCTGTCCTCGCACCGTGTCGGCGGTGCTACCGTGCGAAGTCAGCGACGAGAGCCGGGTGGGGAGCCTTGGGGAACATCGCGAGGTTCGGCATTTTGGGACCGTTGTGCGTCACGCGGAACGGCAGGGCCGTGAAACTGGGGGGACCTCGGCAGCGGACGTTGCTCGCCGCGTTGCTGGTGCGGGCGGGCAAACCGGTGGGGCTGAGCGGCATCGTGGACGCGCTGTGGGGGGAGAACCCGCCGGCGAGCGCGGTGGCGAACGTGCACACGCACGTGAACCGGCTCAGGAGCGCGTTGAAGGACGTCGGGCTGGACGGGCTGCTCGTCACCGACGGCAGCGGGTACCGGTTGCTGGTGGAGCCGGACCAGCTCGACAGCGCGCGGTTCGAGGCCTCTGCCGGGCAGGCCCGGAGCGCACTGCGCGCCGGGGACGCGCTGAAGGCGGTCGAGCTCTGGCAGGAGGCGTGGGACTGCTGGCGGGGCGCGGTGCTGGAGGACGTGCCGCGGGCCGGGTGGCTCGAGACCGAGGTCGTGCGGCTGGAGGAGCTGGCGGCCGCCGCGCGGGAGGACTGCGCGGACGCGCGGCTCGCGGCCGGGCAGTACCGGGCGCTCGTCACCGAGCTGTCGGCGCTCGTGCGGGAGCAGCCGCTGCGGGAGGGGCTGTGGCGGCGGCTGATGCTCGCGCAGCACCGGGCCGGGCGCCGCGCCGAGGCGCTGGAGACGTACCGGGCGGTGCGGGAGGTGCTGGTCGAGGCGCTCGGCGTGGAACCGTGCGCGGAGATCCGGGAGCTGCACCGGGAGGTCCTGCGCGGCGAGGGACCCGTGGTGGTGCGACCGATGCAGCTGCCGCCCGGCGCGCAGGACGTCACCGGGCGCGCCACCCAGACCGCGCGGCTGCGCCGGTTGCTGACCGGGCGGGCCGGTGCGGTCGCCGCGATCACCGGCAAGGCGGGCGTGGGCAAGACGACGCTGGCGGTGCGGGTCGCGCACGAGGTGGCCGGGCACTTCACCGGCGGACAGCTCTACGTGCGGCTGGGCGGCACGCACGCGCCGCGCGACCCGGCGACCGTGCTGGCCGAGCTGCTGATCGCGTGCGGGGTGCACCCGCACGCCGTTCCGGAGGACCGGGAGGCCCGCGCCGCGCTCTACCGGTCGCAGCTCGCGGCGCGGCCCGTGCTGGTCGTGCTCGACGACGCCGCGAACATGGCGCAGGTGCGGCCGTTGCTGCCGGGCACGGCGGGGTCGGCGGTGCTGATCACGAGCCGGGCGCAGCTGGTCGACGTCGACACCGCGCACACCGTGCACCTCGACGTGCTCGGCACGGAGGACGCGGTGCGGGTGCTCGCCTCGATCGCCGGTCGGTCCCGGCTCGCCGCGGAACCCGACGCCGCCAGGGCGGTGGCCCGCTACTGCGGCAACCTCCCGCTGGCGCTGCGGATCGCGGGCTCCCGGCTGGCCCGCAGGGCGCACTGGACGGTCGGGCGGCTCGCGGAACGGCTGGCCGACGAGGGCACCCGCCTCAACGAGCTGTGCATCGACGACCTGGAGGCGCGCGCCAGCCTCGCGCTGAGCTACGAGGCGCTCGGACCCGCCCAGCGACGCGCGTTCCGGTTGCTGAGCCTGCTCGACGTGCCGGACTTCCCCGCCTGGGTCGCGGGGCCGCTGCTCGGCGTCCCCGTCGCGGACGCCGAGGAGCTCGTCGACGGCCTCGCCGACGCGCACCTGCTCGAACCAGCGGGCCACGGCCGCTACCGGTTCCACGACCTGCTGCGGGTCTTCGGCCGCGAACGCGCGCAGCAGGACGACCCCGGCCGCACCGCGGCGCTCACCCGCGCGTTCACCGCCTGGCTCGACCTGGCCGCGCGCGCCGAGTCCGGGCTGCCGAGCCGGTTCCTCAAGGTGCGGCTGGAGGTGCGGGACGCGCGCCTGCCGGGGGACGTCACCGCCCGGCTGCTCGCCGACCCGCTGGCGTTCCTGGAGGCCGAACGCGACGCGCTGGTCGCCGTCGTCGAGCAGGCGCTCGCGCTGGGCCTGACCGCGCTCGCCGCCGACACCGCCGGGGTGCTGACGACGTTGTTCGACCTGCGCAGCCACTACGACCTGTGGCGGCACACGCACGAGCTGGTCCTGGCGGCCGCGCAGCAGAGCGGCGACGCCCGGCGCACCGCGGTCCTGCACCAGGGGCTCGGCGCGCTGGCGTTCTACCGCGACCGCTTCAGCGAGGCGCGCACGCACTTCACGCGGGCGCAGCACCTGTTCCACGACCTCGGCGAGGTGCCGGGGCAGGCCTACGCCAACCTGGGCCTGGGCAGCGTCGACCTCTTCCACGGCCGCCACGACGAGGCCGCCGCCCTGCTCGCGCGCGCCAGGGCCGGCTTCCACCGGTGCGCCGACGCGTTCGGCGGTGCCTTCGCCCTGCAGGGGCTCGGGGTGGTGCGGCGCAACCAGGGCCGCCTCGACGAGGCCGCGGCGTTCCTCGACCGCGCGCTGGCCGCCTTCGCCGAGCTCGACTCGGACTACGGGCGGGCGTGCGTGCTGTTCAGCTACGGCCTGCTGCACAACGCCCGCGGCGACCTCGCCGCCACCGAGCACGCGATGCCGGCGGCCGTCGGCCTGTTCCGTGCGGCGTCCTGTCCGCGCGACGAGGCGCTGGCGCTGCACGTGTTCGCCGCCATCCACGCCCAGCGCGGTGACGCCGATCGCGCGGCGGCGCTGATGGCCCGGTCGCAGGCCGCGTTCTCGCCGCAGGACGAGAGCGTCGGCAAGGCCGAGACCCTCTACAGCCTCGGCTGGGTCGCCCACCGCGACCGCCGCTTCACCGAGGCGCAGGAGTGCTTCACGCGGGCGTTGCGGCTGTTCGAACGGTTCGACATGCCGCTGCACCAGGTCCGCACCCGTGCCGCGCTGCACAGCACGGGCCTCACCGGCCCCGGCCGGTGAGCGCGCTGACCAGGTGCCGTTGCAGCAACCAGAACACCACCAGGCACGGCAGCGCCGTGGCGGTCGCGGCGGCCATCAGCTCGGCGATGTCCAGCCGTGTGGAGTCCATCGTGGACAGACCGAGGGTGAGCGTGCGCATGTCCGTGGAGTTCGTGACCACCAACGGCCACAGGAAGTCGTTCCAGTGCCACAGGAACACGAACACCGCGAGCGTGGCGAGCACCGGACGGCACAACGGCAGCACGATGTGCCAGTAGGTCCGCCAGTCGCCGGCGCCGTCGACCCGCACGGCGTCGAACACCTCGCCCGGCAGCGCGCGGATGAACTGCCGCAGCACCAGCACCGCCTGGGCGTTGGCGAGCGTCGGCACCACCAGTCCCCACCAGGTGTCCACCCACCCCAGCGACGCGACCAGCAGCAGCAACGGCACCAGCACCGCGTGGAACGGCACCATGAACGTCGACACGATCGTCCACAGCAGCAGGTCCCGGCCGCGGAAGCGCTTGCGGGCGAACACGTACGCGGCCATCGACGCGGACAGCAGGACCACCACCACCGACACCAGCGCGTAGACCAGCGTGTTGAGCGTCCACCGCACGAAGTCCTCGGCCGCGAGCACCACGGCGAAGTTCCGCAGCGTCAGCGACTCCGGCAGGGCGTGCGGCAGCGTCGGGGAACCGGGTGGTGACAGCGCGACCACGACCATCACGGCGAACGGTCCCAGCGCGAGCAGCGTGACCACCGCCAGCACCACGACCGGCCACCGCGAGCGCCTCACGGGTCCCCGCCGAACACCCGCCGCTGGGTCAGCGCCACCAGCAGCACCACGGCCCACAGCACGACCCCGGCCGCCGCCGCGTGCCCGAGGTCGAACAACCGGAACCCGTACTCGTACACCACGTACGCCAGCACCTGGCTGGCCCGCATCGGCCCTCCCTCGGTCAGCACGAAAACGGTGTCGAAGACCTGGAACGCGCCGATCGTCTCGACCACCACCACGAAGAACAACACCGGGCGCAGGAACGGCAGCAGCACGTGCCACACCCGTTGCCATGCGGTCGCCCCGTCCACCCTGGCCGCGTCCAGGCAGTCGGACGGCACGTCCTGCAGACCGGCGAAGAGCACCAGCACCGCGTAGCCGGACCCCTTCCACACGCTCACGACGGCGAGCGCGGGCAGCACCAGCGACGGGTGGGACAGCACCCCCAGCGGCTCGAACAGCCACCGCCACACCACGGCGGCGAGCACCGGGCTGGTGGCGTACGGGGCGAGCAGGGCGGCGCGGAACCAGCCGCGCGCCCACGTGACCCGGTCGAGCAGCACCGCCGTTCCCAGCGCCACCAGCACGGTCAGCGGCACGCACAGCGCGACGTAGCCGAGCGTGGTGCGCAGGCTGGCCGTGAACGTCCGGCTCGCGGCCAGGTCGCGGTAGTTCGCCAGCCCGACGAACGTCCAGCCGCCGCCCGCGTCGTGGTCGGTGAGGCTCAGCCCGGCCGCCCCCAGCACCGGGACGACCCGGAACAGGCCGAAGAGCACCAGCACCGGCAGCAGGAAGAGCAGGGTCGTGACCGCGCCGCGCATCAGCGGCCGAGCAGCCCGTCGACCTCGGCGGCGGCGTCGGCGAGCGCCTGCTCCGGGGTGCTCCTGCCCAGCAGCGCGGCCTGCAGGTGCGGGGCCAGCAGGCCCATCACCCTGCGCGCCTGCGGGTGCGGGTCACCGGCCGACGCGTAGGGCAGCGCGTCGAGGAAGCTCCTCGCCAGGGCGTCCTGCGGCGGCGCCACCTCGGCCCACGGCGCGAAGAAGTCCGACCGGGCGCACAGCGCGTCGACGACCTCCCGCGAGCTCAGGTGGGCGAGCACGGTCCTGGCCGCCGCGGTGTCCTTCGCGGTGCGCACCAGCGCCAACGCGCCGGGCTGGCCGAACGTCGCCCGCACCCGGCCCTGCAACGGCGGGCCGACCGCGGTGTTGTCCGCTCCGATGCCCGCCGCGATGGCGCGGGCCTCCGCGGCGGTCGTCACGTGGCTCATCGCCGCTTTCCCCAGTGCCACCGGGTCGTCCCTGATGTCGCTCTTGCGGGTCGTGACGTCCGCGGGCAGGCCGCCCGCCGCCGCGAGGTCGACGAGGAACCGCAGCGCCGCGACGCCCTCCGGGGAGGAGAACGCGCTGCGCCGGCCGTCCGGGCTGAACACCGTGCCGCCCGCCTGCCACAGCAGCGGGTAGAAGGTGATGTTGAGCGTCTCCTCGGCCGACCCGGCGTAGTCGAGCACCGGCACGCCCCTGGCCGCGAGCCGCGGCGCGGCCGCCCTGACCTCGTCCCACGTCCGCGGCAGTTCCGTGATCCCCGCCTGCGCGAACAACGCGCGGTTGTAGACCGTCGTCGTGACGGTCTGGTACAGCGGCACGCCGTAGACCTCGCCGTTCACCGTCAGCGCCGAGACCGCCGACGGCCGGAACGCCGTCCCACTCGCCGCCACCACGTCGCCGACCGGCTGGAGCGCCCGCTGGGCGGCGTACTGCGGGATCATGTCCGGCTGCAGCAGCACCACGTCCGGTCCGCTGCCCGACAGCAGCGCCGTGCCGATCTTCTCCTGCCGGCCGGCCCACGGTTGCAGTTGAATCCGCAGGTCGATGTCGTGCGACGACTCGAAGCCG
Organism: Lentzea sp. NPDC042327; assembly: GCF_040647275.1. Classification (NCBI taxonomy): domain Bacteria; kingdom Bacillati; phylum Actinomycetota; class Actinomycetes; order Pseudonocardiales; family Pseudonocardiaceae; genus Lentzea; species Lentzea sp. NPDC042327. Next base: position 94,931 of record NZ_JBEZBX010000003.1, read on the forward strand.
CGCTCGACCTCCTGCCAGAACGCCCTGCTCGCGGTCTCGTCGTCGATGACCGGGTACAGCCACACGGTCACCGTCCGGCCGGTCACCGGTGCGCCGCAGGCCGTGAGGGCGAACGCCAGTGCCGCGGCGAGCAGGCGCCTCACGCCGGAATCCCGAACAGGCCGGCGGCGTTGCGCCACATCACGTGCTCGTGCTCGCGTTCGCTCAGGCCCGCGTCCACGACCACGCCGAGCGCGATCGCCGGGTCGACCAGCGTGCTGTCGGTGCCGAAGAGCACCTGCTCCACCGGCACGCGGTCCAGGGCGTAGCGGAAGCGGTCGCGGTCGGTGATCGAGCAGCACGGTTCGAGGTAGAGCCGGTCGCTGCGGACCGCCGCCTCGACCGCCGTCCGCCACGCCGGCCCGCCCATGTGCCCCGCGATCACCCGCAGCCCCGGCACCTCCTCCAGCACGTCCACGAGACCCAGCACGCTGTCGTCCCAGGTGTGCACCAGCACCGGCAGCCCGGCGGCAGCGGCCATCCGCAGCGCCTCCCGCGTCGGCGTGGACGTGAGCGGCAGCGCGGGGTAGGTGGTGTGGATCTTCACGCCCACGAACCGCTTCGCCGGGGTGTAGCGCTCCAGCTCGCGTGCGGCCTCGTCGAGCTGGTTGGGGTTGATGACGACGTATCCGAGCAGACGCGGTTGTTCGGCCAATGCCTCGGCCATCCACCTGTTGCCGCTCACCATGTCGTAGGTGACCGCCTCGGACGCGGACACGATCTGCCGGTCGATGCCGTAGCGGTCCATGAGCTTGATGTTGACGTCGACGGCGCCCACGTCCGTCGAGAAGAACCACGGTCCCGCGTGCCCGTGCACGTCGATGATCATCGGGCGTCCTCCAGCCACGCCGTGGCCGTGCCCCCGGCCACCTGGTGCCACTCCTCGGTGCCGAGGCCGGACATGCGCAGACGCAACGCCGACGGCATGACGTCGTGCACCGGCGCCCGCGAGCCGTACGCGAGGTGGTGCGCCCCGACCTCGCCCGCGATCCGCTCGATCGAGTCGGGTCCGACCAGCATCCGGGTCGAGGCCACGAACCCCGGCTCGCGACGGGCGAGTACGACGAAGTCCGCCACCTTGTAGGCGTGCACGTCCAGGAAGCACACCCGCGTGCCGCTGAACGCGGGCCAGTAGCGGCTGATGTCGCCGCTCGTCAGCAGCACCATGCCGTGGGCCGACGCGAGGCCGACGACGTGCTGCAGACCCGGTGACTCCGGCTCCACCCATTGCTCCGGCGGGAACACCCGCAGCAGCCGCACACCCTCGGCCGCAAGGCGCGCTATCTCCGTCTCGGCCGTCAGCGCGTCACGGATGTCCACTGTGCCCACGGGGACATGACCCGTCTGTTCGATCGCCTTGCGCATCTCGTCGTTGCCCGAGCACGCGTCGAACAACCCGCCCCGCAACGAGCACACCAACCCGCGCGCGATGCCGTGACGAGAGAGCTGCTCACCCACGGCCTCGATGGACGCGTCGACGTCGCGGGTGGGCACAGCGCCGAAGAGCACGTCGACGTCGAGCGCGATCTCGTGCCGCTCGTGCGGGACGTGGGGGAGGGGAGCCACCATGACCGGCAGCCTGGTGGCCGCCCCTACACGAGCCCTACACGGCGGGCACCGCGATCGCGGTGACCAGGACGTCGCCCTGCACCAGCCAGCGGCCGCGGAAGTCCGCGATCGGGGTGTCGGGCAGCAGGATCCGCGAGTGGAACGTGCCGTCCGGGTCGAGCGTGATGTCCGCGTCCTCGAACCCGAGCCACCGCCGCGTGACCGGGAACCACGCCTTGTACGTGGTCTCCTTCGCGCTGAACAGCAGCCGGTCCCAGCAGATCTTCGGGTCCTCCGCCCGCAGCCCGGCCATCCGGTCCAGCTCGGCCGGCACCGCGATGGCCCCCAGCACCCCGTCCGGCGCGGGCCCGTGCGGTTCGGCGTCGATGCCGATCGTCAGGAAGTCCGCCGTGCTCGCCAGCGCGGCCGCCCGGTAGCCCAGGCAGTGCGTGAGGCTGCCGACGACGCCCTCCGGCCACAGCGGCTCGCGCTTGGGCCCCGGCAGCACCGGCGCGGGCGCGACACCGAGCCGCGCCATGGCCTGGCGCGCGCACCAGCGCGCGGTGCCGAACTCCGCGCGGCGCTTGGGCACCGCGTTGCCCAGCAGCGCCTCCTCCTCGGGGAAGAGGCCGGCCGGCTGCTCGTCGTCGAACCGTTCCACCGCCGCGATCGGCGGGGGGAGGAGTTGTTCCAGCACCTATGACTCCCGCAACACGTCGTGCAGCTTGGCCCCGGTCACGCCGCGCGGTCGCCACTCGCGCGGGTAGCCGAGGGAGACCTCGTCGAAGCGCACGCCGTCGTAGACGGTCGTGCGGGGGATGTGCAGATGGCCGTAGACCATCTCGACGGCGTTGAACCGCGTGTGCCAGTCGGCCGTCGCCGTGGTGCCGCACCACAGCGCGAACTCGGGGTAGCGCAGCACGAACGTGGGGTCGCGCACGAGCGGGTAGTGGTTGATCAGCACGGTCGGCCCGCTCACCTCGGCGAGCCGTCGCGCGGTCTCCTCCACCCGAGCCCGGCACCAGGCCTCGCGCGACGGGTAGGGGTCGGGGTGCAGGAAGTACTCGTCGGTGCACACGACGCCCGCCTCGTGCGCGATGGCGAGGGCGGACTGCACGTCCGTGGCACCCGGTGGCCTGAACGAGTAGTCGTAGCCGATGAAGAGGGGACAGACGGTGACCGGCCCGCCGTCGCCGTCGAAGACCGCGTACGGGTCCTCCGGGGTGAGCACGTCGAGGCTGCGGCAGAGTTCGACGAGCTGCTTGTAGCGCACCTCGCCGCGCGCCTGGTTCTCGTCGTCCTTCGTGGTCCAGAGCTCGTGGTTGCCCGGGGACCAGATGACCCGGCCGAACCGGGGGCGCAGCGTCCGCAGGGTCCACTCGATGTCGCCGAACTTCTCACCCACGTCCCCGGCGACGATCAGCCAGTCGGCCGGGTCCGGTGCGGTGATCGCCGCCACCACGTCGCGGTTGTCCTGGTAGGAGACGTGCAGGTCGCTGGTGGCCAAGAGCTTCACACCTCGACGGTAGCCGTGGCGTCAACGCGAGGAGATCAACCTGAACCGAAGAGACCACCCGTTCGTGTCCTGAGTAACACGACCGGTTATCCGTTCGTCGCAGACAGTGCGCCACTCGTCTCAACAGGGCGAGCCGCAAGTCGCCGACCTTGCCCCGCTCATCGCTGCCGACGGCCCGCGCACTTACCTGTCCACCTGCACCGTTCCTACCGTGAGCGCTGTCACCTGACGGAAAAGTCCTGGCGGAGGACCACACCATGACCGACTCCCAGTTCGCCCGCACGCCGGACCCGCGACTCGCGCGCGGAGTCCCGCAGCGGCAGGTCCCCCAGGGTCAGGTCCCCGCGCGCCCGGTGCCCGCGCGCCAGGCCCCCCAGGGTCAGCTGCCCCAGCGCCCGCTGCCGCCGCGCCAGGGCCAGGTGCCCCGCTACGGCCAGCCGGTCGACCCGCGCCTGGCCGCCGCACCGTCGTTCCGCCGCACCGTCGGCGCCGAGATCGCCCGCCACGCCCAGCAGCACCAGGCCTACGCCGTCCCCTCGCGCCGCAGCACGGCCGAGGAGACCGCGCTGGCCACCCTGCTGCGCTCCCGCCAGCGCGCCGAGTCCGCCCGCCAGGACACCCGTTCCGCCGACACCTCCGTCCCGCGCCAGGACTCCTGGATGCGCGCCGGCGTGTGGCCGGAGCAGACCGCCGACCCCGGCCGCGGCGACGTCATCGAACAGCTCTCGTCCCGCCTGGTCAGCCCCAACCTGTGGGCCGTCGTCGAACCCCTCATCCCACCCGCGAAGGTCCGCCGCCAGGGCGGTGGCCGCGGCCGCGTCTGCAACCGCACGGTCTTCACCGCCATCGTCTTCGTGCTCTCCTCCGGCTGCGCGTGGCGGCACCTGCCCGCGTCCTTCGGCGTGACCGTGCCGACCGTGCACCGCCGCTTCCAGGAGTGGACCGACCTGGGCCTGTGGACCCGCCTGCGCCGCGCCGTGGCCGAGGGCGCCTGCGGCACCGACGAGGTCGACTGGATCCGCGCCGTGCTCGACGCGGCGGACCGCCGGTCGGCGAAGGCGGCCGGCTGAGGCGCCGTCCCCCTGCTCGCGCCGGGGTCACCCTGAGGAAGGGTGGCCCCGGCGTTGTGTTGCGCTCGCCCGGTTCGTGCGCCCTGCCGAGCACTGACCGCTCATCGCACCGTGACCGGCCGACCGGTGTCCGCTCAGTGCGTTGTCGCTGTCGCCTCCGCGATCATCTGGCGCGCGTGGGTGATGAACCGCGTGGCTTCCGGCATCGTCAGCACCACCGCGTCGCCCGCCGGACCGAGCACCGCCACTCCAGACCGCTCATCGCACCCGTGACCGCTCATCGCACCCGTGACCGCTCATCGCACCACGACCGCTCATCGCACTCATGGCCGCTCCCGCGCCACTTCACCGCATCCCGCGTCACATGCCGTTGATGCCCGCCTGGTACTTCGGCACCCGCACGGTGATCTTCGTGCCCAGTCCGCACGCCGTCTCCACCACGAGCCCGTACTCGTCCCCGTACACCCGCCGCAACCGCTCGTCGATGTTCCCGAGCCCGATCCCCGCGGACTCGTCGACCTGACCGGCGAGCGTCCGCCGCAGCTCGTCGGGGTCCATGCCGATGCCGTCGTCCTCGATGGTGATCTCGGCCTCGGCACCGCTGTCGTTCGCGTAGATCTGGATGTGGCCCGGCTCGACCTTGCCCTCCATGCCGTGCCGCACGGCGTTCTCGACGAGCGGCTGCAGGCACAGGAACGGCACGGTCACCGGCAGCACCTCGGGCGCCACCTGCAACGTCACCCTCAGGCGTTCGCCGAAGCGGGCGCGTTCGAGGGCGAGGTACTGGTCTATCGAACGCAGCTCCTCGGCCAGCGTCGTGAAGTCGCCGTGCCGCCGGAACGAGTAGCGGGTGAAGTCCGCGAAGTCGAGGAGCAACGTACGCGCGCGCTCCGGGTTGGTGCGGACGTACGAAGCGATGGCGGACAACGAGTTGTAGATGAAGTGCGGTGAGATCTGGGCGCGGAGTGCGCGCACCTCGGCCTCCACCAGGCGCGTCCGCGAGCGGTCGAGCTCGGCCAGCTCCAGCTGCCCCGCCGCCCACCGGGCCACCTGGTTCGTCGCGCGGACCAGGCCCGCGGAGGCCTCGCGGGAGTAGGCGGCCAGGGTCCCGACCACGCGGCCCTCGACGGTCAGCGGGGCGACGACCGCGCAGTTGATCGGGCAGTTCGGTTCGGTGCAGCCGATGTCGAACGCCTGGGTGCGGCCGGTCAGGAACACGTCCTGCGCCTGCGCCATCGCCTCCGCGGCGTGGTGCTCGGACACGCCCTCCCACGCGACGACCTCGGTCTCGTCGGTCAGCGCGAGCGCGGGGGTGTCGAGCAGGGTGCGCAGGTGGCGCGCGGACCTCTTCGCCGCGTCCGGGACCAGGCCCGCGCGCAGCGGGGGAGCGGCGGACCAGGCGGTGTGCAGGGTCTCGTAGGTCACGCGCTGGGCCTCGGTCGACAGCGACTGCCGGCTGCGCGTGCCCCGCCACAGCACGAGCACCGCCGCCCCGCCGACGATCAGGATCGCCGCGGCGGTGAGGAGGTCGTGCATCTCAGTTCACCTCTAGCTTCGCTCGTCGCCGTGGGAAGACGAACCTGAGCCGTCCAGCCCGAGGTTCTCGGGCGCGTGGAGCTTGACCATCGTGCGCTGCACCCCCGGCGGCACGTGCCGCTGGGTGAGCAGGGAGACCACGTACATGACCCCGAAGCCCAGCGGCACCGTCCACGCCGCCGGACGGGACAGGAGCGTCTCGTACCGGGCGTCGCCGGTGTCGGTGAACATCGTGACCAGCCCCGCGGTCAGGGCGGGCAGGCCGCCCGCGAGCATGCCCGCGATGGCGCCGGCGGTCGTGATCCGGGTCGACCAGATCCCCAGCATCAGCAACGGGCACAGCGACGACGCCGCCACCGCGAACGCCAGGCCCACCATGTCCGCCACCGGCATGCCCGTCGACACGAACGTCATCGCCAGCGGCACGATGCCCGCGAGCACCGTCGAGATCCGGAACCCGCGCACGCCGCCGAGCCGCAGCACGTCCTGCGACAGGACACCCGCCAGCGACACCACCAGCCCCGAGGACGTCGACAGGAACGCCGCGAACGCGCCACCGGCCACCAGCGCGCCGAGCAGCTCGCCGCCGAGACCGTCGATCATCCGCGTCGGCAGCACGAGCACCACGGCGTCGGTCTGCCCGGTCATCAGCAGCTCGGGCGTGTACAGCCGGCCGAGCGCCCCGTACACCGGTGGCATCAGGTAGAACACCGACAGCAGGCCCAGCACGATCAACGTCGTGCGGCGCGCGGCCGTGCCGTTCGGGTTGGTGTAGAAGCGCACGATCACGTGCGGCAGCCCCATGGTCCCCAGGAACGTCGCGATGATCAGCGAGTAGGCCGCGTACAGCGGGAACTGCTGCCCGCTCGACTCCGGCAGCGACCACGTCTCGTTGGTGTTGTGCCCCATCGTGGACACGTGCGGCACGGTCGAGCCCTGTGGGAACGTGAGCTCCGTGCCCCGCCCGACGCGGTGGTGGCCGGCGGTCAGCACGTGCCCGTCACCCTCCACGCGCTGCCCGTCGACCTCGCCGGAGCCCCGGACGGTGACGGCCTGCTCGGCGTGCACCACCGTCTCGTTCCGGAACACGACCTCGGTGTCCTGCCGGAACGACGGGAACTCCGGTGCGGTCAGCGACTGGGCGCCGTGCACCTGCCACGCGACGACCAGGAACACGACCGGCACGGTGATCGCGGTGAGCTTGAGCCAGTACTGGAACGCCTGCACGAACGTGATCGACCGCATCCCGCCGGACATCACGTTGACCGTCACGACCGCCGCGACGACCAGCGCGCCCACCCAGTCCGGCGCCCCGGTCACCGTGTTCAGCGTCAGCCCCGCGCCTTCGAGCTGCGGCAACAGGTACAGCCAGCCGATCGCCAGCGCCAGCGCCGACGCGACGCCCCGCACACCGCGCGAGCGGAAGCGGGCCTCGGCGAAGTCCGGCAGCGTGTACGCGCCGGAGCGGCGCAGCGGTGCGGCGACCATCGTCAGCAGCACCAGGTACCCGGCGGTGTAGCCGACCGGGAACCACAGCATGTCCGGCCCGTAGGCGAAGATCAGCCCGGCGATGCCCACGAACGACGCCGCCGACAGGTACTCGCCGCCGATCGCCGAGGCGTTCCACCACGGCGACACCGTGCGCGACGCGACGTAGAAATCCGACGTGGTGCGGGAGACGCGCAGCCCGTACGTGCCGACCAGGATCGTGCCCAGTGCGACGACCAGCACCGCCACGACGGCGTACCCGCTCGTCATGGCCGTTCGACCAGCTCCGCGAACTCGCGCTCGCTGCGTTCGGCCTGCCGCACGTAGAACCAGCCGGCCAGCAGCAGCATCGGGCCCGTCGCCACGCACAGCAGGAACCACGGCAGCCCGAGCCCGAAGATCCGCATCTTGCCGATCTGCGGCTCGATCGCGAACAGCAGCGGCAGCAGTCCCAGCGTCCCGCACACCACGAAGCACACCGACAGGCCCAGCCTGCGCTGGGCGCGGATCAGGGTGCGCATGTAGACAGCGCCGAGCTCGCTCTGCTCGTTGATCTCCCTGGTGCCCGGGTACGGCCGCCGGGCCCGCGGCGCCCTGGTGCGGGGACTCGTCACCACCACGCGCTGGACCGGCCGCGGGGGCGGCTGCCCCGGTGGCGGTGTCGTCACGACCCCAGCCCGTTGCGCGGGTGCGCGGTGGCCGCGGGCGCGGCCTGACCGGACACCGGCGCCGGCCGGGCGCGGCGCACGAGCAGCTGCCGCAGGTGCCGGGCGTGCCGGCGGCTCACCGGCAGCACCGCGCCGCCGATCGTGACGCTGAGGTGCCCCTCCTCCAGCCGCAGCTCGTCGATGTGGCCGAGCGAGACGAGGTGGCTGCGGTGGATGCGCACGAACCCGGCGCTGCGCCAGCGCTCCTCGAGCCCGTTGAGCGCGGCGCGGACCAGCCCGCTGCCGGTCGCGGTGTGCAGCCGGGCGTAGTCGCCGTGCGCCTCCACGTACCGGATGTCAGCGAGCCGGATGAAGCGGGTGACGCCGCCGAGCTCGACCGGGATGACCTCGTCACCGACCTCGGGCGGGGTGGCGTTGGCCGGTTGCGCGGCCGCGGGCGGGGCGGCCTCCGCGGGGTTCTTCGAGTCCCAGACCTCGTGCACGATCCGGTGCACCGACTCGGCCAGCCGCTCCTGGCGCACCGGCTTGAGCAGGTAGTCGAGCGCCTTGAGCTCGAACGCCTCGACGGCGGGCTGCTGGTGCGCGGTCACGAACACGACCGGTGGCGGCTGCGCGAACCTCGACAGCACGCGGGCGAGGTCGAGACCGTCCAGTCCCGGCATGCGGATGTCGAGGAACACCGCGTCGAGCGGCTGGCCCGCGTCCATCGCCCGGTGCAGCACCCGCAGCGCCTTCGTGGCGTCGGTGACGGCTTCGACGTGCGCGATGCGCGGGTCCGAGCGCAACAGGTAGGTGAGGTCCTCCAGCGCGGGTGCCTCGTCGTCGACGGCGAGCACCCGCAGGGACCGTTCGAGGCTGCCACGTCGATCCGGTCCCTCGCACAGGGGGCACGGCAGACCTGAGGTCATTCGAGATCGAGTCCAAACTGTGTACGGCCGATCCTCACGTGGCGCGACTGGACCACGCTCGGTCAACGCGCGCCTGGTGAGCCGAGGGCGTCGGATACGCGATCATGCCTCCTCACGGAGGGTGAGTCGCCGCGGGGGTCCGGTTGCCCGTCGTGCGCACGGCAAGCACCCCCTCGACCCCAGAAAGCCCAATTGGCGCATCATCCGACAGGTCGAGGAGGTACGGGAACCCTCCGAACGGGTGCGTCTGGCCCCTGTCATCGGCGCCGTCGTCACCCACCGTGCAGTTGCCTGGTCACGCGAGCGGCGGCCTCAGGACTGCCGGATCGCCCTCGGCTGGGCCGCCAGCGCGTCACCCAGCGTGATTTCCAGCTCGATGAACGACTCCTCCGCACGCCGCGCCGCCACGCTCACCGAGGCGGCAGCGGCCGGCCCGACGAGTCTGCGGGTGGGCGCGCGCAACGCCTGGATCGCCTCGGACCACTGGTTCGAGAGCTTGGCCAGTCCGCTCAGCGTGTCGACGAGGGCTTCGGTGTTGTCCGGCGGCGACGCGACGATCTCCGCCAGCCGGTCGCGCAGCGAGTCCAGTGCCGGGTCCACTTCACTCCTCCCGTGGTGGTGCGCCAGTGGGCGGCTGCGGCTGCCGAGAACGAGCGCGAACTAATTCCCCCATGGGCAACACCATATCTCGACCGCGGAGGTGCGGCGCAATGATGTTGCCCCGACCGGACCACCCGGCCAATCAAGCCGTCATAGCGCCCCGGTGGAGCCGTCGTCTCAACTGGCCAGCGGTTATGCCCGATCGCTGAAATGCATCGGGTTTCAACGTTTAGCGGGTGCAGAATCCAGGTAACCCCGGATTCTGCGCATTAACGCTTTTGTCGTGGCCGCTGTCGCGCGCACCCAGGCCGGAGAACGACGAAGAGTCGTTCGAATTCGTACGGGATTCGCGAAACGGTCCGCGGCCCGGTTCCGCGACCGGGGCGCGGGGACGGCCTCAGAGCCGGCCGACGTCGGTGATGGTCAGCGCCGCCTCGCCCAGCTCGTCGGACTCGGCCAGGTCGACCTCGGCGTTGAAGCCCCAGTCCTTGTCCCCGGCGGGGTCCTCGAAGATCTGCCGGCACACCCAGCGCTCCTGCTCGACGTTGATGATCAGGAACGCCGGGCCGCGCGCGTTGGGGCCGGTGCCGATGTCCGAGTGCTCCTCGAAGTACGGCTCCAGGGCGTCCATCCACTCCTTGGCCGTCCAGCCGGACTCGTGGTCCAGCTCGCCCAGCGAGTACCAGTCGCGCTTGGCGGCGAGCTCGACGCGGCGGAACAGGGCGTTGCGCACGAGCACCCGGAACGCGCGGGTGTTGCGGGTGACGGCGGGCGGCTGGTCCACGCGGACCTCCTGCACCGTGCCGTCGGGGTTGGTGAGCTTCTCCCACTCGTCGATCAGCGACGAGTCGACCTGGCGGACGAGCTCGCCCAGCCACGAGATCAGGTCCTGCAGCTCCTCGGTCTTGGCCTCCTCCGGCACCGTCTGCGACAGGGCCTTGTAGCCGTCGGCCAGGTAGCGCAGCACGAGGCCCTCCGAGCGGGCCAGGCCGTAGAACGAGACGTACTCGGTGAACGTCATCGCGCGCTCGTACATGTCGCGCACGACGGCCTTGGGGGACAGGTGGTAGTCGCCGACCCACGGGTGGCCGCGGCGGTAGGTGAGGAACGCCGCCTCCAGCAGCTCCTCCAGCGGCTTCGGGTAGGTGACGTCCTCCAGCAGCTCCATGCGCTCGTCGTACTCGATGCCCTCGGCCTTCATGGCGCCGATGGCCTCGCCGCGGGCCTTGTGCTCCTGCGCGCCCAGGATCTGCCTCGGGTCGTCCAGCGTGGACTCGATCACCGACAGCACGTCCAGCGCGTAGCCGGGGGCCTCCCGGTCGAGCAGCTCGATGGCCGCGAGCGCGAACGGCGACAGCGGCTGGTTCAGCGCGAAGTTGAACTGCAGGTCCATCGTGAGCCGGAAGTCGCCGCCGGAGCGTTCCACGACACCGGCCGCGACCAGGGCCCGGTACATCGCCAGGGCGCGCTTGATGTGCTTGAGCTGCTTCGGGCGGTCCTCGTGGTTGTCCTCCAGCAGGTGCCGCATCGCCTGGAACGCGCCACCGGCCGGGCGGCCGATCACGTTCAGCAGCATCGCGTGCGAGACCTGGAACGACGACGTCAGCGGCTCCGGCTCGGCGCCCACGAGCCGTTCGAACGTCGACTCGCTCCACGACACGAACCCGTCGGGCGCCTTCTTGCGGACGACCTTGCGCTTCTTCTTCGGGTCGTCGCCCGCCTTCAGCAGCGCCTTGCGGTTCTCGACCTCGTGCTCGGGCGCCTGCACCACGACCGTGCCGACCGTGTCGTAGCCGGCGCGACCGGCCCGGCCGGCGATCTGGTGGAACTCGCGGGCCTTGAGGATGCGGGTGCGGGTGCCGTCGTACTTCGCCAGCGCCGTGAACACGACCGTGCGGATCGGCACGTTGATGCCGACGCCGAGGGTGTCCGTGCCGCAGATGACCTTGAGCAGACCGGCCTGGGCGAGCTGCTCGACCAGCCGCCGGTACTTGGGCAGCATGCCCGCGTGGTGCACGCCGATGCCGTGCCGCACCAGCCGCGAGAGCGTCTTGCCGAAGCCGGAGGAGAACCGGAAGTTGCCGATGAGGTCGGCGATGGCTTCCTTCTCCTGCTTGGTCGCCACGTTGACGCTCATCAGCGACTGCGCGCGTTCCAGCGCGGCGGCCTGGGTGAAGTGCACGACGTAGATCGGCGCCTCGCGGCCGTGCAGCAGGTCCTCGATCGTCTCGTGCAACGGCGTGAGGACGTACTGGAAGTTCAGCGGCACCGGGCGCTGCGCCGAACGGACCACCGCGGTCGGGCGGCCGGTGCGCCGGGTCAGGTCCTTCTCGAAGAACGCGACGTCGCCCAGCGTCGCCGACATCAGCAGGAACTGGGCCTGGGGCAGCTCGATCAGCGGCACCTGCCACGCCCAGCCGCGGTCGGGCTCGGAGTAGAAGTGGAACTCGTCCATCACGACCTGGCCGACGTCCGCGGCCGTCCCGTCGCGCAGCGCGATGTTCGCGAGGATCTCCGCGGTGCAGCAGATGATGGGCGCCTGGTCGTTCACCGAGGCGTCGCCGGTCATCATGCCGACGTTCTCCGGCCCGAACACCTCGCACAGCGCGAAGAACTTCTCCGAGACCAGCGCCTTGATCGGCGCGGTGTAGAAGCTGCGCTGGTTGCCCGCCATCGCGACCAGGTGGGCACCGATGGCCACCAGGCTCTTGCCCGACCCGGTGGGCGTGCTGAGGATGACGTTCGCCCCCGAGACCAGCTCGATGACCGCCTCCTCCTGCGCGGGGTACAGCGCCAGGCCGCGTTCGGCGGCCCACCCGGAGAAGGTGTCGAACAGTTCGTCTTCGTCGGCGATCGAGGTGAGCCGGTCCGTGAGTGCAGTCATCGCGGGTGAACTATAGGTGGTACGCGTACTCGGTGAACTCCCAGTCGGTCACGAACCGCTGGAAGCGGGCCACCTCCTCCCACTTGAAGTCCACATAGGACCGGACGAAGTCCTTGCCCAGCACCTCGACCATCGCCGTGTCCTCCTCCAGGTAGGCGAGGGCGTCCGGCAGCGTGGCGGGCAGCGTCGGGGCCTTGGACGGGTCGTAGCCGTAGCCCGCCGAGGGGCGCGGCGGGTCGATCCGGTCGCGGATGCCCAGGTAGGTGGCGGCGATGAGGCCCGCGATGCCCAGGTACGGGTTCGCGCTCGCGTCGCCCAGGCGCAGCTCCAGCCGGGTGGTCTCGCCCCGCTCGGCCGGGACCCGCAGCATCGAGCTGCGGTTGTCGAGGCCCCAGTCGATCAGCCACGGGGCGAGCGAGTCCGGGCCGAACCGCTTGTAGGAGTTGACCGTCGGGTTGAGCAGTGCGGCCAGCGCCGGTGCGTGGGTGAGGATGCCGCCGATCGCCCAGCGCGCCTCGTCCGACAGGCCGTGCGAGGTGCCCGCCGCCTGGAACGCGTTGCGGCCGTCCTTCTCGTGGCACGACAGGTGCAGGTGGAAGCCGGAGCCGCCGCCGTCGTTGAACGGTTTGGCCATGAACGTCGCCAGCCGCCCCTCGCGCCGGGCGAGCTCCTTCACCGAGGTCTTGAACCGGAACGCCCGGTCGGCCGCGTCCATCGCGGGGGAGTGCACGAGGTTGATCTCGAACTGCCCGCCGGCGTACTCGTGGTTGCCGCCGGTGGTCTGCAGGCCCGCCGAGCTCAACGTCCGGAGAGTTCTCAGCAGGTGACCGTCCGAGTCTCCGCGGCGGCCGGTCGCGTACACGTTGCCCGGCTCGTCGCAGTACGGCCGCCACCCGTTCGGGCGGTCTTCGTCGGGTTCGCAGAGGAAGTACTCCAGCTCCGGCCCGACCACCGGCGAGAGACCCGTGGTCTCGAACACCTCCAGCGCCCTGCGCAGCACCTGGCGGGGTGACTCGTCGACGGGTCGCTCGTCGGCCGGGCTGAGCGCGTCGCCGATGCACCACGCGACCCCCGGCTCCCAGGGGATCGGCAGCAGCGTGTCGAGGTCGGGCACCACGATCACGTCGGGCAGCCCCGCGTCGAGCACCCCGCCGTTCTCGGTGGTCTTGCCGCCCGGCGTGGTGCTGTAGACGGCCCGGCAGAACGACAGCCCGCGCTGCGTCACCGCAGGTAGGTGTTCGACGAGGACGTCGCGCCCCCGGTCCGTGCCGAGCAGGTCGGGGAAGACGACGCGCACCACGTCGATGCCGTCGTCGCCGAGTCTTGCCGCGAGCTCCCGTGTCACCTGTTCACCGACCACGTCGAACTACCTTTCCTGGCCCAGTGCGTCGCTGGCGCGGAAGGGGACAACGTTCGAGGTGCGAGCGCTGTCGACCCGTCCGTGGAGCGCAGACCGTGCTCGGTCTCAGCTGGGGGCTCCGCACTCATCGTCCACCACTGGGCAACAGTCCGTAACTGGACGGGTGACGACCGTCACGGGACCATGCGCGATGTGACATCGTGATCACAGCGCGAGCAGACTCGTGCCGGATCGAAACCACCAGGTCGAAGACATACTTCGGAACCGCAAGTATTGTGCCGGGAACACCTGAGCTCGAGCACGGGAGACTTTGAGTTGTCTGGTCACCACACGATTGCCGAGACCGAGAAGGCCGTCCAGGCCAAGCTCGGTGCGGTGCCACTGCGTCGCGAGCAGATGGCGGCGGTGTCGAACATCCACCGCGCCGCGACCGCGATCCGGCAGCACCTCGAGAACTCGGTGCTGCGCACCAGCGATCTGACCTGGACCGGCTTCGTCGTGCTCTGGGTCGTGTGGATCTGGGGCGAGATGGAGACGCGGTACGTCGCCGAGGAGGCCGGCATCTCCAAGGGCACCCTGACCGGCGTCGCCAAGACGCTGCAGTCGCGGGGCCTGCTGGAGCGCATGGGCCACCCGACCGACGGGCGCCTCGCGGTCCTGCGCCTCACCCCTGAGGGTGAAGAACTGATGGCCGACCTCTTCCCCAAGTTCAACGAGGAGGAGGTCTTCGTCTCCGACCCGCTGGAGTCGTCGGAGGCGCAGTCGCTGGCCGAGATGCTGCGCCGGATGGTGACGCACCTGGAGGCCAACGGCGAGCAGCGCCGGCTCGACCTGCGCGGCGACACGCCGTTGCCGCCGCGCCGCTCCGGCCGCCGCGCCAAGCACGGCTGAGGACCTGCGCGCCCGTTGGGCGACTCACCGGGGGTGAGTCGCCCACTTCGGCGTTCCCCCGCTGTCCGACCCGGAGCGCAGGCCGCTTGACCTGCACCGTCAGAGCAGGCTGAGCACCCGCGCGTGCAGCGTGTCGAGGTACTCCTCGGACTCCGGCTTCATCAGCACGCTGCGCAGCACCCGCGCCCCGTCCGCGTCCGCCGCCACGCCGGGGTGCCGTGCTGCGAACGCCTCCTTCGACGCCCGTGCCACGCTCAGGAACACCGGGTCGACGGCGGCGTTCATGCCGGTCTGCATCACCCGGTGCGCCGCCGCGTCCACGGCCGAGAGCGTCAGCGGGCTGGTCCGCGGGAAGTACGTGACGATGTCGAGCTCGGGCTCCTGGTAGAGCTCCAGCTGCTCCGACTCGCGGATCAGCCCCGCCCACCGCACGGCCGCGCGCCGTCCGGCCGCCAGCACCTCGCCCAGGCCTTCGCGGGTCAGCGGGAGCAGCTTCAGCGTCAGCCACAGCCCTGCGGCGGCCGCACCGGCACGGGAGCACTCCAGGCTGATCTCACCGAGGTGCAGCTCGTCGGACGTGAAGTACGTGTAGGGCGAATCGTGCAGGTAGAAGCGGCCCACGGACGGGTCGCGGAACAACACCGCACCACAGCCGTAGGGCTGAAGACCGTGCTTGTGCGGATCGACCACGACGGAGTCACACGATCCGATGGCCTCCCACGGCTCCGGCGCCAGGTCCGTGCCCGCGAGCAACGCGAAGAACCCGCCGTACGCACCGTCCACGTGCACCCGCACGTCGTAACGCCGTGCGATGTCCAGCACGAGATGCACCGGTTCGATGGCACCCAAAGCGGTGGTTCCCGGCGTGACCACGACCGTTCCGACCTTGCCGCCGCGCAGCAGCGCTTCGAGAGCGTCCAGGTCCATGCGCCCGCGACTGTCCACGGGCACGGGGAACCCCTCGACACCGAGCACACCGCACATGCGCGAGTGTGTGTAGTGCGCCTCGGAGGAGTACGCGACGCCACGGCCCGGATGCAGCGACCGGGCGACGAACAACGCCTCCAGGTTGGCGATCGTGCCGCTGGAGGTGAGGTGGCCGAGGTGCTGCTCGCCGTAGCCGAACATCCCCGCGAGACCGGCCACGACCTCGCGTTCCATCGCCGCGGTCGCCGGGCCGCCGTCCAGCGCGTGGTTGTTCGGGTTGATCAGCATCGCCGACAGGTAGCCGACGACGGCGGCCGGGTGCGGCGGTTTCAGCATCTGGCCCGCGTAGCGCGGGTGGAAGAACGGGTAGTTGTCGCGCAGCCGGTCCTGCAGCTCGGCGAGCGCCGACCCGAAGAGCGCCGGGTCGACCTCGACGGACGAGTGGGGTGTGAAGGTGCCGTACTCGGCGGTCCACTTCTCGTGGTTGGTCAGCGCCTCGTTGAGCCAGTGCTGAAGATCCACCGCACACCCCACTCGTCCGATCCGGTTGTTCGAATTCGGACGTTACGGCAGACCCCAGCGCGAAGACGAGCCGTTGGCCGTCACATCGCGCGCTACGACGTTCGGACGAGTGCCCTTGCGACTGACGATGGCCGTCTGCCCACGCCGCAACGGCACGACGATGGCCGAACCCTGCTGCTTGTGGTTCAGTCGCCGGCCCCACGGGTCGCGCACGTCGATGTCACCGGTGATGCCGTGGTCGAGCACCAGCGGCGAACCGGCCTCCGAGTGCACCCGCACCCAGTCGGTGCGCCCGCCCGACCGTGACGCGTCGACCAGGAACGCGCCTTGGGTGCGCAACGACGAGATGGACGCGTCGGCCCACGTCTGCGAGACGGACGGGAAGACGCGCACGACGTTGTTGTGCGACTGGACCATCATCTCCAGCACGGCCTGGCCGGACATGAGCGGCGACTCGATCGCGAGGTTGCTGCCCTCGCGGTAGAAGGAGTTCTCGGTGAGCACCGCGTTGGACCCGACCGGCTTGCGGTCGAGGAAGTGGCGCAGGAACGCCAGCGCCTCCTCCGGCCGCCCCATCGCCGAGGCCATCGCGGACGCGGCGCCGTAGCTGTAGCCGGCCCAGGCCTCGCGACGCGACACCCAGTGGTCGAACGTCCGCGCGATCAGGTCGCGGTGCTCGGCCACGTCCCACGTGAGCTCGCGCAGCGGGTAGAACCACAGCAGGTGCGAGAAGTGCCGGTGCGAGTCGGTGAGCGCCACGTCCTTGCCGATCAACGCTCCGTCCGGCCCCAGGTGGTAGGGCACGAGCCGGGTCAGCACGTCCCGCCAGCGCGGGTTCTCCTCGATCGACAGCAGCGTGCGCACGCCCCAGCGGATCAGCGAGAGGTCGTAGGTCGTGTCCGTGGCGTTGGCGTACTCCGGTGACCGCGTCTCCGGCAGGTGCAGCCTGCCGTCGGTGCCCTCGACGAGGAACCGCGCGTAGTAGTTGACGGCCTTGGTGAGGATCGGGAAGAGGACGTCCCTGAGGATCTTCTCGTCCATCGTGTGCCGGTAGCCCAGCCACACGTTGTGGCACGCCCACAGAAGATTGCCCGTGTGGTCATTCGGCGCCACGCCGGGCACACCGCAGTAGCGCGGCCCGGAGCGCAACGTGCGGTCGCCGGGGTGGCAGATCGCGTACGAGTCCCCGTCCCGGTAGGCGGGGTTGATGTTGCGTTCGAGGTTGTGCTCGTAGCGCTTCAGCGTGGTCGTCACGGCGTCGAGCTCGTGGTGGTTCGAGCCGTTGACCAGCGGGTACGAGATCTGGACGTTGAGGTTCCACCACACGGCCGTCCAGCTGTTGCCCTGCTCGGGGAACCACGGCCCCCACTCGCTGATGACCGGCGCGTCGGCGCGGGTGGCGGCGGCCATCTTGTAGAGCTGCAACCAGTAGAAGCGCTGCACGAGCTTGTCCGGCACCGACACCAGCGACTTGGCGAAGTACGCGTTCCACCAACGGCGGTGCTGCAGCAGCAGTACCTCGAACGGGATCGCCAGCGCCGTGCGCACCTCACGGATCGCGTCAGACGTGTGCGCGTCCGCGGGATGCGTGTACGCCACATGGGCCGCGAACCGGCCGCCGCGGGCCGACCAGGCCGTCGTGTAGCCACCGCCCGCGTGCAACGGCTGCGCGGCGTACGAGACGCCGTTCGCGGTGCCCAGCGCCGGCGCGGGGTTCGCGGTGTAGTCGGCCGGCCTGCGGACCTGGCGGGTCGTCGAGGACTCCAGCGGCTGGAACCCCCAGGTCACGTCACCGCGCACGGACGCGAGGAACGTGCTGCGCGCGTTGTGCACCAGCATCGTGAAGGTGGCACTGCCCTGCGTGGTGGTCACCGAGCCGGTCAGCTCCGCGTTCCACAGGTCGAGCGTCCAGTCCACGGCCGTGATCGCGCCGGCGAACCGCAGCGTCAGGTACCCGATCGGCAATCGGGACAGCCCGATCGCGGCCTCCCAGTGCTCGCGCTGGTCCTGCACCTCGGAGTGGCTGAGCATCAGCTTCAGCTCGTCCGGCGTGCGCCCGGCGTAGACCTGCACGCCCAGGAAGCCGTTCGCGAGGAACGGGCTGTCGCCCCAGTTCTGCGGCAGCCGCCGCCACTCCATCCGGGCGTCGCGGACCACGTCCCGGTGGACGTTGTGACCCGATGTCTCAGGGGCGGTCGGCGCTGCGACCGAGGTGCCCGAGCCCAGTGCCGACGCACCCACGGCTGCGCCTGTTCCGTACAGAAAGGTTCTACGCGACAGCTCTGTCACTGTTGGTCCCTCCGTGCCGTGGCGGCGGCGGAACGGATCTAACCGCAGAAGTCATCCGATGACTAGCGACGCTGTGACGATCACCGCGCTGTTGCCCCCAAATCGTTGTTGCACAGTCCTAGCCACAGCAGAGGTCCGGCAATTAGCGTGACCGCACATGTCAGCCATTGCCATGCACATGAGCGACGGCCTGCTGAACGCGCCGACGTCGGTCGCGTTCCTGGTCGTCGCCGCGGTGGGCGTCGGGGTCGCGCTGGTGAAGGCCCGCGCCGACCTGGACGACCGGACCGCCCCGATGGCCGGGCTCGTCGCGACCTTCATCTTCGCCGTCCAGATGATCAATTTCCCGATCCTGCCGGGTGCGTCCGGGCACCTGCTCGGCGGTGCGCTCGCGGCGATCCTGGTCGGCCCCTGGGTCGGTGCGCTGTGCGTGACGATCGTGCTGGTGGTGCAGGCGCTGCTGTTCGCCGACGGCGGGCTCACGGCGCTGGGCACCAACGTCACCAACATGGCCCTGATCGGCACCGCGGCCGGGTTCGCGGTGGCGGTGGCGCTGCGGGGGCTCGCGAACCGGGGCAAGGGCGGGCTCGCGGTCGTCGCGTTCGTGTCGGCGCTGGTCAACACGCTGCTCGCCGCGACGGGGTTCGTCGTCGAGTACGCGATCGGAGGGCAGGGCGGGGTGGAGATCGGCCAGGTCGCACTCCTCATGCTCGGCTTCCACGCGCTGATCGGCGTCGGTGAGGGTCTGATCACCGCCGCGACCGTCACGTCGGTCGCCGCGATCCGCCCTGACCTCGTGCACCTGCTCAAGGGCACCCGCTCGCCGCTGGAGGTCCGGTCGTGAAGAGGTTCTTCCTCGGGTTCGCGGTGGTGTCGCTGCTGATCGCGGGCGTGCTGTCGTACTTCGCCTCCGGCGACCCGGACGGCCTGGACAAGACGGTCGAGGACACCGGCATCGCCGAGCACGCGCAGGAGCACCCGTTCGCGGGCAGCGCCTTCGCCGACTACGCGCTCGGCGGTGACGACCGGTTCACCGGCCTCGCGGGCGTGCTCGGCGTGGTGGTCGTGCTCGGGCTGTCGTTCGGGCTGTTCTGGCTGCTGCGCAAGAAGACGAAGGCATGAGCGGGAGCCACCACGTCCTGCACCACGCCGGTGACTCACCGGTGCACCGCCTCGCACCCCACGTGAAGATCCTCGTGGCGTTCGCGGCGGTGCTGGGCGTCGTGGCCACCCCGCGCACGTGGTTCCCCGTCTTCGGGCTCTACCTCCTCGTGCTCGTCGCCGTTTGGGCGGTAGCACGCGTCTCGCCGTGGTGGTTCCTCAAGCGCGCGGTGATCGAGGTGCCGTTCGTGGTGCTCGCGTTCCTGCTGCCGGTCTTCGGCACGGGCCCGCGCACCGACCTCCTCGGCGTCTCGGTCTCGGTCGAGGGCGCGCTCGCCGGGTGGAACATCCTGGCCAAGGGCACGCTCGGCGTGCTGGTCAGCCTCACGCTGGCCGCCACCACCGCACCCGGTGACCTGCTCAAGGGCCTGCAGCGGTTGCGCGTGCCCGCGTCGATGATCATGATCGCCACGCTGATGCTGCGCTACGGCGAGGTCGTGGCCGGCGAGGCGAAGCGGATGCGCGTCGCCCGCATCTCCCGCGGCGACGACCCGCGGTTCCTGTGGCAGGCCGGTGCGCTGGCCCGCTCGGTCGGCACGCTGTTCATCCGGTCCTACGAACGCGGAGAGAGGGTGCACCTCGCCATGGTGTCGCGCGGCTGGACCGGCCGGCCGGGAGGTTCGGCCACGATCGTCCCCGAGACCCCGGCCGCCGCGGCGGTGCAGGTCTCCAAGCTCGCCTTCGCCTACCCGGACGGCCACCAGGCGCTCTTCGGCGTGAACCTGCGGGTCGAGCGCGGCGAACGGGTCGCGGTGCTCGGCCCGAACGGCGCCGGCAAGACCACGCTGGCACTGCACCTCAACGGCGTCCACTCCGGCGGCTCCGGCACGGTTGCGATCGCGGGCCTCGAAGTCAGCAGGGCGAACCTGCGCGAGATCCGCCGCCGCGTCGGCCTGGTCTTCCAGGACCCGGACGACCAGCTGTTCTGCCCGACCGTGCGGGAGGACGTCGCGTTCGGCCCGCAGAACTTCGGCATGTCCGATGTGGACGAACGGGTGCTGGGGGCGTTGCGGGCGGTCGGGATGGAGGCGGTCGCCGACCGCTCACCCCTGCACCTGTCCGGCGGTCAGCGCCGCCGCGTCGCGCTCGCCACGGTGCTCGCGTGCGACCCGGAGGTCCTGGTGCTGGACGAGCCGTCCGCGAACCTGGAACCCGTGGCCCGCCGCGAGCTCGCCGAACTGCTGCTCGGCCTGGGCCGCACGATGCTCGTGGTCACCCACGACCTGCCGTTCGCGCTGCAGACCTGCCCGCGCAGCGTCCTGGTCGACGACGGCGTGGTCGTCGCGGACGGACCCACCCGCGAGCTCCTCGCCGACGCCGACCTGCTCGCCCGCCACCGCCTCGAACTGCCCTACGGCTTCCGGCTCGACTGAAGCCCGCTGGTCACGATCTCCAGCAGCAGCGCGGGGTTTGCCCCCTCGTGCAGGCTCTGCAGCATCCCCTTCATCAGTGCCACCAGGTCCTTCGTCGTCACGTCCGCGCGCACCGCACCGGCGGCCTGAGCCCGTTCCAGCAGCCCGCCGAGCGCCGCGTGCAGCCGGTCCCGCAGCTCGGACGGCACGGTGATCGCGTCGGACAGGTCCCGCTTCGCCGCCGCCTCGTCGGCCATCCGCCCGAGGAACGCGAACAGCGCCGCGCCCGGATCGCCGGCGGGGGCGGCGGCCGACTCGACCATCGCCGAGACGCGCGCGTCCGTGACGGCCTGGAACAGCGCCTGCTTGGTCGGGAAGTGCCGGTAGACGGTGCCGGGCCCGACCCCGGCGTGCGCGGCGATCTCGTCGAGCGGCACGTCGATGCCCTTCGACGCGAACAGCTCCCGTGCTGCCGCCAGCACCTTCTCGCGGTTCCGCGCCGCGTCGGCCCTCATCGTTGCCAACCGGGGCGTGCGTTCCGTATCGTCATAACCGGGGTCACCGTTCCGATTCTAGAGATGGGGGCAGGACAGATGGCACGCACACCGGCGGAGATCGTCGAGCACGTCCGCAGGCAGGTCGCGGGGGAGCAGGGCCACGACTCGTTCGCGGACCTGTTCACCGAGGACGGCGTGATGGCCTACCGGTTCCCGGCGTCGTTCCAGCAGCCGGAGATCAAGGGCCGCAACGAGATCCGCGCTTACTTCGACAAGATGAGGGGCGCGCGGGTCCGCGAGAAGATCGAGGTCCAGCACGTCGAGGCGATCACCCGGCTCACCGACGACCCGGACGTGGTCGTCGCCGAGATCACGCACAGGGGGTGGTCGAAGGTGAAGCAGGACCACTACACCTTCACCGCCATCGCGGTCATCCACCTGCGCGACGGCGAGATCGCCCGCTACGACGACTACATGAACCCGCTACTGCTGACCGAACTGCTGGGCGCCTGACGCCCGGCCGCGCCGCTCGGCCAGCACGGCGGCCAGGTACGGGTACGGGTGGACGTGCTCGGCGCGCGGCGACCGGACGGCGGCACCCACGTCGTCCGCGAGCCGCGCCCCGAGCTCCAGCTGCGCCCTCTCGCCGAGCTCGTGGTAGCGGCCCAGGTACTGCCGCGCCGCGAGCACCAGCTCCTCCGGCAGCTGCGACAGGTCGAGGCCCTGGGCCCACTCGGCCAGCGGTGCCGGCATCTCTACCGGCGTCACCGCCTGCTCCGGCACCCGCGTGTGCACCACGACGGTGCCCGCGAGGTAGTCGCCGACCCGCTTGCCCTGCGCGGAGAACAGCGACACGAACAACGCCACCGCGCCGCCGAGGCCCAGCGCCCAGAAGTCGACGAAGAACCCGGTGAGCGCGCGCACCAGGGCGTGGCGGAAGCGGATCGAGCCGCCGTCGTCGCGCACCACCCGCAGTCCCATGACGAGCTTGCCCAGCGACCGGCCGCGCGTCAACGACTCCACCGCGGCCGGGTACCCGACCAGCACGGCGATCGTGAGCGACAACGCGAGCGCCGACTGCAGCGCGTCGTCGAAGCCGATCGGCGACAACAGGAACACGCCGAGCAACAACAGGAACTGCACGAGCACGTCGAACGCGAACGCGACCGCCCTGCTGGCCAGCCGCGCCACGCGCAGGTCCAGAACTACCGCTTCACCGGTGACGAGATCCCCCACGCGGATAGTGTGACCCATCGTGGATCTGGACGTGTTCATCGAGCGCAACCGCGCGTCGTGGGAGCGGCTCGACCAGCTGGTCGGCAGGTCCGGCCGGTTGACCGGGCCCGAGGCCGACGAGCTGATCGAGCTCTACCAGCGCGTCACCACACACCTGTCGACCGTGCGCAGCCAGACACCGGACGTGGCCACCGTGGAACGTCTCTCCACTTTGGTCGCGCGTGCGCGCGCTGCGGTGACGGGCACGCACACGCCCGCATGGCGCATCTTCACCCGTTTCTTCACACACCGGTTCCCAGCCGCCGTCTACCGCGGATGGCGCTGGTGGGTTCCGGCCGGGGTGGCGTTCTACCTGCTCACCGGTGTCATGGCGGCCTGGATCGCGACGAACCCGGACGTGCAGGCGCTGATCGCCGCACCCGACGAGCTGCGCGAGATGACCAGGGCCGGCGGCGGTTACGAGGCCTACTACTCCAGCGACCCGGCGGGCTCGTTCGCGGCCAAGGTGTGGACGAACAACGCCTGGGTGGCCGCCGCGTGCCTGCTGCTCGGCGTGCTGTTCGCGCTCCCGCCGGTCTACCTGCTCTTCACCAACGCCGTGAACCTCGCCGTCGGCGTCGGCCTGATGTTCGGCGCCGGCCGCGGTGAGGTGTTCCTGGGGCTGCTGGCACCGCACGGCCTGCTGGAGCTGACGGCGGTGTTCGTCGCGGCGGGCATCGGCATGCGGCTGGGCTGGCAGGTCATCGACCCCGGCCCGCGCACCCGTGCTGCCGCGCTCGCCACCGAGGGCCGCGCGGTGGTGGCCGTGGCGCTCGGGCTGGTCGTGGTGCTGCTGGTGTCCGGTGTGCTGGAGGGGTTCGTGACGCCGTCGGGGTGGCCGACGTGGGCGCGGGTCGGCATCGGCGTGGCCGCCGAGGTGCTGTTCCTGCTGTACGTCTTCGTGATCGGGCGGCGGGCGGCGCTGGAGGGCGAGACCGGGGACGTGGACGCGGGCGAGCGCGAGGACGTCGTGCCCACGTCCGTCTGAATCTTGCTTGCCTAGAGCTTGCCCGCCGCCTTCAGCGACAGGTAGCGGTCCGCGAGCGCGCGAGGCAGGTCGTCGGGCAACGCGTCCACGACCTCGACACCGTGCCGTGCGAGCAAAGCGGTGAGACGGCGGCGTTCGGCCAACGTGCGTTCCGCGGCGGCGGCGTTGTAGACGGCTTCCAGGTCACCGCGTCCGGCGGCCATCGCGTGCACCGCCGGGTCGGACACCGACGCGATGAGCAACCGGTGCCGCGCGGCCAGAGCCGGCAGCAGCGGCAGCAGGCCGTGCTCGATCGACGGTTCCAGCGACGTCAGCAGCACGACCAGCGACCGGCGCGCGGCACGCCGCAGCACCTCCGCGACCGCGCCGCGGGCGTCGAACTCGACCAGCTCGGCCTCCAGCGGCGCCATCGCGGCGACCAGGGCCGGCAGCGTCGCGCGCGGCACCGAGGCCCGCACCTTGCCGCTGTGGGCCAGGAAGCCGACCTGGTCGCGCGCCTGAACGGCGAGCGCGGACAACAGCAGCGCCGCGTCCATGGCCGTGTCCAGCCGGGGCAGGCCACCCAGCGAGCCCTCGACCCGACCGGCCGCCGTGCGCGCGGTGTCCAGCACGATCAGCACCTGCCGGTCGCGTTCCGGCCGCCACGTGCGCACCACGACGTCCGATGACCGCGCCGACGCACGCCAGTCGATCGACCGCACGTCGTCGCCGATCACGTACGTCCGCAGCGAGTCGAACTCCGTGCCCGCGCCGCGGATCAGCGACGCCCGGCGGCCGTCGAGCTCCCGCAGGCGTTCCAGCAACGGCGGCAGGTGCTTGCGGCTGTGGAACGGCGGCAACGCGCGCACGGTCCACGGCACCTCGTGCGACCCCTGCCGGGCCGCGATCCCCAGCGGGCCCAGAGAACGCACGGTCACGCGATCCGCCGTGCGGTCCCCTCGGCGCACCGGCCGGAGCTCGAACGTCAGCGTCCGCGACCCGCCGGCGGGCACGTCCACGGCCACCCGGTCGGCCACCACCCCCGCCGAAGGCACCCACGCGTCCCGGAGAACACCGCGCAACCGACGACCGGGGTTGTGCACCGTCAACTGCACCGAGCACAGCTCGCCCGTGCGCACAGACGTCGCTCCCGCGCGTGAGAACGTCAACCGCCGGACGCCCGCCGCCAGCACGAGATCGGCCGCCACACACACGACCAGCACCGCGAGCACG
Organism: Lentzea sp. NPDC042327; assembly: GCF_040647275.1. Taxonomy (NCBI): domain Bacteria; kingdom Bacillati; phylum Actinomycetota; class Actinomycetes; order Pseudonocardiales; family Pseudonocardiaceae; genus Lentzea; species Lentzea sp. NPDC042327. The sequence goes on from NZ_JBEZBX010000003.1 coordinate 119,662, forward strand.
ACGAGAATTCCTTGCCACGACGGCAAGACCAGCCCGACGACGAACACCCCGATGAGCGCGAGCAGCGCCGCGCGGCCCGTGAGCGCCACGTCAGCGCGGCACCGGAACGGCCCCGAGCACGCCGTCCAGCACGCCGTCCGCCGTCACGCCCTCCAGCTCGGCCTCCGGGCGCAGCTCCAGCCGGTGCCGCAACGCGGGCCTCGCCAGCGACTTCACGTCGTCCGGCGTCACGTAGTCACGTCCGGACAACCACGCCCACGCCCGTGCGGCAGCGAGCAGAGCCGTTGCGCCACGCGGAGAAACGCCCAGGCGCACCGCGGGGGACTGGCGCGTCGCACGGCACACGTCCACGACGTACGCGATCACCTCGGGCGCGACGGTCAACGCGCGCACGGCCGCGGAACCAGCCTCCAGGTGCTCCGCCCCGGCCACCGCCGACAGGTGCGAGAGGTCGCGCGGGTCGAACCCGGACGCGTGCCGGGTCAGCACGTCGATCTCCTGCTCCCGCCCCGGCACCGGCATGGTGACCTTGAGCAGGAACCGGTCGAGCTGCGCCTCGGGCAACGGGTAGGTGCCCTCGTACTCCACCGGGTTCTGGGTGGCCACGACGATGAACGGCGCCGGCAGCGGCCGGGTCTTGCCGTCCGCGGACACCTGCCGTTCCTCCATCGCCTCCAGCAGCGCCGACTGCGTCTTCGGCGGCGTGCGGTTGATCTCGTCGGCCAGCAGCAGGTTCGTGAACACCGGCCCCTCGCGGAACGAGAACGTGGCGTTCTGCGCGTCGTGGACCAGCGACCCGGTCAGGTCGCCCGGCATCAGGTCCGGCGTGAACTGCACCCGCGTCGTCTTCAGGTCCAGTGCCTTCGCCATGGCCCGCACGAGCAGCGTCTTCGCCACGCCGGGCACGCCTTCGAGCAGCACGTGCCCCCTGCACAGCAACGCGAGGATCAGCGACGTCACCGCGGCGTCGTTGCCCACCACGGCCTTGCCGATCTCCGTGCGCAACGCCACCAGCGCCGTGCGTGCTTCCTCGGTGGTGACCACTGCCGTCATCCCTTGCGCACCTCGTTCTCCAAAGCGTCCAGCTCGTCGGCCAGCGCGACCAGCCCCCGGTCGTCCACCGGCCCGTCGTCGTAGAGCAGCGTCCGCACCTGCGGCACCGGACGCGAAGTCCTGCGGGCGATCTCCTCGGACGGGTCCGCACCCACCGGCACGCCCAGCAGCGGTGCCAGCCGGTCGCGGGTCGCCTGCCGCAGCACCGCCGCCGCGTGGCCCGCCGCGTGCGAGGACCGGTACAGCCGGGCCCTGCCCTCCACGGTCTCGGCGGCGCGCACCACGACCGGCAGCCGTTCTGGCACCACCCGGCCGAGCCTGCGGGCCCGCCACAGCGCGACCACCACGGCCGCGATCCCCAGCTGCAGCGCCGCGAACAGCCATCCGGCCGGGACGAGGTCGGACAGCGCCTTCTGCTGCGAGCGGTCCGCCGCGGCCGGCAGGTACCAGACCAGCCGTTCGTGCTGGCCGAGCAACGCGAGCGCGAGCGCGGCGTTGCCCTCCTCGTCGAGGTCGTCGTTGGTGAAGACGCCGCCGAACCCGATCATCGTGACCGTGCCGGTGCGCACCAGCGTCGAGTCGTAGCAGCTCTGCTCGCCGGTGTAGGTGAACCCGCCGGTCGTGACCGCACCGGCCCGGTCCGCGAGCGGGCAACCCGGCTGGCGGGTCTCGACCTCCACGCGGCCCAGGTCGCTCGCCGGTGCCACGAGCACGGTCGCCGCGGCCGCCTCGCTCAGGCCGGCCAGCCGTGCCGGGTCGATCAGGTTCGGCTGCGCGACGAACAGCGTCGCACCGTCCACCGTGGACACGTCGTCGGTGAGCTCGACGCGCACCCCGTTCTGCCGCAACAGCTCCGCCAGCGCGTGGCTGCCCTGCGGCTGGAACGAGCGGGGGTCGAGCGAGCCGCCCTCGCCGCTGCCGCGCAGCACCGTGATCACGACGGCCGTCGCGAGGATGATCACGCCGATGAGCAGTGGTCCTCTGGCGGCGGACCAGATCCGCCCCGAGTCGGGGGAGACCGCGGTCATCCGCGCACCCGGTCGTCGACGGAGACCAGCTGCCGGTAGCCCTGGTCCGTGGCGGTCCGGCCGCCGTACCGGACGTCGTCGAACTGCACCGCCGCGCCGCGCAGGTCGTCGGCGAGGCCCGGCAGCGAGCGACCCGCCTCGGCGGCCACCTCGGCGACGGTGCGACCGGCCCGCGCGTCGAGCACTCCCCGTTGTTCCAGCTCCCGCACCACGGCGCGGAACCGTTCGCGGACCGCCTCGGCCAAGTCGCCGGCGGCGGCCGCGCGGTCGGCCGCGGCCCGGTGCTCGGCCGCGGTCATGACCGCGTCGCCGAAGACCTGCGCACCCGACCGCAGCGCGCGGCCGGTGCGCCCGGTGCGCAACCGGACGACGACCACGACGAGCACCACCACCGCCACGATGATCGTGACGGCGGTGATGCCGCTCATGCCCCCGGCACCCGCGAACAGCTCGTCCAGCTGCTCCAGCACCCACCGCAGGGCGCGTTCGACCGGGTTCGGGTCGTCGGAGACGTACGCCGGGTCGCTCAGCTCCCGGACGGCGGCCTCGCGGGCCTCGTCGCGGTCGAGGTCGACGGGTACGTCAGAGACCGCCATGCCCCGCGGCCCGCTGGAGCTCGATGTCCATGCCCTCGGCGCGCATCCGCCGGTCGACGTAGACCAGCACGGTCACCGCCGCGGTGAACGGCAGCGTGATCGTCGAGGCGATGATCGCGCCGATGGTCGTGAACACCAGCGACCCGATGCTCAGCGCGGCCGTGGGGTCGCCGGAGAAACCGGTCGTGGCCGACCCGAGCAGGGTGAACGGGATGCTGATGATCCAGTTGATGATCGCGCTGATCAGCGCGGCGAGCAGCAGGACGCCGAACGTCCGCCACCACGCGCCCCGCACGAGGGTCCGCGAGCGGCCGAACGCGGTGCCCACGCCGCAGCGCTCCAGCACCAGCGCCGGGGTGACGAGGCCGAACAGCACCCACAGCCAGACACCGGGGACGACGCAGAGGATCGCGCCGGCGGTGACGGCCAGGCCGTAGAGCAGCGTCGCGCCCAGCAACGGCAGCAGCCGCGGCTTGAACTCGTCCCAGGCCTCGGCGAACGTGACCGGCTGGCCCAGCACGGCGCGGCCGACGACCACGGTCACGAAGCCGGAGAGGAACACCGTGCCGACCACCAGCAGCAGCACGCTGAGCAGCGTGCCGGTGAAGAAGCCGACGAGACCGCTGGTGAGCTGGTCCACCGCCTCCTGCTGGGTCATGGTGTTCGGGTCGAGCGTGGCGACCGAGGTGAGGTCGTCGAGGAACGGCAGCTGCACCAGCAGGCCGAGGACCTGCGTCACCGCGGCGACGACGGCGGCCGCGCCGATGATGAGCTTCGGGTGCTTGCGCATGGTGCTGACGGCACCGTCGACGATCTCGCCGATCGCGAGCGGGCGCAGCGGGATCACACCGGGCTTCATCGACGGCTGCGCGCCCGGCGGTGGCGGCGCGTTGTAGCCGTGCTGCGGCTGGTGCGGTTGCTGGTGGGGCTGGTCGGGTGAAGACCAGCCGGGCGTGTCGGACATCGCGGCTTACCCCCGGTCGTGGTGTTGGCGGAATCCTGCCAGAAGCGCGCTCGCGGTACAGGCGGACCGCGGAGCGAGTCGATCACGAATTGGCAGTGGTCCCGAGCTCGGCACGGGCGCGGTGAGGGCTCATCGCGCGCATGCCCGCGTCAGTGCAACGGCGCACCACCACCGGTTGTTGACGCAGGAGCCGCAACCCGCGGCGGACCAGCACCGGCACCGGCTTGCGGGCCTCGGCCACGTCCCTGGCGAACCGCCGGGCGAACGTCACCGGCGCGCTGGGCGCGAGCACGATCGCGTCCCTGAGCACCCCGGCCTTCCGCGCGCCGTCGACCAGCAGGTCGGCGAACAGTCCTTCCGCGACGAACGCGGGCGCGTCGCCCAGCTCGATCGTCTGCCAGCCCGTTCTGCGGTCCTCGCCGATGGAGTACACCGGCGCCTGGACCGTGCCGGTCGTGGAGAGCTCGACCACGGCGGCCAGTGCGGCGCCGGCGTTCCACGACCCGACGTCGTCCCAGTCGGCACGGCCGTGGTCGTCGCGGGGGAGCAGCGGGTCGTCGCCGTCGCGGTAGAAGTCGTCGAGGCGCAGCACCGGCCAGCCGAGGTGGGCGGCCAGCGTCGACTTGCCGGAGCCGGACGGGCCGGCCAGCAGGACGGCCCTGGGAGCGGGCACTGGGATGGGCACGAGGGGCAATCCTCGCACACGGGTTAGGCTCGAACGCATGAGCGAAGGTCTGTTCGACGAGGGCCTGTTCGGCGCGACCGACGAGGAGAAGGCCGAGCGCATCGCGGCCAACGCCCCGCTGGCCGTGCGGATGCGCCCCGCCTCACTCGACGAGGTCGTCGGACAGGACCACCTGCTCGGTCCCGGCGCGCCGCTGCGCCGCCTGGTCGAGGGCGCCACGCCCGCGTCGGTGATGCTCTACGGCCCGCCCGGCACCGGCAAGACGACGCTCGCCACGCTGGTGTCGAGGGCGACCGGCCGCCGGTTCGTCGCGCTGTCGGCGTTGTCCGCGGGCGTGAAGGAGGTCCGCGCGGTCATCGACGAGGCCCGGCGCCGGCTGGTCCGCTCGCGCGAGTCGACCGTGCTGTTCATCGACGAGGTGCACCGGTTCTCCAAGACCCAGCAAGACGCCCTGCTCGGCGCGGTCGAGGACCGGATCGTGCTGCTCGTCGCGGCCACCACCGAGAACCCGTTCTTCTCCGTGGTGTCCCCGCTGCTGTCGCGGTCGCTGGTGCTGCAGCTCAGGTCGCTGACCGACGAGCACGTGCGCACGGTCGTGGAACGCGCGGTGGCCGACGAACGCGGCCTGGGCGGTTCGGTCGTCGTGGAACCCGACGCGCTGGCACACCTGGTCCGGCTGGCCGGCGGTGACGCCCGCCGGTCGCTGACCGCGCTGGAGGCCGCGGCGGACTCGGCGCTCGCGTCCAACGACGGCGTGATCACCCTGTCGCTGCTGGAGTCCACTGTGGACAAGGCTGCGGTGCGCTACGACCGCGACGGCGACCAGCACTACGACGTGACGTCGGCGTTCATCAAGTCGATCCGCGGCTCGGACGTGGACGCCGCGCTGCACTACCTGGCCCGCATGATCGAGGCGGGCGAGGACCCGCGGTTCATCGCGCGCCGCCTGGTGATCCACGCCAGCGAGGACGTCGGCATGGCCGACCCGACCGCACTGCAGACGTGCGTCGCCGCCGCCCAGGCCGTGCAGCTGATCGGCCTGCCCGAGTGCGCCCTGAACCTCGCCCAGGCCACCATCCACCTGGCGACCGCGCCGAAGTCCAACGCCGTGACCACCGCGATCTACGCCGCGATAGAGGACGTCCGCAAGGGCGCCACCGGTGCGGTGCCCGCGCACCTGCGCGACGGCCACTACGCGGGTGCGGCCAAGCTCGGCAACGCCCAGGGCTACCGCTACCCCCACGACGTGCCGGAAGGCGTGCTCCAGCAGCAGTACGCGCCGGACGACCTGGTGGGCCGCGACTACTACGAGCCGACCGGCCGCGGCGCCGAACGCGCCGTCGCCGACCGCCTGCCCAAGCTGCGCAGGGTCGTGCGGGGCGGGTGATCCGCGAGTGCGGCGGAACCGGTGCCCGCCAACGGGATCCGGCGGTAGCGTCGGACGCATGACGATCACCGACGACTTCCTGGCCACCGCGCGCCAGGTGCTGACGTTGCTGCGCGCCCCTCAGGTCGCCGACCACTGGGACGACCTGAGCGCGCTGCCGGAGTTCGGCGTCAGCGGTCTCGCCGGCCACATCGCCTACCAGGTCCTGCCGTTGCCGGGCATGCTGGAGGCGCCGGCGGAGGACGTGCCCACCGTCCCGCTGATGGAGCACTACGCGCGCGCGGGCTGGACCGAGCTCGACGTCGACTCCGAGTTCCACACGCGCATCCGCGACGGCGGCGAGCACGTGGCCTCCGGCGGCCACGCCGACCTGTGCGACCGCTTCGAGCAGACCGTGGCGGCATTGCCGGAACTGCTGGCGGCGGCCGGCAACCGCCCCGTCCGCATGCCGCACTGGGGCCCGTGGGCCGTGCTGCTGGACGACTACCTGCCCAGCCGCGTGATGGAGTTCGTCGTGCACGCGGACGACTTGGCCGTGAGCGTCGGCGTGGACACCCCGGAGTTCCCGCGCCACGTGCACGAGACCGTCATCGACCTGTTGTCGCGCTTGGCCCTGAACCGCCACAGGGGCATCGACATCGTGCGCGCGTTCAGCCGCGGGGAACGCGCCCCGCAGGACATCACCGCGTTCTGAGCAGGTTGCCCGATGCTGTGCCTTCAACGCCCCGAGGTCCCGCCCCTGGCTCTACTGGCGTCTGCAAGTACCACCAACTCAACATCAACAAGCACTTTTCTACTGCCAACAGCGCCGCCAGCCGTCCGCGGACCTGGAGTTGGTTCGACGGATGGCGAACAGGTTGGTGGTAGTCAGCGGCGATTCGATCATGTGTTGGTGGTACTTGCAGGCGCCTGAACAGCAAGGAGGGGGCGGGCGAGACTGCTGGCCAGGGGCTCAGCGCTTGCACACCATCAGCACCGCGACCTTGTTCGGCATCATGACCTCGTCTTTGACGACGAACCCGCCGGCCTCGAACGAGCGGATGGCACGCGTGTTGCTGATGTCCGGCTCCATCACGATGCGCGTGCAGTGCGGATCGGCCTCGAACAACGCATCGGCCAGGTGGGGGAGCAACGCGCGCACGAGCCCGCGGTCGGTCATCGCGAGCTCTCCCACCGCCAGCCGCAACCCGAGGTCGTGCGGCCGCACCGGGTAGCAGCTGCCCACCACGTCCCGCGCCGCGCGGTAGACCTCCGCGTAGATCACCGGCCGTCCGTGCCACCCGACCAGCACGGGCCGCACGTCGTCCCCGGCGAGCTGCCCGCGCAGCTCCTCCTCCCACCCCGGCAACGACCACGCCTTGCGCCAGTAGGCCGCCACGTGCGGCGCCTGGTGCCAGCGGTGCACGAGGTGCAGGTCGTACCCGTCGGGCCGGACGAGCCGCACCTCCCAGGGCGCGCTCAGCCCGGGAACCGGCGGCGCGCCCGCCGTGGCCTGCCGCCGGTACGAGTCGAGGTGGGACACCGGCTTCACAGGGCCTCCAGCGATAACCAACTAAGGGTTGCCTTACTTCATCCGCGCAGGGTCGCCGTGTCAAGCCCTGTGTGACCGCAATTTCACAGGCAGTGACGGCGCGCGTCAATGTGGTCCCAGCATCTCATTTGGGTCGAACCGACCGTGGACGCCGCGCCGCTCCTGCCCGCGGTCCGCCTCGCCCGCCCCTTCTCCCCGCCACCCCATGAAGATCAACAAAAGGTGCCGCCCGATCAGGTGTCGGACCCACCCGGTAATCTCCTCGCCAACCAAGCCAAACGCCGGTCACCAGGAGGATCCGTGTCGCCAGGGCAGATCGCAGCGCTGGTCGCCGCCGGTGCGTTCGTGCTGCTCGTGCTCGTGCTGGCGATCGTGGCGGTCAAGGCAGCGCGGTTCTTCGACGAGGCCACGGTCGCGATGCGCAAGGCGCACGAGAACACCGACCCGTTGTTCACCGAGGCCAACACGACGTTGACGCACGTGAACACGCAGCTGGAGCGGGTCGACGGGATCACGGCCAACGCCCGCGCGGTCACCGGCAACGTCTCGGCGCTCACCAGCCTGTTCACCGCCACGCTGGGCGGTCCGCTGGTCAAGGCCGCCGCGCTGTCCTACGGCGTGAGCAAGGCCGTCAAGGCGCGCCGCCGGGCCGCCGAGCAGCCGAACAAGCACACCAAGCGCCGCCTGAAGCGAGGTGCGAGGTGAGCCGCCTCTTCTGGTTCGGGCTGGGTGCCGCGGCCGGACTCTTCGCCGCGAAGAAGGCCGCCGAGGTCACAAAGCAGGCGACTCCCGCTGGTATCGGGGCTAACGTGGGTGAAGGCCTGCGCGAGCTCGCCGGCGCCATCGGGTCCTTCGGGGCCGAGGTGCGGGCGGGCATGGCCGAACGGGAGCAGGAGTTGCAGGAGACCGTGGAGCGGCAGACGGGGTTCACGCCGGGGCGTCGAGCGCCCAGGGCGAACGGGAAGCACTGACCGTTCGCCTCCGAAGCGCGCCCTGACCACTCCCCGCGACACACCGAGGAACTCCCGTGCAGACCCACGAGATCATCAAGCGTTTCCGCGAGCACTTCGAACGCAACGGGCACAAGTACATCCCGTCGTCCTCGCTGCTGCTCGACGACCCGAACCTGCTGTTCGTCAACGCCGGCATGGTGCCGTTCAAGCCGTACTTCCTCGGCGAGGCCCCACCGCCCGCCTCGCGGATGACGAGCATCCAGAAGTGCGTGCGCACGCCGGACATCGACGAGGTCGGCAAGACCACGCGCCACCTGACGTTCTTCCAGATGGCCGGCAACTTCTCGATCGCCGACTACTTCAAGGAAGAGGCCATCCGCCTCGCCTGGACCCTCGTCACCGGCTCGGTCGACGAGGGCGGCTACGGCTTCGACCCCGAGCGCATCTGGGTCACGGTCTACCAGGACGACGACGAGGCCATCGAGTTGTGGCAGAAGATCGCCGGCCTGCCGACCGAGCGCATCCAGCGCCGTGACGGCAAGGACAACTACTGGGACATGGGCGTGCCCGGTCCCGGCGGCCCCTGCTCGGAGATCTACTTCGACCGCGGTCCCGAGTACGGGCAGGAGGGCGGGCCCGTCGTCGACGAGGACCGCTACCTGGAGATCTGGAACCTGGTCTTCATGCAGGACGTCCGCGGCGAGCTGAGCCCCAAGGAGGGCCACAAGCCGGTCGGGTCGCTGCCGAACAAGAACATCGACACCGGCATGGGCGTCGAGCGCGTCGCCTACCTGCTGCAGGGCGTCGACAACGTCTACGAGACCGACCTCGTGCGCGCCGTCATCAACAAGGCCGAGGAGCTGTCGGGCCGCAAATACGGTGCCAACGAGGTCGACGACGTGCGCTTCCGCGTCATCGCCGACCACGCCCGCAGCGGTGTGCTGCTGGTCGGCGACGGCGTCACGCCCGGCAACGAGGCCCGCGGCTACGTGCTGCGCCGCCTGCTGCGCCGCATCATCCGCAGCAGCCGGCTCCTCGGCGTCACGGAGCCGGTGCTGCAGCAGTACGCCGAGGTCGTCCGCGACTCGATGGGCCCGGCCTACCCCGAGCTGGTCAGCGGGTTCGCCCGCATCCAGCAGGTGGTGAAGGCCGAGGAGGACACGTTCCTGCGCACCCTCGACGCCGGCTCGCGGATCTTCGAGAACGCCGCCGCCGAGGTGAAGTCCGACGGCCGCGCCACGCTGCCCGGCGACCGCGCCTTCCAGCTGCACGACACGTACGGCTTCCCGATCGACCTCACCCTGGAGATGGCCGCCGAGGCCGGCCTGTCCGTGGACGAGGACGGGTTCCGCAAGCTGATGGCCGAGCAGCGCGCCCGCGCCAAGGCCGACGCCGCCGGCAAGAAGACCGGCCACGGCGACCAGACGGTGTACCGCGAGCTGCTGGAACAGGGCCCGACCGAGTTCACCGGCTACTCCGAGCTGGCCTCCGAGGCCACGCTGCGCGGCATCGTCCTCAACGGCCAGCGGGTCAAGAGCGCCAAGGAGGGCGACATCGTCGAGGTCGTCCTCGACCGCACGCCGCTCTACGCCGAGTCCGGTGGCCAGGAGTCCGACGCCGGCACGATCGTCACCGGCAACGCCGAGCTCGAGGTGCTCGACGTGCAGAAGGTCGCCCGCAAGCTGTGGGTGCACCAGGTGCGCGTCGTGAACGGCGAGGTCAGCGAGGGCGAGCACGTCGAGGCCCGCGTCGACCCGGAGTGGCGCGTCGGTGCCCGCCAGGGCCACTCGGGCACGCACGTCGTGCACGCCGCCCTGCGCCAGGTGCTCGGCCCGTCGGCCCTGCAGAGCGGTTCGTACAACAAGCCCGGCTACCTGCGCCTGGACTTCGCCTGGACCGGTGGCCTGTCCGCCGAGGCCCGCAGCGAGATCGAGGAGGTCTCGAACCTCGCCGTGCGCAAGGACCTGCCCGTCGCCGTGGTCTACACCGACATGCAGGGCGCCCAGGACATGGGTGCCGTGGCCCTGTTCGGCGAGACCTACGACGAGACGGTCCGCGTCGTCGAGATCGGCGGCCCCTGGTCGCGCGAGCTGTGCGGTGGCACCCACGTCGAGCACTCGTCGCAGATCGGCCCGATCACCCTGCTGGGCGAGTCCTCGGTCGGGTCCGGCGTGCGCCGCCTGGAGGCCTACGTCGGCATCGAGGCCATGCGGTTCCTGGCCAAGGAACGCGCCATCGTGCAGAACCTCGCCGACATGCTGAAGGTCGGCTCCGACGGCCTGCCCGAGCGGATCGAGTCCCTGGTCGAGCGGCTGAAGACCGCCGAGAAGGAGCTCGAGAAGGTGCGCGCCGCCCAGCTGCTCGGCAACGCCGGGTCGCTGGCCGACAAGGCCCTCGACGTGCGCGGGCTGTCGCTGGTGGCCCTCGGCCTGGAGGGCGTGTCGGGCAACGACCTGCGCACCCTCGGTGGCGAGGTCCGCAACCGGCTGGGCGCCAAGCCCGGTGTGGTGGCCCTGTTCTCGGTCGACGGCGACAAGGTCAGCTTCGTGGTGGCCACGACGGCCGCCGCCCGCGACCTGGGGCTGGCCGCCGGCAAGCTCGTCCCGGTGTTCGGCCCGGCCATCGCCGCCCGCGGTGGCGGCAAGCCGGACCTCGCCCAGGGCGGCGGCACGAACCCGGCCGGCGTCCAGGAGGCCATCGCGGCCCTCACCGGCGAACTGGACAAGGTGCTTGAGCAGCGCTGACGTCGTCGGCGTCGACGATCCGGGCCTGGGTCGCAGGCTCGGCGTCGACGTCGGATCGGTTCGCGTGGGAGTGTCCCTGAGCGATCCGGGTGCGTTCCTGGCGACTCCGCTGGTCACCCTGCAGCGGGACGAGAAGCGCGGCTCCGACCTCACGGAGCTCGTACGTCTCGTGGCCGAGCATGACGTGGTCGAGGTCGTGGTCGGCCTGCCGAAGACCCTCGCCGGTCGGCACGGTCCGGCAGCCGAGGCGGCGACCGCGTACGCTGCCGCCTTGGCCGCGCGCGTGGCCCCGGTGCCGGTCCGGTTGAGCGACGAACGGCTGACGACCGTCGTGGTGAGCCGGGTGCTGGCGCAGCGCGGTGTGAAGGGCAAGAAGCAGCGTGCCGTGGTCGACCAGGCCGCCGCGGTCGAGATCCTGCAGTCTTGGCTGGACGCACGGGCACGAGCGGTATCCGCCCGAAAGGATGAGGCGTGAGCGACGATCTCGGGTTGTTCGATCGCGACGTCGACGAACGACGTGCCGCGAAGAGGGACAACAGCGCGGCCCGCAAGGCGAAGAAGCGCAAGAAGACCGTGCTGTGGCTGGTCGTCGCGCTGATCCTCGCCGTGGGCATGGGCGGTGCCTACTACGGCTACAGGGAGCTGCGCGGCATCGGCTCGTTCGAGGACTACCCCGGCGCGGGTGAGGCCGACGCCATCGTCGAGGTGAAGGACGGTGACGTGGTGAGCGTCATCGCCACGAGCCTCTACGAGGGCGGCGTCGTCGCCTCGCCGCGCGCGTTCACCGAGGCCAGCAAGAACGACGCCCGCGTGACGACCATCCAGCCCGGCTTCTACCTGATGAAGACGAAGATGTCGGGCGCCACCGCGGTCGCGAAGATGATCGACCCGAAGACCCGCGTGCCCGCCGTGCAGATCATCGGCGGCGTGAAGCTCGCGGACATCAAGGTCGGCGACAAGACCGTCAAGGGCATCTTCTCCCAGCTCGCCGACGCGAGCTGCACGGAGAAGGACGGCGTGAAGAAGTGCCTCACGCCCGAGGAGATCCGCGCCGCCGCCGAGACCACCGACCCGGTCGCGCTGGGCGTGCCCGACTGGGCGGTCACCGACGTGAAGCGCGCGGAGCCCGCCTTCCGCCTCGAAGGCCTGATCATGCGCGGCGTCTACCAGGTCAAGCCCGGTTCGTCCGCGGTCGAGCTGATCCGCAGCGTCGTCGTCGCCTCCGCCCAGAAGCTCCAGAGCATCGGCATCCCCGGCGGCACCGTCAACACCGGCTTCCGCCCGTACCAGGTGCTGGTCATGGCCTCCCTGATCGAGAAGGAAGCCATCGAGAAGGACTTCGGCAAGGTGTCGCAGGTGATCTACAACCGGCTGAAGAAGCCGATGCCCCTGCAGTTCGACTCGACGGTCAACTACAAGCTCAACCAGCCGCACATCCGCACGTCGGACTCCGACCGCAACGCCTCGGGCCCGTACAACACCTACGTCACGCCCGGTCTGCCGCCGACCCCGATCGGCTCGCCGAGCGTCGAGGCGGTCCAGGCGGCGATCAAGCCGGAGCCCGGCAACTTCGAGTACTTCGTGAAGTGCGACAAGAACGGTGACTCGTGCTTCTCGGTCACCTACCAGGAGCACCAGGTGAAGGACCAGAAGGCGCGAGCAGAGGGCGTCTACTAGTGCGCAGGGCGGCCGTGATCGGGTCTCCGATCACCCACTCGCTGTCCCCGGTCCTGCATAACGCGGCGTATGCGTTCCTCGGGCTCGACCTGGAGTACGGCCGCGTCGAGTGCGACGAGGCCGGGGTGCCCGCGCTGGTGTCCTCGCTGGGCCCGGAGTGGGTGGGCCTGTCGTGCACGATGCCGACGAAGCGCGCGGCGCTGGCCTTCGCGTCCTCGGTGACCGACCGCGCGGTGGCCGTCGGTGCCGCGAACACGCTGGTGCGCACCGGCTCCGGCTGGCACGCCGACTGCACCGACGTGGACGGTGTCGTGGGAGCGTTGCGGGAGAAGGGTTTCCCCGGCGGCACGCGCGGTGTCGTGCTCGGTGCCGGCGGCACGGCCACGGCCGCGCTGGCGGGTCTCTCCGACCTGGGTGTGTGGTCGGTCTCCCTGGTGGTGCGCGATCCTTCGCGTGCGGGGGAGGCCGTCGCGTGCGCCGCCCGGCTCGGTGTGGCGGTCGACGTGCTGCGGCTGTCCGAAGTGGACCTGGGCGGGCTGGCGGCGGCGTCGGACGTGCTGGTGTCGACGGTGCCGGCCGAGGCGACCGCGGCGCTGGCGGCGGAGCTGGCACAGGCGCCGTTCGTGCTGGACGTGATCTACCACCCGTGGCCGACGCCCGTCGCGGTGGCCGTGGAACGGGCCGGAACGGCGTTGGCGACGGGCCTGGACATGTTGCTGCACCAGGCCTTCGGGCAGGTGGAGCAGTTCACCGGCGAGGTGGCGCCGCGGGACGTGATGCGCAAGGCGCTGGCAGCGGAGCTCGCGGCCCGTTCCTGACCGCTAGCATCGACGGGTGGACATCCCCGGTCTCGGTCCGGTCACCGCGGACACCGAAGGCTACGGCCTGGTCAGCGCACCGGTCGCGGTGCGGGTGCTGGGAACGACGGCGCCGGTGCGGCTCGACGGGTGGTACGAGGACGACCCCGGCAAGGACGAGTGGCACGCGGCCGTCCGCGCCTTCCTCGCACTGGACGAGCGCGCCAGGGACGCGGCGGCAGCGGCGGTGTTCGAGTACTACCGGGAGCGGGCCGAGGCCGTGGCCGAGGAGGACCTGCTGCCGATCGACGAGCCCGCGGACGTCTGGGCGCACGTCGACCTCAGCCGGAGCGTGCCGACCGTGCTGCGCGACGACGAGGACGGGCCGGTGTACGTGTCGATCGAGGCCGAGTGCGCGTGGGAACCGGAGCACGGCCTGCAGCTGGTGTTCCGCGGTGGCACCGAGGTCACCAAGGCCGGTCCGTACGACGGCCACCTGACCTAGGTCCTAGGGGCAGTCGAACCCGCTGGGCAGCCCGTTCACCGACGCCCCGTTCGCGTATGCCGTGCAGAACAGCTGGTAGGCCGCCAGCCTCGTCAACGGCAGCATGTCGGTGGGCAGCAGGATGAGGTTCGAGACGGTCAGCACCGGCTGCGCCGTCTTCGGCACCTCCGTCCGCAGCCCGAGCTTCGCCTCCTCGTCGGTCAGCCCCGCGATCAGCGTCGTGATCGCCGTCGTGTTGTCCACGTGCCCGGTGTGCGACCGCGTGCGCCGCACCAGGTCCGTGCCGTCGGAGGACACGAAGTAGACCGTCATCTCGCGCACGGACACCGTCGGTGCCGCCGGGCCCGGCAGCACCGGCGTCGGCCGCACCCCGCACCCGGCCAGCGTCACCAGGGCAGCCGCAACGTGAAGACCGCGCCACCGGACGGCGCGTTGGCGGCCTCGATCGTGCCGCCGTGCAGGCGCGCGTTCTCCCATGCGATCGCCAATCCCAGCCCGCTGCCCTCGGAACGGGAGCGGGCCGTGTCTGCCTTGTAGAAGCGGTCGAAGATGTGGGGGAGTGCATCCGGTGGGATGCCGGGGCCGCTGTCGGCCACCTCGATCACGCCGGGGCGCACGGACACCGTCACGGGGGCGCTGCCGTGCCTGAGGGCGTTGCCGACGAGGTTGGCCACGACGACGTCGAGCCGGCGGCGGTCCACCCGTCCCGTCACGCCGGCGGGCAGCGACGCCTCCACCGACGAGGTCCAGCCCCGTGCGGCCAGGCTGTCGGAGACGGCGGTGCCGATGTCCCACTCGTCGAGCTCCAGCACGTTGCGGCCCTCGTCGAAGCGGGAGATCTCCATCAGGTCGTTGACCAGCCTGGTCAGCTTGCGGGTCTCCGCGGACACCAGCCGCGCCGCGACCGCCGTGTCCTCCGACAGCGCGTCGGCGTCCTCGTCGAGCACGCCCGTCACGGCGTTCATCGCGGTCAGCGGTGTGCGCAGCTCGTGCGACACGTCCGCCACGAACCGCCGGGACGCCGCCTGGGAAGCCTCCAGCTGTTCGGCTGCCCTGTTGAACGTCCGCGCGAGCTCGGTCAGCTCGTCGGCGCCGCGTTCCTCGACGCGCGTGTCCAGCCGCCCCGCGCCCAGGGCCCGTGCCGCCGCGCCCAGCCGCCGCACCGGCCGCAGCACCCCCTGGGCGGTCAGCAGGGCCAGGCCGAGCGCCAGCGGCAGCACCAGGGCCACGCCGAGCCACGCGGCCTGAGCGAAGCTGTCGATGGCGCGTGCCGGGCCGCCCAGCGAGCTGTACGCCCACACCTCGACCCCCGTGGGTTCGCCGGACGGTTGCAGCAGCGGGATGCCGATCACCACGTACGGGTCGGCGCGGTCCGTCCGCCGTTGCCACTGCACGGTCCTGCTGGTCTTGAGCGTCTCGCGCAGCTCGGCGGGCACGAAGTCCAGCGCGCTCCCGGACCGCGACCGCATCCCCTGGTACACGACCACGGACGAGCTGCGCAGGTACGTCGCCATGTCGTCGAGGTCCTGCTGGGTCGGCGGCACGGGCACGCGGGGCGCGTAGTCGCGGACCTCCTCGACCAGCGGGTTCATGAACCCGTCCTGCGCGTCCGACAGCAGCAGGCTGCGGGCGTTGGCGTACGACAACCCGGCGGCGGCGACCGCACCCAGCAGCGTCAGCAGTGCGAACGCGGCCATCAAGCGCGGTTTGAGGCCGCGGAGGAACTTCACGCGCACGACGTCAACGAGGGCCGAAGCGGTAGCCGAAGCCGCGGACGGTGTGGATGTAGGCGGGCTCGGAGGGCACGTCCTCGATCTTGGCCCTGACCCGCTGCACGCACGCGTCGACCAGCCGCGAGTCACCGAGGTAGTCGTGCTCCCAGACGGCTTCGAGGATCTGCTGGCGGGTCAGCACCCGGCCGGGCGTGCGGGACAGCTCCAGCACCAGCTTCAGCTCGGTGGGCGTCAGCGCGACCTTCACGTCGTTCTTGCGCACCTCCAGGCCTGCCCGATCGATCACCAGCGAGCCGTGCCGTTCGGCGTTGGCCGGCTCGGAGACCGTCCGCCGCAGCACCGCCCGTATCCGCGCCTCCAGCACCCGCGGCTCGACCGGTTTCACGACGTAGTCGTCCGCACCCGCCTCCAGGCCCGCGACCACGTCGAAGTCGTCGCCGCGCGCGGTGAGCACGATGATCGGGACCTCGGCCTGGCCGCGCATCCGGCGGCACGTCTCGAAGCCGTCGATGCCCGGCAGCATGATGTCGAGGACCACGATGTCGGGGCGGGTCTCGCGGAGCCGTTCCACGCCCTCCTCGCCCGTAACGGCCGCGCGGACGTCGTGTCCCTGGCGGCGCAGCGCCAAACCGAGCCCTTCGCGCACCGCGGGGTCGTCCTCGACCAGCAAGACCATCGCCACGGACGCCATTATCCGCGGGGCAGGGGGTTCCGCGCCGCTTCTGTAGCGCAACCATGACATTGCGGGGACGTTCCCATCGCCCGGCCTGCGCAGCATCGGACGCATGGCCGGAAGTTTGCTGGGATTCCTCATCACGTACTTCGCGCTCGTGTGGACGTCGTCCGGGCAGAAGGCGGAGAACGCGGCGTTGCCCGAACTGTCGCTGCAGCGGTCGTGGGCGTCCGACGTGGACATCGCGATCGTCGTGGCCGCCGTGCTCGTGGTGCTCGTCGCCCGCAGGAGGTCGTTCCCGCCGCTGCTCGTGCTGGGCGGGTCGGTGCTGCTGGCGCAGGTGCTGAAGCTGCACGTGCTGGTCAGGCCGCCGCTGGACGACGAGGCGGTGCTGGTGCACAACAGCTTCCCGAGCGGGCACACGACGGCGGCGGTGGCGGCGGTGGTCGCGGTCGTGCTCGCGGTGCCGAAGAGGTTCGCGCTGCTCGTGGCGGTGCCGGGAGCGCTGGGCGCGGGAGCGGTGGCCGCGGAGACGGTGTCGCTGGGCTGGCACCGGTTCAGCGACACGCTCGGTGCGGCGCTGCTGGTCACGACCCTGGGCTTCCTGGTGCTGCGCAGGTGGACCGCGGGACTGCTCGTGCCGCCCGCCGTCGCCGCGGGCGGGGCCTGGCTGCTGGTGGCGACGGCGGCCACGCCCTCGACGCTCTCGGGCGTGGTCACCGCGCTCGTGGTGCTGCACTTCGGATGGGCCGTGAGCGGCCTGCCGGTGCTGCCGGCAGACCGCTCACGGCCCGGGTCCTCCGACCTGGCCGACGCGGCCGGTTCAGTCGTCGTGGTCGGTGGCGATCAGCTCCGCGATGGCGTCCAGAGCAGCGTCCGCTCCGTCCCCCTCGGCGCTGAGCACCACCTCGTCACCGTGCATGGCGCCGAGGGTCATGAGTCCCAGCACACTCGCCGCTTCCACGGCTTCGCCGCCGTCCTTGCGGATGGTGACCGGCACCGGCTGGTCGGCGGCGGCCTTCGCCAGCAGGGCGGCCGGTCGGGCGTGCAGTCCGACCTTGCTGGCCACGGTGACCCGTCGCTCGGCCATGATGGTTCCTCCCGGTAGAGCTGGTTGTCCTGGTTACTGCTCGCGCTGGGCGCGCTTCTCGCGCACCGCCGTGCTCTCCCGCGCCGCCGCACTCTCGCGCACCGCCGCGTTCTCGCGCACCGCGGTGTCGCCGCTGCCGCCGACGACGCTCTCGTCGGCCTCCGGCGACTCGTCATCATCGCGTCCCGGCGTCTTCAGGTTCCACTTGGTGATGACCCACCGGAACAGGAAGTAGTAGATCGCCGCGTACACGAGACCGATCGGGATGATCAGCAACGGCCTCGTCGCGATGTTGAAGTTGAGCAGGTAGTCGATCGCACCGGCGGAGAAGCCGAAGCCGTCCTTCACACCCAGCGCGTTGGTGATCGCGAGCGAGGTGCCCGTGAGGACCGCGTGGATGACGTACAGCGGCCAGGCGACGAACATGAACGCGAACTCGAGCGGCTCGGTGACACCCGTGATGAACGAGGTGAGGGCCGCGGAGCCCATGATGCCGGCGATGATCTTCTTCTGCGACGGCCGTGCGGTGTGGATGATCGCCAGCGCCGCGGCGGGGAGCGCGAACATGAAGATCGGGAAGAAGCCGGACATGAACGTGCCCGCGGTCGGGTCACCGGCGAAGAACCGCTGGATGTCACCGGTCTTGGTGGCGTCGCCGACCTTGTACTCGCCGAAGACCTGCCACACGAACGTGTTCGGGATGTGGTGCAGGCCCAGCGGGATCAGCAGGCGGTTGACCGTGCCGTAGATGCCGGCACCGACGATCGTGCTGCCGGAGACGAACTCGCCGATGGCGAGCAGGCCCTTGTTGAACCACGGGTAGATGAGGCCCATGACGACCGCGACCGGGATCATGACGCCCGCGACGATGATCGGCACGAACCGGCGGCCACCGAAGAACGCGAGGTACGGGGGCAGCTTGATGCGGTGGTACTTCTGCCACAGCACGGCGGAGATCAGACCGACCACGATGCCGGTCAGCACCGAGTAGTTGATCTGCTGCTGCTTGGCGGGGTCTGCCGCGACCTCCAGCACCAACGGCGACATCGCCTTGAAGACGGCCTGGGTGACCACGAAGCCGACGACGGCGGCGAGCGCGGTCGAACCGTCACCACGACGGGCGAACCCGATGGCGACACCCACCGCGAACAGCAGCGGCAGGTTGGCGAACAGGGCGTCGCCCGCGTTGCCGATCACGGCGGCGACCTGGTTCCAGCCCAGACCGTCCTTGCCGAGCAGGTCGGGCTGGCCGAGACGCAGGAGAAGTGCGGCGGCGGGCAGCGAGGCGATCGGCAGCATGAGGCTGCGACCGAACCGTTGCACACCCGCCAGGCCCTTGATCCCGCGACCGCCGGTCGCCTCTGGGGCGCTGGCGCTCATGTGGTACCTCCCTTGGCGGAGTTCGGTCCGGAACCCGGGACGGTCCGGTCCAGTTGCATGGTCACCTGGTAGAGATCGCCCCGGTACCAGGACGTCACGTCTTCGGTCGGCCGGCCCTGCGAGCTGGCGACCCTGCGGAACACGAGCAGCGGGCTGCCCTTGCGGACGTCGAGCGCCTTCGCGGTGTCCCCGTCGGCGGTCTCGGCCCACACGGTCTGCCGCGCGTGGTCGAGCTGGACCCCGTAGCGGGCCGCGATGATCTCGTAGAGCGACCCGGACAGGTCGCACCGGTCGAGCTCGGGCAGCACGTGCGGGCTGTACCAGCCGCGTTCGAGCGCCAGCGGCGCCCCGTCGGCCCTGCGGAGCCGGACGATCCGGTAGGCGGTCTCGTCGGCGTCGAGCCCGAGCGCCGCCTTGCCACCGGGCACGCCCTCACCGCAGCTGATGACCTCGGTGCTCGGCTCCAGCCCGCGCGTGACCATGTCCGAGGTGAACGAGGTCAGGTGCAGCTGCAGGTCGTAGCGCCGCTGAGCGGTGAACGTGCCGCGCCCCTTCGCCCGCGTGAGCAGGCCTTCCGCGACCAGCTGCCCCACCGCGGCCCGCACCGTGATGCGGGAGACCCCGAACCGGTCGGCGAGGTCGCGCTCGGACGGGATGGGCGAGCCCGGCGCGAGGTCGTGCTCGGCGAGGCGACGCAGGATCTCGCGCAGCTGTGCGTGCTTGGGCTTGGGCCCGTCCACGATCTCGTGCACCCGCTCACCTCCTCGCTAGTGGTACTTTCCGGTCTAGACCAGTTGGTGCGGGAGAATGCTCCGCGCACAGAGTTGGTGTCAACCGCTGTTACGGGAACGAGAGGTACGAACGTGGCTGACAACAGGCCGGAAGCGATCCTTGCCGCACTGGGCGGAGCCGACAACATCATCGAGATCGAGCCCTGCATCACCCGGCTCCGCTGTGAGGTCAAGGACGGGTCCCTCGTCGACGAGGCGGCCCTGAAGGCCACCGGCGCCCACGGCGTGATCAAGTCCGGCGACGTCGTCCAGGTCATCGTCGGCCCCGAGGCGGACACCATCGCGTCGGACATCGAGGACCTCCTGTGAGCGTCCGCGTCGGCAGCCCCGTCGCCGGTCGCGTGGTCGCGCTCTCCGCCGTCCCCGACCCGGTCTTCTCGCAGGCGATGGTCGGCCCCGGCGTGGCCGTCGAACCGGTCCGCGGTGTCGCGGACGTCGTGTCACCCCTCGACGGCACCGTCGTGACGCTGCACCCGCACGCGTTCGTCGTCGCCGGTGCGGACGGTGCCGCGGTGCTGGTGCACCTCGGGATCGACACCGTCAAGCGCAAGGGCGAGGGCTTCGAGCTGCACGTCGTCAAGGGCGAGCAGGTGCGGGCCGGCCAGCGGATCGTGACGTGGAACCCGGCGGAGGTCGAGGCCGCCGGGTTCGCGCCGATCTGCCCGGTCATCGCGCTGGACGCGGCGGCGGAAGCGCTGGGCGTCCCGGCGGTGGACGTCGACGTGGTGGAGAACGACACCCTGTTCGACTGGTCCCGCTGACCTCCCCTGCTGTGGGTCACGCGGGGGCCCCGCGTGACCTGAGAACAGGGGTGTGGATGGACCGTTCACGACGGGCGTGATTTGGTGCCGGGTCGTACGAGCAGGACCGTGGACTCATGACCACGGTCCTGCTCGCGTTCGTCCTCGGGGTGCTGTGGACGGTCGCCGATCTCAGCGACGCGCCGCCCGCGTCGTACGTCCTCGCGGCGTTCGGCGTCGTGCTCGCGGCGGTCGACCTCAGGTGTCAGCGGCTGCCGGACGTGCTGACGGTGCCGCTCGCCGTCGCGCTGCTCGCCCTGCAGTTCCACGGGCTGGGAGCGGCGGCGCTCGGAGCGGTGCTCTTCGGTGGCGCTCATCTCGCGGTGCGGCGGCTGCGCCCGGCGGTGATGGGCGGCGGCGACGTCAAGCTCGCGTTCGGGCTCGGGGCGGCCCTCGGCCCGGCGGGGCTCTTACCTGCGGCGATCCTGGCCTGCGCGATCACGCTCGGGCTCGCGGCGGTGCGCCGCAGCCGGTGGGTGCCGCACGGGCCCGGACTGCTGGCTGCCACCTGGGTGTTGACGACGCTGTGAAAGGATTGTGAACGTGCTGCGCTGGATCACCGCTGGAGAGTCACACGGCCCCGCCCTCGTCGCCGTGCTGGAGGGCATGCCCGCCGGGGTGGAGGTGACCACCGAGGACCTCGTCGCCCAGCTGGGCCGGCGCAGGCTCGGGTTCGGTCGCTCGCCGCGGATGGGGTTCGAACAGGACGAGGTCGAGATCCTCGGCGGCGTGCGCCACGGCAGGACCCAGGGCGGGCCGATCGCCGTCACCATCGGCAACACCGAGTGGCCCAAGTGGCAGACGGTCATGTCCCCGGACCCCGTCGACCAGAGCCTGCTCAAGCCCACCGGCCGCAACGAGGCCCTGACCCGGCCGCGACCGGGGCACGCTGACCTGCCCGGCATGCAGAAGTTCGGCTTCGACGAGGCCCGGCCGGTGCTGGAGCGGGCGAGCGCGCGGGAGACCGCGGCGCGCACGGCGCTCGGCACGGTGGCGCGGCAGTTCCTGCAGCAGCTGCTGGGCGTGCAAATCCTCAGCCACGTGGTGTCCATCGGCACGGCCGAGACGCCCGCGGACGCGGCGCTGCCGACGCCCGACGACCTGGCGGCGATCGACGAGTCGCCGACGCGGTGCTTCGACCCGCGCGGGACCGAGGCGATGGTGGCCGAGGTCGAGGCCGTCAAGGAGGCCGGTGACACCGTCGGCGGCGTCATCGAGGTGCTCGCGTACGGGTTGCCACCCGGTCTGGGCTCGCACGTGCACTGGGACCGCCGCCTCGACGCGCGGCTCGCCGCCGCGCTGATGGGCGTGCAGGCCATGAAGGGCGTGGAGATCGGCGACGGCTTCACCTCCGCCCGGCGCTGGGGGTCGCAGGCGCACGACGAGATCGACCGCGGCAGCGGACCGGTCGGCGTCACGCGGCGGTCGAACCGGGCCGGTGGCCTCGAAGGCGGCATCACCAACGGCGAGGTCCTGCGGGCGCGCGTGGCCATGAAGCCGATCTCGACCGTCCCTCGTGCACTGTCCACCGTGGACGTGCGGACCGGTGAGCCCGCCGTCGCGATCCACCAGCGCTCGGACGTGTGCGCGGTGCCGCGGGCCGGTGTCGTGCTGGAGTCCGTGATGGCGCTCGTGCTGGCCGAGGCCGCGCTGGAGAAGTTCGGCGGCGACTCGCTCGACGAGACGCGCCGCAACGCGCACGCCTACCTCAAGGCGCTGGAAGCCCGCTGGGAGGGCATGTGAGCCCGAGGTTCGTCGTGGTCGGGCCGCCAGGAGCCGGCAAGACCACGATCAGCGAGCTGCTCGCCGCCCGGCTGGGCCTGCCGTTCCGCGACGTCGACGCCGACGTCGTGGCCTCGGTCGGCAAGCCGATCTCGGACATCTTCACCGACGACGGCGAGCCCGTCTTCCGCGCGCTCGAAGAGGAAGCGGTCGCCAAGGCGCTGGCCGAGCACGAGGGCGTGCTGGCGCTGGGCGGGGGAGCGGTGCTGTCCGCCACGACCCGCGAGCGGCTGCGCGAGCACACCGTCGTGTTCCTGAACGTGGGCATGGCCGAGGGGGTGCGCCGCACCGGGCTGTCGTCCGCGCGGCCGCTGCTGTCCGGCGTGAACCCGCGCGCGACGTTCAAGGCGCTGCTCGACGCGCGCCTGCCGCTGTACCGCGAGGTCGCGACGATCGAGGTGGTCACCGACGCCCTCGACCCGGAGCAGGTGGCCGACGCGGTGATCAAGGGAGTTGGGGAATGACCGAGCCGCTGACCGTCGAGGTCAACGCCGAGAAGCCGTACCTCGTGGTGATCGGCCGCGGTCTGCTGGGCGAGATCGTCGTGCACCTGGAGGGCACCGCCAAGGTCGCGATCGTGCACCAGCCGACCCTGGCCGCCACGGCCGAGGTGCTGGTCGACGAGCTGAAGGCGACCGGCATCGACGCGCACCGCGTCGAGGTACCTGACGCCGAGGACGGCAAGGACCTCGCCGTCGCCGGCTTCTGCTGGGACGTGCTGGGCAAGATCGGCCTGTCCCGCAACGACGTCGTGGTCGGCCTCGGCGGCGGCGCCGTCACCGACCTCGCGGGCTTCGTCGCCTCCACGTGGATGCGCGGCGTGCGCCTGGTGAACATCCCGACCACCCTGCTGGGCATGGTCGACGCCGCCGTCGGCGGCAAGACCGGCATCAACACCGACGCCGGCAAGAACCTGGTGGGCACGTTCTACGAGCCCGAGGTCGTCTTCGTCGACCTGGCCACCCTGGAGACGTTGCCGCGCAACGAGCTCATCGCGGGCATGGCCGAGATCGTGAAGGGCGGCTTCATCGCCGACCCGGTCATCCTCGACCTGATCGAGGCCGACCCGCAGGCCGCCCTGGACCCCACCGGCGACGTGCTGGCCGAGCTGATCCGCCGCAAGATCCAGATCAAGGCCGACGTCGTCTCCGCGGACCTGCACGAGTCCTCCCTGCGCGAGATCCTGAACTACGGCCACACCCTCGGCCACGCCATCGAACGCCGCGAGCGCTACCGCTGGCGCCACGGCGCCGCCATCAGCGTGGGCCTCGTCTTCGCCGCCGAACTGGCCCGCCTGGCCGGCCGCCTCGACGACGCGACCGCCGACCGCCACCGCGCCGTGCTGCAGTCCCTCGGCCTCCCGACCTCCTACGACCCCGACGCCCTCCCGCAGCTCATGGAGGGCATGAAGGTCGACAAGAAGAACAAGGCCGGCGTCCTGCGCTTCGTCGTCCTCGACGGCCTCGCGAAACCCGGCCGCCTCGAAGGCCCGGACCCGGCCCTGATCGCCGCCGCCTACTCCGCGGTCGCCGCGGAACCGAAGCCCAAGTCCGGCGGAACGGTGCTGCTGTGAAGGTCCTCGTACTCAACGGCCCGAACCTCAACCGCCTGGGCACCCGCGAGCCGCTGATCTACGGCAGCACCACCCACGCCGACCTGGTGGAGATGTGCGAGACCGAGGGCAAGACCCTCGGCCTCGACGTCGAGGTCCGCCAGACCAACCACGAGGGCCAGATGGTCGAGTGGCTCCACGAGGCCGCCGACGCCGCCACCCCGGTCGTCCTCAACGGCGCCGCCTGGACCCACTACTCCATCGCGCTCCGCGACGCCTGCTCCCAGCTCACCGCACCCCTGGTCGAGGTGCACATCTCGAACATCCACCAGCGCGAGGAGTTCCGCCACCACAGCGTGGTCTCGGCGGTGGCGAACGGCGTGATCGCGGGCCTCGGCGTGGAGGGCTACCTGCTGGCCCTGCGCTGGCTGTCGCTCAAGCAGGGGTGACCGCTCACGGCTGGTGCTCCAGGTCGAGCACCACCGCCGTGCCGTCAGGTCCACGCATCAGGTAGGCCACGTAGTTCCCGCTGTGCAGCTGCGGGAGCTGGGGATCGGCCTGCCCGGCGAGGTCGCGGGGCAGCGCGGAGAGGGAGTAGTCGCCCGTCGCGATCACGAGGCCGAACCTGTGGTCGTAGCGGACGTCCACGTTGTCCACGGGGTCGGAGTTGCGCACCCACCTGATGTCGTGGCGCGGCGGTGTGCGGGTCGGGCCGGCTGCGCGGGGGCAGGTCACCTCCATCGGCAGGGTCCGCGGGGCCGTGCACAGGTCGAACTTGCGCCCGACGGCGGCGACGACCTGCCCGCGTTCCAGCTCGAACCCGTGCCTGGGCGGGACCGGGGACACGCCCGGCTCGACCGGTCCCACGTCCTCGGCCGTGGTCTCGCGTCCACGCCAGCGCACCTCGGTGACGAAGTCGACGGTCACCACGTCCAGGTCGTCGTGGAACCACAGCGTCATCACGGCGGCACCGAAGACCTTCAGCACGCCGTCGTGCCAGACGGTCCGCATCCCGTCGCGGGGGTCGCCGACCAGCGTCCACACCACGGTGCCGGTGATCGGTGCGGCAGAGCGTTGCGGGCAGTTCGCCGGCCGGGCCACCACCTCTTCCGCGCACGTCGCGAGCTTGTCCGCGACCAGCGAGAAGACCAGGTCGTCAGCAGCCCAGGGCGGCCGGATGTCCTCTCCCGCGAGGAACGTCGTGTCGGCGGCGGCCTGCCACGCGTACTGCTCCCCGGCGACCAGCAAGATCACCAGCAGCACCTGCGCCCACGCGACCCGCCTCCGGCGCGGCCGGCGCACACCGATGAAGATGTCCCCGCCGACATCGCGAACCTGCAAGACCACGCCGTTGTCGCGGACATCGCCCGTGACGTCGTTGCGCATGTGTCCACATGATCCCGGAAGGACCACCGATGCTGCACCACGTCGAGCTCTGGGTCCCTGATCTGGCCCGCGCCGAGTCCACGATCGGGTGGCTCCTCCAGCAGCTCGGCTGGACCGAGCACCAACGCTGGTCAGCGGGCGTGAGCTGGAAACTCGGCCACACCTACGTGGTCACCGAGCAGTCCCCGGCCCTCACCGGCCCACACGATCGGATGAAAGCCGGCCTCAACCACCTGGCCCTGCACGCGGGTGACAGGGCGAACGTCGACCGCCTCACCGAGGAGGCCCGGCACCACGGCTGGCACCTCCTGTTCGAGGACCGGCACCCCCACGCCGGCGGACCCGGCCACTACGCGGCGTTCCTCGAAAACGCGGACGGCTTCGAGGTCGAGCTAGTCGCTGGCTGAGGACCGCCGCGCCAGCACCCCGCCCAGCAGCATCCCGAGCCCGGCCGGCGCCAGGATCAGCAGCGCCGTGAAGGCGGCGCCACCCGTCAGCGCCACCCACAGCGCCTCCTGCCCGGTCTGGTCGACCAGCACCGCCGACCCGATCACGCCCAGGGCACCGGCGAACGGCCCGGCGACCAGTGCCGCGATGAACCACTGCATGCCGGGCGACGGGAGCTCGCGCAGCGCGTCGACCGCGCCCCACAGGACCGCCGCGACGATCAGGAGGCCGAGGGCGATCGGGCCCACCGCCGTCGCCTCGGGGCTGCGGACCGCGACGGCGGCGACGCCGGTCTGCACGGCTCCGTGCAGCAGACCCATCCACAACGCACGGGCGATCCAAGGACGCATGCGGACAGCTTAGGACTGGCCGTACGCTGCGAGGCATGTCGTCCTACGCCGCTCGCCGAACCGCACTGCGCCGACAGCTCCAGGACGCGGAGCTGGACGCGCTCCTCGTGACGAACCTGCTCAACGTCCGCTACCTGACGGGGTTCACCGGGTCGAACGCCGCCCTCCTGGTCGACGCGAGCGGCGACGACAAGACCGTCTTCTGCACCGATGGGCGTTATCTCACGCAGTCGGCGAAGCAGGTGCCGGACCTGGAGCGGTCGACCGAACGGCCGTGCGACCTCGCGCTCGCGAAGCGGGCGAAGGGCAGGCTCGGGTTCGAGAGCCACCACGTCACGGTCGACGGGCTGGACGGGCTCGCGCAGGCGGCGGAGAAGGCGGAGCTCGTCAAGGCGGGCGGGCTGGTCGAGAAGCTGCGGCTGGTCAAGGACGACGCCGAGGTCGAGGCGCTGCGGATGGCGTGCGCGGCGGCGGACCGGGCGCTGGCGGCGTTGATCGGGCACGGCGGGCTGCGGGCCGGGCGGACCGAGCGCGACGTCGCGCGTGAGCTGGAGAGCCGCATGCTCGACCACGGTGCGGAGGGACCGTCGTTCTCGTCGATCGTGGCGTTCGGCGCGAACTCGGCGGTGCCGCACCACTCGCCGACGGACGCGACGCTGCACGTGGGCGACTTCATCAAGCTCGACTTCGGCGCGCTCGTCGACGGCTACCACTCGGACATGACCCGCACCCTGGTGCTCGGCAAGCCCGCCGACTGGCAGCGCGACCTGTACGACCTGGTCGCGCGCTCGCAGGCGGCCGGGCGCACCGCGCTCAAGCCGGGTGCGGAGGTCAGCGAGGTCGACCACGCGTCGCGGGAGGTCATCGAGGAGGCCGGGCACGGGGAGGACTTCCTGCACGGCCTCGGGCACGGCGTCGGGCTGGAGATCCACGAGGCACCGGCGTTGTCGAAGGTGGGTGCCGGTACACTTTCGGCCGGTATGGCGGTCACCGTCGAGCCTGGCGTCTACTTGCCGGGGAAGGGCGGGGTCCGCATCGAGGACACCCTCGTGGTGCGCGAAAGCGGACCGGAGCTCCTCACCCTGACCACGAAGGAACTCGTGGTCGTCTGACGCCCAGCCCAACACAGGAGAAATCCCACCGTGGCCACCACGAACGACCTGAAGAACGGCCTGGTGCTGAACCTCGACGGCCAGCTCTGGACCGTCACCGCGTTCCAGCACGTCAAGCCCGGCAAGGGTGGCGCCTTCGTGCGCACGACCCTCAAGCACGTGCTGACCGGGAAGGTCGTCGACAAGACCTTCAACGCGGGCACGAAGGTCGACACGGCCACCGTGGACAAGCGCGGCATGACCTACCTGTACAAGGAGGGCACCGACTTCATCTTCATGGACGGTGACACCTACGACCAGATCCCGGTCCCGGCTGAGACGGTGGGCGACGCCGCCGACTTCCTGCTGGAGAACCAGGAGGCGGTCGTGGCCGTCCACGAGGGCGTGCCGCTGTTCATCGAGCTCCCGACCTCGGTCGAGCTCGTCATCGAGCACACCGACCCCGGCCTGCAGGGCGATCGCTCCACCGGCGGCACCAAGCCCGCTCGCCTGGAGACCGGCGCCGAGATCCAGGTCCCGCTGTTCGTCACGACCGGCGAGAAGATCAAGGTCGACACCCGCGACGGCCGCTACCTCGGCCGCATCAGCGACAAGTCCTGATGGGTGCTCGGAGCAAGGCCCGCAAGCGCGCGGTCGACTTCCTCTACGAAGCCGACCTGCTGGGCACCGACCCGGTGACGCTGCTGGCCGAACGCGTCGGCTCACCGGACGTCCCCCCGGTCAACGACTACACGGTCACGCTCGTCGAGGGCGTCACCGCCCACCGGACGCGCATCGACGACCTGATCTCGGAACACGCCGAGGGCTGGACGCTGCAGCGCATGCCCGCCGTCGACCGCGCGGTGCTGCGGATCGGCCTGTACGAGCTGCTGTGGGCGGCCGACGTGCCGGACGCGGTCGCGATCGACGAGGCCGTCGAGCTCGCCAAGGGCCTGTCCACCGACGACTCGCCGCGGTTCGTGAACGGCGTGCTCGGCCGGATCGCGGTCATCGCCGACCAGTTGCGCGCGGTTCTCTAGGACTCGCAGTCGTGCGAACGGCCGTCCTCCCGAGGACGGCCGTTCATTTCCACCCGAACGAGCCAGTTTCGTGGCCGGAAAACACGCCATAGCGTCCCCGGCATGGCTTACAGCACCACTTCCACCGCGTACAGCAGGGACCTCGGTGACGAGCTGCGCCGGCTGCGCGAGTCCTCGACGAAGCTGAACGCCGCCGCGTTCGCCGTGCGCCTCGGCTGGGACCCCAGCAAGGTGTCCACCATCGAGCACGGCAAGTCGCGGCCCAGCGAGATCGACCTGGTCCAGTTCCTCACGCTGTGCCGCAAGGACGTCGACTTCTACGAGGACTTCAAACGGCGCTATCGCACGGCCTTCGACGAGTACATCGTGCAAGTGCCGGAGAACCTGCGCACGGTCGCGATGGCGGAGGCGATGGCCACCGCGATCACCACCTATGACCTGCTGACGGTTCCGGGGCTTCTGCAGACCGAGGCCTACTCCGAGCACCTGTACCGGGCGACCGGGATCGCGACCGAGCAGCAGATCGCCGGGCTCGTGCAGGTGCGACAGGACAGGCAGACGGTCCTGCGCCGCCACGATCGGCCGACTTGCATGTTCTACATCCATGAATTGGCGTTGAAGCAGCAGGTCGGCGACGACCAGGTCATGGAGGACCAGTACCTGCAGCTCCTCTTCAACGCGCAGCTGATCCGGATCGTGCCGGAGGAGGTGCTGGCCAACTCGGCGGGGCTCTGGCTGTTCGAGTTCGAGAAGGCCACGCCGCTCGCCTACAACGAGACCGATCTCGCGCAGCTGTTCGTCCAGGACCCGGCTGCCATCGCCCGGACCAGGCTCACCTTCCACCGCCTGGGAAAGGTCGCCTTGGATGCGGAACAATCGCGGAGCAAGCTGGCGGAGTACGTCAGCCGACCGCGAGGGGACTTCGATGGCTCAGGACCGCTCCTGGCGTAAGAGCACCTACAGCAACGGCACGCCGGAGGGGGCGTGCGTGGAGGTCTCGTTCGCCCACGACGCGCGCATACGCGACTCGAAGAACGTCGCCGACGAGGCGCTGGCGTTCAGCACCTCGGCCTGGCGCGCGTTCGTGGCGGCCGTCTCGTCATGAGCTGCGGCGCGCCCACCCGCGCCGCTCGCCCTCGTCGATCATGTGCTTCCCCGCGTCCCACAGCGCCGTCGACGCCTCACCGATGACCGCCTTGCGCGCCCGGACGTCGTCCGCCGTGACGCCGGGGGTGCGCCAGGTGCCGCCCCGCGCCATCCAGTTCAGCAACAGGGGTTGGAGTCGGTCCATGGCCTTCGCGAACCGGGCCTCCGGGGTCGCCCGCGCCTCGAACTCGTCCCACAACGCCCGCAGCGCCGTGCCCGTGTCCGCCGGCAGCAGGCCGAACAGGCGGTCGGCGGCGGCCTCCTCGCGTTCGACCTGGGTGGTGCCCGCCGCCGTGTCGTAGAGCGGGGTGTCGCCCGCGTAGACCTCGACGAGGTCGTGCACCACCACGAGCTTGATCGTGTGCCCGACGTCGATCGGCTCGTCGGCGTACTCGGCGAGCACCAACACCATGAGCGCGAGGTGCCAGGAGTGCTCGGCGTCGTTCTCGCGCCGGTCCGCCGCGGCGAGCGGGGAGGCGCGCAGCACCGTCTTCAGCCGGTCCACCTCGACGAGGAACGTGAGGTGGTCGCGCAGCCGGGCGTCGAGGCCTTCCGGCAGCGGCGTGCGGTCGGTGAGGAGGTCTGCGTCAGCGGCGGTCACCGGACCAGCATGTCATCGGCCGGGACGGGCCCCGCCGGGAGGATCTTCCGGACTACGCTCGGGGGACCGGCCACAGGGGGAAGTCGTGATCGCGCAGTTCGAGCAGGAGCGCGCCCGGCTGCGGGCCGTCGCCCACCGGGTGCTGGGGTCGTTCGCCGAGGCCGACGACGCGGTGCAGGAGGCGTGGCTGCGCGTGCAGCGGGCCGACACCGCCGAGGTCGAGAACCCGCGGGGCTGGCTCACCACGGTCGTCGCCCGCGTGTGCCTGAACATGCTGCGGGACCGGCGCGAGCACGCGCACGAGATGCCGGACCCGGTGGTCGACGCCGCCGAGGGGCCGGAGCAGCGGGCGGTCGCGAAGGACCAGGTCGGGCTCGCGATGCTGATCGTGCTGGACACCCTCAAGCCCGACGAACGGCTCGCGTTCGTGCTGCACGACATGTTCGCGGTGCCGTTCGACGACATCGCGCCGTTGATCGGCAAGACGCCCGCCGCCACGCGGCAGCTGGCGAGCAGGGCGCGCAAGCGCGTGCAGGGCAAGCCGCGGCCCGACGTCGACGTGCCCGGGCAGCGCGAGGTCGTGAACGCGTTCCTGCGGGCGTCGTCGGAGGGGGACCTCGAAGGCCTGATCGCGGTGCTGCACCCCGACGTCACGCTGCGGGCCGGCCGTCTCGACGTGGTCGGCGCGCGTGCCGTGGCGGGACGGGCGAGCGCGTTCCGCAGGCTCGCGGCCACCGCGCGAATCCGCGAGGTGCTCATCGGCGGCGAGGCCGGCTTCGCGACGTGGGTGGACGGCGAGCTGTTCTCGCTCATGGCCTTCACGGTCCAGGGCGACCGGATCGTCGCGATCCACGTCATCCAGGACCGCGCGCAGCTCGCCGCGCTGGTGCCCCCGGCGTGATCACGCACCGGAGACGGAACCGGGTGCCGTTGTCACCCGAACGAGTGATGGAGTAACAGCAGTGGCTCCCGCGCCGTCCTGAGGGCGACCAGCAGGACGGCACGGGAGCCACTGTGCGTGAAGACCCGGGGGTGCTCAGTCTTCCTTGGCCGGACGGGCCTCGGGAGGCAGCACGCCCCAGTCGATGAGCTGCTCGGTGAGCTCGCCGGGGGTCATGTCGTAGATGATCGCCAGCGAGCGGAGGTCCTCGGTGCGGATCGAGAGGACCTTGCCGTTGTAGTCGCCGCGCTGCGACTGGATCGTCGCGGCGTAGCGGGCCAGCGGGCCGACCTTCTCGACCGGCAGCTGCTGCAGCCGTTCGAGGTTGATCACGATCTTGGTGGCCGGCTCGGCACCCGAGGGCACGCGGCCCTCCGGCAGGAGCTCGGCGACGGGGACCCCGTAGAAGTCGGCCAGCTCGGCCAGCTTCTGCACGGTCACCGCGCGGTCACCGCGCTCGTAGGAGCCGACGACCACGGCCTTCCAGCGACCGCCGGACTTCTGCTCGACGCCGTGCAGGGACAGACCCTGCTGCTGGCGGATAGCGCGGAGCTTGGCCCCCAGCGCCTTGGCGTAGTCGCCCATGTGGCGGTTCTCCGTTCATTCGCCCCGTCAGCAGTACGGCGGTGCTGCGGGGAGGCTTAGATCGATACGCAGAGTAATGATTACTCGCCGTGGTCGGCAGGTCAAGCTGATCTCAGGACGAGACGCTCGCCACGCGTGCGACACCACTCGGATGGTTGACCGTCCACAGGTGATACGGTGCAGGTCAGCCTAGTTGTCACTAGGTGTCCGACGTCCTTTAAGGACCCGTCCAGTGAGGCGGGGAAGGAGGTCCAGCCGTGGCGTCACGTCAACGTGGCGCGACGGATCCGGCCGGGGATCGCGAGATCCTTTCGGCCGGTGATGTCGCGCGCACTGTCGCCCGAATGGCCCATCAGATCATCGAGAAGACCGCTCTCGATGCACCCAGCGCACCCGATGTCGTCTTGATGGGTATTCCCTCCAGGGGAGCCCCTCTCGCCCGTCGGCTGGCCGCCAAGATCACCGAGTTCTGCGGCAAGTCGGTCGGCGAGGGCACCCTCGACATCACGCTCTACCGCGACGACCTGCGCCGCGGCCCCACGCGGCCGCTGGAGACGACGAAGCTGCCCGACGGCGGCATCGACGACAAGCTCGTCGTGCTCGTGGACGACGTCCTGTTCTCCGGCCGCACCATCCGCGCCGCGCTCGACGCCCTGCGCGACCACGGCCGTCCCCGTGCGGTGCAGCTCGCCGTGCTGGTCGACCGCGGCCACCGCGAGCTGCCGATCCGGGCGGACTACGTCGGCAAGAACCTGCCCACGTCGAAGACCGAGGACGTCGTCGTGATGCTCGAGGAGTTCGACGGCCGCGACGGAGTGGTGCTGAAGTGAAGCACCTGCTCTCCACCGACGGCCTCGACCGCGACCAGGCGATCGCGATCCTCGACACCGCGGACCGGCTGAAGCAGGCGCTGCTCGGCCGCGAGGTCCGCAAGCTGCCGACGCTGCGCGGCCGCACCGTGATCACGATGTTCTACGAGAACAGCACCCGCACCCGCGTGAGCTTCGAGATCGCCGGCAAGTGGATGTCCGCCGACGTGATCAACGTCAGCAGCTCCGGCTCCAGCGTCAACAAGGGCGAGTCGTTGCGCGACACCGCCCTGACGTTGCAGGCCGCGGGCGCCGACTGCGTGATCGTGCGGCACCCGGCCTCCGGCGCGGCGCACCGGCTCGCGGGCTGGCTCAAGCACACCGGCACGTCCGTGGTGAACGCCGGCGACGGCATGCACGAGCACCCGACGCAGGCGCTGCTCGACGCGGCGACGTTGCGCGACCGCCTCGGCAGCCTCGACGGCCGCCGGGTCGCGATCGTCGGCGACGTGCTGCACAGCCGGGTCGCCCGCTCGAACGTGCACCTGCTCACCACGCTCGGCGCCGAGGTCACGCTGGTCGCCCCGCCCACGCTGCTGCCCACGGGCGTGGAGAAGTGGCCGGTCGCGGTGTCGCACGAGATCGACGCCGAGCTGCCCTCGCAGGACGCCGTGATGCTGCTGCGCGTGCAGGCCGAACGCATGACCGGCGGGTTCTTCCCGAGCTCCCGCGAGTACTCGATCGCCTACGGCCTCAACGAGCGGCGCCTGAAGCTGCTGCCCGAGCACGCCGTCGTGCTGCACCCCGGCCCGATGCTGCGCGGCATGGAGATCGCCTCCGTCGTCGCCGACAGCCCGCAGGCCGCCATCACCGAGCAGGTCCGCAACGGTGTCCACGTGCGCATGGCCGTGCTGTACCACCTGCTTGCCCACGAGGAGGAAACCGCGTGAAACCCCTGCTGCTCAAGGGAGTGCGTCCCTACGGCGAGGGGGAACCGCGTGACATCTTGATCCGTGACGGTGTCATCGCCGAGGGCACGGACGAGAACGCGGAGGTCGTCGAAGGCAACGGCGCCGTCCTGCTGCCCGGCTTCGTCGACCTGCACACCCACCTGCGCGAACCCGGCCGCGAGGACACCGAGACCATCGAGACGGGCTCCAGGGCCGCCGCTCTCGGTGGCTACACGGCGGTCTTCGCCATGGCCAACACCGACCCGGTCGCCGACAACGCCGTCATCGTCGAGCACGTCGCCCGCCGCGGCCAGGAGGTCGGCCTGGTCGACGTCCACCCGGTCGGCGCCGTCACCGTCGGCCTCAGGGGCGAGAAGCTCGCCGAGCTCGGCACGATGGCCAAGTCCAAGGCGAACGTCCGCGTCTTCTCCGACGACGGCCACTGCGTGCACGACCCGCTGATCATGCGCAGGGCGCTGGAGTACTCGAAGGCGCTCGGTGCCGTCATCGCCCAGCACGCCGAGGAGCCGAAGCTCACCGTCGGCGCGCAGGCGCACGAGGGCGAGAACGCGAGCAGGCTCGGCCTGCAGGGCTGGCCCGCCGCCGCCGAGGAGTCGATCGTGGCGCGCGACTGCATCCTCGCGCAGCAGGTCGGCGCGAGGCTGCACGTCTGCCACGTCAGCACCACCGGCACCGCCGACGTGCTGAAGTGGGCCAAGGCCCGCGGCACCAGGGTCAGCGCCGAGGTCACCCCGCACCACCTGATCCTCACCGACGACCGGCTGAGCACCTACGACCCGGTCAACAAGGTCAACCCGCCGCTGCGCACCCAGGCGGACGTGGACGCGCTGCGCCAGGCGCTGGCCGACGGCACGATCGACTGCGTCGCCACCGACCACGCCCCGCACGCCGTGCAGGACAAGGACTGCGAGTGGTCCGCCGCCCGCCCCGGCATGCTCGGCCTGCAGACCGCGCTCGGCATCGTCGTCGAGACGATGGTGAAGACCGGCCTGCTGGACTGGCGCGGGGTCGCGCGGGTGATGAGCGAGAAGCCCGCCGAGATCGCCGGGCTGACCGACCAGGGCCGTCCGATCGAGGTCGGCGAGCCCGCGAACCTGGTGCTGGTCGACCCGGACGCGACGTGGACCGTGACCGGGGCGGAGCTCGCGAGCATCGCGGGCAACACCCCGTTCGAGGGCATGGAGCTGCCCGGCGCGGTGACGGCCACCATCTTGCGTGGCCGCGTGACCGCACTCGCGGGGAGGATTGCGCCATGACCCGCGTGCTCCTCTCCGTGGCGGTCCTCGTGTTCTTCGCGCTGTGCGTGTACGGCATGTGGCACGGCTGGAAGCGCCGCCAGCGCCAGCAGGCCGGCCTGCCCGCGTTCCCCGCCCCGCCGCAGGCCCTCGGCACGCCGAGGCTCACGACCACGGGCGTCTACGTCGGAACGACGAACGCCGGCAACTGGCAGGACCGCATCCAGGTCGGCGACATCGGCCACCGCGCGGAGGCCGTGCTGAGCCTGGTGCCGGAAGGCGTCGCGATCGAACGCACCGGCGCCACACCGCTGTTCATCCCCGCCGCGTCCGTCCGGGACGCGCGCACCGACCGCGGACTGGCCGGGAAGGTCATGTTCAGCGAGCAGGGCCTGCTGGTGCTGCGGTGGGAGAACGAGGGCCACCTCTTCGACACCGGGTTCCGCGGTGACGACAAGGACGTTTACGACGAGTGGGTCGCGGCTCTGGGCCACGACCCCATCAACACGGAGGGCAAGGCGTGACGAACGCGGCATTGGTGCTGGAAGACGGTCGCGTCTTCCGCGGTGAGGCGTACGGAGCGACCGGCGTCTCGCTCGGCGAGGTCGTGTTCTCCACGGCCATGACCGGATACCAGGAAACCCTGACCGACCCCTCCTACCACCGCCAGATCGTGGTGCAGACCGCGCCGCAGATCGGCAACACCGGCTGGAACGACGAGGACGACGAGTCCACGAAGATCTGGGTGGCCGGCTACGTGGTCCGCGACCCCGCGCGCACCCCGTCGAACTGGCGCTCCCGGCGCGGTCTCGACGAGGAGCTCGCGAACCAGGGCGTCGTCGGCATCGCGGGCCTCGACACCCGCACCCTGACCCGCCACATCCGCGAGCAGGGCGCGATGCGCGCCGGTGTGTTCTCCGGCTCGGCGCTGACCGACGACACGTCGATGGTCGAGCAGGTCAAGGCGAGCGCGCAGATGGTCGGCGCGAACCTCGCGGTCGACGTCACCACCGACAAGCCGTACGTGGTCGAGGCGATCGGCGAGAAGAAGTTCACCGTCGCCGCGCTCGACCTGGGCATCAAGTCCAACACCCCGCGGATGATGGCCGCACGCGGCATCGAGGTGCACGTCCTGCCGCTGACCAGCACGTTCGAGGACATCCTCAAGGTCAGCCCGGACGGTCTCTTCCTCTCCAACGGCCCCGGCGACCCGGCGACGCAGGACCACGCCATCGCCCTGACCAAGGAGGCGCTCGGCCGCGAGCTGCCGCTGTTCGGCATCTGCTTCGGCAACCAGATCCTCGGCCGCGCCGTCGGCCGCGGGACCTACAAGATGCGCTACGGCCACCGCGGCATCAACATCCCGGTGATCGACGTGGCCACCGGCAAGGTCGCCATCACCTCGCAGAACCACGGGTTCGCGCTGGAGGGCACGCCGGGCGAGGAGTTCTCCTCGGAGTTCGGCCGCGCCGTGCTGTCGCACTACTGCCCGAACGACGGCACCGTCGAGGGCGTCCGGCTGCTCGACGCACCGGCGTTCTCCGTGCAGTACCACCCCGAGGCCGCGGCCGGTCCGCACGACGCCGCGCCCCTGTTCGACGAGTTCGTGACCATGATGAACGGCGGCCGCTGACATGCCCAAGAGGACTGATCTCAAGCACATCCTGGTCATCGGCTCCGGCCCGATCGTCATCGGCCAGGCCTGCGAGTTCGACTACTCCGGCACCCAGGCGTGCCGGGTGCTGCGGGAGGAGGGCATCAGGGTCAGCCTGGTGAACTCCAACCCGGCGACGATCATGACCGACCCCGAGTTCGCCGACGCCACCTACATCGAGCCGATCACGGCCGAGTTCGTGGAGAAGGTCATCGCGCAGGAACGCCCGGACGCGATCCTCGCGACCCTGGGCGGCCAGACCGCGCTGAACACGGCGATCGCGCTGCACGAGCGCGGCGTGCTGGAGAAGTACAACGTCGAGCTGATCGGCGCGAACGTCGACGCCATCCAGCGCGGCGAGGACCGGCAGATCTTCAAGGACCTGGTGCGCAAGATCGGCGCCGAGGTCCCGCGCTCGGCCGTCTGCACCACGATGGACGAGGTCCGCAAGACCGTCGCCGAGCTGGGCCTGCCGGTCGTCATCCGGCCGTCGTTCACCATGGGCGGCCTGGGCTCCGGCATGGCCTACACCGCGGAGGAGCTGGAGCGCCTCGCGGCCATCGGCCTGGAGGAGTCCCCGGTCACCGAGGTGCTGATCGAGGAGAGCGTGCTCGGGTGGAAGGAGTACGAGCTCGAGCTCATGCGCGACCGCAACGACAACGTCGTGGTCATCTGCTCGATCGAGAACATCGACCCGATGGGCGTGCACACCGGTGACTCGGTGACGGTCGCGCCCGCGATGACGCTGACCGACCGCGAGTACCAGCACATGCGCGACGTCGGCATCCAGGTCATCCGCGAGGTCGGCGTCGACACCGGCGGCTGCAACATCCAGTTCGCCATCCACCCCGAGAACGGCCGCATGGTCGTCATCGAGATGAACCCGCGCGTGTCGCGGTCCTCGGCGCTGGCGTCGAAGGCCACCGGCTTCCCGATCGCCAAGATCGCCGCGAAGCTCGCCATCGGCTACACCCTCGACGAGATCACCAACGACATCACCGGCGAGACCCCGGCGTCGTTCGAGCCCACGCTCGACTACGTCGTCGTCAAGGCGCCGCGGTTCGCCTTCGAGAAGTTCCCCGGCGCCGACCCGACGCTGACCACGACGATGAAGTCCGTCGGCGAGGCCATGTCGATCGGCCGGAACTTCGTGGAGGCGCTGGGCAAGGCGCTGCGGTCGCTGGAGACCAAGTCCGTCGGTTTCTGGACCCAGCCCGACCCCGAGGGCGTCACGCTCGACTCCACGCTCAAGCAGCTGGAGCGCGGTCACGACGGCCGGCTCTACACCGTCGAACGCGCGCTGCGGCTCGGTGCGTCCATTGAGGACGTGCACAGGGCGTCGGGCATCGACCCCTGGTTCGTCGAGCAGATCGCGTGGCTCGGCACGCTGCGCCAGGAGCTGCTCGACGCACCGGTGCTCGACGAGTCGTTGCTGCGCAAGGCGAAGCGCGCCGGTCTGTCGGACCGGCAGATCTCCGTGCTGCGGCCGGAGCTGGCCGGTGAGGACGGCGTGCGCGCGCTGCGGCACCGTCTGGGCGTGCGCCCGGTCTACAAGACGGTCGACACGTGCGCGGCCGAGTTCAAGTCGGAGACGCCGTACCACTACAGCG
Organism: Lentzea sp. NPDC042327; assembly: GCF_040647275.1. Lineage (NCBI taxonomy): Bacteria > Bacillati > Actinomycetota > Actinomycetes > Pseudonocardiales > Pseudonocardiaceae > Lentzea > Lentzea sp. NPDC042327. The sequence continues at coordinate 157,248 of NZ_JBEZBX010000003.1, forward strand.
CCTACGAGCTGGACCCGGACGCCGAGTCCGAGGTCGCCGAGCAGCGCGAGAAGCCCAAGGTGCTGATCCTGGGCTCCGGCCCGAACCGCATCGGCCAGGGCATCGAGTTCGACTACTCCTGCGTGCACGCGGCGATGGCGCTGCGGGCGGCCGGGTACGAGACCGTGATGGTCAACTGCAACCCGGAGACGGTGTCGACCGACTACGACACCTCCGACCGCCTCTACTTCGAGCCGCTGACGTTCGAGGACGTGCTGGAGGTCGTGCACTCCGAGCAGCGCTCCGGCGAGGTCGCCGGCGTGATCGTGCAGCTGGGCGGCCAGACGCCGCTGGGCCTCGCGAAGCGCCTGGCCGACGCCGGTGTGCCGGTCGTGGGCACCACGCCGGAGGCGATCCACCTCGCGGAGGACCGCGGCCAGTTCGGCAAGGTGCTGACCGAGGCCGGCCTGCCCGCGCCGAAGTTCGGCACCGCCACGTCGTTCGGCGAGGCCAAGGAGATCGCGGACGAGATCGGCTACCCGGTCCTCGTGCGGCCCTCCTACGTGCTCGGCGGGCGCGGCATGGAGATCGTCTACGACGAGGAGTCGCTGTCGGGCTACATCGCCCGCGCGACCGAGGTGACGCCCGAGCACCCGGTGCTGGTCGACCGGTTCCTCGACGACGCCATCGAGATCGACGTCGACGCGCTGTGCGACGGCGACGAGGTGTTCATCGGCGGTGTGATGGAGCACATCGAAGAGGCCGGCGTGCACTCCGGTGACTCCTCCTGCGCGCTGCCGCCGATCACCCTGGGCGCCTCCGACATCGAGAACGTCCGCCGCTCCACCGAGGCCATCGCCCGCGGCATCGGCGTGCGCGGCCTGCTGAACGTCCAGTACGCGCTCAAGGACGACGTGCTGTACGTGCTGGAGGCGAACCCGCGCGCGTCGCGCACGGTGCCGTTCGTGTCCAAGGCGACCGCCGTGTCGATGGCCAAGGCCGCGTCGCGGGTCATGCTCGGCGCCACGATCGCGGAGCTGCGCGAGGAGGGCATCCTGCCGGCCACCGGTGACGGCGCCCGGCTGCCCGAGCACGCACCGGTCGCGGTGAAGGAGGCGGTCATGCAGTTCCACCGCTTCCGCACCCCCGAGGGCCACGGCGTGGACTCGTTGCTGGGCCCGGAGATGAAGTCCACCGGCGAGGTCATGGGCATCGACTCGTCGTTCGGCAAGGCGTTCGCGAAGTCGCAGACGGCCTCCTACGGCTCCCTCCCCACCGCGGGCAAGGTCTTCGTGTCGTTCGCCAACCGCGACAAGCGCGCGATGATCTTCCCGGTGAAGCGCCTGGCGGACCTGGGCTTCCAGATCCTCGCCACGGCCGGCACCGCGGAGGTGCTGAAGCGCAACGGAATCCCGTGCACCGAGGTGCGCAAGCACTTCGAGGGCGAGGGCAACGTCGTCGACATGATCCTCAACGGCGAGATCGACATGATCTTCAACACGCCGTACGGCAACAGCGGTCCCCGCGTCGACGGCTACGAGATCCGCACCGCCGCCGTGGCCAAGGACATCCCGTGCGTCACCACGATCCAGGGCGCCGCCGCGGCCGTGCACGGCATCGAGGCGCTCATCCGCGGTGACATCGGGGTCCAGCCCCTGCAGGCGCTCCAGGCGTCGCTGCGGGGTGGGAAATGACCTTCGGCGAACGGCTCACGAAGGCCGTCGAGGCGCACGGGCCGCTGTGCGTGGGCATCGACCCGCACCCGGCGCTGCTCGACGCGTGGGGCCTCTCGCGGTCGGCGGAGGGCCTCGAACGGTTCGCCCTGACGGCCGTCGAGGCCTTCGGCGGGCGGGTGGCGGTGGTCAAGCCCCAAGCGGCGTTCTTCGAGGCCTGCGGGTCGCGCGGGGTGGCCGTGCTGGAGCGCGTGATCGCCGAGCTGCGCGACTCGGGCACGCTGGTGCTCGTCGACGCCAAGCGCGGCGACATCGGCTCCACCATGGCCGCGTACGCCGAGGCGTACCTGGCCGAGGGCTCGCCGCTGGCCGGGGACGCGGTGACGGTGTCGCCGTTCCTCGGCTTCGGCTCGCTGCAGCCGGCGCTCGACACGGCACGGGCGAACGACCGGGGCGTGTTCGTGCTGGCGCTCACCTCGAACCCGGAGGGTGCACAGGTCCAGCGCGCGGTTGCTCCGGACGGGCGAACGGTGGCGCAGACGATCATCGATTTCGCCACGGCTCGGAATTCCGGCATTTCTCCGTGCGGCGATGTGGGTCTCGTCGTGGGTGCCACGATCGGTGAAACGGACGTGGACCTCTCCGGGTTCAACGGCCCGGTTCTGGCACCCGGTTTCGGTGCTCAGGGCGGCTCGGTCGCTGATCTAAAACGGCTCTTCGGGTCCGACATGCGCGGCGTTCTGCCGACTTCTTCACGAGATGTTCTCAAGCATGGGCCCGACGTATCGTCGCTGGTCAGCGCCGTGCGGAGGGTCCAGGACAGCCTCTGAGGAGGGGCGCGCCACGTCTTTTGGGGTGTGGCGCGCTCACCTGGGGAAACTTGTGTTGGTAGGGTCCAGCCCACCGGCTGCCCCGCTGGTCACCGGCCTCATAGCACACTGTGGGTGTGCGACGAGTTGCCGGTGGCGGTGATCAGGCGGCCGGGGGGTGTTGGTACTACTACCACCCGCCGCATCACAGATGGCCGCTGAAGATTTACCTGACTGGGTCACGTTGTACTCAGGCAATTGCGGTCGGTACGGTCGCGGCACCGATCCGAAAAGAATCCACACCACGGAGGAAATCGTGGCTCTTCCCCAGCTTACCGAGGAGCAGCGGGCCGCAGCGCTGGAGAAGGCTGCTGCCGCTCGTCGCGCTCGGGCTGAGCTCAAGGAGCGCCTCAAGCGCGGCGGCACGACCCTGACGGACGTGCTCAAGGCCGCCGAGAGCGACGAGGTCCTGGGCAAGATGAAGGTGTCCGCCCTGCTGGAGGCCCTCCCGGGCGTCGGCAAGGTGCGTGCGCAGCAGATCATGGAGCGTCTCGAGATCGCTCCGAGCCGTCGTCTGCGTGGCCTGGGCGACCGCCAGCGCAAGGCGCTCCTCACCGAGTTCAGCGGCGAGTGAGTGGCCTCGAGCCGGGGACGGGCGTTGCCCGTCCCCGGCTCACCGTCTTGTCCGGGCCGTCGGGCGTCGGCAAGTCCAGCGTCCTGGCGGAGCTGCGCAGGCAGCAGCCCGACATCTACTTCAGCGTCTCGGCGACCACCAGGAAGCCGAGGCCGGGCGAGACCGACGGGGTGCACTACCACTTCGTCGACCGCGAGAAGTTCCAGCAGATGGTCGACGCGGGTGAGTTCCTCGAACACGCGGAGTTCGCCGGCAACTGCTACGGAACGCTTCGCAAGCCGGTCGAGGAGGCCCTGGCCGCCGGACGACCGGCCCTGCTGGAGATCGAACTGCAGGGCGCGCGGCAGGTCCGCGTGGCCATGCCGGAAGCCCAGCTCGTGATGCTCGCCCCGCCTTCGTGGGAGCACCTGGTGGACCGGCTCACCGGCCGGGGCACCGAGCACCCGGAGGTCGTCGAGCGCAGGCTGGCCATCGCCCGCGAGGAGCTGGCGGCCGAAAAAGAGTTCGACGAGGTCGTCGTGAACGCCGACGTGCAATCGGCCGCGGCCGACTTGCTATCCTTGATGGTCGGACCACGAATCTCAGGAGTTTGACGAGTGATCACCCACACCGAGCTCGGTCACCTGACCGGTTCCCCGGAGGGCATCACCAACCCGCCGATCGACGACCTGCTGGAGCAGGTGAGCTCGAAGTACGCGTTGGTGATCTACGCAGCGAAGCGTGCCCGCCAGATCAACGACTACTACGCGCAGCTCGGCGAGGGCCTGCTCGAGTACGTCGGCCCGCTCGTCGAGCCGGGCCCGCGTGAGAAGCCGCTGTCGATCGCGCTCCGCGAGATCCACGCCGGCTTGCTCGAGCACACCGAAGGCGAGTGAGTTCGAAGACGCTGGGGTGATGCGTGCCCGCGGAAAGCGCAGGCCGTCGCGCTTCGAAGTGTCTTGTGGGGGCCGAGCCCCCACACCCCAGCCGGGGCTGCGCCCCGGACCCCCAGCGGGGTCCCTCCGTCGTGAGGCGTGACCTCCTCGGTCGTTCCTCTCAGGAGAGCTTTTGACTTCCGCTGTGAATGGCTCTGATGCCCCCGCAAAGCCCCGGATCGTTCTCGGGGTTGGCGGGGGCATCGCTGCGTACAAGGCCTGTGAGGTGCTGCGCCGGCTCACCGAGTCGGAGCACTCCGTGCGCGTGGTGCCCACCGAGGGGGCGCTGAAGTTCGTCGGCGCCGCCACGTTCGAGGCGCTGTCCGGGCAGGTCGTGTCCGCGGACCCGTTCGACGACGTGCACGAGGTGCCGCACGTCAAGCTCGGCCAGAACGCCGACCTGGTGGTCGTGGCCCCCGCCACGGCGAACCTGATCGCGAAGGCAGCCCACGGCCTGGCCGACGACCTGCTGACGAACACCCTGCTGACCGCGCGCTGCCCGGTCCTGCTGGTGCCCGCGATGCACACCGAGATGTGGGAGCACCCGGCCACCCAGCACAACGTGGCGCTGCTGCGCAGCCGCGGTGTCGTCGTCGCGGAACCGGCGAGCGGCCGCCTCACCGGCAAGGACACCGGCAAGGGCAGGCTGCCCGACCCCGCGGAGATCGTCGAGCTGGCCCGCCTGCTGCTCACCCGGCGCGACGCCCTGCGGCGGACGCTGGAGGGCGTGCACGTCGCGATCTCGGCCGGTGGCACCCGCGAACCACTCGACCCGGTGCGGTTCATCGGCAACCGCTCGTCGGGCAAGCAGGGCTACGCGCTCGCACGGGTGGCGGCGCAACGCGGTGCGCGAGTGACGTTGGTCGCCGGCAACACCGCGGACCTGACCACCCCGGCCGGTGTCGACCTGGTCCGGGTCGGCTCCGCCGTGGAGCTGCGCGACGCCATGCACAAGATCGCCGGTGACGCGGACGTGGTCGTCATGGCCGCCGCGGTCGCCGATTTCCGCCCGGCCGCGCTGACCGGACACAAGATCAAGAAAACCGACGCGGACCCGGACCCGATCTCGCTGGCGAAGAACCCCGACATCCTCGTGGAGCTCGTTTCCGCACGTCGGGACGGCCAGGTGATCGTCGGGTTCGCCGCGGAGACCGGTGACGGGACGACGTCCGTGCTCGACTACGGCCGGGCCAAGCTGCGGCGCAAGGGCTGCGACCTGCTGGTGGTGAACGCGGTCGGCGACGGCAAGGCGTTCGAGCAGGACGACAACGCCGGGTGGCTGCTCTCCGCCGAGGGCGCGGAGACGCCTATCCCGCACGGGCCGAAAGCGCAAGTGGCTGCCACGGTGTGGGACGCGGTTAGCGCTCGCTTGACTGAGTCTCAGTAGTATTTCCCGGAGTCGAACCCGCAACGAAGGAGTGTCCGTGAGCCAGCACAGCAGCAGGCTGTTCACGAGTGAGTCGGTGACCGAGGGACACCCCGACAAGATCTGCGACGCGATCAGCGACTCGATCCTGGACGCGTTGCTGGCCAAGGACCCCCGGTCCCGCGTCGCGGTGGAGACGCTGGTGACGACGGGTCAGGTGCACGTCGCGGGTGAGGTCACGACCGAGGCTTACGCGGACATCCCGACGATCGTGCGGGAGAAGATCCTGGAGATCGGCTACGACTCCTCGGCGAAGGGCTTCGACGGCCACTCGTGCGGTGTGAACGTGGCGATCGGCGCGCAGTCCCCGGACATCGCGCAGGGCGTGGACACGGCGTTCGAGGAGCGCGTCGAGGGCGCCGCGGACGAGATCGACAAGCAGGGCGCGGGCGACCAGGGCCTGATGTTCGGCTACGCCTGCACCGACACCCCGGAGCTGATGCCGCTGCCGATCGCGCTGGCGCACCGCCTGTCGCGCCGGCTGACCGCGGTCCGCAAGGACGGCACGGTTCCGTACCTGCGCCCGGACGGCAAGACGCAGGTCACCATCGAGTACGCCGGTGACCAGCCGGTGCGCCTGGACACGGTGGTCATCTCCACGCAGCACGCCGACGGCATCGACCTGGAGAAGCTGCTGGGTGTCGACCTGCGCACTCACGTGGTCGCGCCGGAGGTCGCCGAGCTGGGCATCGACACCGCCGACGTGCGGCTGCTGACGAACCCGACCGGTCGCTTCGTCATCGGCGGCCCGATGGGTGACGCGGGCCTGACCGGCCGCAAGATCATCGTCGACACCTACGGCGGCATGGCGCGGCACGGTGGTGGCGCGTTCTCCGGCAAGGACCCGTCGAAGGTCGACCGCTCCGCCGCCTACGCCATGCGCTGGGTCGCGAAGAACACCGTCGCCGCGGGCCTGGCCACGCGCGTGGAGGTCCAGGTCGCCTACGCGATCGGCAAGGCCGCCCCGGTGGGCCTGTTCGTGGAGACCTTCGGCACCGAGACCGTCGACCCGCAGAAGATCCAGCAGGCCATCACCGAGGTCTTCGACCTGCGCCCGGCCGCGATCATCCGCGACCTCGACCTGCTGCGCCCGATCTACGCCCCGACCGCCGCGTACGGCCACTTCGGCCGCACCGACGTCGACCTCCCCTGGGAGTCGACCGACCGCGCCGAGGCCCTGCGCGCCGCCGCCGGCGCCTGAACCGTCCCACGGAGCACGGCCCGCTGCCCTCAGGGGAAGCGGGCCGTTCCCGTTCGGGCACACTTCCGCCTCCCGGCCGGGCTGCCTCGGCGTGGTGACCGGCGGCCGCGGCGGCGTTGTTCATGTACGGGACGGTTCCGCTTCACGTCGGGAAGCTACAAACTGCGTTCATGTCGCTCTCTCGTCGCGGGTTCATGGCCGCCGCCGTCGCCGCCGCCTCCGGAACGCTGCTGCCGCCGTCGGTGTACGCCGCGCTCGCCCGCGAACCCCGGTCGGGAGGGCTGCGGGCGATCAAGCACGTCGTCCTGCTCATGCAGGAGAACCGCTCGTTCGACCACTACTACGGGTCGCTGCGGGGCGTGCGCGGGTTCTCCGACCGCAACGCGCTGAAGGGCGTGTTCGACCAGAGCGGGGTGCTGCCGTTCCCGGTCCGCGAGGCCGCCTCCGGGCGCGACGTCCAGTACATCGGCGACCTCGACCACAGCTGGAACGGCGGCCACTCGGCGCTGCGCGGCGGCTGGAACGACAACTGGGTGCCCGCCAAGACCGGCGCCACCATGGCGTACTACACGCGCCAGGACATCCCGTTCCACTACGAGCTCGCCGACACGTTCACGCTGTGCGACGCCTACCACTGCTCGGTGCCGTCCTCGACCTCGCCGAACCGCAACTACTGGGTGTCCGGCTACACCGGCTTCGAGCCGAACGGCACGCGCGCCACCGGGAACGCGGCCTACAGCGAGGACACGCACGCCGGCTACGCGTGGACGACCTACCCGGAACGCCTGGAGGCGGCGGGGAAGTCGTGGCGGGTGTACCAGGAGCACGACAACTTCCAGGACAACAACCTGGAGTTCTTCGCGCGGTTCAAGGAGATCGCGCGCAAGGTGCTGCCCGCGGGGTTCAAGTCGCTCGACAAGCTCTACGGCACCGGCGACCCCGCGCTGATCGGCGCGATCGACCTGTCGAAGCTGACCCCGGCGGAGAAGTCGTTGTACGACAGGGGACTGCGGCGGGTGCGGCCCGGCGGGCTGGGGGAGGCGTTCCGCGCGGACGTGAGCTCCGGCCGGTTGCCCGCGGTGTCGTACCTGGTGCCGTCCTCAGTGGACTCCGAACACCCCGGCGCGTCCTCGCCCGCCGCGTCGGCCTCGATCACCTACCAGGTCCTGGACGCGCTGGCGTCGAACCAGGACGTGTGGGAGTCGACGGTGCTGTTCATCACCTACGACGAGAACGACGGCTTCTTCGACCACGTGCCGCCGCCGCGCCCGCCGTTGTCGGTCACCGACGAGTACGTGGGCGACAAACCGCTCGGACTGGGCGCCCGTGTGCCGATGACCGTCGTCTCGCCGTGGTCGGTCGGCGGGTACGTGTGCTCGCAGGTGTTCGACCACACCTCGATGACGCAGTTCCTGGAGAAGTGGACCGGGGTGCGCTCGGAGGAGGTCTCCGCCTGGCGCCGGACCGTGACCGGTGACCTGACCTCGGCGTTCGACTTCGACCGGCGGCGGACGTGGCCGGAGGTCGGCGAACCCGCGCCGGTCCCGCCCGCGACACCGCGCTGGCGGCCGGCGCCGCCGTCCGAGCAGAAGATGCCGGAACAGGAGGCAGGACGTCGCCGTGCGCGCGCGTTGCCGTATCAGCCCGATGCATCACTGCGCGGGTCACGGCTGGAGATGTCGAATGCGGGCACGGCGTCGGTGCACTTCGCGCTGTACCCGTACTCCGGCCAGCTCGCGCTGCCGCAGCACTTCGACGTCGCCCGCTCGGAGTCGGTGGAGCTGGCGGGAGACCACGACCTGGTGCTGCTGGGCCCGAACGGGTTCCGCCGCGAGTTCACCGGAGCTGCGTCCGACACCGCGCGCGTGTCGTCGTCGGTGCGCGGGTACAGCCGTGTGCTCACGCTGACGTTCGAGAACACCGGGCGCTCGCGGCTGACGTTCGTGCTGGGCCGGCGGCGGGTCGTCGTGCGCCCCGGTCACCGGCACGTGATCCCGTGGCTGACCGCGCTGAACTCCGGCTGGTACGACCTGACCGTCACCGTGGAGGAGGAGCCGCGGTTCCGCCGGCGGCTGTGCGGTCACATCGAGAACGGCCAGGAGTCGATCTCCGGCTGAGCTCGGCGCAGGTCCTCGCCCGGGCGTTCGCCACCCTGTTCGTGAGTGTCGGACCCGTCTGATACACCAGTGGACATGAGCACGAAGACCGGAGCACGCCGCGGGGAGCGCGTCCCCGCCGACACGCTGCCGGTTGCGCGCATCGTCGTGGACGTGCCGCTGGCGCACCTCGACCGCCCCTTCGACTACGCGGTTCCGTCCGATCTGGACACCACCGCGGTCCCCGGCTGCCGTGTTCGCGTGCGGTTCGCCGGGCAGGTGGTCGACGGGTACCTGCTGGAGCGGGTCGACAGCACCGAGTACGAGAAGAAGCTCGCCTTCATCGAGAAGGTCATCTCGCCGGAACCGGTGCTGGCGCCCGAGATCGCGGCGCTGGCCCGCGCCGTCGCCGACCGGTACGCGGGCGGCATGATCGACGTGCTGCGGCTCGCGATCCCGCCCCGGCACGCCCGCGCGGAGGCAGCGCCGTCCGGGGAACCGGCGCCGTTGCCGCAGGACCCGGCGTGGGTGGGGACGGTCGCTGAAGGCGATCAGCCCGACGGCCCCGAGGCGGCTGCCGCTGACGCCACCGGCGAGCGTCCCGCCGGCTCCGAGGACGCGGGCTCCGAGGACGCGGGCTCCGAGGACGCGGGCTCCGTGGCCGCCGGCTCCCAGCCCACCCAGTCCGAGGCCGCCGAAGCCGAGTCCGCTGGTACCGATGCCGCCGAAGCCGAGTCCGCTGGTACCGATGCCGCCGAAACCGAGTCCGCTGGTACCGATGCCGCCGAAGCCGAGGCCGCCGAAACTGAGCCGACGACTCCTGAGCCGACCGGTGCCCAATCCACCGGTGCCCAATCCGCTGGCGCCCAGCCCACCGAGCCCGACGCCGAGCCGGTCGACCACCCCCGCCCGGCGCCCGTCCGGTCCACGCTGCCACCGGTGCCCGCCGACGCGTGGGCGCGCTACCCGCGCGGGCCGAAGTACCTGGAGGCGTTGCGCAGCGGGCTGCCGGCGCACGCCGTGTGGCAGGCGCTGCCGTCGGAGGACTGGCCGGCCCGGCTGGCCGAGGCGGCGGCGTCGGTGGCGTCGACCGGGCGCGGCGTGGTGATCGTGGTGCCGGACCACCGGGACGTGGCGCGGGTGTTCGAGGCGTGCAGCGCGCTGATCGAGGGCGTGGTGACGCTGTCGGCGGACCTGGGGCCGTCGGAGCGGTACAAGCGGTGGCTGGCGGTGCGGCGGGGGGTCGCGCGGGTCGTGGTGGGCACGCGGGCCACGGCGTTCGCGCCGGTGGCCGACCCCGGGTTGCTGGTGGTGTGGGACGACGGGGACGACCTGCACACCGAGCCGCGCGCGCCGTACCCGAACGTGCGGGACGTGCTGGTGCAGCGCGCGCACATGACCGGTGCGGCGTTGCTGATCGGCGGGTTCGCCCGCACGGCCGAGGCGCAGCTGCTGGTGGAGACCGGGTGGGCGCACGAGATCGTGGCGTCGCGGGAGACGTTGCGGGCCATCGCGCCGCGGGTGGTGTCGGTCGGCGACAACGACTGGCAGGACGTGAAGGACCCGGCGGCGCGCACGGCGCGGTTGCCGTCCATCGCGTTCGAGGCGGCCCGGTTCGCACTGGTCGACTCGCCGGTGCTCATCCAGGTGCCGCGCCGGGGGTACGTGCCGGCGCTGGCGTGCGGGCAGTGCCGGGGGCCGGCGCGGTGCCGCAAGTGCGCGGGGCCGCTGGCGTTGCCGGGGGGCACGCACGACGGGCAGCCCAGGCCCGCCTACTGCCGGTGGTGCGCGGCGACGGAGGCCGGGTTCCGGTGCCCGACGTGCGGGTCCCGCCGGTTGCGCGGACAGGTGATCGGGGCCAGGCGCACGGCGGAGGAGCTCGGGCGGGCGTTCCCGGGGCACCCGGTGCGCACGAGCGGTGCGGACGAGGTGCTCGCCACGGTGCCGTCACGGCCGTCGCTGGTGGTGTCCACGCCGGGGGCCGAGCCGGTGGCCGAGGGCGGCTACGGGGCGGTGCTGCTGCTCGACGGGTGGGCGTTGCTGGGCCGGGCCGACCTGCGGGCGTCGGAGGAGGCGCTGCGGCGCTGGATGACGGCCGCGGGACTGGTGCGGCCGGGCAACGGCCGGGTCGTGGTGATCGCGGACTCGGCGTTGACGCCGGTGCAGGCGCTGGTGCGGTGGGACCCGGTGTGGCACGCGTCGACCGAGCTGGCCGCCCGCGCCGAGCTGGGCTTCCCGCCGGCGGTGCGGATGGCGACGGTCGACGGCACACCGGACGCGGTGAACGCGCTGCTGGACGAGCTCAGGCTGCCGCCCAGCGGCGAGGTGCTCGGACCGGTGCCGCTGGGCGACGACGAGACGAAGGAACGCGCGCTCGTGCGGGTCGCGCGTGCCGAGGGGCGGGAGCTGGCCTCGGTGCTCGCGAAGGCGCAGGCGGTGCGGACGGCCCGCAAGGAGCAGGAGCTGGTGCGGATCAAGCTCGACCCGATCGAGGTGCTCTGACCGGTCTGCCGCGGACCGCGGCGGACCGCGGCGGTCAGCCCTCGTGGTAGGAGCGCAGGCCGGCGAGGTGCTCGCGGACGTCCTCGTCGGTCAGCTTCTCGTACTGCAGGTACTCGGACATGTACGCCATCAGGTCGTGCCGCTCCGGGTGCTCCTCGGACGCGATCACGTGCGCGGTCGTGCCCGCGATGCCCGCCGGGAACAGCAGGAACCCGTCCAGGCCCGCCATGGTGTCGAAGGAGGCGTTCTTGGCCTCCCACAGCGCCCAGACGTCCTCCTCGCGGCCGCACTCGGCGAGCAGCAGCGCGGCCAGGCCCATGGCCTCGCTCACGCCCCAGCCCTCGCGGTGCGCGGCGGTCTCCTGGACGAGCAGGTGGCGCAGCAGGTCGGCGTCCTGGGGCCGGTGGTCGCGCAGCAGGAGGCGCAGCGCCTCCTCGCGGTCGGCCTCGTCCAGGTCGGCGGTCGTGAAATCGGTTCGCAAGCGGTCAAGGTCGATCGACACCACCGCACCCTAGGCCTTTCTCAAAAGGTGTTGCCATCCGGCCGGAACGGAGTAGAAGAGTGCGCATGTTGCGAACGGTTGCCGCACTATCGCTCTCCGTCGTGCTGGTCGCGCCCGCACCGGCACTCGCCGCGGGCCCGGCGGACCCCGCCCCGCGGGTGCCAGAACAGGTGGGGTGGGGTGGCGCGGTGTCCAGCGTCGACCCGGACGCCTCCCAGATCGGCGTCGACGTGCTGCGCCGCGGCGGCAACGCCGTGGACGCCGCCGTCGCCACCGCGGCCGCGCTCGGTGTGACCGACCCGTTCTCCGCGGGCATCGGCGGCGGTGGTTTCTTCGTCCACTACGACGCGCGCACCGGCCGGGTGTCCACCTTGGACGGACGTGAGACCGCGCCGCGTGCCGCCACCGACCAGCTCTTCGTCGAGAACGGCGCACCGCTGCCGTTCGCCGAGGCCATGACCAGCGGCCTGTCCGTCGGCGTGCCGGGGACGCCCAAGACCTGGCAGCAGGCGCTGCGCCGGTGGGGCACGCTGAACCTGCGCGAGGCCATGGCGCCCGCGGAGGCGCTGGCCCGGCGCGGGTTCGTCGTCGACCGCACCTTCAACCAGCAGATCACCTCCAACGCGGCGCGGTTCGCCGACTTCACCTCCACGCGCGACCTCTACCTGCCCGGCGGTCAGCCGCCGGCGGTCGGGTCGACGTTCCGCAACCCGCAGCTCGCCGACACCTACCGGGAGCTCGCCCGCACCGAGCTCGCCTCCCTCTACGGCGGCGCGGTCGGCCGTGACCTGGTCAAGGCCGTGCGCCAGCCGCCGGTCGTGCCCGGCTCGACCCGCACCGTCCGCGCCGGCGCCATGGAGCTCTCCGACCTGACCCGCTACCAGGTCGAACGCCGCGACCCCACGCACACGCGCTACCGCGGCCTCGACGTCTACGGCATGGCCGCGCCGTCGTCCGGTGGCACGACCGTCGGTGAGGCGCTGAACATCCTGGAGTCCACGGACCTCGCGAAGGCCTCGGACGTCGAGTACCTGCACCGGTTCATCGAGTCGACCAAGCTCGCGTTCGCCGACCGGCTGCGCTGGGTCGGCGACCCGAAGTTCTCCCGCGTGCCGACCGAGGGCCTGCTCTCGCAGAGGTTCGCCGACTCGCGCGCGTGCCTGATCAAGCCCGACGCCGTGCTGCCCGCACCGCAGCCCGCCGCCGACCCGCGCAACCCCGCCCCGTGCGAGGCCACCGCGGGCCTCGCGGACCTGCGCGACGACGCCGAGCGCACCACGCACCTCACCGTCGCCGACCGCTGGGGCAACGTCGTCGCCTACACCCTCACCATCGAGGCGGAGGGCGGCAGCGGCATCGTCGTGCCCGGCCGCGGGTTCCTGCTGAACAACGAGCTCACCGACTTCGAGTTCGTCGCGCCGACCCCCGGCGTGCCGCACCCGAACCTGCCCGGCCCCGGCAAGCGCCCGCGGTCGTCGATGGCGCCGACCATCGTGCTCGACCACGGCCGCGTCGTGCTCGCCGTCGGCTCGCCCGGTGGTTCGACGATCATCACCACGGTCACGCAGGTCCTGACCGCGCGGCTGGACCGCAAGCTGTCCCTGCTCGACGCCGTCGCCGCCCCGCGCGCCTCGCAGCGCAACGCGGCCGTGACGCCCGCCGAGGCCGCGTTCATCGCGGCCGCACCCGCCCAGGGGCTGCAGGCCATCGGGCACCGGTTCAGCCAGAACGCCGAGATCGGCGCGGCCACGGCGGTCGAACGGGCCGCCGACGGCCGCTGGCGCGCGGTCGCCGAACCGACCCGCCGCGGCGGTGGTGCCGCTCGGGTGGTCAAGGTCGGCTGACCGGCTCCACCCGCGACGGCAGCACCCCGGGACCTACTCCGAGGTGCTGCCGTCGATGCGTTCGCGCAGCAGGTCGGCGTGGCCGTTGTGCTGCGCGTACTCCTCGACGAGGTGCAGGTACAGCCAGCGCAGTGACATCTCGCCCCGGCGCTCGTGGACGAAGACGTGGTCGAGGTCCTTGCCGGCGACCGCCCGGCGGGCCAGCCCCACCTCCTCGACGAGCGCGGCGTGCTCGGCCTCGGCGCGCTCCGGGTCGAGGTAGTCGAACGCGGCGTCCGGGTTGGCCTGCGAGGCGTAGCGGGGGCCCAGGTCCTGGCCGTCGGCCCTGACCCGGCACCAGACGCGTTCGACGTCGGTCAGGTGCCGGATGAGCCCCAGCAGGGTGAGCGTCGACGGCGGCGCCGACGCCGTGGCCAGCTCGGCCCCGGTGAGGCCCGCGCACTTGGCCAGGAACATCGCCCGGTGGCGGTCCAGGACCGCCTCCAGCACCGCTCGCTCGGGGCCGAGCACGGGTTCGGCCGGGATCTCGACTTCGGGTGCCGTCCAGGTCATGGAGCCATGATCACCTGAGCGGGTCCGGGTGGAGAACCGAGGTGTCCGCGTCCCGGACCACCGCGGCCGTCCCCTCGCAGCGCTGGTGCATCAGCCTCATGACCTGGAGGTGTCCACCTCCCGGCCGAGTGTCGCCGCCGATCTTCCTACCGCAGGCTGAGGAAGGCTCGATACCGCCAGCCGATGTCCGCTGACCTGGGCGAACGGCACAGTGGACACCATGACGACGACCACCGTGCACCACCGCCCGACCGCCATCGCGGCCCACCTCGACCTCAGGGCGCTGATCCGTCCTGTGCTGACGGCGCTGCGGTTCACCGGCCACCTCCTGGTGGCGCTGGTGGGCGTGATCTTCCTCGGCAGCGCCGCCGAGCACTGACCGCGTTCCTCGTAGACTGACCGCCAGTCCACCACGAGGAGCACCGCGTGACCGTCCAACCCATCCGTCTGTTCGGCGACCCCGTGCTGCGCACCCCCGCCGTCGAGGTCACCGACTTCGACAAGGAACTGCGCACCCTGGTCAAGGACCTGTGGGACTCGATGCAGAACGCGGGCGGAGCAGGGCTCGCCGCGCCGCAGCTCGGTGTGGGACTGCGCGTGTTCACCTACCACTGCGACGGCTTCGCGGGCCACCTCGTCAACCCCACCTGGGAAGTGGTCGGCGAGGAGCTGCAGGAGGGCAACGAGGGCTGCCTGTCCATCCCCGGCATGTCGTGGAACTGCACCCGGCACCTGCACGTCGTGGCCAAGGGCTGGAACATGCACGGTGAGCCGGTCGAGGTCGAGGGCACCGAGACCCTGGCCCGCTGCATCCAGCACGAGACCGACCACCTCGACGGCGTGCTGTTCCTCGACCGCCTCGACGCCGAGACCCGCAAGCAGGCGATGCGGGAGATCCGCCAGGCCGAGTGGTTCGACGGCGCGGTCCCCACCCTGAAGCAGAGCCCGCACCCCTTCTTCGGCAAGGCCAACTGACCATGCGCCTCGTGTTCGCAGGCACGCCCGAGGTGGCACTTCCCTCGCTGCGCGCCTTCATCGACTCCTCCCGCCACGACGTCGTCGCCGTCGTCACCCGCCCGGACGCCCCCGTCGGCCGCGGCCGACGGCTGGAACGCTCCCCGGTCGCCACCCTCGCCGACGAGCACGGCATCGAGGTCCTGACGCCGGCCAAGGCGGGCGACCCCGACTTCCTCGACCGCCTGCGCGCGCTGGAACCCGACCTCTGCCCGGTCGTGGCCTACGGCGCCCTGCTGCCGCAGCGCACCCTCGACGTCCCGCGCCTCGGCTGGGTCAACCTCCACTTCTCCGTGCTGCCCGCCTGGCGCGGTGCCGCCCCGGTGCAGGCCGCCGTGCGCAACGGCGACGACATCACCGGCGCCACCACCTTCCGCATCGTCAAGGAGCTCGACGCGGGCCCCGTCTTCGGCGTGGTGACCGAGAAGGTCAAGCCCCGCGACACCTCCGGCGACCTGCTGGGCCGGCTCTCCGTCTCCGGCGCCCACCTGCTGCTGTCCACAGTGGACGGCATCGAGGACGGCACCCTGCGCGCCGTCGAGCAGCCCGCCGACGGCGTGACGTACGCCCCGAAGATCACCGTCGAGGACGCGCGCCTCGCCTTCACCACCCCTGCGGCAGCCCTGGACCGGCTCGCCCGCGCGGTCACACCCGAACCCGGCCCGTGGGCCGAGTTCCGCGGCGAGCGGCTCAAGCTCGGACCCGTCACGCCCGTGGACGACGTCACGCTGCCCGCCGGCGAGATCGTCGTCGAACGCAAGCGGGTGCTCGTTGGCACCGCGACCACCGCCGTGGCACTGGGCGAGGTGCAGGCGCAGGGCAAGAAGCGCATGGCGGCGACCGACTGGGCCCGCGGCGTGCGCATCGAAGCCGGGGAGCGCATCGCATGAGCGCGCGGCGCGGTGTGGTGAGCGGACACGGTGCGGTGAACGGGTGCGGTGCGGGACACCGGACTGCGGAGGCCGCGGGTGGTTCTGCCGCGCGGGTCGAGGCGGCCGGGGTGCGGTCGTCGGCCGTCGTGGGGCTGCGGCGTGTCGGCGTTGCGAGCGAGCGCGGGGCGGATGGTCGTGGTGGGGTGGGCCCGTTGGCACCCGGAAGTGCCGCGGGGTTTGGGTTTGGTGGTGTGTCCGGTCGGTTGTGGGTCGGCACGGAAAGCCGGCGCGGTGGTCGTGCCGGAGCAGGGGAAGTCGAAGTGATGAGGCCCGGACTGATGGAGCGCAGCGCATGACCGGCTACTCGCGAGGAGCGTCCAAGCCGTCGGGGCCGCGCAGGCCGCACCCGCCGCGGCGGCGCACCGGACCGGCGCGGCCGCCGGTGGAGGACCCGGCGCGGCTGGCGGCGCTGGAGACGTTGCGCGCGGTGCGGCAGCGGGACGCGTACGCGAACCTGGTGCTGCCGCAGCTCCTGCGGGAGCGGCGGATCACCGGGCGCGACGCGGCGCTGGCCACCGAGCTCACCTACGGCGCCTCGCGGGCGCGCGGGTTGCTCGACGCCGTCATCGAGGCGTGCTCGGACCGGCCGCTGTCCGAAGTGGACGGGTCGGCGCTCGACGCGTTGCGGCTGGGCGCGTACCAGTTGCTGCGCACGCGCATCCCGTCGCACGCGGCCGTGGCGTCCACCGTCGACCTCGTCCGCGCCGAGCTGGGCTCCGGCATCGCGGGCTTCGTCAACGCCGTGCTGCGCCGGATTGCCGAGCAGGACGAACAGGCGTGGGTCGACGAGCTCGCACCCGACCCGGACACCGACCCGATCGGCAACCTGGCGTTCACGCACGCCCACCCGCGGTGGATCGCGCAGGCCTTCGCCGAGGCGCTGGGCAGCCGCGACGACTCCCTGCGGCGCGCGCTGGAGGCCGATGACGCCCGGCCCGCCGTGCACCTGGTGGCACGCCCCGGCGAGGTGAGCGCCGACGAGCTCGCCGCCATCACCGGCGGCGACGTGGCGCCCTACTCGCCCTACGGCGTGCACCTGGAGCCGGGGGCCGGAGACCCGGCTGACCTCGAACCCGTTCGCGAGCGTCTGGCGAACGTGCAGGACGAGGGCAGCCAGCTCTGCGCACTGGCCCTGACGCGTGCGCCGCTGGAAGGCACCGACGACCGGTGGCTCGACCTGTGTGCCGGCCCGGGAGGGAAGGCAGCGCTGCTCGCGGCACTGGTCGGCCTGGAAGGCGGTGAGCTCATCGCCGTCGAGAAGGCACCCCACCGCGCGGAGCTGGTGCGCAAGATCACCTCAGGCCTGCCGATCACCGTGGAGGTGGCCGACGGCCGCGAGACCGACTTCGTCGAAGGGGCGTTCGACCGCGTGCTCGTCGACGCGCCCTGCACCGGTCTCGGTGCCCTGCGCCGGCGCCCGGAGGCGCGGTGGCGGCGCCAGCCCGCCGACGTCGGCCAGCTCACGAAACTGCAGCGCGAGCTCCTCACCGAGGCGTTGCGGCTGGTGCGTCCTGGCGGAGTCGTGGCTTATGTCGTGTGCTCACCTCATCTCTCGGAGACCGTGGGGGTGGTGGCGGACGTCGCCCGGCGGACCGGAGCGGAACAGCTCGACACCCGGACGCTCTTCCCCGAGATGCCGGATCTCGGGGACGGGCCGCACGTCCAGCTCTGGCCGCACCTGCACGGAACGGACGCGATGTTCTGCGCGGTGCTGCGACGTCCTGTCTGAGCGCTCGGGAACGACGTTAGCGACGGGGTCCGACAGTTCCGGACCCCGTCGACCGGCATGAGGGCGCACCGAGCAGAGGTTCACCGGTTCGAGTGAAAGCCCCCGGCAGGCCGCAGGCCCTCAGCACGTGCAACCGCGCCGGCGAGCCGAACCGGTTGCCCACCGCGCACACCCGGCGCCCGCACCTGCAGCGGCGAGGGGACAGGCCCGGCTGGCCCGCCGCCGGCAGACCGGGCCTCGCCTACCATCGCGGTCGTGACGACACGCGGGTTGCTCGGTCTGGTCGCCTCCGCCTGCGGTGGTGTGGAGTCCTGGTTCCGCACCGGGCTCGCCGAACCGGCGGTCGCACGGGGCTGGCGGCTCGCCATCACGTTCACCCCGGCGGTGGTCCCGTGGTTCGAGGAGGCGGGGGAGCTCGGCAAGCTCCAGGAGCTCACCGACCTGGAGGTCAGGTGGCACCCGCGGCTGCCCGGCCAGCCCAAGCCCTACCCCACGCCCGACGCGTTCGTGTTCGCCCCCGCCAGCGCGAACTCGGTGGCGAAGCTGGCCCTCGGCATCGGCGACAACCAGGCGCTGACCGCGGTGAACGAGGCCATGGGCGTCGAGGGCTGCAAGGTCGTCGTCATGCCGCAGGCCAACGCCGACAAGCGCCGTCACCCGATGTGGGAGACGCACGTCACCACCCTCACGCGAGCGGGTGTCGTGGTCGTCTCAGACGAGCCGCCCGGCAGGTTGCTCGACCTGCTGGACACCTAGACTCCACCCTCGTGGTCCACACGCCGATGATCGCCCCCAGCATCCTGTCCGCCGACTTCGCCCGGCTCGCCGACGAGCTCGCCGCGGTGCCCACGTCGGACTGGATCCACGTCGACGTCATGGACAACCACTTCGTGCCGAACCTGACCCTGGGCCTGCCCGTGGTCAAGTCGCTGCTGAAGGTCACCGACATCCCGGTCGACTGCCACCTGATGATCGAGGACCCGGACCGCTGGGCCATCGGGTACGCCGAGGCGGGCGCCCACAACGTGACCGTCCACGCCGAGGCCGCCGCCGACCCGGTCGCGCTCGCCAAGAACCTCAGGGCCGCCGGCGCCAAGGCCGGTCTGAGCATCAAGCCGGGCACCCCGCTGGAGTCCTACGTCGAGGTGCTCAAGCACTACGACACGCTGCTGGTCATGTCGGTCGAGCCCGGCTTCGGCGGCCAGAAGTTCATGGCGGAGGTCCTCGACAAGGTCAGGACCGCGCGCCGGCTCGTCGACACCGGCCACCTGAAGCTGGTCGTGGAGATCGACGGCGGCATCAACGCCGACACCATCGAGCAGGCCGCGCAGGCCGGTGTGGACTGCTTCGTCGCGGGTTCCGCCGTGTACGACGCCGCCGACCCCGGCAAGGCCGTCGAGGCACTGCGCGCCCAGGCAGCCGGCGTCCGGTGACGCCGGAGGACGCGATGGCGCTCGCCGTCGCGGAGAGCGAGCGGGTGCGGGGCACCACCAGCCCCAACCCGCCCGTGGGCTGCGTCGTGCTCGACGAGCACGGCAAGGCGGTCGGGTTCGGCGGCACGCAACCCGCCGGGGGACCGCACGCCGAGGTGATGGCGCTCAAGGACGCGGGAACCAGGGCGCGCGGTGGCACCGCAGTCGTCACACTCGAACCGTGCGCACACCACGGCCGCACCGGTCCGTGCACGGAAGCGCTGCTGGAGGCGGGCATCAAGCACGTCGTCCACGCCGTCACCGACCCGAACCCGAGGGCCGCGGGCGGTGCGGAACGGCTGCGCGAGGCCGGCGTCACGGTCGAGAGCGGCCTTCTCGCCGACGAGGTCAGCAAGGGCCCGCTGCGCGCGTGGCTGCACTATGCGCGCACGGGCCGTCCGCACGTCACGTGGAAGTACGCGGCATCGCTGGACGGCCGGATCGCCGCCCAGGACGGCACCAGCCGCTGGATCAGCTCCGAGACCTCCCGCAAGGAGGTCCACGACCTGCGCGCGAAGCTCGACGCGATCGTCGTCGGCACCACCACGGTCCGCACGGACGACCCCGCGCTGACCGCTCGCGACGCCGACGGAATGTTGTTGCCCCACCAGCCGTTGCCGGTGGTCGTGGGCATGAGCGACCTGCCGGCCGGTGCCGCGCTCCGGCACACCGCGCTGCACCTGCGCACGCACGACCCGGACGAGGTGCTGGGCGCACTGGCGGCGAGGGGTGTGGTGGACGTGCTGCTGGAGGGCGGTCCGACGGTGGCGGGGGCGTTCCTGCGCGCCGGGCGGGTCGACCGCGTGCTCGCCTACGTCGCACCCGCGCTGCTGGGCAGTGGGCCCGCGGCCGTGGTGGACGCGGGCGTGTCGACCATCACGGACGCTGTCCGGCTGACCGTGGAAGACGTCACCATGAGCGGACCAGACTTGCGGATCAGCGCGGTTCCGCAGACTTAGGAGGAGCGGTGTTCACCGGGATCGTCGAGGAACTCGGCCACGTGGTCGCGGTTCAGGACCTGCCAGACGCGGCGCGGATCCGCGTCTCCGGGCCGATCGTCACGAGCGACGCGAAGCACGGCGACTCCATCGCGGTGAACGGCGTGTGCCTCACCGTCGTGGAGGTGGAGAACGGCACGTTCACCGCCGACGTGATGCGCGAGACCCTCGTGCGCAGCAGCCTCGCGAAGGTCGCAGAGGGCGACCGGGTCAACCTGGAGCGCGCGGCCGCCGTCGGCCAGCGCCTCGGTGGCCACATCGTGCAGGGCCACGTCGACGGCACGGGCACGATCCTCGCGCGGGAGAAGGCGGAGCACTGGGAGATCGTCCACATCGGACTGCCGCCCCAGCTCGCCCGCTACGTCGTGGAGAAGGGCTCGATCACGGTCGACGGCGTGTCGCTGACCGTCGTCACGGTCGCCGAGGACGAGTTCACGGTGAGCCTCATCCCCACCACGCTGGAGCTGACCACGCTCGGGCACCGGTCGCCGGGTTCCACCGTGAACCTGGAGGTCGACGTGCTGGCGAAGTACGTTGAACGACTGGCCGTCCCGCACCTGCGGGCCATCGCGGGCGAGGAGACCCAGTGAACACCGACTTCGCTGACATCGAACGGGCGGTCGCCGACGTCAAGGCGGGCCGCCCCGTGGTCGTCGTGGACGACGAGGACCGCGAGAACGAGGGCGACCTGATCTTCGCCGCCGAGAAGGCGACGCCGGAGCTGCTCGCGTTCATGGTCCGCTACACCTCCGGCTACATCTGCGTGCCGCTGACCGAGGAGGACTGCGAACGCCTCGACCTGCCGCCGATGTTCCACACGAACCAGGACGCGCGCGGCACCGCCTACACGGTGACGGTCGACGCGCGTGAGGGCGTCAGCACCGGCATCTCGGCCGCGGACCGCGCCCGCACGATCCGGTTGCTCGCCGACCCGACCTCGAAGGCCACCGACTTCAACCGGCCCGGCCACGTGGTCCCGTTGCGCGCCAAGGCCGGTGGCGTGCTGCGCCGTCCCGGTCACACCGAGGCCGCCGTCGACCTGGCACGCCTGGCCGGGCTCTCTCCCGCGGGCGTGCTCTGCGAGATCGTGTCGCAGAAGGACGAGGGCGACATGGCCCGCCGCGACGAGCTCGAGGTCTTCGCCGCCGACCACGACCTGGCGATCATCACCATCGCGGACCTGATCGCGTACCGCCGCCGGGTCGAGACCCAGGTCGTGCGCGCCGCCGAGGCCCGCATCCCGACCGCGCACGGCGTGTTCACCGCCTTCGGCTACGACAGCCTGCTCGACGGCATCGAGCACGTCGCGCTCGTCTACGGCGAGATCGGTGACGGCGAGGACGTGCTGGTGCGCGTGCACTCCGAGTGCCTCACCGGCGACGTGCTCGGCTCGCTGCGCTGCGACTGCGGCCCGCAGCTCGACGCGGCGATGGAGGCCGTGGCCGCACAGGGCCGCGGTGTCGTGTTGTACATGCGCGGGCACGAGGGCCGCGGCATCGGCCTGATGCACAAGCTGCAGGCCTACCAGCTGCAGGACCAGGGCGCGGACACCGTGGACGCGAACCTCGCGCAGGGCCTGCCCGCCGACGCCCGCGACTACGGCACGGGCGCGCAGATCCTCGTGGACCTCGGCATCAAGTCCATGCGGCTGCTGACGAACAACCCGGCCAAGCGCGTCGGGCTGGAGGCCGGATACGGTCTGCGCGTGCTCGACCGGGTGCCGCTGCCGATCTCCCCGAACCCGGAGAACCTGCGGTACCTGCGCACCAAGCGCGACCGGATGGGCCACGAACTGACCCAGCTGGAGCAGTACGAGGCCGTTGTTTCCGCTACGGAGGACCAGGAATGAGCGGCGAGGGCCGTCCTGAGCAGACGAAGCTCGACGGCAGGGGCCTGAGCGTCGCGATCGCGGCGACGCGCTGGCACACGAAGATCACCGACCAGCTCGTCGAGCGCGCCCTCAGGGCCGCCGAGGACGCGGGCTGCGCCGACACGACCGTCGTGCGCGTGGCGGGGGCGATCGAGCTCCCCGTCGTGGTGCAGGAGCTGGCCCGCCACCACGACGCGGTGGTCGCGCTGGGCGTGGTCATCCGCGGCGGCACCCCGCACTTCGAGTACGTGTGCGACTCGGTGACCGACGGGCTCACCCGCGTCGCGCTCGACGAGTCGACGCCGGTGGGCAACGGCGTGCTGACGACGGACACCGAGGAGCAGGCGCTGGCCCGTGCCGGGCTGCCGGACTCGGTGGAGGACAAGGGGTACGAGGCGACCGTGGCGGCGATCGACACCGCGCTGGTGCTGCGCGGCCTGCGCCAGCCCTGGACCGAGCGGGGTTTCGAATGATGACCGCGACCGACGTGGTGCTGCGCCCGAAGAAGATCCGCAAGGTCGCGTGGGCGTGCGCGGTCGGCCTGGTGGTCGTGTTCACCGTCGTGGGCCTGCTGCTGGGCAACACCCCGACCGGCGTGATCTTCCGGACCTCCGACCAGGTCGCCATGATCGTGCTCGGCTTCTTGCTCGCCGGCGGTGTGCTGCTGCTGACCCGGCCGCGGGTCAGGGCCGACGCCATCGGCATCGAGATCCGCAACGTCGTGACGTCGCACCGCTTCGCGTGGGGTGACGTGCTGGCGATCAGCTTCCCCGACGGTGCCGCGTGGGCCCGGCTGGAGCTGCCGGAGGACGAGTACATCTCGATCATGGCCGTGCAGGCCGTGGACCGCGACTACGCCGTCACGTCCGTGCGCGCGTTGCGCGAGCTGCACAAGGCCGGTCGGTAGCGCCCGAGGCGATGAGTTCTGCCGGCTCGGCGAGTCAACCCGGTCGACGTCGGCACAACTTGGAGGAACACGTGGCACAGCTGCTGCGAGTGCAGAACTTCAACGTCACCAGCGACGGGGTCGCCGCCGGTGAGCACCAGAGCTTCGACAACCCGTTCGGCCTGCCCGACGCGGGGAAGCTGTTCGGCTGGGCCGGCGCCACGGCGAGCTGGCCCAACCGCACCGAGCCCGGTGGCAGCCGCGGCCTGGACGACTACCTCACCCGCGACTTCACGAACAACATCGGCGCGGAGATCATGGGCCGCAACAAGTTCGGGTACCAGCGCGGACCGTGGACCGACCACGAGTGGCAGGGCTGGTGGGGCGACGAGCCGCCGTTCCACACCCCGGTGTTCGTCCTGACCCACCACGAACGGCCGTCCATCACGCTCTCGGACACCACGTTCCACTTCGTCGGCGGTGACCCGGCGGCGGTGCTGGAGCAGGCGCGGGAGGCCGCACAGGGCAAGGACGTCCGGCTCGGCGGCGGCGTCACGACCATCCGCCGGTTCCTCGACGCGGGTCTCGTCGACACGCTGCACGTCGCCGTGTCCCCGGTGAGCCTGGGGGACGGGCTGCGGCTGTGGGACTCGCCCGACGAGCTGCTCGACCGCTACCACCTGGACGTGGTGCCCAGCCCGAGCGGTGTGGTGCACCACCTGTTCTGGCGCCGCTAACGCCACAGGCCCAGGATCGCTCCGACGAGCCCGAGGCCGATGACGTGGAAGCCCGCCCCGATGGCCACCGAGGCCTTCGGGGCGGGCTTCGTCGTGTCGAACACCCCGCCCACGAACATCACCGGGAACGCGACACCGACACCCACGACCAGGCCGAGCAGCAAGCCCTCCAGCACGTCGTCGGTACCGGACGCGGCGGCGACCATCGCGACCGCCAGCGTCGCGGCGAAACAGGTGGCCAGCGGGATCGTGTAGACGCTGGAGCCGATGCGCTCGGGCGGGGTGAGGTCCCAGCCCAGCGACCGCCGCCAGGCCCTGCCGAAGGCGAACTCGGCGTACCAGATCGCGCCCAGCCCGTAGTACGCGACGGTGGCGACGACGACGGCGAACCAGTTGAGGTCGCCGAGCACGCTCAGGCTCATGTGAGGTCTCCCGCGGGTGTCAGGGTGTCTTGGCATCGCACTCCCGGGCGCCACCGTTACCGCTGTGCGGTCCGGGCGGCACACCGAAGGGCCGCCCACACCGGGGTGTGAACGGCCCTTCGGTCTTGGTCCGGCGGCAGAACCTAGCTGCGGACCATCTTGCGCAGCACGTACTGCATGATGCCGCCGTTGCGGTAGTAGTCCGCCTCACCGGGCGTGTCGATGCGGACGACCGCGTCGAACTCCACCTTCGCGCCGTCGGCCTTCGTGGCGGTCACGTGCACCGTCGACGGCGTGGTGCCGTTGTTCAGCTCCGTGATGCCGGTGAAGTCGAACGTCTCGGTGCCGTCGAGGCCCAGCGACGCGGCGGTCTCGCCGGCCGGGAACTGCAGCGGCAGGACGCCCATGCCGATCAGGTTCGAGCGGTGGATGCGCTCGTAGGACTCGGCGATGACGGTGCGGACGCCGAGCAGCGAGGTGCCCTTGGCCGCCCAGTCGCGCGACGAACCGGAGCCGTACTCCTTGCCCGCCAGCACGACCAGCGGGACGCCCGCCTCCGCGTAGGCCACCGACGCGTCGTAGATGGTGGTCTGCGGGGCGTCGGCCTCCAGGAAGTTGCGGGTGAAGCCGCCCTGGACGTCGTCGAGCAGGAGGTTGCGCAGACGGATGTTCGCGAACGTGCCGCGGATCATCACCTCGTGGTTGCCGCGGCGGGAGCCGTAGGAGTTGAAGTCCTTGCGCTCCACGCCGTGCTCGGTCAGGTACTTGCCCGCGGGCGAGTCGGCCTTGATCGAACCGGCGGGGGAGATGTGGTCGGTGGTGACCGAGTCGCCCAGCAGCGCGAGGACGCGGGCGCCCGCGACGTCGGTGACCGGCTTCGGCTCCATCTCCATGCCCTCGAAGTACGGGGGCTTGCGCACGTAGGTGGACTCGGCGTCCCACTCGAACGTGTTGCCGGTCGGCGTGGGCAGCGACTGCCAGCGCTCGTCACCGGAGAACACGTTGGTGTAGCCCTTGGTGAAGCCCTCCGCGGAGATCGAGGTCGAGATGACCTCGGCGATCTCGGCCGGCGACGGCCAGATCTCCGACAGGTACACCGGCTTGCCCTCGGTGTCCGTGCCCAGCGGCTCGGTGGTGATGTCCTTGTCCATCGAACCGGCCAGCGCGTACGCCACGACCAGCGGCGGCGACGCGAGGTAGTTCATCTTGATGTCCGGGTTGATCCGGCCCTCGAAGTTGCGGTTGCCCGAGAGCACCGAGACGACCGCGAGGTCGCCCTCCTGCACACCCGCCGAGATCTCGTCCTGCAGCGGGCCCGAGTTGCCGATGCAGGTGGTGCAGCCGTAGCCGACCAGGTGGAAGCCGAGCTTCTCCAGGTACGGCATGAGGCCGGCGCGCTCGTAGTAGTCCATGACGACCTTCGAGCCCGGCGCCAGGGTCGTCTTGACCCACGGCTTGCGCTCGAGGCCGCGCTCGACGGCCTTCTTCGCGAGCAGGGCCGCGCCGAGCATCACGGACGGGTTCGAGGTGTTGGTGCACGACGTGATCGCGGCGATCGCGACGGCGCCGTGGTCCAGCTCGAACTCGTTGCCGTCGAGGGAGACCTTGACCGGGTTCGACACCCGGCCGGTGGCGCCCTCCGCGGCGGTGTGGACCACCTTCGGCGTGCCGGAGCCGTTCTCGCCCTCGTGGACGGCGATCGGGTCGCTGGCCGGGAACGTGTCGTCGACGGCCTCGTCCACGCCGGACAGCTCCTGGCCGTCGGTGTGCGCGACGTAGGCGCCCAGTGCCTGGCGGAACGCCTCCTTGGCGGAGGTCAGCTCGATGCGGTCC
The DNA here is from genome assembly GCF_040647275.1 of Lentzea sp. NPDC042327. Lineage (NCBI taxonomy): Bacteria > Bacillati > Actinomycetota > Actinomycetes > Pseudonocardiales > Pseudonocardiaceae > Lentzea > Lentzea sp. NPDC042327. The sequence goes on from NZ_JBEZBX010000003.1 coordinate 183,273, forward strand.
TGCGGGCGCTTCGGGCCGGCGATGGACGGGACGACCGTCGCCAGGTCGAGCTCCAGCGTCTCGGAGAACACCGGCTCGCGGGACGGGTCGTGCCAGAGGCCCTGCTCCTTGGCGTAGGCCTCGACGAGCGCGATCTGCTCCTCGGACCGGCCGGTCAGGCGCAGGTAGTCGATGGTCTCGCCGTCGATCGGGAAGATGCCGACCGTGGAGCCGAACTCCGGCGACATGTTGCCGATGGTGGCGCGGTTCGCGAGCGGCACCGCGCCGACGCCCTCGCCGTAGAACTCGACGAACTTGCCGACGACGCCCTGCTTGCGCAGCATCTCGGTGATCGTGAGCACGAGGTCGGTGGCGGTGGCGCCGGGGGGCAGCTCACCGGAGAGCTTGAAGCCCACGACCCGCGGGATCAGCATGGAGACCGGCTGGCCGAGCATCGCGGCCTCGGCCTCGATGCCGCCGACGCCCCAGCCCAGCACGCCGATGCCGTTGACCATCGTGGTGTGCGAGTCGGTGCCGACCAGCGTGTCCGGGTACGCCTGGCCGCCCCGGACCATGACGACGCGAGCGAGGTGCTCGATGTTGACCTGGTGGACGATGCCGGTGCCGGGCGGGACGACCTTGAACTCGTCGAACGCGGTCTGGCCCCAGCGCAGGAACTGGTAGCGCTCGCGGTTGCGCTCGTACTCCAGGTCGACGTTCAGCTCGAACGCGTCCGGGCGGCCGAAGATGTCGGCGATGACCGAGTGGTCGATCACGAGCTCGGCGGGCGCGAGCGGGTTCACCTTCTCGGCGTCGCCGCCGAGTTGGGTGACGGCCTCGCGCATGGTGGCGAGGTCGACGACGCAGGGGACGCCGGTGAAGTCCTGCATCACGACGCGCGCGGGCGTGAACTGGATCTCGGTGTCGGGCTCCGCGGTGGGGTCCCAGTTGGCGAGAGCGCGCACGTGGTCGGCGGTGATGTTCGCGCCGTCCTCGGTCCGCAGCAGGTTCTCCAGCAGGATCTTCAGGCTGAACGGCAGACGCTCCGCGCCCTCCACGGCGCTCAGCCGGAACACCTCGTACGAGGCGTCGCCGACGTTGAGCGTGCCGCGGGCGCCGAAGCTGTCCAGGCTGTTGGTCACGTGCAACTCCATCTGGTGACAGCGCGGTGGTCAGTTCGGGTACGGGGAGAGTCTTCCTCAACCGGTCGACCACTGCCCCTCGACCCCAAACAGTACGCTTGTCCTGTAAGCCGCTTCAACCCAGGTTGTCCTAACTCACCCGCGCGGCGCGGAGGGCGACGCCGCCGTGCCGGCTGTGGCTATCTTGGCGTGGTGCTCCTCGATCAGGTTTCCCAGCGGTACGGGCGCGGGCCCTGGGTGCTGCGCGACCTCACGCTGGAGGTGTCCGAGCTGGTGGTGCTGACCGGCGCGAACGGCACCGGCAAGTCCACCCTGCTCAAGATCGCGGCGGGGGTGCTGCGGCCGACGTCGGGACGGGTCGTGCGGCCCGCGTCGGTCGGGTACGTGCCGGAGCGGTTCCCGTCCGACGTCCGGATGTCCGCCTCGTCCTACCTCGCGCACATGGGACGGGTCCGGCGTTCCGCGGCCAACGACGTGCTGGAGCGGCTGGGGTTCGTCGGCTCGCTGACCGCGCCGATGTCCGCGCTGTCGAAGGGCAACGCGCAGAAGGTGGCGCTCGCGCAGGCGTTCCTCGCCTCCGACGTGCTGGTGCTCGACGAGCCGTGGAGCGGCCTGGACCCGGCGGCGTCGGCGGAGCTGGTGGAGTTGCTGCGGGGGCGGACGGCGCTGGTGTCCGACCACGAGGGGCACCTCGCGGACGCGACGCGGGTGGACCTCGCGGGCGGCCACGTGACGATCGAGCTGAGCCGGGTCGTGGGGCTCGACGCGCTGGAGGCGCTGGAGGGCGTGCGGTCGGTGTTGTCGCGCGGGACGTCTGCGCGGGTGGTCGTGGCACCGGACCGCAGCGACTCGGTGCTGGCGGAGGCGCTGCGGCTCGGGTGCTCGGTGCGGAGCGTGCGATGACCTCGCTGGTGCGGTACCTCGCGGCGGACGTGCTGCGGGGACAGCGGTTCCTGGCCCCGGTGCTGGTGTTCCTCGGCGTCATGGGGATGCTGTTCTCCTCGGACGCCGGGCAGCCGCTGGAGGCGTACTCGGGGTCGTCGGCGTTGCTGTACCCCGTCTGCGCGTGGATGGCGGTCGTCGTGGCTACGTCGGAGGACGTGGTGCGGCGCGAGATCACCGTGGTGTCGGCCGGCGGCTGGTCGCGGGTGCTCGGCGCGGTCGCGGTGGTGGCCGTGCTGTTCGCGGTGGCGATGGCGGTGCTGGCGGCGGTGTGGCCGGTGGTCACGAACCCGCACCCGTACACGGTCGGCGAGTTCCTGGTGGGGCTCGGCGCGCACACGGCGGTCGCGTTGCTCGGCGTCGGCGTGGGCCTGATGTTCGCGCGGCCGGTGTTCGACGCGATCGGGCGGACGGTGCTCGCGGTGTTCACCGTGGTCGTCCTGACCTACCCGCTGGGCCGCGGCACGCCGCTCGGCTGGGTGCTCGACGCGCTGGGGCACAACCAGGTGTCGCTGTCGGTGCTGTGGGCGGGAGCGGTCGGCGCGGTGCTGGTGGCGGGCGCGGTCGCGCTGGGAGTGCGGCGGGCGTGACGCGCGTCGACGTGCTGGGACCGCTCGTCGTCCGCGGCGACGGGCCGGTGGAGGTGCGCGGCAAGCGGTTGCGGTGGCTGCTGATCCGGCTCGCGATGCAGCCGGGCCGGGTGGTCACCGCCGAGCAGCTGATCGCGGACCTGTGGCCGGACGAGCCACCGGCCGACGGCGCCGCCGCGTTGCAGTCGCTGGTGTCCCGGCTGCGGCGGGCGGTCGGCGCGTCCGTGATCTCCTCGCACGCGGGCGGCTACCGGCTTGAAGCGGACACCGACGTCGAGGAGTTCCTCCGCACGCGCGACGCGGCGCTGTGGCGCGGTGCCCCGTTCGAGGACGCGCCGTTCGCGGTCGACGAGGCGGTGCGGCTCGCGTTGCTGCGCGACGACCTGACCGGGCTGGAGGCGCTGGCGGCGGCTCACCCGCTGCGCGAGGACGTGCAGGCGCGGCTGATGCTGGCCCTGCACGCCGCGGGCCGGCGCTCGGACGCGCTGGCCGTGCACGAACGGGTCCGCGCCGCACTGGCGGAGGAGCTGGGCGTGGACCCCGGCGAAGCGCTGGCGGCGGCCCACCTCGCGGTGCTGCGGGACCGCGGCGTGCGCGGCAACCTGCCGGCACCGGTGGGGTCGTTCGTGGGCCGGGGCGAGGACCTGGACGCGCTCGGCGGGCTGCTGGCGGCGAACCGGCTGGTGACGCTGACCGGGTTCGGCGGGGTCGGCAAGACGCGGCTGGCCCTGGCACACGCTTCGTCCTGCGCCTCGGCGTGGTTCGTGGAGCTGGACTCGGCGGCCGACCCGCTGGCCGCACTCGACGCGGCGCTGGGCCCGAACCCGCTGGCGATGCCCGTGTTCGACCGGCTGGGCACGTCGCTGGTGGTGCTGGACAACTGCGAGCACGTGGTGGACGCGGCGGCTTCGCTGTGCGCGCGGCTGCTGGCGGAGGCACCGGGGGTGCGGGTGCTGGCGACGTCGCGGGAACCGCTGGGCATCCCCGGCGAGGTCGTGCACCCGGTGGCACCGCTGGACCTCGACCACTCCGTGCGGCTGTTCTCGGCACGGGTCGGAGCGGCGCTGGACCAGGCCGTGGTGCGGCGTGTGTGCGTTGCGCTGGAAGGAATCCCGCTGGCGCTGGAACTGGCGGCGGCACGGGCGCGGTCGCTGTCGGCCCGGCAGCTGGAGGCACGCGTCGGGAGCCGGCTGCGGCTGCTGGACCGCGGGACGCGGACCGGTCCGGTGCGGCACCGGACGCTGCGGGCGGTCGTCGACTGGAGCTGGGAGCTGCTGGACCCGGACGAGCGGGAGCTGCTGGCGCGGGTCGCGGTGTTCGTGGGCGGGGCGACGGCCGCGGCGGTGCACGAGGTCTGCTCGGCGGAAGGCGACCTCTGGGCGACCGAGGACCTGCTGTCCGCCCTCGTCGAGAAGTCGCTGGTCGTCCGCTCCGGCGAGCGCTACCGGCTGCTGGAGACCGTCCGCGAGTACGCGCTGGAGCAGGGCCTGGCCGATCAGGCCGCCCACGCGCGCCACTACGTCGAGCTGGCCGAGCGCACCGAGCCGCTGTTCCGCGGCCCGCGCCAGCTGGAGGCACTGGAGGTGTTCGACGCCGAACGGGCCAACCTCGACGCGGCACTGGCGTGGGCGGTCGGGCACGACCAGGGGCTGGCGCGGCGGATGGTGGCCGCCCGCACCTGGCACTGGCTGGTGATGACCAAGCGGTTCGAGGAGATCCGGCGGTGGGCGCCGCTGGTGCCCGGCGACCCGCTGTCGGAGGTGCTCGCGGCACTGGGCACGCCGGAGGCGGCGCTCGCGGCCGAGCGGTTGTGGCAGCAGGACGTGCCGACGGCGTTGTGCGCGTTGATGCTCACCAGCGGACAGGTGTGGGGGCAGGCGGAGCTGGGCGGGCGGATGTCGGCGCTCGCGGACCGGCTGGAGCGGTCCGGTGACGAGTGGATGCGGGCGTTCTCCGCGCTCGTCCGCGGTGTGGTGGCCGGGGAGTTCAGCGAGGGTGCGGCGCCGGAGGCGGAGCGGGCCTACCGGGAGGCGTTGCGGCTGTTCCGCGCCGTGGGGGACCGGTGGGCGGTCGTGTTCGGGTTGTCGTGCCTGGTCATGGTGCTGATCAACCGCGGTGCGCACGCCGAGGGGTTCCGGGCGGTGTCGGAGGCGCGGCGGGTGGCGGCCGAGCTGGGGGACCCGGAGAGCGTGCTGGTGCCGATGTCGGTGCTGGTGCAGACGGCGCGGCTGAAGGTGCGGATCGGTGACCTGGCCGGTGCGCGGGAGGACCTCGCGCAGGTGCACCCGGTGCACGACCTCGACCGGGGACGGGTCGCGCAGGCGCACGGCGAGGTGGCGTTCTTCGGCGGCGACTTCGAGGAGGCGGTGCGGCTCTACCGGAGGGCGCTGGCCGTCACCGGCGACGCGCACGCGGTCCAGTTCCGCGCCACCGTCCACGCCGGGCTCGGGCTGGCGCTCACCCGCCTCGGTCACCTGGACCAGGCGGGTGAGCACTACGCGAGGGCGCTCGACACGGTCAGCGGCAGCGCGGACGGTCCCGCGCGGGCCAGCGTGCTGGAGACGTACGCGGGCTGGCTGCTGGCCCAGGGCGACGCCCGTTCCGCGGCGGACGCCCTGACCGAGGCCGAACGGCTACGCGGCGGCCCGAGCAGCGACCCGGCGGTGGTGCAGCTGCGTGACCGGGTGCGCGCCGAAGTACGCGTCGACCGCTGACCGCCCGACCGCGGCGACGTACCCGTCCGGGCGCACCAGCACCGGGCCGCCGGGGAAGTCCAGCGTCACGAAGTCGGGGCCGCGCAGCAGGTCGAAGATCCGGCCCTGGTCGGTCATCCCGTCGGGCATCCGGTCACCGGCCTGCAGTCCCTCGCCGTCGGTCGTGCGGTACGACAGCGACAGCTGCAGCGTCTCGTCGTCGCGGCGCTCGAACGGGTTGCCCGACGTCATGATCCTGGTCGTCATGCCGAGCAGCCACTCCGCGACCGGCTTGCGCTCGGACTCGTAGGTGTCGAGCAACGTCTCCATCCCGAGCTTCCAGCCCAGGTTGTAGGCGTCCTGGATGCCGGTGTTCATGCCCTGCGCACCGGCGGGGGAGTGCACGTGCGCCGCGTCGCCCGCGAGGAACACCCGGCCGACGCGGAACCGGTCGACCATGCGGATGTTGGTGCGGTACAACGACATCCACGTCGCCTCGTGCAGCACCACGTCGTCCAGGCCGGTGCGCTCGCGGACGATCTGCCGGTACAGCTCCAGCGACGGCTCGCCGTCACCGGTGGCCTGGAACTGGAAGAGGTCGGTGTCGGGCAACGGGCACAGCGCGAGCCACCTGTCCGCGCGCCCGCCCCAGCTGTGCCAGTGGTCGCGGTCCAGGCCGGAGAGCCGGACGTCGCCCACCAGCATCCGCTGGTCCTCGTGCGTCTCGCCGACGAACGACACGCCGAGTTGCTTGCGCACGAACGACTTCCCGCCGTCGCACCCGACGAGGTACCTGGCCCGCACGGTCTCCGACCCGACGACCGCGGTGACACCGGAGTCGTCCTGGGTGAACGACGTCAGCGCCGTGCCGTACTCGACCGGCTGGGGAAGGGCTTCGCGCAGCGCCTGCTCGACCCGGAACTGGGCGATGAGCATGGTGCGCGCGTACGGGCGTTCGGCCGTCGGGTGGCGGCCCTCGTGGACGTCCCACTCGCGCAGCACCTCGCGGCCGTTGTAGGCGCGCATGGTCATGTGCAGCCGACCGGCGGCGAGGATCGGCTCGATGACGCCCAGGTCGTGGAAGACCTCCATCGACCGCGGCTGCAGGCCCTTGCCGCGGGAGCCCGCGAACGGTGCGGGGGAGGCGTCGACGATGCGGAACCCGACGCCGCGGCGGGCGAGGTCGAGTGCCAGGGTGAGGCCGGTCGGGCCGGCGCCGATGATCAGAACCTGAGTGTCCATGGCGACCACACTCGGCCCGTGAACTGCCACGGCCCTGTCACGTCGCTGTTGCGCGTGACAGGGCCGTGGCGGACCAGCGGGGACCTACTTCTTCATGAGCGCGATCAGCGCGTCGACGTCCTTGGGCTCGAAGCCGCGGAACAGCGTCAGCAGCACCTCGTAGTACGAGCGGACCGGGCTGACGTACCACTTGCCGTCGACCTCGGTGGACACCACGCCGACACCGGTCTTCATGACCGACGTGGCGACGCGCCCGATGACCTCGACCGCCTCGGCCGGGATCTTGCTCTTGCCGCCGCCCTGCTGCTCCAGCAGCTCCGTGACCTGGTCGGCGCACAGCTTCTGCTCACCCTGCTTGGGCACGTCGACCGAGTAGCAGTCGCCCTCGCGCGTGATGGTGAGCGTCTCGCCCTCCGCCGTCACCGACAGCTTCTTGACGGTGACCTGCTTGCCGCCGGCCACGTCCTTCACGTCGGTCTCCAGCGCGTTCAGCTTGGCGCCGGTCTTGTCCACGCTGCCGATCTGGTCCAGCAGCACCGGGCCGAGGTCGTGCAGCACACCGGCCTCGTCCGGCGGCAGCGTGGCGATGACCTTCTCCATGTCGCCGTCCAGCGCCGCGGTGACCAGCTGCTTCGCCGCGTCCTCCGGCGAGCCCGCGCCCTGCGCCGCGATGCCCTTGGCCGGCCACTGGAGCTTCTCCTCCTCCAGGACCGCGTTGGCGATCGTGTAGAAGGCGCTCGGGTACCACTTGTCATCGACCTTGATCGACGCGATGCCGATCGGCTTGCCGCGCTTCTTGACCTCGGCCGAGATGTCGTAGGTCTTGGTCTCCGACTTGGTCATGCTGACCTTGTCGCCGATGGCGTCCATCAGCTTGTCGGTCAGCGGGACCTTGGAGATGTCCGAGGTGATGGTGATCTTGCCCTCGGTCAGTTTGTTGATCGTGAGGTGGTCGTTGACCTTCTCGGCCGCCGCCTCGTCGAACTTGATGTTCTCGCTCTTGAACTCGACGCCCGACATCTTGTTCGGGTCCGCGTCGGGCTTGAGGATCTCGAGACGCTTCATCTCCTTCGTCATCGAGTCCAGGTAGTCCTTCGACAGTGCGGCCTCCGCGGGTGCGAGCGAGGCCATGATGCCGACGACGTCACCGCTGCCGAGCTGCTCGACGAGGTTCTTCGCCGCGACCTCCGGCGTGTCCTTGCCGGCGTTCGCCGCGGGGTTCGACTTCTGCAGTGCGAAGAACGTGACGCCACCGCCGACGAGCAGCAGCACCGCGACCACGGCCGTGATCACCAGGCCGGTGCGCTTCTTCTTCGGCGGCTCGCCACCCATCGGCGCGTAGCCGTAGGGCTGCTGGTCGAAGCCCTGCTGGGGAAAACCCTGCTGGGGAAAGCCCTGCTGCGGGAAGTTCTGCTGCTGCGGGTAGCCCTGCTGCGGGAACCCCTGCGGCCCGGTCTGCGGAAAACCGCCCTGCTGCGGCTGCTGTTGCGGGTAGCCCTGCGGGCCGGTCTGCGGATGACCACCCTGCTGGTGCTGCTGCCCGTACGGATCGTTCTGCGGCTGCCACTGTCCGCCGCTACCCGGGTAGCTCACGGTTCCCTCCTGAGGTCATCACTGCGCTGCGCCTGGTCGAGGTGAGCACCGTGATCGCCCCCACGATCGTCAGCACAGCACCGGCAAGGGTGACGACGGGTCCGGTCGTGCTGATGCCGACCAATGCGCCCTTGCTGTCCCCTTGGACCGTGGCAACCAGGGCCACGGTTCCCCCGATCGTGCCAAAGAGGAGCGCCGCGCATGCGGCGATTCGACGAAATCGGACCACGTGCAGGGCGATCGCCAGTACGGCCAGCGGGGTCAGCCCGACCCACACCCCCGTCACGACGCCGCCCGCCACCCCGTCCAACCCGGCGAGATCACGGAGCGAGAGCACCTGGTAACTGTCCCTCGTGGTCGATCCCGACTTGAGCCAGGGCAAGAACGTTCCGGTGATCTGAGTGACCAAGCCCACTGCCGCGATCGCGGCTCCCACAGCGCTGCGCACGGGACTAGTGTGACCCGATGGCCTCCGACGCGTGCAGTGCGGCACGGGCGCTGGTCGCGTCCGCCCACCGGATCACGGTGCTGACCGGTGCCGGGGTCTCCACGGACTCGGGCATCCCCGACTTCCGCGATCCCGGCGGGGTGTGGGCGCGCGACGCGGACGCCGGTCGGGGCGCCACCCTCTCCTCCTACCTCGCCGACGCCGAGGTGCGCAGGCGGACGTGGCGCTCGCGGCTCGACCATCCCGTGTGGACGGCCACACCGAACGCCGCGCACCGCGCGCTGGTCGAACTGGAACGGTCCGGCCGGTTGCGCACCGTGGTCACGCAGAACGTCGACGGCCTGCACCAGAAAGCCGGCTCCGACCCGCACCGGGTGCTGGAGCTGCACGGCACGCTGCACGCCACGGTGTGCCTCGACTGCGGCGCCACCGGCCCGATGCGCGACGCGTTGAAGCGCGTCGCCGACGGCGAGGCCGAACCGGCGTGCGTGCGCTGCGGCGGAGTCCTCAAGTCCGCCACCGTCTCGTTCGGGCAGGAGCTCGACGGCGAGGTGCTGCGCAGGGCCCGGCTCGCCGCACTGGACTGCGACCTGCTGCTGGTGGCCGGCACCTCCCTGTCCGTGCAGCCCGCCGCGGGACTGGTGGCGCTCGCGGCGAAGGCCGGGGCGCGGGTCGTCATCTGCAACGACGAACCGACTCCGTACGACTCCCTCGCCGCCGTCGTCGTGCGCGAACCGGTCGGCGAGGTGCTGCCCGACCTCAGCTCCGTTCCTCCATCCGGGGGAGGCCGGTTCTCGTCCTGGGGAGATCCGAGCACCTGGTCGTAGGGTCGGGACCATGCGCGTACCGCTGATCACGACGGACTTCCTGGACCGGGCGTCGTTCGCGTTCGGGGCCACGACGGCGACCGTCGACGAGCCGGACCAGCCGGCCGGACCGGTCGAGACGACGACGTACGCCCGGATGGCGGCCCGTGTGCGCGCGTGGCAGGCGGGGCTCGACGAGCTGGGCGTCGGCGAGGGCGAACGCGTCGCCGTCGTCAGCCACAACTCGGCGCGGCTGCTGGAGCTGCTGCACGCGGTGCCCGGCAGCGGCCGCATCTGCGTGCCGGTCAACTTCCGCCTGCACCCCGACGAGGTCAGGTACATCGTCGAGCACAGCGGCGCGTCGGCGTTGTTCGTCGACCCCGAGCTGGAGCTGGACGACGTGGTCGCGCGGCACCGGTTCACGCTCGGCGAGGAGTCGGAGTCGCTGCTGCGGTTCGATGTGGAGCCACGGCCGTGGAGCGCGCCCTCGGAGGACGCGACCGCCACGATCAACTACACCTCCGGCACGACCGCGCGGCCCAAGGGCGTGCAGCTGACCCATCGCAACATCTGGCTGAACGCCGTCACGTTCGCCATGCACACCCGTGCGTGGGAAGGCGACGTGTACATGCACGTGCTGCCGATGTTCCACTGCAACGGCTGGGGCATGCCGTTCGGGCTGGCCGGCCTGGGCGTGCCGCAGGTCGTGCTGCGCAAGGTCGACGGCGCGGAGATCCTGCGCCGGGTCCGCGACCACGGCGTCACGCTGATGTGCGGCGCACCGGCCGTGTGGAACGCCGTGCTGGACGCCGCGGCGTCGTGGGACGGCGAGATCCCCGGCCGTGACCGCGTGCGGATCGTCTGCGCGGGCGCACCGCCGCCGTCGCGCACGATCCAGCGGGTGACCGAGGAGCTCGGCTGGGAGTTCCTGCAGATCTACGGCCTGACCGAGACGGCGCCGCTGCTCACGTTCAACCGCGCCCAGCCGGGTCCGGAGGGCGAGGAGAAGGCGAAGAAGCAGTCACGGGCGGGTGCGCCCGCGCTGGGCGCGCGGCTGCGGATCTCCGGCACCGGCGAGGTGCTCGCACGGTCCAATGTGGTCATGGAGGGCTACTGGGAGAACCCGGACGCGACCGCCGCGGCGATCGAGGACGGCTGGTTCCACACCGGTGACGGCGGCCACTTCGACGACGAGGGCCACCTGACGATCTCCGACCGCAAGAAGGACGTGATCATCACCGGCGGCGAGAACGTGTCGTCGATCGAGGTCGAGGACTGCCTGTTCTCCCACCCGGCCGTCGCCGAGGTCGCCGTGATCGGCGTGCCCGACGAGAGGTGGGGTGAAACGATCAAGGCGCTCGTCGTGCGGTCCGCGGAGGTCACCGAGGCCGAGCTGATCCGGCACTGCAAGGAGCGCCTGGCCGGCTACAAGGCCCCCACCTCGGTCGAGTTCCGCGACTCGATCCCGCGCACGGCCACCGGCAAGATCCAGAAGTTCAAGCTCCGCGAACCGTACTGGACCGGGCGCGCCCGCGGCGTGAACTGACGACACGCCGACAAACCGATCGTCCCCATTGGACCGCTTGCGTGGTCAACTGTGACACGAGTGGCTGACGGTGCATCGGTTCCAGATGCGCCACCCGGGACTGATTGGTCTAATTCGGTCGGAGGTGATGTCCGGATGCTGACGCGACTTTCCGCCGCCGCGGTGCTGATGACGGCCGTCCTCACGGGGACGGCCGCCGCTGTTCCCCCGCCTCCGCCGAACCCGAGCGACGCGGAGATCTCGGCCTCGCGTGCACAGGCGGATGCGAAGGCGGCACGGGTCGGCGAGCTGACCGGCCGCCTGACCCAGGCGGAAGCCCGCCTGCAGGAGCTGCTCGACCAGGTCTCCTACAAGCGCGAGCTCGCCAACAAGGCCCGCGTCGACCTGGAGACCGCCGTCTCCGAGGCCGAGGCCGCCCGCCGCGAGGCCACCTCCGCCCGCACCCAGGCCGACGCCGCCTCCCGCGCCGTCGAGGACTCGCGCCGCGCCCTCGACGAGTTCGTCGCCGCCTCGTACGCGCAGCGCAGCACGGTCGGCTCGATCTCCGCGTACTTCGGCGCCAAGTCCCCCGAGGACCTCCTCGCCCGTGCGCAGATGCTCGAAGCGGTCTCCTCGTCCTCCCTGAACGCCCTCGACCAGGTCATGCGCGACCAGGGCACCGCGGCGAACCTCGACTCCGCCGCCCGCGCAGCCCTGCGCAAGGCCGAGGAGAAGCAGGCAGCCGCCGACGAGGCCAAGCGCGTGGCCGAGGCCGCCCAGCAGGAAGCCGTGGCCGCGCACGAGGCCCAGGCCACCGCGACCACCGAGCTGCAGTCCGACAAGGACGCCGTCGAACGCGAGCTGCTCGCCGCCCGCGGCGAGGTCACCGGCCTCGAAGCCCAGCGCCGCCAGTACGACCAGTGGATCGACGCCAAGCACCGCGAGGAGGAGGAGAACGCCCGCCGCGCCGCAGCCGCTGCCGCCGCGGCCGTTGCTGCTCCGGCCCCTGCCGCCGCACCACGTCCTGCTGCCGTTGCCGCACCCTCGGTCTCACGCGTGCAAACCGTCATCAACCGCGCATTGGCCCAACGCGGCGTCATCTACGCGTGGGGCGGCGGCAACCACTACGGCCCCACCTACGGCGTCCGTGACGGCGGCGTGGCCGACTCCTTCGGCGACTACCGCAAGATCGGCTTCGACTGCTCCGGCCTGATGATGTACGCCTTCGCCGGCGCGGGCGTGTACCTGCCGCACTACAGCGGTTACCAGTACAACTCCGGCCGCAAGGTGCCGCTGTCGCAGATGGCTCCTGGCGACATGATCTTCTGGGGACCCGGCGGCGGCACGCACGTGGCGTTGTACCTCGGCGGCGGGATGATGGTGGAGGCGCCGCACTCCGGTGCGGTGGTGCGGATCTCGCCGGTGCGGTACGGCGGGATCATGCCGTACGTGACCCGGCTGCTCTGATCTTCGCCGGCTTCTCGGTGAGGGCGGTGCGGGGCTAGGTTGTCGTCGTGAAGATCGTGGTGTTCGGCGGTTCCGGGATGGTGGGGCAGGGAGCGCTGCGGGAGTGCCTCCTCGACCCCGAGGTGCGTGAGGTCGTCACGGTCGGGCGCTCGCCGTTGGACGTGGCGTCACCGAAGCTGCGGCACGTCGTGCGCGCGGACTTCGCCGACCTCACGCCGATCGCCGGCGAACTGGCCGACGCCGACGCGTGCTTCTACTGCGTGGGTGTGACGTCGGCCGGGTTGAGCGAAGCGGAGTACACGCCCGTGACGCACGACTACGCGCTTGAGGCGGCCCGTGTTGTTGGTGGCACGTATGTGTACGTGTCGGGTGAAGGCGCGGACGCCGGCAGCAAGACGATGTGGGCACGGGTGAAGGGTCGGACCGAGAACGAGCTGCTGGCGCTGGACCGGCCGGTGTTCGTGGTGCGGCCGGGGTTCATCCAGCCGCGCCACGGGATCACCTCGCGCACGCGCATCTACCGGTACGTCTACTCGTGGTCCTCGTGGTTGTTCCCGGTGCTGGCCAGGGTCGCGCCGAAGCACGTGACGTCGACCGAGCAGCTGGGGCGCGCGCTGGTGGCGCTCGCGAAGGGCGCACGACCGGCCACGCGGGTGCTGCGCAGCGACGAGATCAACCGGCTCGCGGCATGACCCTCGACGAGTACGTCCGGGACTTCCGTGCGGGCGGGTACGAGGTCACGCACGTGGTCGAGTCGGTGTGCGGCGCGTGCGGCGGCCGGGCGTTCGGCGTGCAGCTGACCGAGGAGTGCGCGGTGCGGCGGACGTGCCTGGGCTGCGGCACGGCGGCGTTCCTGGCCGACTCGGCGGAGTACTGGGAGGACGACGAGGCGCAGGAGTGCGCGTGTCCGTGCGGTGGCGAGGAGTTCGCCGTCGTGCTCGGGGCGGCGTGCCGGGCGGACGGTGAGGTGCGGTGGGTGAGCGTCGGGCTGCGGTGCCTCGCGTGCGGCCAGTGCGGCGTGTACGAGGACTGGAAGATCGACTACAGCCCGAGCTCCCACCTGCTCACGCCGACGTGAACGCGTCCTCGGTCGTCACCGTGCCCGCTGTGCGGCCCGGCGCGGTGTGGTTGGCCCAGTAGAGGTTCGTGTGCGCGATGACCAGGTCCGGTGTGGGCGCGCCCCACTCGGACAGGTCCTCGGTGGTGTGGGCGTCGCTCACGAGGGTGGCGTCGTAGCCGCGGACCAGGGCGCCGTGCAGGGTGGAGCGGATGCACTCGTCGGTCTGCGCGCCGGACACGAACACGTGGCCGATCCCCTTGGCCGCCAACACCTCTTCGAGGTCGGTCGCCTCGAACGAGTCGGCGTAGGCCTTGTGCACCACCGGTTCGCCGTCGGCGACCTCCAGCTCGGCGACGAACCGCCAGCCGTCGGAGCCCTTCGGCATGTGCTCGGGGTTGCTGTGCTGCACCCAGACCACGTCGACGCCGGCCGCGCGGGCCTTGGCCACGAGGGTGGCCACGTTGCCCACCACCGTGTCGCGGTCGTGGGCGTGGTTCACGACGCCGTTCTGCACGTCGATCACGAGCAACGCGGTGTTGGGGCGGTTCGCGAGAGTGGTCACGGCGGCAGACTATGCCCAGGTGAGGCGGGGTTGTCGACCCTCGGCGGGGCGCACGCGTGCGGCTCAGCGCGAACGCAGGCGGCGCAACATCCGGGCGTCCTCGAAGCCGACCGAACGCGCGGCGACCTCCACGGTGGCGCCCTTGCCGATGAGGTGTTCGGCGCGTTCGACGCGCAACGCCTGTTGATACTTCAACGGGGTCATGCCGGTCGCGCGGCCGAACAGGCGCGTGACCGTCCGTTCGCTGCATCCGGCCAGCAATGCCAGTTCTGCCAACGAAAGGCGATCGGCGAGACGCGTCTCGATGACGTCCTGGATGCGGTGCACGGTCTCGTTGACGTGGGATCGGTACCGCAGCAGCACGCTCGCCTGGTGGTCGTCGCCGTTCCTGCGCGCGTAAACCACCATCGTGCGTGCGACGGCGGCGGCCACGGAAGGACCGTTGCGCACGGCGACAAGGTGCAGCGCGAGGTCGATGCCGCTCGCGATGCCGGCCGACGTCACGACCCGACTGTCCTCCACGTACAGAACGTCGCGCACGACCCGTGCGGCGGGGTAGCGGCGTTCGAGCTCGTCCTGCAGTTCGTGGTGGGTGGTGCAACGACGGCCGTCGAGCAGTCCGGCACGGCCGAGCGCATCGGCTCCGGCACACACACTCGCCACCATGCCGCCGCTGTCGTGGTGCGCGCGCACCCACGCCAGAGCGCGCGCACTCAACGCTCCGGTGCCCACCAACGTCGACGACCGCCATCCCGGCACGACCAGGAGGTCGTCCGCCCCCAGCGGGGGCAGCTCGGTCGACGCCCCCAGCGGCACGCCCTGATGACTCGGCACCGACACCGAGTCGCCGACGTACGACAGTGCGTAGCCGGCACCGAAGTCGGCCGCGCTGGAGAACACCTGCGCCGGCCCCGCGAGGTCGAGCAGGTGCACTCCCGGTACGAGCAGGAAGACGACTCTGGTCACGATCCGGTCAGCGTAGCGACGTCCGAGATCCGCGCGAACCGGCCCGCCAGGACGTACTCGGTGCGCTCGATGACCTCCTGCACGCCGAGCACCGCCCCGGTGCGCCAGTGCGGCAACGGCATGGTCGCGGTCGCGTCCGTCACGAACGTCATGTCGAACCCGAGGTCCGAGCCGACCCGCGTGGTCGTCTCGCAGCACTGCTCGGTGCGGATGCCGCTGACCAGCAGCTCCCGCACACCCCGCGCGGTCAGCGTCTGCTGCAGGTTGGTCGTGGTGAACGCGTTGTGCGAGGTCTTGGTCAGCAGCGGCTCGTCGTCGAGCGGTGTCAGCCCGTCCATCAGCCGCACGTGCCCGAGCGCCGGGTCGAACACGTCACCGCTGCCCGGTTCGGAGTGCAGCACCCACACCACCAGGTCGCCGGAGTCGCGGGCGAGGTCGACCAGCCGGTTCACCTGGCCCACGACGCCGGGGTTGGACACCTCGGCCCAGCTGGGACGCCGGCGGAACGACTCCTGGACGTCGATGACGATCAATGCGCGCTTCATGCCACCAGCCTCGTCGGACCGCCACGGCCGAACCAGGCACGACCCGGCCGCACTGCGGACCGATCCGGTCACCACGCAGCCCCCGTGCAGATGCCTTGGTCAGCAGGGGGTCAGAGTCGGCGGCGGCCGGCGAACCCGAGGTCGGCGCGGTGGTACCAGTCGAGCGTCCGGTCGCCCTCCAGCCAGCACAGCAGCACCGGCACGCCGTCGAGCTGCGAGGGGAAGTCGACCAGCAGCGGCGCGAAGCCCTTCAGTTCGGCGCCGGTCTGCTGCACGGACTCCATCAGCTCGTCGAGCCGGGCCTGCGCCGCCTTGAACTCCGGCAGACCGCCCAGGGACGTGGTGCCGGACGCGAGCTCGGCCGCGTCGGCGCGCAGCCGGACGATCTCGTCGAGCACCGGCAGCAGGCGGGTGAGCTCGGCACGGGCCTCGTCGAGCGTGAACAGTTCCACGGGTGCCAAGGCTGGCACAGTGGCGGGGGTGACGTGGCGACCGGGTGACCTCATCGTGAACCGGATCGGCCTCGGCGCGAGCCGTTCGCGACACCGCGGCCGCTGTGCGGCAAAACCTGAATGAGCGTATGGCGTACGCATCTGTTTGACTAGGGGCATGAAGAGGGGGCGGAAGCCGACCATCGACGCCGCCGACATCACGCGAGCCGCCATCGCGATCGCGGACGCCGAGGGGCTGGCCGCCGTGTCCATGGCGCGGGTCGCGCAGGAGATGGGCAACGCGACGATGGCGCTCTACCGCCACGTGAAGAGCAAGGACGAGCTGCTCGCGCTGATGTGGGACGCGGCGATGGAGGACCCGCCGCCGCTGCCCGACGGCGAGTGGCGCGACAGGCTCGGGGTCTGGGCACGGGCGCTGCTCCGGGCGATCCGCAGGCGCCCGTGGTTCCTGCGGATTCCGATCAGCGGCCCGCCGGTCGGCCCGGGGAACCTCGCCTGGCTCGACAGCGCGCTCACCGCCCTCGGGGGCACGCCGCTGGAGCCGGGGGAGAAGGTCGGCGTCGTGATGGGCCTGTCGACGTTCGTGCAGGGCGAGGCGCGGCTGACCACCACCCCGTCCCAGGGCTTCCAGAGCAACCCCGACCAGTACGGGCAGGCGCTGCGCGCGGTGGTCGACCCGCGCACCATGCCCGCGCTCACCGAGGTCATCGAGGCCGGCGCGTTCGACGTGGCCCACGGCGACGACATCGGGGCCGACTTCGACTTCGGCCTGCGGTTGTTCCTGGACGGCGTCGCCGCGCACATCGCGAGGCGCGCGTGACGTACGCGGCGATCGTCCTCACCGGCGGCACGGGCGAACGGCTCGGCGGCGTCGACAAGGCCGCGCTGTCCTACCGGGACGCCACACTGCTCGACCACGTGCTGTCCGTTGTGGACGACGCGACGCGGGTCGTCGTTGTGGGGCCGGAGAAAGACCGGCCCGGCGTCGTCTGGGCCCGGGAGGACCCACCCGGCGGAGGGCCGCTGGCCGGGCTCGCCGCCGGTCTCGCGCACGTGACCGAGGAGTGGGTCGCCGTGCTCGCCGTCGACCAGCCCGGCCTCACCGCCGGCACGATCGCCAGGCTGCGCGCGGCGGGCGGCAACGCCGTGCTCGCCGACGACCGCGTGCAGTGGCTGATCGGCTTCTGGAACGCCGCCGAGCTGCGCGAAGTCCTGCCGGAGGACCCGCGCGACCAGCCGTTGCGCCGGACGTTGCGCAAGCTCGCGCCGGTGGAAGTGTCCGCTTTGCCCGGTGAGGCGCGTGACGTCGACACACCCGATGACCTGGACACCCTTCACACCCAATGAACAGCCCGTGAGCGAGACTGCTCACGATCGGAAAACCCTGTTCCACATGGAGGCCCGCACCGTGACCGAGCCCGCCGCCGAGGCAACGCCGAACGCACCGGCGCCCGTCACCCCGGCTCGTGACGCCCAGCTGCTCGAACGCACCGTGTTCGAGGTGAAGCGGGTCATCGTCGGCCAGGACCGGCTCGTCGAGCGGATGCTCGTGGGTCTGCTGGCCAAGGGCCACCTGCTGCTCGAAGGTGTGCCGGGTGTCGCGAAGACGCTCGCCGTCGAGACGTTCGCGCGCGTGGTCGGCGGCTCGTTCAGCCGCGTGCAGTTCACGCCCGACCTGGTGCCCGCCGACATCCTCGGCACCCGCATCTACCGCCAGTCCAGCGAGGCGTTCGACGTCGAGCTCGGCCCCGTGGTCGCCAACTTCGTGCTGGCCGACGAGATCAACCGCGCGCCGGCCAAGGTCCAGTCGGCGATGCTGGAGGTCATGGCCGAGCGGCACGTGTCCATCGGCGGCAAGACCTTCCCGATGCCGAACCCGTTCCTGGTGCTGGCGACGCAGAACCCGATCGAGAACGAGGGCGTGTACCCGCTGCCGGAGGCGCAGCGCGACCGGTTCCTGTTCAAGATCCAGGTCGAGTACCCCACGGCCGAGGAAGAGCGCGAGATCGTCTACCGCATGGGTGTCGAGGCGCCCACGCCGAACCAGGTCCTCTCGCCGGAGGAGCTGGTGCGCCTGCAGGGCGTGGCGTCGCGCGTCTTCGTCCACCACGCACTGGTCGACTACGTGGTGCGCCTGGTGATCGCGACCCGCGCACCGGCCGAGCACGGCCTGACCGACGTCGCGGGCTGGGTCGCCTACGGTGCCTCGCCGCGTGCGTCACTGGGCATCATCGCCGCCGCCCGCGGTCTCGCGCTCGTGCGCGGCCGTGACTACGTGCTGCCGCAGGACGTCGTGGACGTCGTGCCGGACGTGCTGCGCCACCGCCTCGTGCTGTCCTACGACGCGCTGGCCGACGGCGTGCCGATCGACCACATCATCACCCGCGTGCTGCAGATCGTGCCGCTGCCGCAGGTGTCCGCGCGCCCGCAGCAGCCGGTTCCGGCTGGTAGGCCGTGAGCAAGGACAAGGCCACCGCCGAGCGCCCCTCGTGGGCGCCCCCGGTCCTGCACGGCGGCCGCATGGAGGCCGCGCTGCGCATGCTGGAGCTCGACGTGCGGCGCCGCCTGGACGGCCTGCTGCAGGGCAACCACCTCGGTCTCGTGCCGGGACCGGGCACCGAGCCGGGCGAGGCGCGGACCTACCAGCCCGGTGACGACGTGCGCCGGATGGACTGGGCGGTCACCGCCCGCACCACCGTGCCGCACATCCGCGAGACGGTCGCCGACCGCGAGCTGGAGACGTGGGTGGCGGTCGACCTGTCGCCGTCGCTCGACTTCGGCACCGCGGCCTGCGAGAAGCGCGACCTGGCGATTGCCGCGACCGCCGCCGTGGCGCACCTGACCCGCGGTGGTGGCAACCGGATCGGTGCCGCGATCTCGACGGGTGCGGAGAACGTGCGCATCCCGGCGCGCGGTGGCCTGGCGCACGCCCGCGGCATGATCCGCAAGATCGCCGAGACGCCGCGCGCGAGCGAGGGCACCCGCGGCGACCTGGCGGCGTTGCTGGAGCAGCTGCGCCGCCCGCCGCGCCGGCGCGGGCTGATCGTGGTGATCTCCGACTTCCTCGGCGGCATGGAGTGGCAACGGCCGCTGCGCGCGCTGTCGGCACGGCACGAGCTGGTGGCCATCGAGGTCGTCGACCCGCGCGACGTCGACCTGCCCGAGGTCGGCACCGTCGTGCTGTCCGACCCGGAGACCGGCCGGCAGCGCGAGGTGACCGCGTCGGCGTTGCTGCGCAAGGAGTTCAACGCCGCGGCCGCCGAGCACCGGGCCGAGGTCGCCGCCGGGCTGCGCCGCGCGGGCGCCGGGCACCTGGTGCTGCGGACCGACTCCGACTGGATCGCGGACACGGTCCGCTTCGTGGTGGCGCGCAAGCGCCGTTGGTCTGGGGGTGTCGCATGAGCTTTTCGAACTTCGTCGCCCCGTGGTGGTTCCTGCTGCTCGTCGCCGTCGGTGTGCTCGCGGCCGGGTACGTGCTCGCCCAGCGCATGCGCCGCAAGCGCGTGCTGCGGTTCACGAACCTGGAGCTGCTGGAGAAGGTCGCGCCCAAGCGGGAACGCTGGTCGCGGCACGTCCCGGCGGCGTTCCTGCTCGCGGCGCTCGCGCTGCTGACCGTCGCGCTGGCCGGGCCGACGTCGGAGCAGCGGGTCCCGCGCAACCGGGCGACCGTGATGCTCGTGGTCGACGTGTCGCTGTCGATGAAGGCCACCGACGTGAAGCCGTCCCGGCTGGAGGCCGCGCAGGTGGCCGCCAAGTCGTTCGCCGAAGGCCTCACGCCGGGCATCAACCTGGGCCTGATCTCGTTCGCGGGCTCGGCGACGGTGCTGGTCGCGCCCACCACCGACCGCGCGGCGGTGTCGCAGTCGATCGACGGGCTCAAGCTCGCCCAGTCGACCGCGACCGGTGACGCGCTGGTCGCCGCGATGGCGTCCATCGACTCGTTCGGCAAGGTCGTCGGAGGCGCCGAGGGGCCCCCTCCGGCCCGCATCGTGCTGATGACGGACGGCAAGGAGACGGTCGGCACCCGCAAGGCGTTCGACGCGGCGGATGACGCGAAGAAGGCCGGTATCCCGATCTCCACGATCTCGTTCGGCACCGAGGACGGCGTGGTCGACATCGAGGGCCGCCAGCAGGCCGTGCCGGTCGACGACGACTCGATGAAGGAGATCGCGAAGATCTCCGGCGGCGAGTTCTTCAAGGCCGCCTCCGCCGAGGAGCTGCGCCGGGTGTACGACACGCTCGGCGAGCAGATCGGCTACGAGAAGAAGCAGGCGGACGCGTCCAAGCCGTGGCTGGTGCTCGGCACGCTGACGGCGATGGTCGCGGCCGCCGCGGCGTTGCTGCTGGGCCAGAGACTGCCCTAGCCCCGGCCGTAGACCAGCTCCACCACACCGTTCCCGAAGGCCCTGGTGCTCTTGAGCGCCAGGGTCTTCGGCCGTGTGAAGAACGGCGTGCCCGCGCCGAGCGCGACCGGGTTGACGTACAGGCGGACCTCGTCGACCAGGTCGTGCTCGAAGAACGTCCCCACGAGCTGCGCGCCGCCCACCATGCTGTCCCCGGGCAGCGCCCTGATCTCGTCCGGGTCGACCTCCCGCCGCACCACGGTGTTCCACGCGGTGGTGTCGAGCGTCCGCGAGTACACGATCTTGGGCATCTCCCGCCAGATCCGGCCGAACTCGTGCATCGACGGCGGCCACTCGGGGTGCTCGCCGGTGTGCGGCCACGCCGCGAGCATCGTCTCGTGGTTGCGGCGGCCGTCGATGAACCGGCTCATCCGCGCCAGCTCGGTGTTGAAGTGCCCGTGCAGCTCCTCGTCGACCCGGTGCCAGCTGATGTCGTGGCCGGGTCCCTCCATGAAGCCGTCCAGCGAGACCGACGCCATCGTGATGATCATCCGTGAATCCTCCGGTACTCCGCAGCGGCACCGGCGTGCAGCGGCACCGTGCCCGTGTCGATGAGACTGCGCACGTCGAGGTACTGGGTGCCGAGCGCCTGCTGCGGCACCAGCCGCGCCGCGTTCGCGACCAGCAGCCGCACCACCGCCCCCGCGAGGTCGGCGCCGAGGTCGGGCCGGCACACCAGCAGGTTCGGCGTGCCGATCGTCGGGATGTCGACGGGGGAGTCGTAGACGCCGGTGCGCACGTCCACGCGTTCGTAGACCTTGCCGTGGTTCTGCCGCAGCCGGGGCAGGAACCCGTCGAGCGGCAGCAGCCTGATCCCCTCCGCACGGTCGAGCTCCGGGGTCGGCACGCCGCCCGACCACAGCAGCGCCGCGATCTCGCCCGCCTTCAGCGCGTCCACGGCGTTGCGCAGCGGGTAGTGCTCCTCCCGCACGCCCAGCGCGAGCCGTTCGCCCTGCAGCGCCGCGCCGGACCCGGCGGCGCCCAGCGACACGGGCCGGCCGGCGAGGTCGGCCGCGCTGCGGTACGGCGAGTCGGCGAGCACGACGAGCTGGAGGTAGTTCTCGTAGACGCGGCCCACCGCGACCAGGCCGGGCTCCAGGTGGGCGCTGTCGCTCAGGGTCAGCGCGAGGTCGGCGGTGCCCTCGCGCAGGTGCCGCAGGTTGTCGGCGCTGCCGCCGGTCTCGATCGGCGTGATCGTCAGCGAGCCGGTGGCGAGGCGGGACAGCAGGGCGGCGAAGTCGTTGTAGAACCCGCCGGGCTCGCCGCCCGCGACGCGGATGGTGCCGCTGGGTTCGCTCGTCCCGCACGCGGTGAGGGCCAGCGCGCCCAGCAGGAGGGTCCGGCGCTTCACAGCAGCGGCTCCTTCGGCAGCTCCACGGTCGCGACCAGGCCACCGTCGGTGTGCAGCCGCAGCTCCCCGCCGTGGGCGGTCACGATGCGCTCGGCGATGGCCAGGCCGAGGCCGGTGCCGCGCTGCGGGCCGCCACCACGCCAGAACCGCTCGGTCGCGTGCTCGATGTCCTCCTCGGACAGACCGGGACCGTTGTCGCGCACGGTGAGAGTCGCGCGGTCGCACACCACGGCCACCTCGGTGCCGCCGTACCTGATGGCGTTGTCCAGCAGCACGTCCAGCACCTGCGCCAGGTCCGAGACGGCACACCGCACCAGGCCCGGCGCGCGGTCGTCCACGGTGATCGTCACGCCCGCCGCCCCGGCCGCCGCCCGCCACGCGTCGACCCGGTCGTGCGCCACGGCTCGCAGGTCGGCCAGCTCGGGCTCGACCCCGCCCGCCGCCCGTTCGGTGGCGGTGCTCTCGGCCGACGCGAGCGCGAGCAGGCCGTCCAGCAACGACTCCAGCCGCTCGACCTCGGTGAGCAGGGAACCGTTGTCCGGCAGCATGTCCACCCGCAGCCGCAGCGCCGCCATCGGGTTGCGCAGCTGGTGCGAGGCGTCCGCGATGAGCCGGCGCTGCTGGTCGGCGGCCTCGGCCACCGCGTCGGACATCCGGTTGAACGACTCCGACAACGCCCGCAGCTCGGCCGGGCCCGCGGTGTCGGCGACGTGCGCGCGCCGCTGCCCCTCCGCGACCGCCCGCACACCCCGGTCGAGCTCCTTCAACGGCCGCAGCAGCCACCGCGCCACGACCAGCGCCAGCAACACGCACGCGCAGGCCGCCAGCAACGCCCCCGCGAGCACCAGCGCCCACCGCTGCGCGACATCCGCCGCTGCCACCCTGGTGGACGCGCGCACCACCACCGCGCCCGCCACCTTCGTGCCGGTGCCGACCGGTCGCGCGAACAGCACGTCACCGCCGTTCCAGGGCAGCACCGTCCGCACCGGCGCGGCCGGCTGGTTGCGCAGCGCGGCGTCGATCTGGCTGGACACGTCGGCCACCGCCATGCCGGACTCGACGAGCGGCCGCCCGGCGGCGTCGACGACCACGACCTCCTCGCCGTAGACCTCGGTGTAGCGCAACGCCTCCGCGACCACCAGGTCGTTCGGCAGGGTCGCGAACCGGTCCAGGTCGGCGGTCCGGCCGATCACGAACCGCTGGGTGCGCTCGCTGGCCGTGCTCATCAGCAGCGGCACGGCGAACGCGGTCACCGCCGACAGCGAGAACAGCAGCAGCACCACCAGCAGCCGTTGCCGCATCTACTCACCGAGCCGGTAGCCGAAACCGCGGATGGTGTGCAGCAGCCCCGGCCGGTCGAGCTTGGCGCGCAGCTGCGTGAGGTGCACGTCCAGCGTCCGCGACACCGCCACGAACGCGTTGCCCCACACCTCGTCCATCAGCTGCTGGCGGCTCACCGCCGTGCCCGGCCGCCGCGCGAGCACCGCCAGCACGTCGAACTCCTTGGTGGTCAACGAGATCTCCCGCCCGCCGACCACGACCTGGCGGCTCTGCAGGTCGATCTCCACATCGGACACCCGCACCAGGTCGCCCTGCTCCTGCGACCGCGCCGCACTGCGCCGCGCCACCGCGTCGATGCGGGCCAGCAGCTCGGCCAGCCGCACCGGCTTGACCAGGTAGTCGTCCGCGCCCAGCCGCAACCCGCGCACCACGGTCCGCTCGTCCCCGCGCGCGGTCAGCACCAGCACCGGCACCGGGTCGATCCTGCGGAGCTTGCGCAGCACCTCCAGGCCGTCCTGGTCGGGCAGGCCGAGGTCGAGCAGCACCACGTCCGCGTCGCGGTGCGCGATCAGCGCGTCGGACCCCCTGCGCACGCGGGCAGGCCGGTGGCCGTTCGCCCGCAGTGCCTCCACCAGGGCGTCGGCGACACCGTCGTCGTCCTCGACCAACAGCACCCGCATGGGAGCAGTATCGCCCGGGATGGCCGTTTCGCGGGCATGTCGATGCTTTTCAGTGACCGTGGAGACGCGCTCGGAGCCCCAGCCGGGTCGCGAGCGCGGTGGCGAGGTGGACCGGCTCGCGGTCGGTCGTGTGCCGGATCTGGGTGCGGCAGCTGAAGCCGTCCGCGAGCACCAGCGCGTCCTCGTTCGCGCGCAGCGCGGGCAGCAGGTCCTGTTCGGCGCAGGCGATCGACACGTCGTAGTGGCCCTGCTCGAAGCCGAAGTTGCCGGCCAGGCCGCAGCAGCCCTCCACGACCCGGGGTCGCAGCCCGGCCTTCTCCATCGCCGCGCGGTCCGGTCCGAAACCCAGCTCCGCGTACTGGTGGCAGTGGGTCTGCACGACCGCCTCGCGGTCGCCGGGCAGGTCGGGCAGCGCCGGTGCGACGTGCTCGGCGAACGTGCGGGTGGCGTCGGCGAGCGCGCGCACCTCCTCAGCGTCCGAGAGCTTCGGGGCTTCGGCCTTGAGGAACGCCGTGCAGCTCGGTTCCAGGCCGATCACCGGGACGCCGCGGCTCGTCCACGGGTGCAGCGCGCGTGCCGTGCGTTCGACGACCCTGCGGGCCTTCGGCAGCTGACCGGTCGAGTGCCAGGTCAGTCCACAGCAGACGGTCGAGGGCGGCAGCTCGACCCGGTTCCCCAGGTGCGCCAGCACGTTCGCGGCGTCGATGCCGATGTCCGGCTCGAAGAAGTTCGTGAACGTGTCGGGGAACAGCAGCACCGGCTCGCCCTCGCCGAACGGGCGCAGCCTGCGCAGCAGGGGAGTGGTGGGCGTGGGCAGCTCGCGCTCCGGGGTGAGGCCCGCGAACCGGCCGAACCGCGCCGTGAACCGGTTGACCAGCCCGTACCGCAGCCACGTCGGCAACCAGCCCATCGCGTAGTGCGACCGCGGGCGCGGGCGGCCCCTGTAGTGCTCGTGCAGGAACTCCGCCTTGTAGCTCGCCATGTCCACGTCGACCGGGCAGTCGCGCTTGCAGCCCTTGCAGCCCAGGCAGAGGTCCAGCGCCTCGGCCACCTCCGGCGACCGCCAGCCGCCCTTGACCACGTCACCGTTGAGCATCTCGAACAGCAGGTGCGCGCGGCCGCGCGTGGAGTGCTTCTCCTCCTTGGTGACGCGGTAGCTCGGGCACATCACGCCGCCCTTGGTGTTCAGGCACTTGCCCACGCCGACGCAGCGGCGGGTGTCGCTCGCGAACTCCGCGCGCGTCGGGATGCGCGGGGGAGCGACGAGGACGCGCAGGTCGTCGTCGAGCTTCAGCGGCTCCACGATCCGGCCGGGGTTGAGCAGGTTGCCGGGGTCGAAGGCGTGCTTGAACTCCCGGAACGCCCGGATCGCCGCCGGCGGGTACATGCGGGAGAGCAGCTCGGAGCGGGCCTGGCCGTCGCCGTGCTCGCCGGACAGGCTGCCGCCGTGGCTCACGACCAGGTCCGCGGCGTCCTGGAGGAACTCGCGGTAGCCGCGGGCCAGGTCGAAGTCGATGCGGACGTGGATGCAGCCCTCGCCGTAGTGGCCGTAGGTGGTGCCGCGCCGCCCGTACCCGGTCAGCAGCGCGTCGAGGTCGCGCAGGTAGGCGCCGAGGCGTTCCGGCGGGACGGCCGAGTCCTCCCAGCCCGACCAGGCCTCGCTGCCGTCGGCCATGCGGGTGGCGAGACCGGCGCCGTCCTCGCGGATGCGCCACAGCGCCCGCTGGTGCGCCGGGTCGTGGACGACCATCGAGCTCCTCGTGAGCGCGGCGACCCGTTCGGGGTGGTCCTCGACCTCGACGAACAGCCAGCTGCGGCCTTCCGGCAGGTCGGGGCGGGTGCGGACGCTGTTCACCAGCGCCTCGTTCAGGCCCTCGACCGCGAGCGCGTCCTCGATCTGCGTGACCTGGTCGGCGGCCTCGTAGGTGTCCGCGAAGCCGAGCACGACGAGGACCCGGCGCTCCGGGCGGCGCACCAGCTTCAGTTCCGCACCGAGCAGCACCACGCAGGTGCCCTCCGTGCCGACGAGCTGGCCGGTGAGCGTCGGCGCGTCCAGCGCGTACCCGCTGACCCGGCGGCTGAGCTGCGGGAACCACGCCGGGTCGTGCGACGGCAGCGCGAGCGCGGGCGGGTCCGTGGTGCGGAACCGGCGGCCGTCGACGGTCAGCACGTCGAGGTCCAGGACGTTCTCGCTGGTCTTGCCCCACTTCACCGAATGCGCGCCGCAGGCGTTGTTGCCGATCATCCCGCCGATCGTGCAGCGCGAGTGCGTGGACGGGTCGGGGCCGAACAGGTGGTCGCCGGCGCTCGCGTTGATCTTGTCGAGCACCGCGCCCGGCTGCGCGAACGCCCGGTCGCCGGAGATCTCGAAGGCGTTCAGGTAGCGGCTGAAGTCGATCACCAGGCCGGTACCGCAGGCGTTGCCCGCGACCGAGGTCCCCGCGCCGCGGCTGGTGATCGGGACGCGGTGCTCCGCGGCGATCCCGACGGCCGCGACCACGGCGTCCGTCGTCCGTGGACGGACCACCACCCGCGGCACGTGGCGGTAGTTCGACGCGTCGGCCGAGTACAGGGCGCGGCTCGCCGGGTCGTCGAGCACGTCGCCCTCGACGTGGCGGCGCAGTTGGTCGAGGAAGGCCCGCATCACCTGATCATGCCCCCGATCGGCCCCGCCGTGGTGTGAGGTTCAACCGCCGATGCCGGGCTACCTGCGGGTAGCCGATAACCTCAGCCGGTCAACCAGCGGCGATTGCAGGGAGAGCTAGTGAGTCGGTCCGTTCTGGTCACCGGGGGCAATCGCGGCATCGGCCTCGCCATCGCGCAGGCGTTCGCGGCGCAGGGCGACAAGGTCGCCGTCACGCACCGCGGCTCCGGCGCACCCGAGGGTCTGCTCGGCGTGAAGTGCGACGTGACCAACGCCGAGGAGATCGACGCGGCGTTCTCCGAGGTCGAGGCCGCCCACGGTCCGGTCGAGGTGCTCGTCTGCAACGCCGGCATCACCCAGGACACGCTGTTGCTGCGCATGAGCGAGGAGCAGTTCACCAGCGTCGTCGACGCCAACCTCACCGGCGCGTTCCGCTTCGCCCAGCGCGCCTCGCGCGGCATGCTGCGCAAGAAGTTCGGCCGCATCGTCTTCATCTCGTCGGTCGTGGGCCTCACCGGCGGCGCGGGCCAGGTCAACTACGCCGCGTCCAAGGCGGGCATGGTGGGCATGGCGCGCTCGATCGCGCTGGAGCTCGGTTCGCGCAACATCACCGCGAACGTCATCGCCCCCGGCTTCATCACCACCGACATGACCGCCGAGCTGCCCGAGGCGGTGCGCGAGGCGGCGCTCAAGCAGATCCCGGCCGGTCGCTACGGCGCCGTCGACGAGATCGCCCGCGCGGTGACGTTCCTCGCCGCGAACGAGTCCGGCTACATCAACGGTGCCGTGCTGCCGGTCGACGGCGGCCTCGGCATGGGCCACTGACGTTCTTCGTTCTCTTCTTTCTGCGAAAGGGTTGGATCAAGTGACCGGACTGCTCGAAGGCAAGCGACTGCTGATCACCGGTGTGATCACCGACGCGTCGATCGCCTTCCACGTCGCACGCGTCGCCCAGGAGCAGGGCGCCGAGGTCGTGCTGACCGGGTTCGGCCGGATGAGCCTCGTGCAGCGCATCGCCCAGCGCCTGCCCAAGCCCGCGCCCGTCGTGGAGCTGGACGTGCAGAACCAGGAGCACCTCGACACGCTGGCCGAGCGCGTCGGTGAGCACGTCGACGGCCTCGACGGCGTCGTGCACGCCATCGGGTTCGCCCCGCAGAGCTGCCTCGGCGCGCCGTTCATGGACGCGCCGTGGGAGGACGTCTCCGTCGCGATGCACGTTTCGGCGTACTCCTACAAGGCGCTGGTGCAGGCCGTGCGCCCGATGCTGTCGCACGGCTCGTCGGTCGTCGGCCTCGACTTCGACGCCCGCCAGGCGTGGCCCGCCTACAACTGGATGGGTGCGGCGAAGGCGGCGTTCGAGTCGATCAACCGCTACATGGCGCGCGACCTCGGCCCGGACGGCATCCGCGTGAACCTGATCTCCGCCGGCCCGGTCCGCACCATGGCCGCGAAGTCCATCCCGGGCTTCGGCGAGCTGGAGAAGATGTGGGGCGAGAAGGCGCCGCTGTCGTGGGACGTCGACGACCCGACGCCCGTCGCGAAGTCGGTCTGCGGCCTGCTGTCCGACTGGTTCCCGGCCACCACGGGCTCGATGGTGTTCGTCGACGGCGGCGTGCACTTCCTCGGCCTCTGACGTCACAGCTGCTCGTCGTGTGGGGGGTTCGGGCGTCTGATTGGATGGAGCGGTGAGTTTCGATGCGCTGCTCTGGCTTTCCTTCGGCGGACCGGAAGGTCCTGAGGACGTCCGTCCCTTCCTGGAGAACGTGGTGCGCGGACGTGGCGTGCCGCCGGAGCGGCTGGACGAGGTCGAGGCCCACTACCAGCACTTCGGCGGCGTGTCACCGATCAACCGCCTGAACCTCGACGCGATCGACGCCGTGCGCGCCACCGGTTTCGAGCTGCCGATCTACTTCGGCAACCGCAACTGGCACCCGATGGTCGAGGACACCGTCGCGCAGATGAAGGCCGACGGCGTCCAGCGTGCGCTGGTGTTCCCGACGAGCGCGTACGGCGGCTACTCCGCGTGCCGCCAGTACGACGAGGACATCGTGCGGGCACTGGCGGCCGTGCCGGA
The DNA here is from genome assembly GCF_040647275.1 of Lentzea sp. NPDC042327. NCBI lineage: Bacteria > Bacillati > Actinomycetota > Actinomycetes > Pseudonocardiales > Pseudonocardiaceae > Lentzea > Lentzea sp. NPDC042327. The sequence continues at coordinate 211,718 of NZ_JBEZBX010000003.1, forward strand.
CGGCCCCGAACTGGTGAAGCTGCGCCAGTTCTTCGACCACCCGCTCTTCATCTCCGCCTTCGCCGACGGCGTCCGCGCGGCCGCCGAGTCGCTGACCGGCCCGTACCGGCTCGTCTTCACCGCGCACTCGGTGCCGGTGTCCGCGGACAAGGCCGCCGGTCCGCCGTCCGAGGGCGGCTACCGCTACTCCCGCCAGGTCGTCGAGGCGTCCCGGCTGGTCGCGGCCGAGCTGGGCGTCACCGAGTACGACGTGGTGTGGCAGTCGCGGTCCGGCCCGCCGCAGATCCCGTGGCTGGAGCCCGACATCGTCGACCACATCGACGCGTTGCACGCCAAGGGCGTCACCGGCGTCGTGGTGTGCCCGATCGGGTTCGTGTCCGACCACCTCGAAGTGGTGTGGGACCTCGACACCGAGGCCCGTGACCGCGCCGCCGAGCTCGGCGTGGAGTTCGCCCGCGCGGCGACCCCGAACGCCGACCCTCGCTTCGCCGAGCTCGTCGTGGAGCTGGTGGCCGAGCACACCTCCGGTGCTCCCGTGCGCAAGCTGTCGTCGTTCACCTCAGCCGGCTGCACGGTGAACGGTGCCCCGTGCGCGCCGTTGTGCTGCGAGCCGGCAAAAAGGCCCGTCAAGGCCCAGTAGTGCCGGTCTCCGGCCGGCCCTCCTCGGACCGGCCGGAGACCCGGTTCAGTTGCGTGCGGTGCAGACGATCTCCGGGCGGTTGAACGCGCGCCCGCAGGCCCGCCACGGTCCGCCGTACTGCCCGACCGTGCCGGTGTTCACCGACGTGGCGCCGGACGGGATGGTCCGGTAGCCCGTCACCGTGTTGCGGGCGCTGTCCAGCCAGACCGGGTCACCCGTGGCCCCACCGGTGATCTGACCGTGCCAGCCGTTGTCGCACACCCACAGGTGGATCGTGCGACCGTGCACCGACACGGAGCTCACCGGTTTGCGGCACGGCGCCGCCGACGCCGGGACGCTCGCCACCGTCGTCCCCAGCAGGCTGATCAGCGCCATCCCGAGCACGGCCGCCGCTTTCCTGTCGAACATGGTGTTCCCCCTCGATCTCACGTGGTTCCGTGCCCAGGAGTCTGGGGAGAACCACGGTCGAGCGGGCCGGGCATGTCCGCGATCCTGCGAATCCTGTCCCCGGTCATCCCGTAGTGGTCGAGGAACGCCTGCCGCAGCACCTCCGCCGACCCGAACCCGCACCGGCGCGCGACCGCGGCCAGCGACAGGTCGCTGCCCCGCACCAGGTGGGCGGCGGCCTCAGTGCGGGCGGCCCGCACCGCGCGGGCGGGGGTGGTGCCGACGTGGGTGGCGAACAGCCTGGTGAGGTGCCGTGTGCTGATCTGGGCCCGTGCCGCGAGCGCGGCCGGGCTCAGGTCCTCGCCGGGGTGCGCGGCGATGTGTCCGAGCAGGTCGCGCACCAGCCGGTCGCCCGGCGGGGGCGCGGCGAGGAACATGCTGAGCTGAGCCTGGTCGGCCGGGCGCTGGAGGTAGGTCACCAGCTCGCGGGCGACCCGGCGGGCGACGGTGGGGCCGTTGTCGTCCTCGACCAGCGCGAGCGTCAGGTCCAGCGCGCTGGTGACCCCGGCGGAGGTGTAGACGTTGCCGTCCTGGACGTAGAGCGGTGCCAGGTCCACCGTGACCTGCGGGAAGTGCTCGACCAGGATGTCGCCGTACGCCCAGTGCGTGGTCACCTTCCTGCCGTCCAGCAGCCCGGCCGCGGCCAGCACGAACGCGCCGGTGCACACCGACGCGACCCGCCGGCTGTGCCGTGCGAGGCGCCGCACCTGCGTCAGCATCCCGTCGTCGGCCATCGCGTCGCGGGTCCCGTGCCCGCCGACGACCAGCATCGTGTCGATCCGCCCGGTCACCGAGGCCAGCCGCCGTGCGCCGGTCAGCGCGATCCCCGACGAGCTGCGCACGTCCCGCCCCGTCACCGTGGCCAGCTCGATCCGGTACGGCGGCGCGGCCCCGTGGCCGTTCGCGATCTCGAACGTGCCGCTCGGGCACGCCACGTCGAGGATCTGCGCGTCGTTGTACGCGATGATCACCACTCGCCGTGCCGCGTCCACCCGCATCGCCCCCGTCGCATCCTCGCACCGGTGGCGGGGGCAGGCACGGGGAACGGGGTCAGTGCCGCCCGGCGCCCGAGTCGGCCAGCACGCGCACCGCTTCGTCCACGGCAGCGCACCGCGCGCGCCGCACCGCTTCGGACACCGGCCGCAACGCCTCGGTCCGCGCGGTCATCGCCGACGCCGACACCGCGCCACCGGGTGAGTCCGAGCGGGCCACCGACACGATCGCGTCGACTTCGGCGGCCCGTTGCAGCACCCGCAACGAGCGCGGCGGCATCGCGTCCGGCCACGGCAGCGCGGAGTTCGCGGCGGACAGGTCCGCGATCTCCTCGCGCACGTTCGGCCGGTGCTTCGCGACGTCCAGCGCGGCCAGCGCCGCCGTCGCCTCGCGCAGCGCCGTGCCCAGCCCCTGCTCGGCCTCGCCGATCGGGATGTGCTCCAGGCCTGTCGAGGAGGGCAGGTCGAACACCGTCCAGCGCATCACGCCGTCCGCGACGATCTTCGGCACCAGCCCGACGTGCACGGACGGGATCACGAGCGCCTCACCGGAACGCAGCGCGCACATCGCGAGGGGCCCCTTGCCGCCCAGGCCGCGCACGTCACCGGGCACCGGCAGCACGAGCCGCGCCGAGGTCGCACCCGCGCGCCGCAGGGAGGCCAGCAGCAGGGCGGGGCCCACGGGAGCCTCGTCGGGACCGGGAAGGTCGAGCGCCGTGGCGGTGCCGTCGTCGTCGGCCACCACCTCGTGCTGCTCGGCCCACGTGTGCAGGGCGTCGAGGACGTCGTCGGCGGCGGCCAGACCGTGCAGCCATCCCGACGTCCACACGACCAGCGTGGCACTTGCACAGGACACGCGACGAGATTACGTGGCCCGGCGCCGTCCGCTGCAGCCGGTCTCGGATCGGGTTCGGCTAGTTCGCGGGTCCGATGTGCTGTTCGAGCAGGTCGCGGAACGACTGGGCGTCCTGCGTGGACGCGAACGCCCGGTGCGGCACCGACAGCGACGCCGACCCCTCGTCGAGCGTCTCCAGCACGAACCCCTGCCGCGTCTCGGTCCAGCCGGGCAGCTCCGCCCAGTCGAGCTCCTCGCGCACGGCGGTGCCCACGGCCATCCGGAACGACTGGTCGTCGGCGCTGCCCACCACGGTCCTGCTGATCATCTCGTCCGACGAGAACCGCCACCACACCGCGACCGGCTCCATGAACCCGATCACCAGCGCGCACACCAGGCCGAAGACCGCGGCCGGCACCAGCCCGTCGTAGAAGAACAGCAGGACCAGCGAGAAGCCGCCGAGCGCGACCGCGAACCACGGCGCCCACCGGAACATCGGCACCATCGTGCGCAGGCTCGCCCGCCAGTCGGCGGGGGACGGGGCCCACTTGAAATCGACACAGTTGCTCATAGCGCCCCGCATTCTCCTGCACGACGGCGCCGTGGACCCGGAGGATTCGGAAAACAGCGGAGTCGCGCGCAGGACCGTCCTGCGGGCCGTCGCGTTCGCCCAGGGCTTACCGCACCCCGGTCACGGGGCCGAGCTGGTGGTCCTGCCGAAGCCGGACGAGGGATGGGTGTTCAGCGCGGTTCCTTGTGCTCCAACGGAGCCCTGGCGCACGACCCGGCGCCGGCGCGCATCCCCCGCAACGCCGTGGAGGCGGCGGTGCGGCAGGGGGCTGGAGTCGCTCCACGTCGAAATTGTCGGTGGGGCTGCGTAGCGTCATCGGGGTGACCCAGAACCAGGCCCGCACGGCGGGCGAGCTGCGCGCCGCCGGGCACCGGCCGCGCGGCGTCAAGACCGAGATCCGCGAGAACCTGCTCGCCGCCCTGCGCGAGGGGCGCAACCCGTGGCCCGGCATCGTCGGGTTCGACCGCACGGTGCTCCCGCAGCTGGAGCGGGCGCTGCTCGCCGGGCACGACGTCGTCCTGCTCGGCGAGCGCGGCCAGGGCAAGACCCGCCTGCTGCGCACGATCGTGTCGCTGCTGGACGAGTGGACGCCCGTGATCGAGGGCTCCGAGCTGGGCGAGCACCCGCTCGACCCGATCACGCCGGAGTCGCGCCGCCGGGCCGCCGAGCTCGGTGACGACCTGCCGGTGGTGTGGCGGCACCGCGACGAGCGGTACGCGGAGAAGCTCGCCACGCCGGACACCTCGGTCGGCGACCTGGTCGGCGACGTCGACCCGGTGAAGGTGGCCGAGGGCCGGTCGCTCGGCGACCCGGAGACGATCTACTACGGCCTGCTGCCGCGCGCCCACCGCGGCATCATCGCCATCAACGAGCTGCCCGACCTGGCCGAACGCATCCAGGTCGCGCTGCTGAACGTCATGGAGGAGCGCGACATCCAGGTCCGCGGCTACACGCTGCGGCTGCCGCTGGACGTGCTGCTCGTGGCCACCGCGAACCCGGAGGACTACACCAACCGCGGCCGCATCATCACGCCGCTGAAGGACCGCTTCGGCGCCGAGGTGCGCACGCACTACCCGCTGGAGGTCGACGCCGAGGTCGACATGGTCCGCCAGGAGGCCGAGCTGGTCGCCGAGGTGGGAGACCACCTGCTGGAGATCATCGCCCGGTTCGTGCGGCACCTGCGCGAGTCGTCGTCGATCGACCAGCGCTCCGGCGTGTCGGCGCGGTTCGCCATCGCGGCGGCGGAGACCGTCGCGGCCTCCGCGCTGCGCCGGTCCGCGCTGATCGGCGAGACCCCGGCCATCGCCCGGCCGATCGACCTGGAGTCGGTGCCGGACGTGCTGCGCGGCAAGCTGGAGTTCGAGGCGGGGGAGGAGGGCCGGGAGGACGAGGTCCTGGTCCACCTGCTGCGCCGCTCGATCGCCGACACCGCGCGGGCCCGGCTGGCCGGGCTGAACCTGCGGACGCTGGCCGAGGCCGTGTCCGACGGGCACCCGGTGGCCACCGGCGACCGCGTGCACGCCGGCGACCTGCTGGCGGCGCTGCCCGAGCTGCCGGTGCTGCACGAGGTGGCCGCCCGGCTGGGCGCCGGCCCGAAGGACCCGCCCGGCCGCATCGCCTCGGCCGTGGAGCTGGCGCTCGAGTCGCTCTACCTGACGCGGCACCTGTCCAAGGACACGTCCTCCGACGACGACCGTTCGGTGTACGGATGAGGTACCGCTACGGACGCTGGGGCGGCGGCGCGGACCCGCTGGCGCCGCCCGTGGACCTGCGCGCGGCCGTGGACGAGCTCGGCCGCGAGATCATGGAGGGCGCCTCGCCCAACGCCGCCCTGCGCGAGCTGCTGCGGCGCGGCGTCGACGGCACCCACGGCCTGGACGACATGACGTCGCGGCTGTGGCAGCGGCGGTCGTCGATCCAGCGCCGGCACCGGCTGGACGGCACGCTGCAGGAGGTCCGGCGGCTGCTGGACGAGGCGCTGGAGGCGGAGCGGCGGGCGTTGTTCCCCGACCCGTCCGACGACGCCCGGTTCCGCGAGGCCCAGCTCGACGCGCTGCCGCAGGGCACCGCCGCGGCCGTGCAGGAGCTGTCGAACTACGACTGGCACTCCCAGGAGGCGCGCGAGGCGTTCGAGCAGATCCGCGACCTGCTCGGCCGCGAGCTGCTGGACCAGCGCTTCCGCGGCATGAAGGAGGCGCTGTCCAACGTCGACTCCGAGGACGTGCGCCGCATCCAGCGCATGTTGCGCGACCTGAACGAGCTGCTGACCGCGCACGCCGCGAGCTCACCGGACACGCCGCGGCTGTTCGACGAGTTCATGCGCAAGCACGGCGACTTCTTCCCGGAGAACCCGCGCACCGTCGACGAGCTGGTCGACGCGCTGGCCGCCCGGTCCGCCGCCGCGCAGCGCATGATGAACTCGATGACCGACGAGCAGCGCGCCGAGCTGTCCGCGTTGTCCCAGCAGGCCTTCGGCGGCATCGGCTCGCAGCTGTCCACCCTGGACTCGCTGCTGCAACGCCTGCGCCCCGGTGAGGACTGGACGTCCTCCGCCCGGTTCCGCGGCCAGGACCCGCTCGGCCTCGGCGAGGGCGCGCAGGCGATGGCGGACCTGGCCGAGCTGGACGCGCTGGCCGAGCAGCTGGCCCAGTCCTACCCCGGCGCCCGCCTGGAGGACATCGACCTGGAGGCGCTGGAACGCCAGCTGGGCCCCGAGGCCTCCGTCGACGCCCGCCGGCTCGCCGAGCTGGAGAAGGCCCTGCGTCAGCAGAACATCCTCGAACGCGCCCCGGACGGCTCCCTGCGGCTCACCCCGAAGGCGCTGCGCCGCCTCGGCGAGACCGCCCTGCGCGGCGTCGTCGACCAGTTGCGCTCCTCCCAGGGCTCCCGCGAGACGGTGTCCGCCGGCGCCGCGGGCGAGCTGATCGGCTCGACCCGCCCGTGGCAGTTCGGCGACACCGAACCGTGGGACGTGCCGCGCACGCTGCGCAACTCCGTGCTGCGCTCCGGCTCCATGAAGCTGGACGTGGTGGACCTGGAGGTCGCTGAGACCGAGCACCGCTCCCGTGCCGCGGTCGCGTTGTGCGTGGACACGTCCTGGTCGATGGTGCAGGACGGCCGCTGGGTGCCGATGAAGCGCACGGCACTGGCCCTGCACCACCTGATCCAGACCCGCTTCCGCACGGACGCCCTGCAACTGGTCACGTTCGGCCGCTACGCGGAGGCCGTCGACATCGGCCAGCTCACGGCGCTGGAAGGCGTGTGGGAACAGGGCACCAACCTGCACCACGCCCTGCTGCTCGCGGGCCGCCACGTCCGCTGCCACCCCGACGCCCAGCCGGTGGTCCTGGTGGTGACCGACGGCGAACCCACCGCCCACCTCGAACCCGAGGGCGACGCGGAGTTCAACTACCCGCCCCTGCCCCGCACCCTCACGAAAACCCTGAACGAGGTCGACTCCCTGGCCCGCCTGGGCGCCACGATCTCGGTCTTCAAACTGGGCGACGACCCCCGCCTGGCCGCCTTCGTGGACATCGTGGCCCGCCGCGGCGGCGGCCGCGTGGTGTCCGCCGACGAGGACGGCCTGGGCGCCGCGGTGGTCAGCGACTACCTGACCTCCCGCCGCCGCCGCTGAACGGTCCGCCGTCGAGGCCGCACACGACCGCGTGCGGCATCGGCGGCAGGACGCAGTCCACCTGAGCCTCGGCGGCGCTGCTGCGCCCGCCAAGACCGACGGCGTGCGGCACGCTGCGGCGGGCTGCTCGAAGCCGTGGTACGCGGCGGGCCGCCGAGCCGGGTGGTGCCGTGGTGGGCCGGGTTGGTGCCGTGGCGGGCCGTCGAAGCCGAACCAGTCGCGCTTCGTGGACCGCCCAGCCGGGGTGTTGAGGCCAGCCGACCGGGTCCGAGTTTGACCGTCCCGGCAAGCCAGCCGCCATGCCCGCGCGGGCCGAGCCCGCGCGCGCCGAGCCTGCGCGCGCCGAGGTCGTGCACCTCGTGGTGTCCGCGCGGGCGCCTGATCGTCGGCGCTGCACCCCGCAGCGAGCTCAGCAGTCGTCAGTAGCCGTAGAGGGCCGCCAGGCGGGGCAGGCGGCGGGCGATCTCGGCCTCGTCGTCGAAGTCGAACGACCAGTCCGGGTCGAGCTCCGGGTAGCGGATCGTGAACGCGTCCTGCGGCAGGCGCATGCCGGTGGCGGTGAGGTGGGCGTCCCAGGCGATGCTCAGGGCGCCCTCGCACTCGAACTCGTCGCCCGACCCGGCGGCCGTGACCACGGCGGGCAGGTCGGCCAGGGTCTCCGGGGAGGTGGCGGCGGCGTGGTAGACGTCCTCGCCCTGGGTGAGCAGCCAGCCGCGGAAGTAGTCGAAGCCGTCGTCGGAGCAGCCGCCGTTGATCACGTAGGCCGCGGCCCACAGGGGGTTCCGGTACGACAAGGCCATCACGTCCCACAGCGCCTGCTGCGCCGACACGATCTCGGCGGGCGGGAGTGCGGCCAGGCGGGTCTTGGCGGCGGCGACCACGGCGCAGCAGTCGGACGGGTCGGGCACGTCGGCGCGGGCGTCGGCGATCAGCTGCCAGAAGGTCTTGAGGTCCACGTCGCTGAGCTTGGCAGAGGGGTCTGACAATTTCGGACGGCCGCAGGGCAGCTGCCGGGTTGCCGCTGCGCTGCCGACTGGGCACCGCTAGGCGGCCGCTGGCCAGCCGAGCGGGCCAGCCGAGCGGGCCAGCCGAGCGGGCCAGCCGAGCGGGCCAGCCGAGCGGGCCAGCCGAGCGGGCCAGCGGAGCGGCCCCGCCTCGACCGGCCCCGCCTCGACCGGCCCCGCCTCGACCGGCCCCGCCTCGACCGGCCCCGCCTCGACCGGCCCCGCCTCGACCGGCCACG